>CAVUKT010000079.1:0-22707 GCA_963742055.1 uncultured Actinomycetes bacterium | reverse complement strand
CGTCCCGCACGGCCGGCCGAGCGAGCTGATCCAGCAGGGCGGCATCGACAGACCGTCCGCCCCCTCGGGAACCACCGCCCGCACCCGCTCGGCGAACTCCGGTCCCCGCGCCGCACACGATGTCTGCCCCAGGTCCTTGACGAGCTGCTCGTCCTGCGCCGACGCATCCGCGATGACCCGCAGGCCGGCCCCGCCCCAGCTCCACCGCATCGCCGCCGACCGCGCCCGGCCGCGCCGGTGACGGCGAGATCTTGGCCCGGCTGCGCCGAGCAGGTCCAGCGCCTGCACGGTGGTCAGCCCGTTCATGGGCACGTAGCCGCCTCGTGGTCGCTGGCCCCGGCCGGCACCCGGGCCACAGATTCGGCGGGCACCGCGATGAGCTCGGAGTACCCGCCGTGCGGGCCGTGCGGCACACGATCCCCATTACGTGATCACCGGGCCGCAGGTCCGTCCTCCGTCTGCGGCCGATCTGGTCCAGCACGCCCGCGGCGTCCATGCCCGGCACGTACGGCGACGGGATGTCCTTCAGCGATGCGGCCCGGGCGCCGCTGCGCAGGCCGGTGTCCGTCGGGTTGACCGCGGCCGCGTGCACCCGGATGCGCGCCTCGCCCGGGGCCCGCCTGCGGGTCGGGCAGCTCCACTACGTGCAGCGCCTCAGGCCCGCCGAATTCCGTTACACCGATAGCCCTCATGGCAGCCAGAAGGCTGCCCGGGCCCCGGTTATTCCGCGTATTCCGGCGGCTCAGGCCGCAGCCACACCGACACGTGGGCTGGCTTCAGTGCGGCCTGGACCACACGGCCAGGTCGGCGCGGACGGCATCGGGGTCCACCGTCCTGCAGCCGGGCCGCGAACGCCGTCACCGTCTGGTCAGCGTCGTAACGGGCCCGGTTGAACCGGCGGTCCACCGTATGCTGCACCCCCGCCGGACCGGATTGAACAGCGCCGCCGCGACCAGGGTGGACGCGGCCACCGCCACCGGCGAAGAAAACCGGCAGCACCTTGCTGAGCCAGCAGCACCAGCCCGGCGTACACCCCGACCAGCAGGCCGGTCACGATCGCGTAGGCCAGCGTGCGGGAGATGATCCGGTCGATCTCATACAGCCGGTACTTCAGGATGGCGACCCCGATCGAGACGGGCAGGGCCGCGACGCCGAACCAGGCCAGGCTTTCGATCGACGCCGAGCAGGGTGGTCGGCCAGCCAGGAATCGCTGAGGCGAGGTGGGCCACGGCCGTGGCCACGATGGTCACGGCGGCCCGCCGGCCAGCCATTTCGAGCTGGCGGCGGTCCCCGGTGGCACGCCGCCAGCTCAGCGCCCGCCGGGCGATGAAGACCAGCGACAGCACGGCGACACCCCGAGAGGTCAGCGGTCCCTGGACGGCAGTCGTACCAGCCGGTGGAATGACCGATGGCGGTCAGGCCGGCGGTGGAGTCGACCCGCACCGGGCGGGCGGACAGCGCCACCCCGATCGCAACGCAGGTGGCCAGCAGCACCATGGCGAACAGCGTGAAGTCAGCCGCAGGGCTCCGCGCCAGAACCGGGGCGGGAGAGTGCCGTCGGGAAACAGCAGGACCGCGGCCCCGAACAGGTCAGGCTGAGACCCCAGAATGCGCCCAGGGCCAGCCCAGGCGGGCAAGCGGAAGATGGTGCCCCTGCGGGTAGACCAGATACCCGTAGTCTCCGCCAGCGGTGCTGAGGAACATGAAGACGCTGATCATAAGGAACAGCCAGCCGACCGTGTTGCCCGGATGCCGCCGGGTCACCGCCCACCCGACCGCCGTGCAGGGCGCGCCGATCACCGCTGCGATCCCCTACAGCTGGCCCGACAGCACGGTCAGCGGGCATGGCGGCGGCGGAGGACAGCAGGGCCACCGGAGTCAGCACAATCCTCCAGGCCCGGCGGGACCCAGGCGTAAGCTCATGAAACCGCACGCTAGGCGCCGACCGTTCCGGGAACGTTACCGTGATGCCCGAAACCTGCTGTTTACCTGCGCGTGGCTCACGGCCGGCCGGGCGTAATTAGTACAATCTGAGCGATCGGTAGTGGCGCCGGCCTGCTACCCGGCGGGCGGGACAAGCAGGCAGGGGAAGACTGATGACCGAGCTCGTCGGCGTACATCAGACCGACACCCACCAGAAGGCGCTGCGCATCAACCTCGACCCGCGCTGGTACGGGACGGTTGCCGAGATCGGGGCCGGGCAGGAGGTGGTCCGCTGGTTCTTCCGGGTCGGCGGGGCCGCCGGCACGATCGCCAAGTCCATGTCGGCCTACGACATGGCGGTCAGCGACGCCGTCTACGGCGAGGCCGAGCGCTATGTCTCCGAGGCCCGGCTCCAGGCCATGCTCGACCATGAGTACGACCTCAACCTCGACCGGCTGGGCGACGAGCGGGGCGACACCACGCTCGTTCTTCGCCTTCGCCGACACGGTGGTGGCGCGCAGCTACCGGGGCGGCAACGAATGCCACGGCTGGATGGGGGTGAAGTTCCAGGCCCACCCGCACGACGAGCCGAGCCAGATCGTCCTGCACGTGCGGATGCTCGACAGCGAGGCCGCCCTGCAGCAAGAGGCGCTCGGCATCGTCGGGGTCAACCTGCTCTACGGCGCGTTCTTCGAGCACCACGAGCCCGAGC
The DNA here is from genome assembly GCA_963742055.1 of uncultured Actinomycetes bacterium. Lineage (GTDB taxonomy): Bacteria > Actinomycetota > Actinomycetes > Streptosporangiales > Streptosporangiaceae > RYN-230. Next base: position 20,072 of record CAVUKT010000079.1, on the reverse strand, counting down.
AGCTCGTCGAGAGCCTGCTCGACGGGCTGACCACCGACCGCATCGAGATCGACATGATCCAGTTCCGCGGGCATCGAGTTCCGCAGCGTCGACAACCGGCTGATGGCCCTCAAGCTGGTCCAGATCGGCCTGAGCGGGGCGGCCATGTTCGGCCCCGACCGCGAGGTGCTGCAGCCGAGCGAGGTGCTGCGCAAGAAGGCGGTCCTGGTCGAGCGGGGAAGCTTCCGGCCGACCGACGCTCGTCAACATGGACATGCTCGAATGCGCCCGGGCCAAGTTCGAGGCCGACCCGGCCGTGGCCGGCGAGCCGGTCCTGCGCCCTGACCGAGATCACGATGCGCAACCTGCTGGCCGGCGGGGACGACGTCGACCGGCGGGACTTCCTGGCCCGGGCCGACCTGCTCGGCCGCGTGCGGCAATGACCGTGCTGATCTCCGACTACTTCGACTACTACCGGCTGGCGGCCTACCTGGCCGACCGGACCACCGAGCGGATCGGCATCGTCATGGGCGTGCCCGAGCCTGGTCGACCTCTTCGACGAGAAGTACCACGCCCAGCTGCAGGGCGGGATCCTCGAGAGCTTCGGGCGGCTGTTCAAGAACGACCTGAAGCTCTACATCTATCCGCTGCAGCGCCGACCCGGCGGACGACGAACTGAAGACGGTCGACAATTTGCAGGTCGACGACGAACTGCGCCCCTGTACGACTACCTGGCCGGACGGGGAAGCTTCGTGCCCCTGGACAACTACAGGCCCGAGTACCTGCCGATCTTCAGCCGGGACGTGCTCGCCGGATCGCGCTCAGGCACGACGACTGGGAGGCCATGGTCCCGACCGGCGTGGCCGAGCTCATCAAGAGCGGGGCTTCTTCGGCCACGTCAAGCCGGGACGGCACTACCCGGACGACTGACCCCGGATCGAGCCGCGGCATCCGCCTGCTGCCCTCCAGGCCCCTGGCTGAGCATTGTGGAGATCCTGGGGAACGATGCTGCGCATAACCTGGGGACCAGCGGAAAGGCCTGTGCATAACCTACGGCTGGAGTTCTCCCAGATGGCCGCGAGCAGCAGCTGATCTGTGCCGTGTGCGGGCGGGTGCTGGCCACAGCAGTGTGGCGAACGCGCAACGGCCTGCAGATCACCACCTCAGACGGCTCCCTGGTGGCTCCGGTGAGCGACGATCTCCTGCTGCAGCTCGCGCGGCAGCGCCTAGCCGCTGCCGCTCCGCAGGATCAGCCGGAAGCACAGCGCCGGGCCGACATGATTCTGCGCCATGCGGGCGACCGGCTCTACGATCTGAGGTGTCCCCAGGGTCACGACACGCTGAAGACGGCTCCGGAGATCACCAGGGCGATCCGCAGCGCGGCAACGGTCAGGTCACCCTGGCCTGACCGTTGCCGCCAGCGCGCTCCGAGTCGGCGGTGACGGCTCCGCCGTCGACGCTGTAGAGCTGTCCCGTGATCCAGGAGCCCTGATCCGAGCAGAGGTAGAGGGTCATCCACGCGATTTCCTCGCCGGAGCCGGATCGTCCCAGCGGCACCGTGCGCGCCACCATGTCGTCCCATTCTGGCCGCGCGGGATGTCGTCCATGCGGTACGTGTCGATGATGCCGGGACAGATCGCGTTGACACGGACCCCGGCACGACCGAGCTCGGAAGCCATTGAGCAGGTTAGGGAGTGGATGCCGGCCTTAGACGCCGAGTAGGCGGCCGCATTGGCCCCAATGATCTTCCCGGCGATCGAGGAGATGTTGACGATGCTCCCGCCGTCGCCCTGCTCGACGATGGCCCGTGCGAAGGCGCGGCTCATCGAGGAACGTACCGTTGAGGTTCACGTTGATGACGGTCTGCCAGAGGTCGACGTCGAGGTCGATCACCGGCACCCGGTCCGCGCCGCGCGCCGCGCCCGCGTTGTTCACCACGATGTCGACCCGGCCGAAGTTGCCCAGCACGTCAGCCAGCAGACGGTCGACCGCCGCGGATCCGATACGTCGCTGACGACCGGGAGCACACGCCGGCCGAGAGCCTGCACCTCCTCGGCCACCGAGTCGATGTCGCGCCATCCGGCCGCCTTCTCATCGTCCGGATACCGCTCCCGTGCGCGCCCGGTGCCGGTGAGCACGACGTCGCAGCCGGCCCGGGCCAGCTCCACGGCGATCGGCCGCCCGATCGAGCGCATACGGCAGGCGCCGGTGACGACGGCGACCTTTCCTTCGAGTCCGGTGAGCGTGAGTCCCGTCATGATCCGGAGTCTGCCAGAGCAGCGCGGCGAGCGGGAGCACCGGGCAGGCCATTATCCGGATTCGTTAATTTTCCGGCTTTCCGGGCCAGACCAAGCTGACTGCGGCGAGCTCCGCCGTCAGGCGGGCTGAACGGCAGCCGGTGGCAGGGCCGCCACGTCGGCCGGCGCCCAGGCCAGCGGGTCCGGCCCGAGACCGGCGAGCTGCCGCAACTGCATCGCGCACCACGGCGAAACGGGCTGCTGGCCATGGCGGGCCGCGGCGCAGAACTCGCCCCAGTCCACCCACCTGGCCTCGGCCACTTCGGACGGGTCAGGTGCGGGTGCCGCATCGGAGTAGGCCGCGTAGACCGGGCAGATCTCGTTCTCCAGCACTCCGTTGGCCATCCGGGCCTGGTACCGGAAACCGGGCAGGACCAAGACGAGCTCGGCCGCACTGATCCCCAGTTCCTGATGCAGCCTGCGCCGGACGCTGTCGGGAATCGGCTCCCCGGGCAGCGGATGCCCGCAGCAGGTGTTGGTCCACACGCCGGGCCAGGTGTGCTTGGACTCGGCCCGCCTGGTCAGCAGGAACTGCCCGGCCGCGTTGAACAGATAGGCCGAGAAGGCCAGGTGCAGCGGTGTCTGGGCGTGATGGACGGTGGCTTTGGCCGCGCTGCCGCAGGCCAGCCCGGTCTCATCCACGAGGACGACGTTCTCCACGTGCTCCCTGCCTGATGGTTGGTAAAGGGACCAGGGGGAGAACATTACCTGGCCCCAGGCCCAGGCTGGTGCCGGGTTGCGCGGTCAGTGTGATTCGCGCGGCACCTCGTGGCCGCTGGCCCCGACCAGGAAGTCGAAGTCGGCGCCCGCATCGGCCTGCAGCACGGCTCGCGTACAGCCGCGTAGCCGCGCTGGCGTGCGGCGCGGGCGGCTGCCAGGCGGCGCGGCGGTCAGCCATTTCCCCGTCGCTCACCTCGAGGGTCAAGGTCGGGCCGGGACGTCCAGGGTGATCCAGTCGCCGGTCCGGACCAGGGCCAGCGGGCCGCCGGCCGCGGCTTCCGGTGAGGCATGCAGGACGACCGTCCCGTAGGCCGTGCCGGACATCCGGCCGTCGCAGATCCGTACCATGTCGCGGACGCCGCGCAGCAGCAGCTTCCTGGGCAGGGGCACGTTCGCCACCTCGGGCATGCCGGGGTAACCGCGCGGGCCGCAGTACCGGATGACCAGCACGGTGTCCTCATCAACGTCCAGGTCAGGATCGTTCGACACCGCGTAGTAGTCCGCGGGGGAGTCGAAGACCAGGGCCCGGCCGCGGTGCTTGAGCAGGTGCGGAGAGGACGCGGACTGCTTGATGACCGCTCCGCCCGGCGCGAGGTTGCCGCGCAGCACTGCGGTCCCGGTTCCGGCGGGCTGCAGCGGCTCGGCCATGGTCTTGATGACCTCGCGGTTCCAGCACTCGGCGCGGCCACGTTCGCGCCGATCCCGGCCCCGGTCACCGTGATCGCCTCGGCGTGCAGCAGGCTGGCCGGCCAGCTCCCGCATCACCGCGGGCAGGCCGCCGGCGTAGCAGAAGTCCTCCATCAGGTACTGGCCGTTCGGCTGCAGGTTGACCAGCGTCGGGACGTCCCGGGCCAGCACGTCGAAGTCATCGAGGGCCAGCGGCACGCCCAGCCGCCCGGCGATGGCCAGCAGGTGGATGACCGCGTTCGTCGACCCGCCGATGGCCGCGTTGACCCGGATCGCGTTCTCGAACGCCGCCCTGGTCATGATGGCCGAAGGCCGCAGGTCCCGGCGGACCAGATCGACGATCACCTGGCCGGCCCGCTGCGCGGTCTCATACCGGCGGGAGTCCACCGCGGGCCAGGTCGCCGAGTAGGGCAGCTGCATGCCGAGCGCCTCGGCCATCGACGCCATCGTGGACGCCGTCCCCATCGTCATGCAGTGCCCGTTGGACCTGGCCATGCACCCCTCGGCGAATTCGCATTCCTCCTGGGTCATCCGCCCGGCCACGAGGTCTTCCTCGAACCGCCACACCGCGGTCCCGGAGCCGACGTCGGCCCCGCGGTACTTGCCGCTGAGCATCGGGCCGCCGGTCACCATCACCGCGGGCAGGTCCACGCTGGCCGCGGCCATCAGCAGCCCGGGCGTGGTCTTGTCACACCCGGACAGCAGGACCACGCCGTCCAGCGGGTTGGCCCGCATCAGCTCCTCGGACTCCATGGCCAGCAGGTTCCGGTACAGCATGGCCGTGGGCCGCAGCAGCGTCTCGCCCAGCGCCATGGCCGGGAACTCCAGCGGGAACCCGCCCGCCTGCCACACCCCGCGCTTGACCGACTCGGCCACCCGCTGCAGGTGGACGTTACACGGCGCCAGCTCGGACCAGGTGGTGGCGATGCCGACGACCGGGCGGCCGTCGAAAACCTCCGGGGTGAACCCCTGGGACCGCATCCAGGAGCGATGGGTCATCCCGGTCCGCCCGGTCGCGCCGAACCACTGGGTGCTGCGGAGTCCGCCGTCAACAGTCATGACTCATAACTAGCACTCACGGGCCCTGCTGGCGGCAGGGCCGGGACAAGCACCACGGCCGTTCGGCCCAAAAAAGGAGCTAGCTGCTGATGCCGGTCAGGATGACGATAGCCGCAGCGAGCTGGCCAGGGCCCGCAGCGTGGGCAGCGGGTCACGGGCCAGGATCTGGACGGCCACGTGGTCCGCGCCCGCGTCCAGGTGCGCGGTCACGCCGCGGGCCAGCTCGTCCCCGTCACCGTGCACGGCCAGCGCGTCGATCAGCGCATCGCTGCCGCCGTCGGCGAGGTCGGCGTCCGTCCAGCCGAGCCGGCGCAGGTTGCTGACATAGTTGGTCAGCCCGAGGTAGGGCTTGGCCACGCGCGGCCGGCCGATGGCGCGGGCACGCTCGGGATCGGTCTCGAGCACGACCTTCTGCTCGGGGGCCAGCAGCGGGCCCGGGCCCATGATCTCCCGGGCCTGCCGGGTGTGCTCCGGCGTGACCAGGTAAGGGTGCGCGCCTGCCGTCCGCTCGGCGGCGAGCTTGAGGACCCGCGGGCCAAGGGCGGCCAGCGCGCGGCCTTCTACCGGGACCTTGAGCTCGTCGAGCTCATCAAGGTAGCTGACCAGCTTGGCGTACGGCGTCTGGTACTCCTGGACCGCTTCGGGGTGCCCGATGCCCAGGCCCAGCAGGAAGCGGTCCGGATGCTTGGCGGCAATCCGGTGATAGTCCGCGGCCATGGTCGCGGCGTCGTCCTTCCACACGTTGACGATCCCGGTGGCCACGGCGATGTGATCCGTGGCGTCCAGGATGTCCTCGACCACCTTCAGGTCGCCGCCGGGGGAGCCCCCCAGCCAGATGGCCCCGTAGCCGAGAGCCTCGGCTTCGGCCACCACGTCGGGGGGGAGCTCTGAGGGGTGCCGCCAGAATCCGATCCTGCCCAGTTCGATGCTCATTCCCCGAACAGCCCGCCCGGGCGGCTTTTCATTCCGCCCTGCGCAGCCCTGGCTCGAGAGCAGCCATCCGGCGGCTCAGGCGGCGCGGCGGCGGACCAGCCAGACGGTCGCGGCGATGAGCAGGACCGACAGCGCGAGCAGCCAGCCGCCCTCGATCCACTGGAATGGCCAGAACCGGCTGCCAGGCTGGTAGCTGATCCAGTGCGTGTAGCCGTGCTGGGTGAGGTAGCCCACCGCGTTCGAGGATCGTCTGGGACGTGTTCGGCCCGACCCGCGTCGCTGGGGCAGGGTGGTAGGCCCTGGAGGATGTTCCTGATCGCGGACTGGCTGACCAGCTTGCCGTCCTTGGTGTACCAGTTACTGATGATCCACGCGGAACCAGGCAGGTTGGTGCTGCTGGTGACCAGCGGTGTGATGTAGTGCTCGCGCAGCCACAGCGCGGTGGCGAAGGCGAGCCCGGCGTAGGCGGCCAGGCTGGCGGCGATCGCGGGGACGGCCCGGCGGATGAGCATCCCGGCCAGGACGCCGATCGCGAAGGCGGCCAGCGTCCAGGCGGCGAACGCGACCCCGAGCAGGTCGAACACGCGGGCCGAGAACGGGGTCACGTAGCCCGCGGCGACCCACGGCTGGTTGTACCAGGCAAACAGGACGGTGAACGCCCCGGCCACGGCTGTCACCGCGACCGCCAGCGGCACCAGCTTGCCGACCGTCCAGCGGAGCCGGCCGATGCCCTGGGTCCAGGCGTACCGGAAGGTGCCGGTCTCCAGCTCCCGGGCCAGCACCGGCGCCCCGGCGAACGCCCCGATCAGCGCGGGCACCGCCTGCAGGGCGATGCTGACTATGATCGCGGTCTCGCCGTATCTGCCGGTGAAGTTTATGGCGCAGCCGAGTGAGCCGGCCGGGTGGCAGTAGGCCGCTTCGGCGTGGTGCATCTGCAGGCCGGTCAGCCACAGGTACACCGCGAACGCGCCGAGGAAGGCGGCCACGCCGCCGAGCGCGGCCCGGTGCTGCCGCCAGGTGACCCAGGCCATCCGCCGCCACGGCACCGGCCGCAGGCGGGCGTCGTGCGCGGGACGGCCGGGCATCGTTAGTGCGGTCATTTCGTCACCTCCGTCGGGTGGCCAGTTTCAAGCGGCAGAGCCCGGCCGCGGGCCGGGCCGGGCAAGGCGCCGGCGCCGGGCTCGCGCAGGTAGGCCATCGCGAGTTCCTCCAGGCCGACCGGGTGCGCCTCCCAGCGCGGCGGGACCGGGTCGTCCGCGGTGGCCCGGACCAGCAGGTGGGCCTGGGCGTCGGCACGGCGGGCATGCACCAGCGGCCGTTCGGTATATCTGTCGGCCTCGGCGGCGGGGCCGGTCAGCACGCGGTGGCTGGCGATCAGGTCGTCGACCTCCCCGGCCACCTGGACCCGGCCCCGCGACAGCAGGATGAGGTAGTCGGCCACCCGCTCCAGCTCGGCCAGCACGTGCGAGGACAGCAGCACCGACACCCCGTCGTCGGCCGCCGCCGTCAGCACAAGGGCCATGAAGTCATGCCGGGCGAGCGGGTCGAGCATCGCCACCGGCTCATCCAGCACCAGCAGCCGCGGCCGGCGGGCCAGCGCCAGGGTCAGCGCGAGCTGCGCCTGCTGGCCGCCGGACAGCTTGCCGGCCCTGCGGTTCAGCGGGATGCCGAGCTCGCCCAGCCGGGCCTTGGCGTAGGGCTGGTCGAAACGCCGGTTCAGGTTGCGGGTCAGGTGCAGCATGTCGGCGGCCGACAGGTTCTTGTACAGCGGCGTGTCCTGGGCGACGAACGCGATGCCGTCCAGCGCGGCCGGGGATCCCGCGGCCAGGCCTCCGAGCACGGTGACGGCGCCCGCGGTCGGTTCTGCCAGGCCGACCGCCAGGTTCAGCAGCGTGGTCTTGCCGGCGCCGTTCGGGCCGACCAGCGCGGTCACGTGCCCGGCGGGGACCGCCAGCGAGCACTCGCGCAGCGCCCACGTGCTGCCGTACCGCTTGCCCAGGCCGCTGGTCTCGATGATGTTCACGTTCATGCGACACCCTCCGCTTCGCCGCTCCTTGCGCCGCGGCGTTCCCCTGTGCCGCTGCGGCGCTTATAGAAATCCCGCAGCGCGCTGGCGAACAGCGCCACGATGCCGTCCTCGTCCAGGCCCGCCGCGTCGGCGGTGGTCAGCCAGCCGAGCAGGGACTTGTGCAGCCCGGCGAGTTCCGGGAGCGCGACCTGGCCCAGCGTGGCCTGGATGAACGTGCCCTGGCCGGGCCGCCCGGCCGTCAGGCCCTTGGTCTCCAGCTCCTTGTAGGCCTTCAGCACCGTGTTCGGGTTGATCGCCAGCGAGGCCACCACGTCCCGGACCTTCGGCAGCTGATCGCCCAGCGTGAGATAACCCAGCCGCAGCGCGTGCTCCACCTGGTGCACCAGCTGCAGGTAGGTCGGCACCCCCGAGGCCGCATCCAGCCGGAACTCGATCGGCGACCCCGGCCCGCGCGGCCCGTCCCCTGGCGTGCCGCCGCCACCCCGCGGAAGCTCTGGCACTGCCGGAGCCCCTGTCTCCGACAGGTCGGCGAACAGCCCGCGCAGGTCGGCCCGGGTCTTGGCGCTCATGGCCCGCCCGACCCGGTCATCGAACTCGGCCTGGTCCAGGCGGCCAGCGGCGAAGTGCTCGGCCAGCCGGCCGCAGACCGCCTCGCGCTCGGCGTCGGAGACGCGCAGGTGCTGGTCGGAATACATGCCGCCGCTCGCAGGCAAAGCACCAGCCCCGCCGCCCGCCGGGCCGTCACCTTTATCTATAACCATAAGACTTGAGATACAGTAGTTATTCTGGCTCGTCAACATGGCGGCCTAGCGCAGCAGCGCAGCGCTGCCAGCCGGACCCGCCGCACAGGCACGCCCTCCCGCACGGACAGTGACGCCCACGACGGCCTCCGCGACCCGCCGATCGCCGCGAATCCCCGGCAGTTTCGCGTCAAGGCAGGCACTGCTCCGCACCGGCTGGCGACGCGTGGAACGCGCCAGGGGGCACCCCTCCGGCGCCTGGCGGCGAGCATGCCGCCGCTTCCTCCGGACTCAAGCCCAGGCCGGGCAACCCTGCTCCAGGCGGGTGATTTTCACCGCCTCGGTCCCGGCGCCGACGGGGCCGCACCGCCGATCTTCCCTTCTTCGCTTCCTCTTCTCGATAGGCACAGTTATGAATTGCCGCCCGCGGCGCTTTTGAGAACAGTGGTCCGATCGCGGCAGTTTGCAGTTCACACCCCGCCTGGCGCTACTGCCAGTGCCGCCTTGTTCCGGCTTAATCATCTCGGTTGAGCCGCGACTCTTAAATTGGCGGATGAATGCGTTACGGCGCTGCACTCCCACCTTTTTCGATACGCCACCCTTATGGTCCCGTTCGCGGCGAGCGCGCAGGCGGCAACGGCAGCATCGGCGGGTCGAGATCCAGTTCCGCCTGATTCAGTACCATACACCGGGATCAGATCTTCCGGTGACGAGAGCCAAGCTGAACCAGGAATTCGTCACCCTCAAGAACACTGGCACGACCGCGTGACCTGACTGGATGGACGGTGGAGGACCTGGCTGGCCATGTCTATACGTTCGGCAGTTTCACCCTCAAGGCCGGCTCCAAGGTGGTCATTCACACGGGCGGCGGGACGAACAATTACCAAGCGCTACTCGGCCGCGGCTACTACTGTAGAACAACGCGGGACACGGCTCGAGTTGCACAACGCCTCCGGAAAGTGGAAAGACTCATGTTCCTGGGGCGACGGGCCAGGCTCCCTGTATTGCTGACGTCCCTGTAATTGGACCGCCTGCGCACAGGACGGCCAGCATCCCGGCCTGGTGCCTGCGGCACGGTACGGGACAGCTCAGCCGAACCATCGACGACTCGCGTAACCCGATGACGATGCCCTGCGCCTGCTGGCGGCCCAGCGGGAGCGTCAGGGCAGCAGGCGGCTGGCGTGCCGAGGTACAGCTCGCGCATCTGGTCCGGATCGGGTGGCGTGTCGGGTGACAGGGCCGCACCGATGTCGCGCATGAAGGCCAGGGCCGGCCCGGCGGGCGCCCAGACTCCCAGCACCAGGGCCTCGGCGTCGTACGGATTGCTGAAGCCGTGCCGGGATCCGCGCGGTGCGGTGAACATCGAGCCGGCCGCCGCCTCGAGGGTCTCGTCCCCCGTCACCTGCAGCTGGCCGCGAAGCGACGTAAATGGCCTCGTCGAACTCGTCGTGGGCGTGCGGGATGGGCCCGGCGAAATGCGCCGGGATGACGATCTCCATCGCGGCGAACCCCTCGGGCTGGCCATCCTGCCCGGCCAGCACGTGCACCGACTGGCCAGCGTAGGAGAAACCCGTCCTTCGCCCCGGCGGGTAAGAAAGCTCGTAGCGTCATTCCTCTCGTCCCGTGTCCTCGAGCCGGCTGAGGGCCCGGCGGGCCTTCTGCTGAGCGCCCTGCGTTTCGCGGACCCGCCGCCGGGTCGCGCTCGCCGGCGGCGGGCCTCGTCGAGCTCGTCCTCCAGCCCCCAGCCTTATCTTGCTCGTCGCGCTCGTCCTGGGCCGCCTGGTCCGCCGCCCGGCTGGCCTCGGCCGCCACTTGTTCCGCGTCGGCGATGGCCTGCCGCCGCTTCTCAGCCGCCCGCGCCTTCTCAGCCGCTCTGGCTTCCGCTGCGGCTTTCGCTTCCGCAGCGGCCTTCGCTTCTCGCGCCGCCCTCGCCTCCGCCGCGGCCCGCTTCGCCGTCGCGGCCCTGGCCTCCGCCGCCACCCGCTTCGCCTCGCCGCCTTGCCCCGCCCGCCGCCTTCGGCCGGTCAGCGGCCTCCCCGCCTGCGCCTCCCGGCCGCCGGTCGCCCTTCCCAGCCTCCCTTGCCCGCTCCGGGACCACGGCCGCCTCGGCTGTCCCTGCGGAGGCGTCCGCGGGCGGCGGGACCAGGGCCAGCCCGGGCAGCCCGGGACTGAAATCTGCGCGATGGACCGGCCGCAGCAGGGTCCCCGCGGCCAGGTCCCGGGCGACCTTCGGATCGGCCAGGGCCGCGCCGAAGGTGGCGGTAAGGTCTTCCCGCAACGCCGCCGACGGGGACTCCTCGCCGGCCTGCTGCAGCGCCTGCCGGATGAGGGTGTCAACCAGCCGCCGCCGCGCCTGCGACAGTTCGCGGATCTTCGCCCCGTCGAGCGCAGCCGCGGCGGCGCGCAGCTCATCGCCGAGCTCGACCAGCCGGCCGGCCACCCCCGGGTCGGCGCGGACCAGCTCGTTGATCATCCAGGCCGGCCTGGTGGGCTTGCGCAGGCCGGCGATCTCCTTGGCCGCGGGGCGGTCGCCGGCGGCGCGGGCCTGGGCGGCCAGGGCGCTGCGGCGCTCGGTGAACCCCTCCGGATCCGAGCCGTACAGCTCGGTGGTGGCCTCACCCACGAAATCGGTACCGCTCACCCCGTCATCGTTCCCCGCGCCCGCACGCCTCACCACTACTGGCGTGACCCTCCCCGCGCCGCCCGGTCCGCACCTCTGGGACGCGCCGGGGAAGGAGTAATCAGGCGGGCGTGATGACTACTTTCAGGGCCGAGTTCGCGGCCGCGTTCTTGAACACGTCGTACGCGTCGTCCATCTGATCGAACGTGAACGTATGCGTGCCCATCTTCTCGGCCGGGATCCGGCCGCTGGCCACCATCTTGAGCAGCGTGGGAATGGATACCGTATCGACCAGCCCCATGGTCAGGGTGACGTTCTGGATCCACATCTCCTGCATCGGCAGCTCGACCGGGACGCCGTGCACGCCAATGTTGGCGATGTGGCCGCCCGGCCGGACCAGGGACGCCGTGGTCAGCAACGTCTCGGGATATCCGACCGCCTCGATGGATACGTCCACCCCGAGTCCATCGGTGAGCGCGATCACGTCCGCGGCCGCGTTGGGCCCGGCCTCTACTGCGTCGGTCGCCCCGAACTCCAGCGCCTTGTCCAGCCGGAACTTGTTCGTGTCGACCGCGATGACCTTCGAGGCGCCCCACAGGCCGGTGGTCAGGATGGCCGCCAGGCCGACCGCCCCGGCGCCGACCACGGCCACCGTGTCGCCCGGCCGCACCTGTCCCGCGAGCACCCCGACCTCGTACCCGGTCGGCAGCGAGTCGGCCAGGAAGATGGCCTGCTCGTTCGTGACGTGCCCGGGGATCGCGTACAGCGAGGTGTCGGCGTACGGAACCCGCACGGACTCGGCCTGGGTGCCGTCGATGAGGTGGCCGAAGATCCAGCCGATCCCGCCGACGGTCTGGCAGTGCGAGGGCATGCCCCGCTGGCAGTACTCGCAGCGGCCGCATTTCGTGATGGCCGGGACCAGCACCCGGTCGCCGACCGCGAAGCCCTTGACCGCCTCGCCGACCTCGGTAACGGTGCCGACCGCCTCGTGTCCGAGGATGCGGCCGTCGGTGACCGCGGCGACGTCACCATGGAGAATGTGCAGGTCGGTGCCGCAGATCGTGGTGGTGTCGACCCGTACCACCACGTCGGTCGGGTCCTGAATCGCCGCGTCGGGAACGTCTTCCCAGGCCTTCTGCCCGGGCCCGTGATACACCAGCGCTTTCATAGCCACCTCCGTCGGTAGGTAATTCGACGTTAAGCCCGCCGGGCGGATCGGACTGTTTCAGAATTGGACCGTTGACCGGATCCGCCCGGCGCGCTCCGCCCCGGGAGCCGGTCATAAGCTGACAATTGTGCGCATCTTTATCGCTGGCGCCAGCGGTGTCATCGGCACCCGGCTGGTCCCGTTGCTGATCAAAGAAGGACACACGGTCGCGGGGATGACCCGCTCGCCGGACAAGGCGAGCCTGCTCCGCATGCTCGGCGCCGAGGCGGTGGTCTGCGATGTGTTCGATGCCGCCGCCCTCACCGGGGTCATGGTGGACTTCCGGCCCGACCTGGTCTTCCACCAGCTCACAGACCTGCCCGAACGAGTGGAGGACATTCCCTCGTTCGGCGAGCGCAACAACCGGATCCGCGGCGAGGGCACCCGCAACCTGCTCGGGGCGGCCGCCGCGGCCCGGGCCGCTCGCGTCATCGCCCAGAGCATCTCCTGGGAGCAGCCCATCGACCGCGGGCGCGCGGCGACCGCGGAGCACGAGCGCGCGATACTCGACGCGGGCGGGGTGGTGATCCGCTACGGCCAGTTCTGGGGACCAGGCACGTATTACCAGGACGGCCCGCCGGACCCGCCGCGGATCCACGTGGACGACGCCGCCCGCCAGACCCTCCCCTCGCTGGCGGTGCCGCCGGGCGTGACCCTGGTCGCAGACGACCGCGCCACCGCAGCCGCTGGGCCATGATCACGGTCAATGTGCGGTGTGGTGTATGGTGGGTCAGGAATTGACCGCGATCATGGCGGCCTTGCCCGGGTCGGTCAGGTGGGGCGGTGATCGCGGCGGCGAAATCCGCCGGGCACTCCAGCGGGGTGAAATGGCCCGCCCCGGGCAGGTGAATCAGCCGGGCGTCCGCGAAGAACTCATCGATCCGGTCCGACCACTCCGGCGGGAACAGCGGGTCGTGCGCGGGCCAGAGCACGGTGGTAGGCACGGTGATCCGGTCCGCCGGCGCGGGCGGCTGTTCCGCGAGGGATCTGGCCACAGATCCGGCCCCGGCCCGATACCAGCCAATAGACGCCGCGAACGCCCCCTGCGGCGCGTACGCCGTGACCAGGTCCTCGAGATGCTGGGCGGGCAGCTCGAAGTCCGGCCCGGACCAGTGCTCCCAGAAGTACCGGAGATAGGCGCGCACCGCTCCAGGGTTGCCGTCGATCAGCTCGGTGGCCAGGTCGAGCCGGTGGAACTGCTGGTACCAGAACTCACGCTGGGCGTCCGGGCTGAGGATCCGGCCGCCGATGCCGGGCACCGGGGGCGAGATCACCAGCGCCCGGACCAGGTCGGGACGCTCCGCGGCGAGGGTCTGGGCGATGCGGCTGCCGATGTCGTAGCCGACGATCACCGGCCGGGTAAGCCCCAGTTCCCCGATGAGCCCGGCCACGCTGCGGGCCTGCGCCGGCGGCGCTGTACTGGGCCGCCGGGTCGGCCGGGTGCTGGTCGGATTCGCCGAACCCGCGCAGGTCCGGGGTGATGACGTCGGCGGCGCCCGCGAGCAGCGGCACGACCTCGCGGTAGTCGCCCCGGCCCCCCGGCCAGCCGTGCAGCATGACCACGGCCGGACCACGGCCGGACCGGTCGTAAGCGAGACGGAATCCATCGATGGCGGAGACCTGGCGCATGCCGTGAGTATCCCGTCTCCGGAAAACCGGTTTCAATGGCCCCCACCGAACGCGATCATGAAGGCCTGCCTCAACCGAAGGAGATCCCGTGCAGGGACGCCGGCACACGGTCACCAGCGCCGACGGCACCGAGATCGGCCTGCTGACCGCGGGGACGGGCCCGGCGCTGCTGCTGGTGCACGGGGGCATGGGCCGCCTGGAGCGGTGGGCACCGCTCTGGGGACTGCTGACCGAGCACTGGCAGGTCACGGCCATGGACCGCCGGGGCCGCGGCTCCAGCGGCGACACCGGACCGTACCGGCTGGAGAAGGAATACGACGACGTGGCCGCGGTCGCCACGAGCCTGGCGGACGGCAGCGGCCGCCCGGCCGATGTGTTCGCGCATAGCTACGGCGCGCTCTGCACGCTGGGTGCCGCCGCCCGCGGCGCCCCGTTCCGGCGGATCGCCCTGTACGAGCCGCCGGGCCGCAGACCGTCCCGCGTGAGTGGCGGGAACGGGCCAGCGCGCTGGTGGCGGAAGGGCGGCCCGGCCCGGCCATGATCGGCTTCCTGACCGAGATCATCGGCCTGACCATGGCGCAGGTCAGCGAGCTCAGGGACACGCCCGGCGCGCAGGACGTGCTGCCCATCGTGTCGGCCACGCTGCCGCGCGAGGCCGAGGCCCTGGCGTCGGCCGACCCGCTGGCGCTGGCGGGTGACGTCACCGCGCCGGTCCTGCTCCTGCTCGGGGAGACCAGCCCGGCCTGGGCGGCGGACCTCACGCACGCGCTCAGCGCCGCTCTCCCGCAGGCCACCCTGGCGGTCCTGCCGGGCTACGGGCACGAGGCCATCGACGCCGCGCCCGGGCTGATCTACCGTGAGCTGGCTCAGTTCCTGGCCTGATAATGGTGGCGTGCAGATCAGGATCGAAGGGTCGGACCTCCCGGGGGTTCCTGCGGGCCCAGCCCTGACTCCCCCGGCGGTTACCAGAACATCCACGTCGGGGTGCAGCGCCGCGGCCGCCCAGCCGAGCTTCTCGGCCTGGTGCCGGGGGACGCACCGTCTGCCGCCTGGACGATGGACTGCACCGTCGCCCCCGCACCGGACGGCATCGACGTGAAGGGCCCGTACATCCAGGGACCGCCGGGTGGCCGGTTCATCTACCTGTCCTGGGGAACTGTCGATGACGCCGCCGGGTTCACCCTGTTCCGGCGGGCCAAGCTGTGGCTCGGCGCGGTCCCGCCGGCCGTGCTGGACCGGGCCCTGGAACTGGGCCTGCTCGTGGGGCGTCTCGGCCTGACCGACCCGAAGGGGAATCCGCGGTGCGCGGCGGTCCGCCCGCCCGTGATCGACTGGTCGGCCGCGCCCGGTCCGGTAGGCCGACCTGGGCAGGCCGGCCCCGGCAGGCCGGCCCCGGCTAACCCGGTTCCCGGGAGTGCGGCACGACCAGGCCCGATTCATAAGCCGCCACCACCGCCTGGGTCCGGTCCCGCAGGCCGAGCTTGTTCAGCACCCGGCTCACGTGGGTCTTGACCGTCTCCTCGGTGACCACCAGGCGGGCCGATATCTCCGGGTTGGACAGGCCCTCCGCGACGAGCCGCAGAACCTGGGTTTCGCGCGGGGTGAGCGCGGCGAACGCGGCCACCGGAGCAGCGTCGGGCTTGGGGCGCATCAGGGCGAACTCCCCGATGAGGCGGCGGGTGATGGCCGGGGCGAGCAGCGCGTCACCGGCCGCGACCACCCGTACCGCGTCGAAGAGCCGCTCGGCGGTGACGTCCTTGAGCAGGAAGCCGCTGGCCCCGGCGCGCAGCGCGTCGTAGACGTACTCATCCAGGTCGAACGTGGTCAGGATGAGCACTCGCGGCCTGCCCGGCGGGGACGCGGCGGCCGGGCCCCGGCTGCTGTCTCGGCGCGGGACTGCTGGCCCCACCTGGGCCGACCACCTGCCTGGTGGCCTCGATGCCGTCCATGCGCGGCATCCGGACGTCCATGAGCACGACATCCGGCTGCAGCTCGTGGCAGATCCGCACCGCCTCGGCCCCGTCGCAGGCGGTGCCCAGCACCGCGAAGTCCGGCTGGGTCCCGAGCAGTTCGGCGAACCCGGTGCGGACCACTTGATGATCATCCGCGACCACGATCCGGATGGCCGGGGCCGGGCTGCTCATCCCGCCTCCCCCTTCCCGGGCAGGGTGGCGTAGACCAGGAATCCGCCGCCCGCCGCCGCGCCGGTGCTCAGCTCACCGCCGACGGCGGCGGCCCGCTCACGCATGCCGAGCAGCCCGTGGCCCCCGTCCGGCCGGACTCGCCGCCCGCGGCCCAGCCCAGCGGCGCCCGGCCCGGCGGCGTCCGGCCGGGCTTCGTGCGGCGGGGCTGCGGGCGGCCCGGGCCCGTTGTCCCGGATCAGCAGCTGCAGCCGGTCGTCGGCGTAGTGCAGTTCCACATCGACGGCCGCCCCGGGCGCGTGCCGCCGGGCGTTGGTGAGGGCCTCCTGAATGATCCGGTAGGCGGCGAGCTCGACCCCGGGATCGAGGGTGACCGGGGCCCCGTGCAGGATCAGCCGGGTCCCGGTGCCGGACGCCTCCCGGGCCGCGTCGAGCAGTTCGTTGAGCTGGCGCAGCCCCGGCTGCGGCTGACGGTCCGCCACGCCGGTCTCGGTGTCCTCGCGGAGCACGCCGAGCAGCCGCCGCATCTCCGTCAGCGCGGCCCGGGCGGTGTCCCCGATCGACGACAGCCGCTGCGCCCCGGCCGCGGGCATCCCCGGGGTGGTCAGCCGGGCGGTCTCCGCCTGCACGGCGATCATGGAGATGTGGTGCGCCACCACGTCGTGCAGCTCGCGGGAGATGCGGGCGCGTTCCCCCCGCGCCGTGTGCTCAAGCAGGGTGCCCGCGATGGCCTCCCGCGCGGCGCTGTGCTCGATCGCGTCCCGCTGGGCCCGGCGTGCGCTCCCGGCCAGCGCGGCCGCCGGGCCCAGCGAGGCCAGCAGCAGGGCCGGGATCTCGGCCGCAGAACCAGACGAGGCCGTCAGCGCGAGGATCAGGAACGGCAGGCTCAGCGCCGCGCTCAGCAGGGGTGAGCCGCGGCGGCCGAGCCGGTACGCCCCGGCCAGCTGCGCGATCAGGCCGGCCACGGTCAGCGTCTGGAACCCGGCGAGCGACACGATGCTCGCCGCGGACATGATGACCGCGGCCCAGGCCGGCCTGGCCCACAGGAAACCGAGCGGCACGGTGGTGGCCAGGCTGACCAGCGCCAGGACGAACAGGGAGGCCCACCACTCCGCCGCGGCGCCGCCGTTGAGCGCCCGGCCGCCGTGGGCGCGCCGGCCACCGCCACCCACAGCGCCTGGGCCACCGCGAGCATCCCGAGCAGCACAGCCGCGGTGACCGGCGCGTACGGCAGCGCGGCGAATCGCCGCCACGCCGCGGTCCCTGCGCCACGCCTGTCATCCGCTTGGCCCACGTAAGTCATTGTCGCCGCTGGTGCGCCGCTATGGCGTCACCCCGGGCCGCTATCCCGGCGTCCCTCGTGCGGGGGATGCGCGGGCTCCGGCCTCCCCCGGTGCAGCGGCGGGCAAGACCGCTCTGCGGCGGGACGACTCCGGCGGTGGCCTTCCCTAGCCTTCCTGATATGGAAGCGACGATCGAGGTATCCGGCCTGCGCAAGAAGTTCGGGCCGACCCTGGCGCTGGACGGGATGTCGTTCACCGTCCAGCCGGGCCAGGTCACTGGCTTCGTCGGCCCCAACGGGGCCGGGAAGTCCACCACGATGCGGGTGATCCTGGGCCTGGACGCGGCCGACGACGGCACCGCGCTGGTCGGCGGCCAGCCGTATGCGAGCCTGCGGCATCCGCTGAGCCATGTCGGGGCCCTGCTGGACGCGGCCGCGCTGCAGCCTAGCCGCAGCGCCCGGAACCATCTCCTGTGGCTGGCCCATTCGCAGGGCCTGAAGGCCCGGCGGGTCGATGCGGTGATCGAGCAGGCCGGCCTGCAGACGGTAGCCAGGCGTAAGGCGGGCGGCTATTCCCTGGGCATGCGGCAGCGGCTGGGCATCGCCGCGGCCATGCTCGGCGACCCGCCGGTGCTCATGATGGACGAGCCGTTCAACGGCATGGACCCCGAGGGCATCGTGTGGATGCGCGGGTTCCTGCGGTCGCTGGCCGGGCAGGGCCGCGCGGTGCTGGTGTCCAGCCACCTGATGAGCGAACTGCAGGACACCGCCGATCACCTGGTGGTGGTCGGCCGCGGCCGGGCCATCGCGGACACCAGCGTCCGCGAGCTGCTCGCCGCCGCCTCCCAGGACCGGATCACGGTGCGCACGTCCGCGCGGTCGGAGGCGATGACGGTGCTAGCCCACGCGGGGGCCACCGTCGCCGCCACCGACCGCGACACGCTGACCGTCTCAGGGGTACCCCCGGAGCGGGTCGTGGCGCTGCTCGGCGAGAGCGGGGTGCCGTTCTCGGAGATGTCCCCGCACCGCGCCAGCCTGGAGGAGGCCTACATGGAACTCACCCGGGATGAGGTCGAGTTCCGCGCGGAGCCGGTCCAGCGGAGCCCGTAGAGGAGGCCACGTCATGACGACGCAGGCCACGATGCCGCACCCGCCAGCCCCGCAGTCCGGGCGGGACGGATTCGCCCAGCTCGTCCGCGCGGAGTGGACCAAGCTGCGGACCGTGCGCGGCTGGGTCATCGGCCTGGTCGTCGCGGCCCTGGTGATGGCCGGGATCGGATTGCTGACCGCCGTGGGCGGCAGCAGCTCCTGCCAGGCGGTGGGCGGCGGCCCGGCCCGGAGCGGCCGGGCCTGCGGGCCTACTTTCACGGTGGGGCCAGGCGGTGAGCCGGTGACCGACAGCTTCTATTTCGTCCGCCAGCCGCTCACCGGGAACGGCAGCATTACCGTCCGGGTGACCTCGCTGACCGGCCGGATCCCGCCCGCGAACGGCAACGTCCCGCTCAATCCGAACGTGTCACCCGACACCCGCCCCGGCCTCGTGCCCTGGGCCAAGTCGGGGCTGATCATCAAGGAGAGCACCCGGCCGGGATCGGCGTACGCGGCGATCATGGTCACCGCTGACCACGGCGTCCGCCTGCAGGACAACTACACCAGCGACACCGCGGGCCAGCCGGGCGCCGTGTCGGCGGCGTCCCCGCGCTGGCTGCGGCTGACCCGCTCCGGCGACATGATCACCGGCTACGACTCGGCCGACGGGACCCACTGGACCCAGGTCGGCACCGTTCAGCTGGCCGGGCTGTCCCCGACCGTCCAGGCCGGGCTGTTCACCGCCTCCCCGGCCTACCAATCGATCTCCTCGAACTTCGGCGGCGGGACCAGCGGGAGCATCCTCCCCAGCCAGGCCACCGCTGTCTTCGATCACGTCAGCCGGTCTGGCCGGTGGCCGGCCGGGACCTGGTCCGGCGATTACATCGACGCGGCCGGCGGTTCGGGAGTCGGCGGGTATCACCAGGCCGGCGGGCGGTTCACGGTGACCGGGTCCGGCGACATCGCACCGGTCATCGCCGGGTCCGACGCCGGCGGCCCGTCACTGACCATCACGAACCTCCTGGTGGGCACGTTCGCCGGGCTGATCGGGGTGCTCGTGATCGCGGCCATGTTCATCACCGCCGAGTACCGCCGCGGCCTGATCCGCACCACCCTGGCCGCGAGCCCGCGGCGGGGCCGGGTGCTGGCGGCGAAGGCCCTCGTGATCGGCGCGGTCACCTTCGTGGTCGGCCTGGCCGCGGCCGCGGCCGCGGTAACCCTCGGGGCCCAGATAGCGCGGCAGCAAGGCGTACGTGTTCCCGGCGACGTGGACGACCGAGCTGCGGGTGATCGTCGGCACCGCGGCGCTGCTCGCGGTGGCCGCCGTGCTGGCCCTGGCCCTCGGCGCCGTGCTGCGCCGCAGCGTGGCCGCGGTCACCATCGTGGTCGTGGCGATCGTGCTCCCGTACATCCTGAGCGTCGCCTCGGTCCTGCCGGTCGGCGTCCTGGACTGGCTGCTGCGGATCACCCCGGCCGCGGCCTTCGCCATCCAGCAGGCCGCGCCGCAGTACCCGCAGGTCACCGCCCTCTACTCGCCCGGGACCGGCTACTTCCCGCTGGCGCCGTGGGCTGGCTTCGCCGTGCTGTGCGGCTGGGCCGCGCTCGCCCTCGGCCTGGCCGTGGTCCTGATCCGCCGGAGGGACGCATGAGCCAGGCCGGG
>CAVUKT010000078.1:0-29035 GCA_963742055.1 uncultured Actinomycetes bacterium | reverse complement strand
CTCGGCAGCGGGGGTCAGGACGGGATCGGGCGGCGGGTCTTGCTGCGTCCCGCTGGCCGAGGGCATGAGTCATCACCTCGATGGCATGGGAGTTGGCACAAGAGCCCAGGAGCATAGCAACCTGAGCCTGGGCTGGTCACTCCGTTTTTTCCGCCGGGCCTCCGTCTTCCCTGCTCGGCTCAGCCGGACGGACCCCCTGGGGGGCCTGCTCAGCGGGGCCGGTGGACACGCTCATGGGTGGCCTCCCCGCGCACAGGGTGAGCCCGCCGCTCCGGCGGGCACAGGGCGGCGTCATGCCGTGGCGAACCGGTAGCCCCACCGCCCCTCGGTGATGAACAGCGGCTCATCCCCGACCCGCTCGAGCTTGGCCCGCAGCCGCCCGACGTAGACCCGGGTGTACTCGGTCTGCGTCTCGTAACCGGTACCGAGACCCGGCGGAGCAGGGTCGCGTGGGTAAGCAGCTCTCCCGGGCTCACCGCGAACTGCCGGAGCAGCGCGAATTCGGTGGGGGTCAGATGCACCAGGCCGCCGGCCTTGGTGACCCGCCGCCGCTCCAGGTCGATCTCGACGTCCCCGATCCGCACGACGCCCGGCTCCGGCCGGCCGTCGGCCGCCGCTTGCTGCGCCGCAGCGTCGCGTTGATCCGGGCCAGCAATTCCTCGATGCCGAACGGTTTGGTCATGTAGTCGTCGGCGCCCAGGTTGAGGGCGCGGACCTTGTCGGTCTCGGCGCGGCGGGCGGACAGCACGATGATGCCGACCGCGGGATTGCTCCCGGATCTCCTGGCACAGCTCGAAGCCGTCCCGCCCGGGCAGCATCAGGTCGAGCAGCACCACGTCCAGGCCCCGCGCCTGGACGGTCTCGCTGACCCCGGTCCCGTCCCTGGACACGAGCACGTCGTGGCCGCGCGCGGAGAGGTTGGACCGGACCAGGTTGACGATGTTCTGGTCATCTTCCACGATGAGGACGACCGTCTTGTCGGCCACCACGTTGTTCCTCCGGTTCCTCCACCACACTCCAGGATGCCCCGGACGGCTCGCCTGCCGCCGCTAACCGGGGATCTGGTGGCGGATCAGCCGGGAGCGCGACCACGAAGGACGCCCCGGGATCGGCCGGCGCCACCATCAGGGTGCCGCCGTGCGCTTCGACGATCCCCCGTGCGATGGGCAGCCCCAGCCCGGTGCCCGCCGCCTCGCGGGCTTCGCGCAGGATCGGCTCCACCCGCGCGGTCTCGGCCACCCCCAGCGACGCGGCCGCGTCGGCCTCGACACCCAGGCAATGGCCCCGATCAGGGTGAACGTGACCGCGCCGGTGCCACCCGCCGCGGCGACGATCTCACCAGGACCGACCCGGGAACCGACCTCGCGGAGCACGGTGAGGGGACCGAAGCTCTTGGTGAGACCGCTAACTTCGAGCAGGGCGGCCTGGCCGCGGGGCTCCGCCGACCGGCTGCACCAGCTCACCACTGTCTCCGTCATGCCGCACGACCGACCCGGCTCCGGCGCCGGGTGAGGCCGTGTCCCTAGCGCACCATCTGCCGGTGACTTGTAGCTGCCCGTGACTCATGGCTTTGCGATGATTCATAGCTGGCCGTGGCGATGGCCCGGTCAGGATAACCGCCCCGGTCTAGGCGGCTACTGTCGCCTAACCCGGCGCAGGTCGGGGGTCCAGGCCACCGGATCACGCTGGCATGACGACGTACTGCCGGAGGCAGAGATCCTGGGAAGGTCACCTGCCTGCGCGGCCCGGGCACGTGGTCTACGTTGATCCCGGTCTCCGGCACACCGCGCAGCTTGAACCCGTCCAGCAGCCGGGTGCTGGCGTTCCAGAACGCGCCCGTCCCCCGGTAGGCGCCGAGGAATTCGCGCCGCGGCGGCGGGGTCGGCGGTGACGATGCTTGCCGCCAGCCCGGACGTGCACTCGTTGGCGAGCCCGGCCGCCGCGGCCCGGCCGCCGGCCGGGGCGATGGTGACGGTCGCCTCGTGCCCGGTGTCCAGCGCCCACTCGTGACCGAGCGGGTGGCCGTGCGGCGGCAGCGACGGGGTGACCCCCAGCCCGCGACCGCTGCCAGCACGCCGGGCAGCCGCTGCTCCCACACGTCGAGCGATCAGCAGCAGGTTCAGCCGGTTGCACACGCCGAGCCGGTCCAGGCTGGCCGTGATCATCTCGGCGGCCAACGCCGGGTCGGCCGCCCGGTCCAGGTAGAGCACGCCGCCCCCGTCGGCGTGGGCGAGCGTGCGCACCCCGGCGCCGGGCCGCCTCGGCGGCCAGGCTGCGCGTGGTCTCCCCGCTGCCGCGCAGGATGACCAGCGGGATCAGCCCCGGCTGACGGACCAGCTCGACCGCGGCTTCCCGGTCCGCCGACCGGACGAGCTGCACGACCCGCGGATCCAGCCCGGCGCCTGCCCCGCGGGCGCGATCACGTGGTCGGCCAGGGCGGCGGCCGAACGCAGCGCGGCGCCCCCGGTGCGCAGCACCCCGGCGTTGCGCGACTTGAGCAGCTGTGAGGCGATGTCGATGGTCACGTTGGGCCGGGCCTCGAAGTTCGCGCCGATCACCCCGACCGGCACCCGCCGCTCGGCCAGCCGCAGCCCCCGGCGGGCCGCCGGCCAGCTCGCCCAGCGGGGTCGTCTCCGGCGGGAACGGGGCGTCGGCCAGCAGCCCGATCTGCCGGGCCATCTCCTGCATCCGGCCCGGGTCGAGCCGGAGCCGGTCCAGCAGGCCCTGGCCCAGCCCGGCCCCCTCGCCGTCGGCCATGTCGTCGGCGTTGGCCGCGAGGATCTCCGGGGCCCGCTCGGTGAGCCGGGCGGCCATCCCGCGCAGCGCCTGGTTGATGACATCGTCGGGCGCGGGCCAGGCTCCCGGCGCTGTCCCGGGCGGCCTCGCCGCCGGCGATCACGGCCTTCTGCGCATCAGACACGCTGCGATGCTAGGGCATGACGCCGGCTGGCTCCCAGCGCCAGTGGAAGCCCACCACCGACCGCTCCAGCGACCGCAGGTACCGGTGCACCGAGTGCTGGCTGTCCGGGGTGACCTGCTCCTGTTCCAGCACCTTCCTTCCATGCCGTCCCAGACCGCCCACCACACCGCGGCCGGCACCTCGTCCGGGTGGAACTCGATGCGCATGTCGAAGTTCTCCAGGGTGCTCATCACCGCCCGGCGGTACTCCCGCTCTTCGGGATCGGCCGGGTTCCCGTCGTAGTGGTAGGAGGTCCAGTACTCGAGGGTCAGCGTCTCGCCCAGGCTGAGCGAGTGGGCCAGCGGGATGTCGGTGACGTACACGACGTCGCCGATCCGGCGGAACGGCCCGGGCGCGCCCGGCGCAGCCCTGGCCGACTTCCAGGGTGACCGCGTTGGTGTCGTAGAGGTACGGGATCGCGTCGAGCCCGTCGACGATGGCCTCGACGACCTGCATGCGTCCGGGTCCGGGTCAGCCTGCGGTCGGCGCCGACATAGACGTGGTCATGCAGGGACACGGTCTGGTGCCGGCGCGGGCCCAGCACGCCCGCACCTCGGCCGCCGCGCCGGAGCGCATCGCCCGCGGCCCGGCCAGGACGGTGATCCGGCCGGTGCCGCGCCACAGCCGCCAGAGCCGCTCTTCCTCCTGGGCGGAGAAGCCGAAGGCGGCCACGAACAGGGCCAGCGTGGACCGGCTCAGCAGCCGGCCGGACAGCGCCCGGCCCACGGTGTCCTTGAGCTGATGCGGGAGCACATCGGAATGGCCCGCCGCGCGCGGCGAATTCCACAGGTACTGCGCCAGCACGTCGGCCACGGCGAGGTGATTGATCGCGCCGGGCCGGGTCCGCTGCGCGCGAGATTCCCAGAGCTGGCGGTACCGGCCCGGGCGCAGCAGTAATTCGCGCAGGTAACGCCCGGCGGCCTCCCGGCCCGCCGCGAGCTGCGGCTCTGTCACGACATGGCTCTATCCGCTCATTGCTGAACTCATTGCGAACTTACTGCGACCTATGCCGTCTAGCGTACGACGCAGATCTCGCCGGGAGGGGAAGTTCGGGCTACGGGCGAGACGGCGACAGGGGGACCGGGGGGACGGGCCGCCGTCGGCATGCCCGTCCCTTCCCGGGCTTCCTCAGCTGGACGCGGCGCTTCGCACGCCCGCGGCGCTGCTCCACCTCCCGCGGATACTCCTTCAGATGCCGCCCGCGCGAGTCAGCCCCGCTGCCCGGGGAGACGCTCAGAAGAGGATGGACGTGAAGGTGGCCATCTCGGTGAACCCGACCTTCCGGTACACGGCGCGGGCCGGCGCGTTGAAGTCGTTGACGTAGAGCGACACCACGGGCGCGATGGACCGGAGCGCGTCCTGGACCACGGCCGCCATCCCGGCCACGGCGAGCCCCCGGCCCCTGCAGCTCCGGCCGCACCCATACCCCCTGGACCTGGCAGGCGTGCGGGGTGACCGCCCCGATCTCGGCCTTGAACATCACCCGGCCGTCCTCGATCCGGGCGAACGCCCGCCCGAGCGCGATCAGCTCGCGACCCGGGCCCGGTAGGCGGCACCGCCGTCGGGACCGAGCGGGGAGACCCCGACTTCCTCGGTGAACATGGCCACCGAGGCCGGCAGCAGCACGTCGAGCTCGCTGGGCCGGACCCGGCGCACCAGCGGATCCGGGGCCATCCGCGGGGGCCCGGAGATCGCCATGACCGGCTGGCATCCCGGATCTCCCGGGGCTGACCCCAGTACGGGCGGAGCAGTTCCCACATCTGCGGACGGCTTCCGCCGGGCCCACGATGGAGGAGCAGCGCCGGCCCTGCAGCCGGGCCCGGCCGGCGAAGGCGGTCGCGGCGGCCGGTGTCGCCCCGACCGGGACCAGGTTGGCCCCGGCGTAGCAGGCGGAAGTCAGCCTGCCGCCCGGCAGAAACCCCACATCTGCCCGCCGAGCCGGACCGGATCGAGGCCTGCCTCATGGACCCGGGAGCTGACGAACACGTTCACCACCGGGTCGCGGTCGCACAGTTCGAGCACGTCGTCGCGATCGCGGTCGTTCGAGCAGGCGCAGCGATGAGGATCGCGACGCCTTGGTGCGCAGCACCCTTCCAGCGTATCGGTCCGTCATGAGGAATGCTCCCCAGGCAGGTCAGCCGGTCGCGGACGGCGGCGGCAGGGCCGGGCAGGTGGCGTTGACCAGGCCCGGGCCGCTGGGCAGCGCGCCGGTGGCCAGGTAGCGGTTCAGGTAGCCGTTGACGCAGGTGTTGGGCGGCTGGGCGAGGGACTGGCCGTGATTCCCGCCGCCTTCCACCACCACCATCCGGGCGCTCGGCAGCAGCCGGTGCGCGCTCTGCGCGCCCGCGTAGGGGGTGGCCGCGTCCAGGGTGCCCTGGATCATCAGGATGCCCGGCAGGCCGGCCCCCTTGATGTGCAGCGGGTGCGCGGGCCCGCGCACCGGCCAGAACGCGCAGGAGGCGTTGAACCAGGCGTTGTCCCAGGCCTGGAACGGCGCGGTCCGGTACACCCGGCGGGTGTCGGAGTTCCACTTCGCCCAGTTCCGCGGCCAGTTCACGTCACTGCACTCCACCGCGTTGTAGACCGCGAACTCGTTCTCGCCCTGCACGCCTTCCTGCTGGTACTGGCTGACCAGCGGCCCGGTGGCGCCGGTGTGCAGGTAGGCGGCCAGCGCCGCGGCCAGGCCGGGCCACAGCCCGTTGCTGTACCCGCCCTGCAGGAACGTGTCGTCGAAGTCGTCCGCCCCGATCCGGCCGTTCGACGGGGTGGGCCTGGAGCCGGGCCCGGGCCTGGTACCAGGCGTGGTCCACCGCGGCCCGGGTGCTGCCCAGCCGGTAGGTGGCGTCGTGCGCCGCGACCCAGGAGAAGAACGCCTCCATCCGGCCCTCGAACGCGTAGTCCTGGGCGATGTTGTCGGCGTACCAGGCCCCGGTGGGGTCCACGGTGCTGTCCAGCACCATGCGGTGCAGCCGGTGCGGGAACAGGGTGGCGAACACCTGTCCCAGGTATGTCCCGTAGGAGTAAGCGAAGTAGCTGATGGCCGGGACGCCGAGCGCGGCCCGGATCGAGTTCATGTCCCGGGCCGCGTCCACCGACGTCATGTAGGGCAGCAGCCAGCCGTAGCGCTTCTCGCAGTCCGCCGCGTAGCTTTTCGCCCGGTTGATCAGGGTCTGCTCCGCGGCGGCACTGGCCGGGATGTAGTCCGGCCGTTCCCCGGAGAAGAAGGACGGGTCGCAGGTCAGCGCCGGGCTGCTGGAGCCCACCCCGCGCGGGTCGAACCCGATGATGTTGTAGTCGGCGGCCACCTGGGGGCTCAGCCCGTCCGCCACGAACGCCGCGAGGGACAGGCCGCTGCCGCCCGGGCCGCCCGGGTTGACCAGCAGGTCGCCCTGCTGCTGGCTGGGCGGCGCGGTGGCCGGCACCCGGGACAGCGCGAGGGTGATCTTCCGGCCCGCCGGGTGAGCGTAGTCGAGCGGCACCGACAGGCGGGCGCACTGGAGGCTGGCGCCCTCGATGGAACAGGAATGCCAGTGCAGCGCCGACGCCCGCGGCGAGCCCGTGGCTGAGCCCCGGCGCCGCGGATGCGGGCCGAGCCGTCGCGGCCCCGCCGGAGGCCGTGCAGCCCGCCACGGCGAGGAGGACGGCGCCGACGGCGCCCGTGGCCGCCAGCCACCCCGGCCGGGCCGGGCGCCAGCGGCCAGGTCACCCGGCGGGGCCGGTTCATCCGGCGGAGCGATGGCATGACTGTCATCTTGCCCGACGCCCGGCCCGCCCCGGCCGCCTGCCCCCGGCGCGGCCGCGGCCGGGGGACGCTGGTCAGGCCGACGCCGACCGCTGCCGGTCGGCCAGGGCCCGCCGGTACTCCTCGATGACGATGTCGTTCAGTTCCTGCACCGAGGTGTCCTTGGCCAGCTTGTCGAAGGTGATCTCGCCGTGCTGCAGCAGGTTGATCCGGTCGCAGACCTCGAGCGCCTGGCCGTAGTTGTGCATGATCATGATGATCGAGACCTGGCCCTGGCTCTTCAGGTCCTTGACCAGTTCCAGGATCATCGCCCCTTCCTTGGCGCCCATCGCGGCCAGCGGCTCGTCCAGCAGCAGCACCTTGGCGTTCGAGGTCACCGCCCGGGCCACCGCGATGGCCTGGCGCTGGCCACCGGACAGCTTGGCCACCTCGCGCGTCGACCGACGGGATGTTCACCCCGATCCGGTCGAGTTCCTCCTGGGCGGTGCGCCGCATGCTCCGGTTGGACAGCAGCGGCCAGCGGGTCCGCTCCCGGTTCAGGAACATGTTGTGGTAGACGGTGAGCTCGTTGATCAGCGCCAGGTCCTGGAACACGGTGTCGATGCCGAGCGAGCGGGCGTGGTCCACCGACTTCAGCGTGACCTCCTGGCCCTCCAGGACGATCCGGCCCGAGGTCGGGGGCTGGAAGCCGCACATGATCTTGATCAGGGTGGACTTGCCCGCGCCGTTGTCACCCAGCAGGCCGAGCACCTCACCCTGGCCCAGGTGGAGGTTCACGTCGTGCAGCGCGGTCACCGCGCCGAACCGCTTGCTGATGTGCTCGACCCGGAGCGCGTCACCGCTGCCGTCGGCCGTCGGCCGTCCGGCGCGCCTGGGACTGGTTCGGCGGTCATCAGTTCCTCCCCGCTGCCCGCAGCCGCGCGAGCCGGACGTTGGCGATCATGGACAGCAGGATGGCCAGCGCCGAACACGATGTCCAGCGGGTTGGCGCTGATCCCGGCGACGTTGAGGCCGTTGATCAGGGTGGCGAGCACGATGCCGCCGAGGAACGCGCCGAGGATCGTGCCCTGCCCGCCGAGCATCGCCGTGCCGCCGATGACCGCCGCGGTCACCGCGTAGAACATCGGCTGGTAGCCGCCGGCGCTCGGGTCGATGGTGTTGGTGTAGAAGGCGTTCTGCAGGCCGACCAGCGCGCCCAGGATCGACGGTGAGCATGAAGTTGCCGTACTTGATCCGGCCGGTCTTGATGCCGGCCTCCCGGGCGCCCAGCGCGTTCCCGCCGGTCGCGATGGTGTGCAGGCCCCACTTGGTCCGGGTCAGCACCACGTAGAAGATCGCGGTGAGCGCGACCGCCCAGATGAACTGGGACCACGGCGCCGCGCCGATCCAGCGCCCGATGCCCACCGAGGCGGCGGGGATGTTGGCCGGGTAGGCGTGTGAGGTGGTCAGCGTGAGGCCGAGCAGGATGAAGCCGGTGCCCAGCGTGGTGATGAACGAGGGCAGGCCCATGGTGACGGTGAGGAAGCCGTTGCACCAGCCCACCACCACGCCGAACAGCAGCGAGATGATGATGGCCAGGATGACCGGCACACCGTAGAAGTCGATCAGGTAGTGCATCAGGAACGGCGCGAACAAGTAGACGAAGCCGGCCGACAGGTCGATCTCGCCGCAGATCAGCAGGAACACCTCGCCGATCGCGATGATGATGATCGGCGCCGCGGTCTCCGACAGCAGGTTGGCCAGGTTCGTCGAGCTGACGAACGTGGAGTTGTACCTGATGCCGAAGTAGAGCAGCAGCACGACGGCCACCACGAAGACTGTCGCCTCGCGCTGCCGGGCCAGCAGCCCGAACGCGCTGCCGAGCGGATTCGACCGCGCGGGTTGGCCCCCGGGTGGCGAAACGGTCTGCGGGCTGCGCTCGGTGATCTCGCTCATGTCGACTCCAGTTTCCCCTCAGCTCACCACGTCAACCGGCGGCAGGACAGGCTGGCAGTTAGTAGCCAGTCTGCCCCGCCGCCGGTCATGCCTGCCAGTACCCGGGATTATCCGGATATCAGGTGCTGGTGGTGGCAGGCGGGTTGCTGATCGCGCCGGACGGGCGCGGGATGTACTTCTGCGCGCTCGTGGAGCCCTGGAACCGGCTGCTGGCGGTGTACGGCTTGGCGTTGGACTTGGTGATGAACGTCAGGCCGGTGTCGGTGTCGGACGGGCTGATCGTGCCGCCCGAGATGTTGTACAGGTAGAACTGCAGGGTCGGCAGGAAGCCCTGCAGGTAGGGGTCCTGGTAGATGGTGAAGTCGGTCTTCCCGGCCTGGATGTTGGACAGCGTGGTCGGCGTGGTGTCGAACCCGCCGTTCGGGACCGTCAGGCCGCTCGACCCCAGCGCCTGGCCGAGGAGCTCGGTCGAGCCCGCGTCCACCGCGAACGCGCCCTTGATCGTCTTGTGCCCGGCCAGGAACGCCTTCTCCGCCGACAGCTCCTGGCCGGTGGCCGCCCCGGTCGCGACTTCGTGCACGGTGTAGCTGCTGCCGAGCACGGACACCGCGCCGTCGTAGCGGGGCTGGATGTTGCCGGAGCCGGGCGTGGCGATGAAGATGGCGATCTCACCGCCGCCCGGGATCAGCGACTTGATCTTCGTGCCCAGCTGCTGGCCGGAGATGTACAGCGCCTGGCCGACATAGGCCAGCCGGTTGGTGCCGATGTCCGGCACGCCCTTCTTGATCAGGCCGTCCGCGTTGTAGCTGATCACCGGGATGCCCGCGTTCATCGCGTTCACGACCGGCGTCGTGAACGAGGTGGCGTCGATCCCCGCGTAGGCGATCCCGGCCGCCTTGGCGGAGATCGCGGTGTTGAAGTAGCTCACCATCTCCGAGGCCAGCGAGGTCTGCGAGCCGCCCCACTTGGGGGTGGGCAGGCCGAGCAGCGCGGCCGCGTCCTGGAAGCCGTACTGGGTGGGCACGAAGAACGGGTTCGTGGTCACGTGGTTCACGAACCAGAACTGCCAGGCCGGGGTCTTCGGGAAGTTGCCCGCCGTGCTCGCGGCCGCCTTGCTGGCCGGGGTGGACCCGCCGCAGGCGGCGAGCAGGCCGGCCGCCGCCGCCGAGGCGCTGACGATCCCGGCGCTGCCGAGCAGGCGCCGGCGGGTCGGGCCGTCCTTCATGTTCAGGGTCTCGATGGCCTCGTCGACCTTGGGATCGATCTTCATGTATCTACCTCCAGGAGAAGTTCCTCAGTGCTCGGTGCGCCGCCACAGCGCGGCGCACCGGAAAAGCGGATGGGTGGCCCGCCCCCCGGGGGACCGGCCCGCGGAGGCTGCCGCTGATGCGGGGCAGCTTCGCGAGGCGGGATAGCTCTCGGACGCGGGGAACGCCGCGATCCCAGGCGCCCCGCAGGCTCAGCTGGAAGATGGGGCCCAGCAGCCAGCATGGGCCGCCTTCGCTGCATCGCCTGTCCTCGAATCGTTGTCGTGTTCCGAGGCTGGGCGGCCGCGGAGCTCCGGTGCTCAGCCACATTCAGGCGCCCCGGATGGCTGACTCCGCCCCCAGGTTAGCGCTCTCAATCGGCTCAAGATCGTGAACGACATGCCCCTTGTTGGAGCCTTAAGCTAAAACACACAGACTCGATCGTCAACGCACAAGATATAAAGATCCGGTTCCGGCGTCATCACAGGTCGGCAGCGCAGACCGTCGATCCCGCCCCAGGGGGTAAGGAGGGTCCAGGATGCTCGCCCGACATCGGCAATCGCTGATCCTGGAAGACATCCGGCGAGCCGGAAGCGCCCGGGTCAGCGATCTCACCCAGCGCCTCGGCGTGTCGGACATGACCATCCGCCGCGACCTCGAGACGCTGGCCCAGGCCGGGCTGATCGAGAAGGTGCACGGCGGGGCGGTGCTGCCCGGCTCGCCCAGCAGCCACGAGCCGGGGTTCGAGGCCAAGTCGGTGCTGGAAAAGCCGCAGAAGGAGGCCATCGCCCGGGCGGCCGCCGAGCTGGTCACGCCCGGCACCGCGATCGCCCTGTCCGCGGGGACGACCACGTTCGCCCTGGCCCAGCAGCTGCTGGATGTGCCCGGGCTGACGATCGTTACCAATTCGGTGCGGGTGGCGAGCATCTTCGGGGTCCCCCGGGCCGCGGGGCAGTTCGGCGCCACCCCGCAGGTGGTGCTCACCGGCGGGGTCCGCACTCCCTCGGACGCGCTGGTCGGCCCGATCGCGGACATCGCGATCCGCTCCCTGCACGTGGACCTGCTCTTCCTGGGCTGCCATGGCATCGACCCGGTGGCCGGCCTGACCACGCCCAACCTCGCGGAGGCGGAGACCAACCGGGCCTTCGTGCAGGCCGCCCGGCGGGTCACGGTCGTCGCGGATCACACGAAGTGGGGCATCGTCGGGCTGAGCAGCTTCGCCGAACTGGACGAGGTGGACACCTTCATCACCGACGGCCTGCTCCACGAGGAGGCCCGGGCCCTGCTCAGCGAGCGGGTGGGCGAGCTGGTCATCGCGGACGGCCAGCCCGACGGCCAGGTCGGCTAGCCGCCTGCGCGAGCCACGCTCAGCGAGGCCTGGCCGTGGTAGCCGCCTCAGCGAGCCGCACCGGCCCGCTGGCCGGGGTAGCCAGCGGGCGGGCGCGCCGCCCCGAAGTCGGCCGACCGGCTGACTGGTGCCCACTCGGCCGCCTCCGCCTCCCGGGCCTGGGCGGACTCCCCGGCGATGCGCAGCGCGTCCGAGCCCAGCAGCAGCCGCAGCGGCGGCTGGTCCAGGCGGGCGATCTCGGTGATGATCGCCGCGGCCCGGGCCGGGTCGCCCGGCTGCTGGCCGTCCACCGCCCGGCGGTAGCGGTTCATCTCGCCCACGGTCGGCTCGTAGTCCTCGCTGACCGGCAGGATTCGCATGGACGAGCCACCCCAGTCGGTGCGGAACGCGCCCGGCTCCACGATGGTGACCTTGATACCCAGCGGCCGGACCTCGTTGCTGAGCACCTCGGAAAACCCCTCCACGGCGTACTTGGCGGTCTGGTAGCCGCCCATCCCGGGGGTCCCGCCGACCCGGCCGCCGATGGACGAGACCTGGATGATGTGCCCCGAGCGCTGCGCGCGGAGCACCGGCAGGGCCGCCCTGGTCACGTTGACCACGCCGAACAGGTTGGTGTCCAGCTGGGCCCGGAACTCCTCCTCCGGCAGGTCCTCGATGGACGCGGAGGTGGCGTAGCCCGCGTTGTTCACCACGACGTCGAGGGACCCGAACTCCGCCACCGCCGCCTGGACGGCCTCGCGGGCCGCCGCCGGGTCGGTGACGTCGAGGGCGACGGGCCGGATCCGGCCGCCGTAGCGCGCCACAAGGTCGTCCAGCGACCCGGGACGGCGCGCCGTGGCGACCACGTTGTCCCCGTCGTCCGCAGCGGCCTGGGCGAGCTCCCGGCCCAGGCCACGGGAGCTGCCGGTGATGAGCCACGTCTTGGCCATGGGTACCTCCAGCTGGCATGGCCGCACGCTACTAACTGACTAGTTGGATATCTCCATGGAAGCGCAGCGGCCGGGCGGCTGTCAACTGAACGGTTAGTTGCTAACCTGGGCCGGTGGCGCGTGACGCGGACCAGACCAGGAGGCGGCTGCTGGCCGCCGCGACCGGCGAGTTCGCGGCCCTGGGCATCGCGGGCGCCCGGATCGACCGCATCGCCGCCGCAGCGGGCTGCAACAAGGCGATGATCTACGCCTACTTCGGCAACAAGGACCAGCTCTTCGAGGCGTCCTTCGCGGCCCACGTCGCCGGGTTCCTGGAGCAGGTGCCGTTCGACGTGGCCGACCTGCCCGGTTATGCCGGGCGCCTGTTCGACTACTTCGAGGACCACCCGGCCGCGCTGCGGCTGTCGATCTGGTACCGGCTCGAGCGCCCGCGCGGGGCGCCGCTGCAGGCCGTGGTCTCCGCCAACCAGTCCCGGCTCGACCAGCTGGCGCAGGCCCAGCAGTCCGCGCTGCTGCCGGGCCGGTACACCCCGGCCGAACTGCTCGCGCTGGTCCAGTCGGTGGCGACCGCGTGGGCCTCGATGAACCCGGAGTTCGGCCAGGACGCGCCGGACCGTGACCGCCGCCGGGCCACCGTGGTGACGCCGTGGCGCGGCTCACCAGCTGACGGCCCGGCTGCGGGCTGGCCGTCAGGAGACAGTGACCTCCGGGCTGGCCGGCGGCTGGTCGCCCGGCATGGCCTCGGCGAGCTTCATGGCCTCCTCGATGAGGGTCTCCACGATCTGCGACTCCGGCACGGTCTTGATGACCTCGCCCTTGACGAAGATCTGCCCCTTGCCGTTACCGGAGGCCACGCCCAGGTCGGCCTCGCGGGCCTCGCCGGGGCCGTTGACGACGCAGCCCATCACCGCGACGCGCAGCGGTACCTCCAGGCCCTCGAGCCCCGCGGTGACCTGATCCGCCAGCGTGTACACGTCCACCTGGGCCCGGCCGCAGGACGGGCAGGACACGATCTCCAGGCCGCGGTCGCGCAGGCCGAGCGACTCCAGGATCGCCGTGCCCACCTTGACCTCCTCGACCGGAGGCGCGGACAGGGACACCCGGATGGTGTCCCCGATCCCCTCGGCGAGCAGCGCACCGAACGCGGTCGCGGACTTGACCGTGCCCTGGAAGGCCGGGCCGGCCTCGGTGACCCCGAGGTGCAGCGGGTAGTCGCAGGCCTGGGCCAGCTGCCGGTACGCCGCGATCATGACGACCGGGTCGTGGTGCTTCACGGAGATCTTGATGTCGGTGAAGCCGTGCTCCTCGAACAGGGAGCACTCCCACAGCGCCGACTCCACCAGGGCCGCGGCGGTGGCCCGGCCGTGCTTGGCCAGCAGGCGCTTGTCGAGCGAGCCCGCGTTCACGCCGATCCTGATCGGGATCTCGGCCGCCGACGCGGCCCGCGCGATCTCCGCGACCTTGTCGTCGAACGCCTTGATGTTGCCGGGGTTGACGCGGACCGCGCCGCAGCCTGCGTCGATGGCGGCGAACACGTACTTCGGCTGGAAGTGGATGTCGGCGATCACCGGTATCTGGGACTTCCGGGCAATCTCCGGCAGCGCGTCCGCGTCGTCCTGTGACGGCACCGCGACCCGGACGATCTGGCAGCCTGACGCGGTCAGCTCCGCGATCTGCTGCAGCGTGGCGTTCACGTCCGCGGTCACCGTGGTGCACATCGACTGCACCGATACCGGGGCGCCGCCGCCTACCGGGACTGCGTGCTTGCCCTTGCCCACCATGATCTGGCGCGACTTGCGCCGCGGCGCCAGGGGCTCGGCCGCGGGCTGTGGCATGCCTAGATCAATGCTCATGATCCTTATCCCTCACTGTGTCCCGGTCAACGGGTGTTAGCCGAAGGTGTAATCCCGTTATTCAGATGCCTGCGTCCATCACGGTCGCCCCACTTGTACCAGCCACCACTTGTACCAACCCTCGCTGCTGCCAACCACCACCGGGGGCTGAAGCATCCCGCGCAGGCCGGCCGATCCGCATCACCCTCACTGAGGTATGTGCACCGGGTTCACCAGGTCAGCCAGTGATCAGCAGCAGCCCGAAGCCGACCAGCAGGGCGAACACCCCGACGCTGAGCGGGAGGAGCTTGCGCATGTCCACCAGCCCCGGGTCCGGCCGGTGCCGGAGCCGGGCGATCCAGGACCGGAACTGCTCGTAGATGACCACGGCCAGGTGGCCGCCGTCCAGCGGCAGCAGCGGCAGCAGGTTGAACAGCCCGACGAAGATGTTCAGCGAGATGACGATGAACAGCACGATCGAGACCTTGGTCTGCCAGCCGACCTGGGCCGCGAAGGCCTCGCCGGTGTACTCCCCCGCTCCGACGACGCTGGTCACGTTGCCGCCCGCGGTGCTGCTCCGGTTCTTCGCGAACAGCTCGGGGATGGCCTTCGGGATGCTGCCCGAGGGCCGACACCGAGCCGGCCACGATCTGGCCGAACTCCGAGCCCGCGTAGGTGACCCCGCGGATCGGGTTCACGGTCGCGTACAGCACCGCCGGGGAGATGCCGAGGTAGGAGCCCTTGCGCCCGTTCACCACGGCCAGCGAGGGATGCAGGGTCAGCTCGTGGCCGTCCCGGATCACGGTCACCGTCGACCGGCGTGCCCGCCTTCTGCGCGCGGATCGCCGCGCCCAGCTCGTTCCAGGTGTGCACCCGCGTGCCGCCGAGCGCGATGATCTTGTCGCCGGTACGCAGGCCCGCCTTGACCGCGGGGGACGCGGGATCAGACTTGGCGCAGCTGGCGGCGGTGATGCTGGACGGCACGCACGGGTCGATGGCCCCGACCGTGGAGGAGTTCGTGTTGGCCAGGCCGATCCCGACGGCCAGGATGAACAGCAGCACGAAGGCCAGCGCGAAGTGCATGAACGACCCGGCGGCCAGCACGATCATCCGCTGCCAGGGGGGCTTCCTGCGGAACGAGCGCGGCTCGTCCTCGGGGTCCACGTCCTCCAGGGCGGTCATTCCGACGATCTTGACGTAGCCGCCCGCGGGGATGGCCTTGATGCCGTACTCGGTCTCGCCCCGGATCGTTGACCACAGGGTCTGCCCGAAACCCGACGAAGAACTGGGTGACTTTCATCCGGAACTTCTTCGCCGTGACGAAGTGCCCGAACTCGTGCAGCATGATCGAGAAGAGCAGGGCGAAGATGAAGATGATCCAGCCGAGCAGGGTCATCCGGCCGACTCCCCCTCCCCGCGCGACCCGGTGCGGGTCTCGCGCGCGCCGCCTCGTCCTTCGCCAGTCAGTTCCAGCGCCCGGATCCGCGCCCAGCGATCCGCGGCGAGCACGTCCTCCAGGGTCACCGCGTCCCGGGCCGCGCTCTCATGCTCAGAGACTACCTTCGCCACGGTGTCCACGATTCGGGGGAACGTGATCCGGCCGGACCGGAATGCCTCCACGCAGATCTCGTTGGCCGCGTTGTAGACGGCCGGGGCGGTGCCGCCGGTGCGTCCCGGCCTCGCGGGCCAGCCCGACGGCCGGGAACGCCTCGTGGTCCAGCGGCTGGAAGGACCAGGTGTGCGCGCGGCTCCAGTCGAGGGCCGGCCCCGCGCCGGGGACACGGTCCGGCCAGGCCAGCCCCAGCGCGATCGGGATCCGCATGTCCGGCGGGCTGGCCTGGGCGATGGTCGCGCCGTCGGTGAACTCGACCATGGAGTGGATCACCGACTGCGGATGCACCACCACCTCGATCCGGTCGAACCCGATGCCGAACAGCAGGTGCGCCTCGATCAGCTCCAGTCCCTTGTTGACCAGCGTCGCCGAGTTGATCGTGACCACCGGGCCCATGTTCCAGTTCGGGTGGGCCAGGGCCTGGGCCGGCGTGACGTGCTCGAGCTCCGCCTTGCCCCGGCCGAGGAACGGGCCGCCGCTCGCGGTCAGCACCAGGCGGCCCACCTCGCCGGCCCGGCCGCCCCGCAGGCACTGCGCGATGGCCGAGTGCTCGGAGTCGACCGGCACGATCTGGCCGGGGGCCGCCTTGCCCGCCACCAGCGGACCGCCCACGATCAGGGACTCCTTGTTGGCCAGGGCCAGGGTCCGGCCCGCCTCCAGGGCGGCCAGCGTGGCGGCCAGGCCGACCGATCCGGTGACCGCGTTCAGCACCACGTCGCAGGGCCAGGTGGCGGCCTCCGCCACCGCGTCCGGGCCCGCCAGCACCTTGGGCAGCGGCCGGGTGTGGCCGGTCCCGGACGCCTGGGCGCGCAGCGCCTCGCGCACCTGCGCCGGCGGCGTCCTCCCGGGCCACGGCGACCACCTCGGCGCCGAACTCCAGGGCCTGAGCCGCCAGCAGGCCGGGATTACCTCCGCCCGCGGCCAGCCCGGCCAGCCGGAACCGGCCCGGATTGCGCCGCACGATGTCCGCGGCCTGGGTCCCGATGGAGCCGGTCGAGCCGAGCAGGACGATGTCACGGACCGGGCCGCTCTGCCCGGGCTGCGCTGTTTCCATGCCGCCATTCTCCGCCATGCGGGCCAGGCCCGCCGTCGCACCGGCCGGCCAGCCCGCCGCCAGCCGGCCCGCCACACCCTGGCCGCGCCATCCGGCCACCGCGCCAGCCAGGCCGCGCGGCCGCCCGCCTAGCCCGCCGCCGGGCCGCGCGATGCCGCCGGCCGCGGACACCTGGGCCAGCGGCTCCCAGTCGGGCCGCAACGGCATCCCGGACTGGCCCTCGGAACCCAGCCGGACGCCGAGCACCTGGTGCAACTGGACGACGTTGCGCTCGAACCCGAGCCGCGATCCGGCCATGTAGAGGCGCCACACCCGGGCGGTGCCCTCGCCGACCTCGGCTACCGCCTCGTCCCAGTGCGCGTCGAGGTTGGCGCACCAGCCGGCCAGGGTCATCGCGTAGTGCTCGCGCAGGTTCTCCTCGTGCCGCACCTCGAACCCGGTGTCGTGGATCAGGGAGATCAGGTAGCCCGGCCCTTCCAGCTCCCCGTCGGGGAACACGTAGCGGTTGATGAAACCGCCGACCACGCGGCCCGGGCGCTGGTCGTCCGGGCGGGTGATGCAGTGGTTCAGCAACCGCCCCTCGGGCCGCAGCTTGCCGTACAGGAAGGAGAAGTAGCCGGGCAGCTGGGCCCGGCCGATGTGCTCGGTCAGCCCGATCGAGCTCACCGCGTCGAACTCGCCCTCGGGCACGTCGCGGTAGTCGAGGTGCCGGACCTCGGCCAGCTCGCCCAGGCCCTCCTTCTCGATGGCCTGCTGCGCCCAGGCCGCCTGCTGGGCGGACAGGGTCACGCCGAGCGCCTTGACGCCGTATTCCCGGGCCGCGTGCCGGACCATGCCGCCCCAGCCGCAGCCCACGTCGAGCAGCCGCATCCCGGGCGCAGGCCGAGCTTCCGGGCCACCAGATCGTGCTTGTAGGCCTGGGCCTCCTCCAGCGACGCGTCGGCGCGCGGGTAGCAGGCGCAGGTGTACGCCATGGACGGGCCGAGCACCCATTCGTAGAACGTGTTGGACACGTCGTAGTGGTGCGAGATGGCCGTGGCGTCGCGCTTCTTGGAGTGCAGCCGCCCGGCGATCCAGCGGCGGTTCACCCGGACCTCCTGCGGCGGCGGCGGTATCCGGGGCAGCAGCAGCCTGGGGCCGCCCAGGTCCTGCAGCAGCCGGAGCCGCTCGGCCAGGTCGATGTGCACCTGCTGGGCCTGGACCATCCGGGACAGCGCGTCGTACATGTCGCCCTCGACGTCGAGGTGCCCGGACACGTACGCGCGGGCCAGGCCCAGCGCGCCCGGCGCCTGGGCCAGGTAGGACACCGCGACCGGGGAGCGGACGGTGATCCGCACCGGGGCGTCCGAGGCGCCCGCCCGGCTCCCGTCGTAGGCCACGAACTCCACGGGGGCATCGGGGCCCGCCACCTTCTCGAATACGTCGGCTAGCGCCATCCCTGCCATCCCTTCTGCTGCGCGCTCATTGACCGCGCACGCACTTCTCGTACAGGCCGGCCAGCCGGCCACCGCCGTCGTACCTCTGCTTGAGGGCGGCGTAGGCGGGCCCGTTGTAGCTCGCCCAGAACTGCTCCTCGGTGTAGAAGGACGTCGAGTACAGCCCCTTGTGCCCGCCGAGCGCGGCCACCTCGTCCTCCACCAGCCGGTTGTGGTAGCCGTCCGCGCGGCCCGGCGGGAGCGCGACCATCCCCCAGAAGCCGAAGTTCACGTACACCTCGCCGGGCGCCAGCGGGTAGAGCGGCCAGGGCTGGTCGCTGCGCAGCCGCAGCGGGCACAGCCAGACCGGGCTCATGCCGACGTCGGCGGCGAAGAACCGGAGGAACTCGGCGCCGCGGCCGACGGGGATCTCGACGTCCTGGATGACGTCCTCACGCGGCGGCTGCCCGCGGCGCTCGGCGATCCGGCCGGACATGCCGTGCCGCCGGTCGAAGGCGACCAGCGAGCGGTACACGTCGGACCTCCGGTAGCGGCGCGGCCAGAGCCGGCGGATCGCCGGGTTCTGCACCCCGAACGGCCGGGAGCACCAGAACCAGTCGGTATCCCAGCGCCACAGGTAGTCGCGGACGGTGAGGAAGTCCTCCCGGGGCCCGCGCAGCGACTGGTAGAAGATCTGGCTGCCGGTGTAGTCGCTGGTCCAGGGGGCCACGTCGCTGAACGCCGCCACGGTGAGGTAGATCTCGTCCAGGCTGAACATGGTGCCGTCCAGGAAGTCCGCCCGGTGCCCCTGGTAGCTGCCGTCGGCCGCGATCTGCGCGACGGCCGCCATGCACGCTCTCAGGGTCGCCGAAGCGGAAGTGCCGCAGGTGCACGAACGGCGCCACCGGCTCCAGCTCGATCGTGAGCGACAGCGCGTAGCCCAGGGTGCCGTAGGAGTTCGGGAAGCCGCGGAACAGGTCCGCGTGCTCGTTGTCCGCGGTGGCCGTCACCACCTGGCCGTCCCCGGTGAGGATCTCCATGGCCAGGACCGACTCGTGCGGCATGCCCAGGCGCAGCGAGGTGGACTCGATCCCCAGGCCGGTGACCGCGCCGCCCAGGGTGATGGTCTTCAGCTGGGGCACCACGAACGGCATCAGGCCGTGCGCCAGCGTCGCGTCCGCCAGGTCCTCGTAGGTCGTCATGCCGCCCACCACGGCGGTGCGGGACGCCGGATCGACGTGCAGCACCCGGCTGAACGCGGAGACGTCCAGCTCACCAGCCTGGGACCCCGGCGACTGATCGCGGAACCGGAACAGGTTGGAGGTGCGCTTGGCCAGCCTCACCTTCGCGCCGGGCGGGACGGCGGCGTAGGCCTGCTGGATCGCGGCCACCGCGGCCTCGTGGGCCTGCCGCACCCCGGCGGGAAGGGCCTCCGCCGCTCGGGCGAGTGCCTCCGCCGCGCCGGCGGGGGCGGCCCCGCCTGACCCCGGCTGGTCCTCGGTCACGCCAGCGGAATCCACGCTCACGGAGCCACCACGATTACTCTGCGGCCTGGTTCCGCTACTGCTAGAGTCAGTCACTCTGCCTCTCCTCGCTCAGGGCCGGCCCGGCCTCGAAGCTGAGGACGAACGCAGCGGGCTCATGTGGGCAAGTTCCCGGCCGACTCCGGCGAACGGCGGGGGAAGTTTACCGTGCGGTAGCCCTCCCGTTGAACCCCCGCCCAGGTCCCGCACCCTACCCGGCCGCCGCGGCCTACCGCGACGGCTGTTTCCGGGTGGCCTTTGCGGCCCCGCCCGGCCCGCGTCCGGCCGCCCGGCCCGGCTGGCCGGACCCGGAGTCCGCCAGGTCGTAGCTGGCCGCCACCTGCTCGGGGGTCATCGGGACCCGCGCCGCCGAGGGCGGCACGCCCGCGTCCATGATGTCGCGCAGCAACTGGGCCAGCGAATATCCCGGGTCCGCGGCCAGCGCCCGGTCGATCGCGATGTTGGCCAGCGCTCCCTCGCCGGACTGCCAGGCGGTGAAGGCGAGCAGGGAGGCGGGGGCGGGCAGGTAGGCCGGGGTGGCCCGGCGGACCACGTCGGTCCACAGCCGCAGGTGCGCGGCGCGGAACCCGGGATCCATCCGCGACCAGGCGTCGTCCCGGACCGCGAGGTGAGCCAGGACCACCGTGATCCAGGCCACCGACTCGTCGGCCAGCGGCCGGCCGCCGGCCCGGTACGTGGCGATGGCCTCCTGGACGGCGCGGCGTCCCGCGTCCACCAGCAACCTCTCCCGGCGGCCCGCGCCCGGCCCGGACGCCTGCGCGATCAACTCGGCCGCGCGTTCCCGGGCCCGGCTGGTGGCCCGTTCCATGGACCGCGCCGCGGCGCCGGTGACCGGGGCGAGGG
This sequence comes from uncultured Actinomycetes bacterium, assembly GCA_963742055.1. Classification (GTDB taxonomy): domain Bacteria; phylum Actinomycetota; class Actinomycetes; order Streptosporangiales; family Streptosporangiaceae; genus RYN-230. The sequence goes on along the minus strand of CAVUKT010000078.1, from coordinate 8,575 downwards.
TACTGGCCAGTGCCGCCCGGTCCGGGTAGGCGACCAGCCCGGCCACGGTCATGGCGGCCGCCGCGGGATTGGCCTGGACGTCGAACGGCACGCCGTCCGCGGGACAGCACTCGGGGTTCTCGCAGAGGTAGGACCAGTAGCGGCCGTCCTCGACCCGCATGAGCTCGTGTAACCGCAGCCCCGCCTGCCGGACGGCTCCAGCCAGGGCGTCCGCGACGGGCGTGACCAGGGCGCCCGGGCCGTAGCCCACGCCGATCACGGTGCTCAGCCGGCGCTGCCGCAGCACCCCGGCGGCGTGCTCGGCGATGTCCGCCGCGTGGACGGCGTCCGGCGGGTCGGGAAGGTCGTAGCGGAAGGCGAGCTGGACCCGGGCCCGCGGCCGCCCGACCCCCATCACGACCAGGCTGCGGGCGGGATGGAAGCCGAGCAGGTGCGGCACGACGGCCAGGACGTCAGCGGGGGAACTGACCCGTACCCGGGGCTGACGGGAGAACGCGCTGGAACCTGAGACTGACGGTGTGTTGTCCATGACGCCAGGCTGCTGGGCGCGGCCGGCCGGCGGCCAGCACAGAATGACGTTCTGTGGAGTAACGTGGCACGTCCAGCGCGAAGTTCGCACACTTGTCCACCGACGCGGAAACTCGCCTTGACAAATGGCGCAGCCCGAGTCAGGCGCGGAGGGCGGGACCGGACGCCGGGCTTATTTCCCGGCGAAAAGTCACTATTCGATACACGACGGGACGACCGGGCACCTGAGCGATAGGCTGACGCGAACATTTCGGGATCTGGGCGGCGCATCACGCGCTCCAGCGGAACTCGCTTGCCGGAGGTAGCTGTGCGCATAGGCTCGGCCCTGCTCATTATCTGGCTGATCATCGGGGCCATCGCTGGAGCTCAGCGCCACTACTACAGTGGCAACATCGCGAGCTGCACGAAAGCCAGCACCATCGTGGTGACGATCTTGGCCGGTCCGCTGAACTACGTCGGGGTGAACCCCAAGGTGGACTGCCACGTGCCCAAGCCCAGCGGTAGCTGACTGCCCCGGCCTGGAGTCTCCGGCGCCCGGGCGGACAGCCCTCAGTGCCGGACCGGGAAGTACTTGTCGATGAAGCCGTTCCGGAACTTGCCGTCCGGGTCGTAGCGGCCCAGCAAGTCCTGGAAGTCGGCTGACCGCGGGTACAGCGCGCGCACCACGTGCGGGGGCATGCCGAACAGCTTGGCCCAGTGCGGGCGGGCGCCGAGCGGGGTAAGCAGGTGTTCCATCGCGGCGATCACCGGCGTCACCGCCGCGGTGTCCTTGATCCAGGTGAAGTGCAGGGCCACCGTGTCCCGCTGGAAACTCGTGCTCAGCCACAGGTCGTCCGGCGCGACCGTGCGGATCTCGGCGATCTGCAGCACCGGGGCCAGCAGGCTGCCCAGGCTGGCCAGGGCGTCGAACGCGCCCGCCGCCACCTGCCGCGGCACCAGGTACTCAGACTGCAGCTCCTGCCCGCTGCTGGGGGTGAACTCCGCCCGGAAATGGGGCAGCCGCTGGTGCCACGGTCCCGGCACACCCAGCTGCTGGGTGGCGTGGTCGGGGTCACCGCCCGGCACCGGGTGGACCTGCCGGTCGGCCAGCGTCGCGTCCATCCACCGCGGGGCCGGCCGCCACGCGTCGTGCTCCCCGTCCCGGACCTTGAGCCAGACCTGCCCGTGCCGGTCATCACGCCAGTTCGTGAACACGCTGACGCTGTAGGCGCTGCCGAAGATCTCGTCGAAATGGCTCCGCAGCATGGCCGCGGGCAGGCCCTCGTAGACGTACTGGCGGACGCTGAACGCCGGGACGAGGTCCAGGGTCAGCGCGCTGACCAGGCCGAGGGAGCCCAGCCCGACCACGCACCCGCGGTAGCTCTCGCCCTCGGTGTCCCGGCGCAGGGTCCGCACACTGCCGTCGGCGGTGATCAGCTCCAGGCCCGACACCACGGTGGCCAGGTTCCCGTTGGCGTCCCCCGAGCCGTGGGTCGCGGTGGCCACCGCCCCGGCGACCGACAGGTGCGGGAGCGAGGCCATGCTGCGCAGGGCGTCAGCCGGCGGCGTCCAGCTGCTCGGCCAGTTCCCGGTAGCTGATCCCGCCGGGCACGGTGACCGCGGCCCGGCCGGGGTCGATGCTCGATGGCCGGCGGCAGGTCCGCCAGCGAGATGAGCACGCCCGGAGTGTCGGCGATCCGGTTGAACGAGTGACCGGTGCCGACCGCGCGCACCTGGGTGTTCGCGGCGACCAGTTCCTGGGCTTCGCTGACGCTGCGGGGCCGGGCCACCCGGGCGGCCCGGTAGACGATGTTGCCGGCCCAGTTGGTCTCCCGCGCAGTCACCGCACCTACTCTCGCCTCATCGGCCGGGCCACGCCGGCCAGCCGCGGCGGCCCTGGCGGGCGGCGAACGAGGCCCTCAGCTGACGGCGAGGGCAGCGCGCCAGCCGTCGGCGCCGGACCGGGTGACATATTACGTGGCAGCACCTCTCCGGGCCTCAGGCTGCCCTGGCCCGGAGGTCGTTGAGCTGGAGGACTCTGTTGATCTGGAGGAACAGGCATGCCCGATCGGCCAGCTGAGCCCGCCCGCCCCGCCGTGCCCCGGGGGCTCCCGCACGGTGCCGCCGCGGCCGCCGACGAGGTGGTGGCGAGTTTCCAGCGCGGCGAGGGCCAGCCCGCCGTCGCGTACGGGATCGTGGCCGGCGGGTCGCTCGCCCACGCCGGCGGGGTGGGCGAGAGCTGGCTCGGCGGCCCGCCGCCCGGCGCGGACACGGTGTTCCGGATCGCCTCGATGACCAAGAGCTTCACCGCCTCGGCGGTGCTGGCGCTGCGCGACAGCGGGGTGCTCCGGCTGGACGATCCCGTCACGGATTTCGTCCCCGAACTGCGTGGCCAGCCCGGGGCGACGGCCGACTCGCCGGCCATCTCGCTTCGGCATCTGCTCACGATGACCGCGGGCTTCCCGACCGACGACCCGTGGGGTGACCGGCAGCAGGGCACCCCGCTGCCCGATTTCGCGGCGATCCTGGCCCGGGGCGTGCGCCCGGCCTGGGCGCCGGGCACCCGTTTCGAGTACTCCAACCTGGGCTACGCGGTGCTCGGGCGGGTCATCGCCGCCGTGGCCCAGGCTGACTACGCCGACTTCGTGCGCGATCGGATACTCGGCCCGCTCGCCATGACGCGGACCGGGTTCGAGGCCGCGGAGTTCGACCCGGCCGGGCTGGCCCGCGGATACCCCCGCGGCCCGGATGGCTGGACCGAGCTCGCCCCGGACCGCTACGGCGCGTTCGCCCCGATGGGCGGGGTGTTCAGCTGTGTCCGTGACCTGGCCCGCTGGGTCAACGGCTTTACCGCGGCCTTCCCGCCGGGGGCCGAGCGGGCCGGCGAGCCCACCCGCTGGCCCCGGCCACCCGGCGGGAGATGCAGCAGCCGCCGTGACCTTGCCGGAAGCGCAGCCGCGGTTCCCGGGAAATCCCGCCGCGGGCAGCCAGTACGGGTACGGGTTCGGGTTGTTCACCGAGGAGACCAGCGCCTGGGGACGGCTGGTCTACCACAGCGGCGGTTACCCGGGCTTTGGCAGTCACATGCGCTGGCATCCGGAGACCGGCCTCGGCGTGGTCGTGCTGGCCAACAGCACCTACGCGGGTGCGTCCGTACTGGCCGCCAGGCTCATGGAGGAGGTGCTGAAGGCCGCGGCGGCTGAGGACGGCCCGGCCGCGGGCGGGGCACCTGCCGGAGAGCAGGTTCCGGGAGAGCCCGGCGGTGGTCCGCGGCCGGCGCCTGCGCCCGGTGGTCCCTGGCCGGAGACCCTGAACGCCCAGCAGGTGGTCACCGCCCTGCTGACCCACTGGGACGACGAGGTGGCGGAACAGTTGTTCGCGGACAACGTCGCACTGGACCAGCCGCTGGACCGGCGCCGCGAGCGTATCGGCCGGATGTGGGAGCGCCTGGGCCGCCGCGCTCCCGCACCCAGGCCACGCCCAGGCCGGCCGAGTTCGACTCCCCGCGCACTGCCGCTGGTGGCTGCACGGCGAACGCGGCGACACACAGGTCGAGATCCTGCTCACGCCGGAGAACCCCCCCCGGGTCCAGTCACTGACGGTCACCGTGCCGCCCGCCGCCGGCTCCCCGCTCTGGCGGCAGACGCAGGCCCTGATCGGCCTGCTCAACTCGTCGCTGAGCGACGGTGCACCGCCCTGGCCCGCGGAGCTACCGGTATCCGGGCTGGTCGATCCGGGACTGCTGCTTCGCCAGCTGAGGATGGCCAGGGCCTGGGCGGGCGTATGCCGGCCCGGTGCGTTCTGCGGGGGCAACGGGCAGACCAGCACCGTGATCGAGCTCGACGGCGAGCACGCCGGGCTGACCCTGGCCGTGCAGCTGGACCGGGGGCAGCAGTCCGTCCGCCGGGTGGACGTCGCGCCGCGCGGCTGAGCCGCAGGTCAGCGAGGAGGCCCAGCTCGCGAGGCTCAGATCAGCCAGGGCCGCTCAGCTGACCGCTCAGCCGCGCTCGGGCTGCTGGCTCTCCAGGAAGCGATCCACCAGCCCGCGGATCACGGTCGCCATCGAGAAGCCGTGCTCGCCGCACCACGCCCGCAGCCGGGCATGCTGGTCGGCGGAGAACCGGACTGGCACCATCTGCTGGGCCGACGACGACGAGCCGCGGACCAGTTCGGCCACGACGGCCGCGCCCCACTCCCGGGTCTGTGTCTGGACCCCGGGCTGGCGGCGAGCTCCCAGCCGACGCGCCGGGCCAGCGGGCTAGGCACGGCGGTCGGCGACGACCGGAACCCAGTGCGCAGCAGCCAGGCGTACACCCGGTCACGGTCCGCGGGAGGCAGCTGCCCGACGGCCTCGACCAGCAGTCGCGAAGCGTCCGTGGCCTCGGCGTCGGCCTCGGGCTCTGGCAGGACGAATGGTTCCAGGTCATCCGGCTCGAGAGTGCCGGCCGGGATCGGCGGCTCGGCAGGGCCGGGCGGTAGTGGCGGGTTGGCGGGCTCCGGGGGTTCGGGCGGGTTGACCGGGTCCGGCGGATCCGGCGGATCGGGCGGGTCGGGAAGGTCCGGGGGAATGCCGGTCATCGAAAGGCTCCTGACACGAGGCGAGCGATATCGCCTACCGATATCACGATATCGCGCCCACGGCCAGCCCGAGAGGGACCGTCCGGCGCCCCTTCCATGACCACGGCGTGCATGATGATAAGGACGGGGCTGAGGTATCTGTGACTGACGCGGGAACGTGCGAGAGCATCCAGAGTTCTACAAGTACGGGTAGCCCGCGTCGGCGGCCTGCTGGAAGGCTGCTTGTGCTGCTTCGGTGTCGCCGTGAGCTTCCAGCAGCTGCCCCAAGACCACCAGGGCGTAGGGGGCGTCGGGGTTCGCGGTGCCGACGGCCCGGCGGTGGGCGGCCCGGGTCCCCTCCAGGTCGTCTTCGTCGCGGAGCAGGTTCAGCAGCTCGGTGAGGGCCGGGCGAGCCCAGACGGCGTTCCGGGAGTCGACAACGCGCAGGTATGCGTTCCGTGCCCCGGCTGTATCGCCTTGCTTGTGCAGCAGCGTGCCCAGGAAGACGGAGGCCCGGGCGGCCGTGTCGTCGTCCCCGGACTCGATGGCCTGCTGATAGGCGTCCTTCGCTCCTGTGGTGTCGCCTTGCTTGGCCAGGACCAGGGCCAGGGCCACCATGGCGCCGGGTGACCATTGCGGGTGCGCGGAGCTGATCGCCTGCCGGAAGTAAGCCTCCGCTGCCACATAGTCGCGCTGGAAGGTCATCAGCAGGTGCCCGAGGGCAGCGAGGGCTTCGGGAGCCATACCGGGGTCCCGGGAGTCGGCGGCCTGCTGGTAGGCGGCTCGTGCGCCCGCGGTGTCGCCCAGGCACTGGCACAGCAGGTCGCCCAGGCCTATCAGTGCGTGGGCGTTCCCGCAGTTCACGGCCTGCTGGTAGGCGGATCGTGCCCCGTCGAAGTCGCCCTGACCGCGGAGCAGGTCCCCCAGGTCTGTCATGGCCTGGACGTTCCCGGTATCGATCTCGTGCCGGTAGAAGCGGGTCAGCGTCTCGGCGGCTGCGGCGGCCAGGGCAGGATCGTCAGCCAGCACACCCTGCACGTCCCCTTCCAACGCGTCCCGGGCCTCCGGGTCCGCTGGGTCCGCGATCAGGGCTTGCACCGCGCCGGGCAGCGGCCCGTCGCCGTCCCGGACGCCGAAGATCTGCTGCAGCAGCCGCTGTCCCAGTGTGGCTCGCGGGTCCAGGCTGGGTTCCTGGTCCGCGTCCAGTACTGCTTCGCGGTAAACGCCCACGGCCGCAGCCATGTGGGGCGTAGCGTGCTCGGAGAGAAACACCGTGCACTCCTGGCTGGGTCCGGCGCGTGCGGGTTCGTTCGGCGGGCGGCCAGCCCCGGGCGCGCCGTCGCGGGAAGCTGGTCCGCCGGCCGGGGGCTGCGAGCAGGACCACTGCACGGCCGGCGGCGGGCCGCCGGGCTAGAGGGCCACGCCCAGCAGCGCGTCCACGGCGTCCCGGACCAGACCTGCCCCGGAGTCCGCCGGCGGACCACGCCGGTGAGCACGTCCTCGGCCCAGCCGTCCACGACCGCCAGCGCCCCCGGGGCGTCGAGGTCGTCGGCGAGCCGCTCCCGCATCGCAGCCAGTACGGCCGCGCCGCGGCCCGAGGACGACGGGCCGCTCCGGGCACGGCGGGACAGCCGGGCGCGGACGCAGAACCCTCCGGCGCGGACGCAGATCCGGCCACCTGGACCGCCTCCCGCCAGCGGGCCAGCCGCTCCGTGGCGGCGGCCAGCCCGGCGTCCGTCCAGTCCCAGTCGCGACGATAATGGTGCGCCAGGATGGCCAGCCGGACCGCCATCGGGTCGTGACCGTCCGCCAGCAGCCGGGACACGAACACCAGGTTGCCGAGCGACTTGGACATCTTCTCGCCGTCCAGGCGGACCATCCCGGCGTGCACGTAGTGCCGCGCGAAGGCGTCCGGCTCGAGCGCCACCCGGGCGTGCGAGGCGCTCATCTCGTGGTGCGGGAAGATCAGGTCCGTGCCGCCCGCCTGGATGTCAAACGTGGTGCCCAGGTACTCAGTAGAGATCGCCGCGCACTCCACGTGCCAGCCGGGCCGCCCCTGGCCGAACCGGGACGCCCAGGCCGCTCGCCCGGCCGGGCCGCCAGCCAGACCAGCGCGTCCAGCGGGTCCTTCTTGCCGGGACGGCCGGGATCGCCACCGCGCTCGGCGAACAGCTCCAGCATCTCGCCCCGGTCCAGCCCGGACACCGAGCCGAACGCGTCGTCGGCTGCCCCGCGCGAAGTACTGGTCCGCTTCCAGGTCGTACAGGGCGCCCCGGTCGGCGAGGCGGCCCGCGAACCGCTCGATGACGCCGAGGGCCTCGACCGCGCCGACCAGCCGGGTGGGCGGCAGCACCCGCAGGGCCGCCATGTCGGCGCGGTAACGGTCGATCTCGCGGTCGGCCAGCTCGCGCCAGTCCTCACCATCCCGGGTCGCCCGCTCCAGCAGCGGGTCGTCCACGTCGGTCACGTTCTGCACGTAGGTCACGTGATGGCCCGCGTCCCGCCAGGCGCGGACCAGCAGATCCCAGGCCATGAACGTGGCGGCGTGCCCGATATGGGTGGCGTCGTACGGGGTGATCCCGCAGGCGTACAGCGTGGCGTCCGGCCCGGCCGCGGCGACCGCCAGCTCGCCGGAGGAGGTGTCGAACACAAGGGGATCGGGGCCGTGCCCCGGCAGCTCAGGAATGCTTACGCCACGCCAGGAGTCCATGAGCGCAGGTTATCTCGGCTCCCGGGGCCGGCCGGTGGCCCCGCGATCGCCGCCCGGCGGCAGGCCCGGGTGCGGCAGGCCTGCGCTGGCGCGCCAAGGTAGGCCAGGGCGATCAGGCCGGGCCGCTCCAGGCCGGGCCGAGGAACGACAGGCCCACTGGCAGCCCGCTGACCTGGCCCGCCGGTACCGAGATGGCCGGATAGTCGGCACGGTGGTCGGCACCGTGGTCGGCACGTGTGGTACCTGCAGAGACGGGGCCGCCGGGTTCGCGGTCAGCGTGACGATAGCGTCGAGCCGGTGGCTGGTCAGCGGACCGTCCAGCGCCCTCCCGGGCCCGGCTGCCCGCCTCCGCCCGCGCCGCCAGGGCGGCCGGGTCGGCGGGATCCCCGCTGGTGGCCTCCGCCTGGACAAAGATTTCCTGGCCGAAGTGGGCGAGCACGGACGGGCCGTTATGGATATTGAAGTCGATGAGTTCCGCCAGCGACCGCGGCGCATGGCGGGGCACCGCCCGCAGGTATCCGTTGATCTCGCGCTTGAAATCATGCCGCAACGAAACCCATTCGGGGTCGCTGATACCGGCCGCGCCGGGCAGCTCGACCGGGTCGAGAACGGTCGCGCCGAGATCCCGCAGCACGCCCAGGGCCGCGTCCAGGAGGGCCACGAAGGGGCGGTTGTGCCCGTTTTTTGGGGCGTTTCCGGGCCAGGTTTGGGCATGCCGGGAGGAGGGCCGGGTCCAGGTGGAGCGTCCGGCTGGAGGAACGACCTGGAGGCCTGTCCTCCTCCCGGCTCAGACTGGACCAG
>CAVUKT010000077.1:0-305763 GCA_963742055.1 uncultured Actinomycetes bacterium | reverse complement strand
TGCGCCAGGTGCAGGAACAGCAAGGCCGAGCGCCCGGACATGGTGAAGATCTCCGGCAGGGCGCCGATCGCGTTGCGCACGTCGGCCAGCATGTTCGCGTGCGTGAGCTGGCATCCCTTAGGGCGGCCCGTCGTCCCGGAGGTGTAGATGATGGTGGCCAGGTCGGCGGCCGCGCGTCCCCGAGTGCCGCTCGGCCAGGGCATCGTCACTCACGGTGGCGCCGTCAGCCGCCAGGCTGTCGAGCGGCTTGGCCGTATCCGCGGCATCGCTGGCGCCGCCTTCGATCAGCCAGATCCGCTCCACGGCCGGCAGCTCGGCCCAGCACCTCGCCGATGGCCTCGATGTGCGCCGGGGTCTCGGCGATCAGGGCCCGGGCGCCTGAGTCACTCAGGATCCACTCCACCTGCTCGGCGGAGGACGTTTCGTAGACGGGCACCGTCACCGCGCTGGCCGCCAGGATCGCGTAGTCGGCAAGCGTCCACTCGTACCTGGTCCGGGAGAGCAGGGCCACCCGGTCGCCGGCCCGGCCGGCCGCGATGAGCCCCTTGGCCAGCGCCGCGACCTCGCCGCGGAACTGCGCGGCGGTTATATCGCGCCACGGCGGGCCGCCACCGTCAGCCTGGCGGCGCATCATCACGGCCTCGGGCTCGCGTTCCGCACGCTCGAAGACCACGTCGGCGAGACTGGCCGACGGCGCGATCTCCACCACAGCGGGGATGCCGTATTCCTGCATGACAGCTCCTGCCGGTCATGTTGTGTTCTCCGGTGAACGACTGCACCGTACCCCGGCCTGGCCCCCCGGAAGCTACCAGCAGGTAGCCCACTCCAGGCTACCCGGACCAGCCTGCCCTCGCCGGGCCGTCGGTTGTGGCAATCTGACGGGATGCCCACGCCCTGGGAGTACGGCTCCCTGATCATCATCGCTCTCGCTTCCGCCGAGCAGCAGCCGCCAGAGCACTCGGTCGGCATCCTGGTCACGGCCCTGCAGGCCCGTGTTGTGTCCGTGGTCGAACTCGGTGACCTGACCCCGGGCGAGAGGTTCGTCGCCATGAACGGGGTGGGGGAGGAGGGCTGGATCATCACCGGCCCCAGCGTCCGGTCGGACTTCAGCCGGGGGACCCCGGTCCGGATCGGCGGCAACTCAAGGCTGGCCCCGTGGCTGGCGGGGACGCTCGCCAACCATCCGGTGGGTTTGTGGTCACGCGGGTACTTCGAGTACCCGCTGCGCCGCCCGCACGACTAACTAACGCCCGCCCGCCCGTCGGGGCAGGCCGGGGGAACACGGGCTTGTACGGTTGGCCCATGCGGGTGCACGTGGTCAGCGACGTACATGGCCGCGCGGAGGCGCTCGCGCAGGCCGGGGGGGCGGACGGCTTCATCTGCCTGGGTGACCTGCTGCTGTTCATCGACTACGCCGACCACCGGCAGGGCATCTTCCCCGATCTGTTCGGAGCCGAGGCGACGCAGACGTTCGTCGCGCTGCGCCTGGCCAAGCGGTTCGACGAAGCCCGTGAGTTCTCCCGGCGGCTATGGGGCGAGCTGGACGGTGACCCGTCCGGGCACGTGCAGCAGGCGGCCTCCAGCCAGTACGCGCAACTGTTCGCGGCCATGCCCGAGCCCGCCTACATGACCTACGGCAATGTGGACATCCCGCCGCTGTGGCAGCAGCACCTGAAGCCCGGGCACGAGGTCCTCGACGGGCAGCAGGCCACGCTCGGCGGATGGACCTTCGGGTTCGTCGGCGGCGGGCTGCCTTCCGCCTACCGCACCCCCTACGAGATTGATGAGGACGCTTTCGCGGCCAAGGTGACCGCGACCGGGGAGGTTGACGTGCTGTGCACGCACATCCCCCCGGCCGTCCCGCAACTGCTGTACGACACCGTGGCACGTCGCCTCGAACGGGGCAGTACGGCCATCCTTGACCACATCCGCCGCACCCAGCCCCGGTACGCCCTGTTCGGCCACGTGCACCAGCCGCTGGCCCGCCGGGTCCGGATCGGCCGCACCGAGTGCATCAACGTGGGGCACTTCCGCGCCACCGGGGTCCCATACGTCCTGGAATGGGAGTAGCCGGCGCAGCTCGCGCGGCCCGGCCGGCTTGCCGGGCGCGGGCGTGGCGGTACGCTCCGAGCATGGCCGACAGGACGACGTCGAGCACCTCCATCGCCGCTACGGGGCCGGACGTGATGGCTGTGATAGCCGATTTCGCCGCTTACCCCCAGTGGGCGACGGCCGTGCGCTCCGCCGAGGTGATCAGGCGCGACGCGGACGGCCGCCCCAGCCTGGTCCGGTTCAGCCTCGATGCCGGGATGATTAAGGACAGCTACGGCCTTAGCTATGAGTGGGACGACTCGGCGGTTCGCTGGGATCTCGCCGAGCCAGGCTCGGTCATCAGCGCGATGACCGGGGGTTACTCACTGGCTGATGAGGCCCGCGGCACCGAAGTCACCTACGAGCTCAGCGTGGACCTCCGGGTGCCGCTGCTCGGCATGCTGAAGCGGAAGGCAGAGAAGGTCATCATCGACACCGCGCTGAAGGGGCTCAAAGCCCGCGTCGAGAGCCTGCGCGCGCAGGCTGCCGCCGCGGGGGGTACACAGCAGGATAAAGACAGGGAAGAAGGCGCGACGTGACGGAGCGGCAGCCAGGCAGTGATCCGATCGGCGAGCTCCAGCGATGGCTGGTCCGCTCGGGGGCGCGCAGCGTGACCCGGGAACTAAGTGATCAGGTACGCACCGTGCTCGGCGGCAGCACGCACGGGGACGTGTGGAGAACGCTACCGCCGCCCACGAGGCCCCGGAATGCCAGTGGTGCCCGATCTGCCGGGCCCGGCGTAAGTTCAGGGACTCCGGCCCCGGCCTGTCTTCGGCCGTGGCGGCCGCGGGCGACGCGGTCTCCGTGGTGCTGCAGGACGCGGCAGCCGCGTTCGAGGCGGCCGTGGCCGCCGCCGGACGGCAGGGCCGGCCCGGGACGACGCGCCGGCCGACCGGGGCGGTGTGGGACGAGGCGACCGACGAGCCGGCCCGGCCGCGGCCGCGAGTTCTACCGGACCCGCCCGCCTGGCCGGACGAACCGGCCGAGCCATCCAGCGTGGCTGACCCGTGGGCTCAGGCGGCGGCCGGGCAGGCTGGACGGCCCGCTCAGGCGGTGGAGCAGCCTGAAGCGCAGGCCCCGGCCGGCGAGACCGCCGAACCCGACCCCGGCCCGTCCGCGCCGCCCAGCCCCGGAGAGCAAAATCCCACGTAACGTTGACCGCGCCTTGGCGTGAGCGCAGCCGATCGCATGGCATCGTGAAGTGTGGCTTCCCCTAGCGCGGTGATGCACGCGGCCCGGGCCGTCGGCGGGCACGCAGCCGCCGGGCACGCAGCCGCCGGGCACGCGGGGCTGGGTAGCGTCGCGGTTGGCGGCGGTGGCCTGGCTCACCTCATCGTCCGGCTGATCATCTGGCGGCTGATCTGGCGGGTCGGCTTTATGCTCTGGCGGATCCACCCGTTCGGGCCGTACATCGTCCTGCTGATCGTCGCCGCCCTGGTGACGCTGGCCGTGCTCAGGTCCAGGCATGGCCGCAGCTGGCCGGGGCCCCGCTTCCCCGGGCCCCGCTTCCCCGGGCCCCGCTTGCCCGGGCCCCGCTTCCCCGGACGCCGGGGCAGCAACGGTACCTTCGGTGACCGCGCCGATGACCAGGCAGGCCCGCGCGACTGGTGATCTCAGACCCCGGTGCCGTCAGCCAGCGGGCTATCAGGCCCCGGGTCGCCGGGCCCCGCGCCGTCGAACCACCGGGCCGTCGAACCACCGGGCCGTCGAACCACCAGGCGGTCAGACCACCGCGCCGTCGTCCGGGCCTGAATCCCGGGGTGGCTTGTCACCCATCCTGATCACCAGAGTCGCGAAGCCGCCCACGAACGCGGCCACGGCCAGGAATGCGGCCCAGCCCGGGATCGCCCAGCCCACCATGGTGGCCAGCAGCAGGTACCCCGGACCGCCGAACAACGCGGCCCAGGCTCCCTTGGCCACCGGGTCGAGCGACGGCAGTGGCGGCGGTACCGGCGGCACGAATTCCCCGTCATCGGCCGCGGCCGGCGGCACGGGACTGGCCGGGCGGACGATCCGCGGCCGGCCTCTTGGGGTGGGACCGGCGGGGGTGCGGTCTTCGTTGCGGCCGGTGGGACCGGGTCCACGCACGGTGGGACCGTTGACCGCCGGGCCGGCAGCGGTGGAAGCCGGAGGGCCGTCCGGGTCCGGGTCATCGCGGTAACCGGGGGCCGGGCGGGAGACCGGGCCGTCGGCCTGCCGGGTCCGGGCGTGCCGCCGGGGTCGGGGCCGAGGTCCAGCGCCGGGTCCGTGTCGTCGCTCAGGTCGAGGGTCAGCGAGGGATCGGTGTCCGGGCCAGCGTCCGGCAGGGTCCCGGCCAGCCGCGAGCCGGGCAGGTTCTCCCGCTCCGGCCACGGCATCGGGTCGCCGTCCGCCCCGGGCCCGGCCTCGTAGTTCGCGATCAGGTCACGCCAGGCGGCTTCCTCGCCGCCCGACGCGCCCCGCCCGCTGCCCTTCACTCCGTCTCCGCATGACTATGCGCACGGACGAACTCCAGGCTCCCCGCGAAGATCGTTGGTGCGTCGTTATCCAGGGTCGCCACATGATAGCTGTCCGGGCAGTCACGAACGGTTAGCTGGCTGGCCGGCAGCCCGGCCCGCAGCACCCGCAGGCTGGCCGGGCCCACGACGTGATCGACGGTGCTGCGGTAGACTAGCACCGGCTGGGTCACCTCGTTCAGCTGCGACTGGGTCAGCCGCCACAACGCGGGGAGCGAGGCCGCCGCCCGGACCGGGACCCGGGTGTAGCCGAGCTCGGTGACACCTTCCTTCTTGATGTCACTGGCGATCCCGGGCAGCGACGGAACCACCAGCTTGAGCACCGGCGCCAGCATGAACAGCTTCGTATCGGCGGCCAGCGACGGGTTGACCAGGACCAGTCCGCTGACGCCGGCCCCGCGCTGCTCGGCCATCCGCAGCGCCAGGCAGCCGCCCATGGACAGGCCCATCACGAAGATCTCGTCGCTGTGCCCGCGCAGCTCCTGGTAACCACGGTCCGCCTCCGCGTACCAGTCTTCCCACCGGGTGCGGGACATCTCCTGCCAGGTGGTGCCGTGACCGGGCAGCCGCGGCACGGACACCGTCAGGCCCGCCTCCGCCAGGTACTGGGCCCACGGCCGCAGCGACCCCGGGGAGCCGGTGAACCCGTGACGAGCAGGCACCCGGTGCCGCTGCTGCCCGCGTGGAAAAAGGGTTCCGCGCCTGGGATAACTGGCATGGGTTCATCGTCCTCTACGCCGGGGCCGGGAGTGCGCGCCGTGTCCTCTGAACAGGTGTCCCGGGGACCTGGCCACGCATCGCACGCTCTGGCATCGTCGCATGGCACGAGCTTCGCCGCACTCACCCGGCCGCGTAATCACTGGTCGCCGGCAGCCGCTTTCCTGGGTATCCCGTGCGACGATGGGGGCGTGTCCTACTGGCTGGTCAAGGCCATCCTGGGGCCCTTCCTGGCGCTGATCTTCCGGCCCTGGTCGTCTGAGGGTATTCGAACGCGTCCCGGGAGGCCCTTGCGGATCATCGCCAGCCACACCTCTCCTTCGCTGATCACTTCTTCGGCCCGCTGCCGCTGCCCCGTAAGGTGACCTACCTGGCCAAAGCGGAGATACTTCACCGGCCGGGGTGGAACCGAGGCTGCTCAGCAAGGCTTTTTCTAGCGGGATAGGCAGATTCCGGTAGACCGGGCGGGCGGCCAGGCCAGCGAGCGGGCCATCGAACACCGGCCTGCGCGTGCTGGCCAGGGCAAGCTGCCGGGCATCTACCCGGAGGGCACCCGGACTCCGGAGGGCGGCCGCACCGGGGCAAGACCGGGGGGCCCGGCCGGCCCTGGAATCAGGGGCGCCGGCTGATCCCCTGCGCCATGCTCGGCACATTCCAGCTGGATGCCGTCCGGCAAGCTATCCGCGGCTGCGTTACCGGCCGCGGTTCGCTTCGGCAAGCCGCCGGATTCTCCCTGCTACGCCGGGCCGAATCAGACCGGCTCGGCTGCCGCGCCGTGACTGACGCAGTATCACTGTACGCGATCATGGCCCTGGCCAGCCAGGAGTACGTGGCCGACGACGCGCAGCGGGCCAAGCAGCGGCTCAAGGCGGAGCATAAGGCCGAGCGGCCGGTTCACGCGTCCACCGTATAGGGCCGCTCCGGCAGGTAGCCCGGCTGGCCTTCGCGCCCAGGGCCGCCGCGCCGCCGCCACCGGGACCGGAGCCGGCGGCGCGCCGCCCGTGCCCCGCGCGCTGGATCGAGGAGCGCCCAGGCCCAGCAGTACTGCCGCGGCGATGCCGTCCAGCCAGAAGTGGTTAGCGGTGACGACCACCGCGAGCAGGAGTGAGCACCGGGTAGCCCAGCGCCAGCCAGCGCCAGCGGCTCGTGGACACCTGCACCACGACCAGGGCCACCAGCAGCGCCCAGCCGACGTCACCGAGGGCATGGCCGAGAGCTGGTCGGCGTTGAAGCTGCGACGAGCCGTAGACCGACTGGCTTAGCGACCGCGGTGTCGACGAGGCCGACGCCGCTGAGCATGCGCGGCGGCGCACCGGCATCAGCCCAACCAGCAGCGCCCCCGCGGCGGTACAGCACCAGCGTGATCCGGACCTGCGGGTACGCCCGCGGTGCCGGGCGCACACCCAGATCAGGCAGCTGATCAGCAAACGAAATGCAGCGACAGGTAATACAGATTCAGCGCCTGCTGACTGAGCAGTGGATGGCCGAGAAACGCGCGCTGGATCTCCGTCTCGCTGGCCAGCTGGACGACCTGTTCGGCGTGCCAGATCCACTGGGCCCGGGCCAGCGCGCCGTCCGGTCCGATCAGGCTGAAGCTCCCCGCCAGCTGCCACAGCGCAAAAACAGGGCCAGCAGGATGGCGGCTTCCTGGGCGACCCCGGCCGCCAGGGCCAGCCGATGCGGCCATGGCCGGCGGTATTGCCGCCGCCGTTGGCGTGATTCGTACTGGCGTGTATTCGTGCTGCCCTGGTTCGTGCTGGCCTGGTTCGTGCTGGCCTGGCTCGCGGGTCGCGGGTGACGGGCGGCCTGGTTCCCGGTGCTGGGCCGCTGCCGGGGCCGCGCGGATCGGCGCGGCGGATGCTCGCCACCGCAGACGCCGCGCCAGGCACGCCGCAGCGATCGCCGCTGCCCGCCAGGACAGGACTCAAGGTCGATCCACCTGTGGCACGCCTCCATCCCCCGTCGCCGGGTCCCGCTGGCCTGTCTGATCAACCAACGGTCCCCTGCGTCCGGCAAACGCTAAGGTTACGGCCCTTCTCTATTAAAGGAGCGGATTAATGACTGAAATACCGATGGACCCCCCGGGGATTCCCGGAGCTCCCCGGAGTGAACCGGGAATGCCGAGTGGTCCACCCGGCCGCGGCGGTGAGCCGGGCGCCCCGGACGAGATCCTGCTGGCCTTCGCGGAGCCTGGCCGGGCAGCGCCGCGCACGCCACTTCCTGGTCCGGATCATCCTGGCGATTCCCACCTGATCGTGCTGTACGTGCTGACATCGCCTCCGAGGTGGTGGCGCTGATCCGCTGGTTCGCCGCGCTGTTCACCGGGCGGCTGCCCGGCGGGCTGGCCGACTTCCAGGTTGGAGACTTGCGCTGCTGGCCCGTTCTCCGCGTACCTGTTCCTGCTGACGATGGACGTGTACCCGCTGTTCGAGTTGGCTGAAGCCGACTACCCGGTCCAACTCCGGGCGGAGCCGGGCCCGCTCAACCGGCTTGCCGTCCTGTTCCGGATCACTCCGATCATCCCCGCGGTCATTATCAGGACCGTCCTGGCCTACGGCCTGAGCTTCCCGGTCCTGTTCGTGGCCTGGCTGATCGGCGCTCATCGGCGGCCGGATGCCGCAGCCGCTGCACGAGGCGCTCGCGGCCGCCCTGCGCTACCACGTCAGGGTAACCGGCTACTTCCTGAGCTCACCGCCGCTATCCGGGAGGCCTGTACGGTGACCCGGCCAGCTCCGGGTTCGTCGCGGCGCCCACGGGCGGGGTTTGCCTTACCCGGCGGCGCCTGCTGTGCCCAGCCGCGGGGAGCCTGCGCCCGGCCAGCCCGCGCCCGGCGAGCCAGGGTATGGCCAGCCGGGGTCCGGCCGGCTCGGATACGCGCCCCTGCGGGCGGCGGGTTCGACTACGACTGGCGCGACGGCGCGGCCCTGGACGGCACCCGCCGAGCCCTGGGGTACGGTCAGCCGCCGCCGGGCACGTCAGCGCCCGGGCCAGCCGGCAATCCCGGCGCCGGTACTGGAGCAACCCCTGGCCACGGCCTCTTTGTACCGCCGGCGACGGCCAGCCCGCCGGGCTATCCCGCCGGGGCTGTCCGCGGCCTCGGTGGCGACCAACCGCGGCGGCTGGTCCGGTTCCCAGGCGGCTGCTGAGCTTGCCGACCCACCCGTGGCGTGGTGTGGCTTCTGTGGGCTGTTCGTGCGCTGTTATCCTCCGGCAACAACGTGCGTCAGCCGAGGCCAGACGATCCTTGTTGAGAGCTCGTCAGCAGCACGCTTGACCTTCGACTCGAGGTCACGGCCTGCAGGGCAGGCTCAGCTGCGTCAAGCAAAGCTGACGTCAACAGTGGTTCCTGGCTTTCGGGGTCGCGCCCAGGAAATGAGTGAGTCGATGCCTGATGTGCGTCCATGCCGCGGTGCAGCGGCGCGGCGGGGTCGGACGTGTGGCTAGTGATCGTGCGTCTCGCCGCGGTCCCACTCAGTACCTGGCCAGCACGGGCTGGTATCCTGTCGGCCCCGCTTCGGTGACTACTGGGGCCTGGGCAACACCCAACCCGTGCGCGCCGCCCGCCCCGCGAGCCGTGAGTCGACGGGCGGGGCTGGATGGAGCTGCATGGGGAGGAGGCACGGCTTAGGGGGCGGACCAGCCTTTGGTGCGGTGCATAGTGCGCGCGCAGCGGGCGTAGGCCGCCTTGTCCCGGGGGCCGGGTATCGAACCGGCGGTCCAGCCGCCAGGTCGCGGCGAGTTCGCCCGTCGAGGACCAGGTCCCGGCGGCCAGGCTTGAGGCTCAGCGCGGTTGTCTCTCACCCACTGACCGGGTGTTGCACCGCGACCTGGAGTTCGTCGTCCTGATGCAGCAGGTTGTTGTGCTGGCCCCGCAGACGCGGGCTGTCCTGCGGATGCCCACCATCACCTGAGGTTGTGACCCACGAGGGTGACGTCGTGTGCACCTTGAGCCTCCAGCGTGGCCCGGACCCACACGCGCCCGGGTGGTGCCGCGGGTGATGCCGAACAGTGCCCTCGGCGTCGGCATCAGTCGGGCGCCCAGGCCGGTCAGGGCGGACGCCGCCAGAGTCGGGCACGTCTGCGCGCCTCGCTCTGCTCACTGCTGTTATCCAGCAGGCCGAGCCCGTCCGCAGCCACGGCGGATCGCGGCCCCGTCA
This sequence comes from uncultured Actinomycetes bacterium, assembly GCA_963742055.1. GTDB lineage: Bacteria > Actinomycetota > Actinomycetes > Streptosporangiales > Streptosporangiaceae > RYN-230. Next base: position 296,303 of record CAVUKT010000077.1, on the reverse strand, counting down.
GGCGGACGCATCCAGCGCGTAGGTGAGCTGGCCAGAGCTGTCTCATGAGACCCAGCCGGCACCTGATGTCTGGGGCGGTATTGGCCAGCACGAAGGATCCGTGGCGATGCCGGTCAGCGGGGGTGTTCAGGCCGAGGAACGAGGCCGGTCGGTGCGGGCGACCGCACTGGCGCCCAGCAGGTCACTCAGCAGCTCCACCACGGCTGGTCGATGATATTCTACAGCAGGATGCGTCACCGGCCGCGCGCCGTGCGGCCATCAGGTACAGGTCACCAGCGACCCGTGTCCGCCATGGCTAATGAGGTGAGCTGAACCCTTCGTGTAGTCCGTTAGGGCGGTGACCCGGTGCGCGCCTCTCACGCAGCGCGTCGAGATCGGCTCGCCGGCTGCTCAGCTAGCGTGCCCAACTGCAGTTGGTCCTGAGGCTGCTGACGGTGCGGATCCGCCTGGGCGAGGGCCTGGCGGGCCGCGGCCAGAATTTGCTGCCAGATGCACCAGTGTCTGGTGGAATTCCTGATGCCCAAACAGGCCCTCCTCGGACGCGGTTGTCCGGTGGTGGCCAGCAGCATGGGACCAGCCTTTGGAGTGCTGACGGGCGGCGGACATGTCGCCGTTATCTGGCTGGCTCCGCCGGGCACGGTGAAGTTCGGCTATGAGTTGGGGACGGGTGCTGCGCAGTCGAGCCACACGTGCCCCTCAGCAGGCGGTCCGGCGGTGGGGCCGTGGAGCCGTGGCTCGTCGAACACAACCTGGCCGAGAGCGCGGCGAGGCCGCTCCGGCGGAGGCTCACCAGACTCGGCTGGTGGCCGGTCGCGGGGAGGACACCCTGGTGGTTGGTGCCTATATACGTTGGCTGCTGAGAAGTGATGGAGGCCATCCACGGGCTGCACACCACGGCGGAAAGCCACCGCGCCGAGATCTGCGGAAGTGATGGGGCGGCCGCCATTCGCGCTGCACGCCGGGCTGGCGGTGCACTGTGATGGCTCGTCCTCCGAGGGGCCCGCCGCCTAGGGCTCCAGACCCGGGACCCGGCCATCGTGGTGTGGGCTGAGGGGGCCACGCCCAAGTTCACTTCGCGTTAGCCAGGCCATGTGCGTCTGGGCCGCGTCGGCACAGCTGGTGATGAGTTGAGAGCGGACCCGCAAGCGCGCTGCACGGTACCGTGGGCTGCGTCCAGCGGGGGGCGGGACCCCCATGGCTACCGGCGCGCCACCCTCGATGCGCGATGCCGTGCACGACGGCGACTTCGGCACCATGGTGGCGCTGCGCGGTACGGACATCATCCGGGGTACCGCTGACCGAGGCCACCCTGCTCAGCTCAAGACGGTGCCGCCGGAGCGCTACGCCGAGGCCGAGGTCTTCTTCGGCTGAGCAGTGGGGCTGGCCCTCCGCGGCCAGCCGCTCAGCGAACCTGGACGGCGACCAGGCAGGCGTCGTCGCTCCGACACCAGCGACGACGCCTGCCTGGTCGCCGTCCAGGTCCGCTGAGCGGCTGGCCGCGGAGGCCAGCCCCACTGCTCAGCCGAAGAAGACCTCGGCCTCGGCGTAGCGCTCCGGCGGCACCGTCTTGAGCTCGCGGGTGGCCTCGGTCAGCGGCACCCGGATGATGTCCGTACCGCGCAGCGCCACCATGGTGCCGAAGTCGCCGTCGTGCACCGCACCGATCGCGTGGATCCCGAAGCGGGTGGCGAGCACCCGGTCGTATGCGGTCGGGGTCCCGCCCCGCTGGACGTGGCCCAGCACGGTGCAGCGCGCTTCCTTGCCGGTCCGCTTCTCGATCTCGTCGGCCAGCATCATGCCGACGCCGCCCAGCCGCACGTGGCCGAACGCGTCCAGCCGCTGGTCGGTGACCTGGACGTCCTCTTCCTGGGGCGTGGCGCCCTCGGCCACCACCACGATCGGCGCGTACCGGGTCTGGAACCGGTGCTCCACGTAGGCGCAGACCTTCTCGATGCTGAAGGGCTTCTCCGGGATGAGGATGACGTTGGCCCCGCCGGCCAGCCCGGCGTGCAGCGCGATCCAGCCCGCGTGCCGCCCCATCACCTCGCAGATCAGCGCGCGGTGGTGGCTTTCCGCCGTGGTGTGCAGCCGGTCGATGGCCTCCATCGCGATGTTCACCGCGGTGTCGAAGCCGAACGTGTAGTCCGTGGCGCCCAGGTCGTTGTCGATGGTCTTCGGCACCCCGACCACCGGGACGCCTGCCCCGTACAGCCGGGTGGCCACCCCCAGGGTGTCCTCCCCGCCGATCGCCACCAGGGCGTCCACGCCGAGGCCGGACAGGTTGTCCTTGATCCGCTCCACCCCGGAGCGGCCCCCGCTCGCCGCGCTCTCGGCCAGCGGGTTGGTCCGCGACGAGCCGAGGATCGTCCCGCCCCGCGGCAGGATCCCCCGTACCGCCTGCACGTCGAGGGGCACGGTGTCGCCTTCGAGCGGCCCGCGCCACCCGTCGCGGAAGCCCACGAACTCGTAGCCGAACTCCGCCGTGCCCCGGCGGACCAGCGCCCGGATGACCGCATTCAAGCCCGGGCAGTCTCCGCCACCCGTCAGCACTCCAACTCGCATAGGGCAACACTAGTCCCCATGAGCGTGCTGGCTGTCGACGCCGGGACAACCGGCGTCACCGCATTGGTCGTGACCGAGGACGGCCTGGTGTCCGGGCGCGGATATCAGGAATTCCGGCAGTACTTCCCGGAGCCGGGCTGGGTGGAGCACCTGCCCGAGGACATCTGGCAGGCGACCCTGGCCGCGGCCCGCCAGGCCCTGGCCCGGGCGGGTGATCCGCCGGTCAGCAGTCTCGGGATCACCAACCAGCGGGAGACCGCGGTGGTCTGGGACCGGGGCACGCTGGCCGCCCCGCGGCGGGCGATCGTGTGGCAGGACCGGCGGACGGCCCGGATCTGCGACGCGCTGCGCGAGGCCGGGCACGAGCCCCGGGTGACCGCCCTGACCGGGCTGCGCCTCGACCCGTACTTCACCGGGACCAAGCTCACCTGGCTGGCCGAGCACGACCCGGGGACCTGGCGGGGCCTGGCCGACGGGTCACTGGCCTGCGGCACGGTGGATTCCTACCTGATCGCCCGGATGACCGCGGGCGCGCGGCACGTGACCGACGCCTCCAACGCCTCGCGCACGCTGCTGTTCGACATCGGGGCCGGCCAGTGGTCGGCGGAACTGTGCGACCTGCTGCGGGTCCCCCAGCGCGCGCTGCCCGAGGTGGTGCCGTCCACCGGGGTGGCCGCCCGCACCGACCCGGCCTCGTTCCTCGGCCTGGACGTCCCGCTGGCCGGCATCGCCGGTGACCAGCAGGCGGCGCTGTTCGGCCAGGCCTGTTTCAGCCCGGGCGACACCAAGTGCACCTACGGGACCGGGTCCTTCGTGCTGGCCAACACCGGGCCGGACGTCGTGCGCTCGGCGGCCGGGCTGCTGTCCACGGTGGCCTGGATGGACGGCTCTGGCCAGCTCACCTACGCGCTGGAGGGCTCGGTGTTCGTGACCGGCGCCGCGGTCCAGTGGCTGCGGGACGGGCTCGGCCTGCTGGATCACGCGGCGCAGAGCGAGGCGCTCGCGCGGAGCGTGCCCGACTCGGGCGGCGTGGTGTTCGTGCCCGCCCTGACCGGCCTGGGCGCGCCCGACTGGGATCCGGACGCCCGGGGGGCGATGTTCGGCATCACCCGCGGCACGACCCGGGCGCATGTGGTCCGGGCCACGCTGGAGGCGATCGCCTTCGAGGTGCGCGACGTGGCCGACCTCATGATGGAGGGCGGTTCGCCGGGCGGCGGCCGCGTGCTGCGCGCCGACGGCGGGGCCAGCGCCAACGACCTGCTCATGCAGATCCAGGCGGACCAGCTGCAGGTCCCGGTGGAACGCCCGGTGGTCGGTGAGACCACCGCGCTGGGGGCCGCGTTCCTGGCCGGCCTGGCCACCGGGACCTGGTCCTCGACCGACGAGCTCGCCGCGACCTGGCGGCTGGACCGCCGGTTCGATCCCGGCCCCCGGGACGACGCGGCCTACGCCCGCTGGCGCCGCGCCGTATCCCGCACCAAAGGCTGGTCCGCCCCCTGAGCCGACTCCCGTGCCCGCTCCACCCAGCACCTCACCCGTCCGCAGGTCCAGACGCCCCGCACGGTGGCCCGTGCGACGCACGCTGGATGCGGCCCACGCGCGCGCCTGGCGGGCCGGAGGCGGGCGGCGGGAGGGGTCAGCGGGCGCCGAGGGTGTCGCCCAGGGCCCGGTAGTCGTCGTCGAAGCGGCCGAGCAGGGATTCCAGCCCGGTGCTGGCCACCACCTGCTGGTACTGCGCCGGCGACGTGACCGCGGCGAGACGCGCGAAGTCGCTGCTGGCCAGGCTCGCGTCCGACCGCACCCGGTCCGCCGCGGCCGTGGACGCGGCGTCGGGCATCGACTTGCCGCTCATGTCCTGGGCAAACGTGCCGAAAGCCTGGGACATCTGAGCGTCAGCCTTGTTGACGCAGCTGAGCTTGCCCTGGCAGGCCGAGACCTTCGAGTCGAAGGTGGACAGCGTGCTGCTGAGCGTCGCGAACGAGCTCTCGACCGAGATCGCCGCCTCGGCCCGGGTGACGCCGTTGTTGCCGGAGGTCGCGGCGACCACGCCGATCAGCACCACGTAGCCCACCAGGAAGACCACGCCCAGCACCAGGAACAGGGTGACCAGCCGCTTGGCCGCCTGGGACAGGACCAGCCGCCAGGGCTGGTCGCCGCCGAGCCAGCGGACGGGCGCCGGCGGGCTGGCCGTACCCGGCGGGCTGCCCGTAGCCGCAGGCTGGCCGTAGCCGGCGGGCTGGCCGTAGCCCGGCGCCGGGCTGGCCGTAGCCCGGCGCGGGCTGGCCGTAGCCGGCTCGCCGTGCCGTCCGGGCGGGCTGGCCGGACGGCGCCGGGGTTCCGTAGTCGAACGCGCCGCCCGCCGGGGCGCCGTATCCAAGCTGGCCGTACCCAGGCTGGCCCGGCACAGGCTCGCCCGGCGCAGGCTGGCCGGGAGCAGGCTCCCCCAGCCCGGGGCCGCCGGCGCCGCCGGGTCAGCCGGCCCCGCCGGGAAGGCCCCGCCCGCGGGCGCCGCGACGAAGGCGGACGTGGCCGGGTCACCGAACAGGCCTCCCGGATAGCGGGCGGTGAGCATCAGGAAGTAGCCGGTTACCCTGACGTGGTAGCGCAGCGGCGGCCGCGAGCGCCTCGTGCAGCGGCCGCGGCATCCGGCCCGCGATGAGCACGATCAGCCAGGTCACGAACATGACCAGGAAGCTCAGGCCGTAGCCCAGGACCGCAGCTGACGATCGAGGCGGGGATGACCAGGATGATCCGGAACAGGACGGCGAGCCGGTTGAGCGGGCCCGGCTCCGCCCGCAGCCGGACCGGGTACTGCGCCTCAGCGAACTCGAACGGCGGGTACACGTCCGTCAGCAGGAACAGGTACGCGGAGAACCGGGTCAGCCAGCGCAGGTAGCCGACCTGGAAGTCGGCCAGCCCGCCGGGCAGGCGGCCGGTGAACAGCGCGGCGAACCAGCAGATCAGCGCCACCACCTCGGAGGCGATGCTGAGCACGTACAGCACGACCAGGTGCGGTATCGCCAGGATGATCCGCACCAGGACGGTGAGCCGGCGCTGCTCGGCCGGCTCCGCGAAGGCCACCAGGATCTCGTCCGGGGCGCCCGGCTCACCGCCGCCGGCCAGGTGGACCGCTCGGAGTTCCCGGATCACTCCCGGGCGCTCCGGGAATCCCCGGGGGCTCCATCGGTATTTCAGTCATTAATCCGCTCCTTTAATCAAGGGCCGTAACCTTAGCGTTTGCTGGACGCGGGGGACGCTTGGTTGATCAGACGAGGCCAGGCGGGACCCGGCGGCGGGGATGGAGGCGCGCCACATGATCGACCTGGAGCTGTCCTGGCGGGCGGCGGCGATCACTGCGGCGTGCCTGGGCGGCGCCTCGGTGGCGGCCCGCCGCGCGGTCCGGCCGCCCCGGCAGCAGGCCAGCACCCGGGAACCAGGCCGCCGTCACCCGCGACGCCCGGAACCAGGCCAGCAGGAACCAGGCCAGCACGGACCAGGCCAGCACGGCCAGGCGAGCCGACGGCGGCGGCGACGCCGCCCGCCCCTGGCCGCGGCGGCTGGCCATGGCGGCCGGGATCGCGCAGGAAGCCGCCATCCTGCTGGCCCTGTTCGCCCTGTGGCAGCTGGCGGGGAGCTTCAGCCTGATCGGCCCGGACGGCGCGCTGGCCCGGGCCCAGTGGATCTGGCACGCCGAACGGGTCGTCCACCTGCCCAGCGAGACGGAGATCCAGCGCGCGTTCCTCGGCCATCCACTGCTCGTCCAGGCGCTCAACCTGTACTACGCGTCGCTGCACTTCGTGGTGCTGATCAGCTGCCTGGTCTGGGTGTACGCCCGGCATCGCCGGCAGTACCCGCAGGTCCGGATCACGCTGGTGCTGTTCACCGCCGGCGCGCTGCTGATCCAGTTCCTGCCGGTCGCGCCGCCGCGCATGCTCCCGGGCGACGGCATGGTGGACACCGCGGCGCGCTACGGCCAGTCGGTCTACGGCTCGGTGGCGGGCTTCAACGCCGACCAGCTCTCGGCGATGCCCTCGGTGCACGTGGGCTGGGCGCTGCTGGTGGCCCTGGTCGTGGTGCAGGTGTCCGGGAGCCGCTGGCGCTGGCTGGCGCTGGGCTACCCGGTGCTCACCCTGCTCGCGGTCGTCGTCACCGCCAACCACTTCTGGCTGGACGGCATCGCCGCGGCGCTGCTGCTGGCCCTGGCGCTCCTCGTCCAGCGCGCGGGGCGGGCGGTGCGCCGCGCGGCTCCGGTCCCGGTGGCGGCGGCGCGGCGGCCCTGGACGGGAAGGCCAGCCGGGCTACCTGCCGGAGCGGCCCTCGGTGGACGCGTGAACCAGCCGCTCGGCCTTGTGCTCCGCCTTCAGCCGCTCCTTGGCCCGCTGCGCGTCCTCGTCCACGTACTCCTGGCTGGCCAGGGCCATGATCGCGTACATGATCTCGTCGGTCACGGCGCGCAGCACGAGCCGGTCTGATTCGAGCCCGGCGTAGCGGGAGAAGTCCAGCGGCTTGCCGAACCGGACGCCGGGCCGGTAGCGCAGCCGCGGGATCAGCTTGCCGGACGGCATCAGGTCGAACGTGCCGAGCATGGCGCACGGGATCACCGGCGCCCCCGACTCCAGGGCCAGCCGGGCCACCCCGGTCTTGCCCCGGTAGAGCCGCCCGTCCGGGGTCCGGGTGCCCTCCGGGTAGATGCCGAGCAGCTTGCCCTGGGCCAGCACGCGCAGGCCGGTGTTGATGGCCCGCTCGCTGGCCTGGCCGCCCGCCCGGTCCACCGGGATCTGCCCCACCCCGCTGAAGAAAGCCTTGCTGAGCAGCCCCTTCAGCCCGCGGCCGGTGAAGTACTCCGCCTTGGCCAGGAAGGTCACCTTGCGCGGCAGCGGCAGCGGGCCGAAGAAGTGATCGGCGAAGGAGAGGTGGTTGCTGGCGATGATGGCCGGCCCTTCCCGGGGCACGTTTTCGATGCCCTCCGACCAGGGCCGGAAGATCAGCGCCAGGAAGGGCCCCAGGATCGCCTTGACCACCCAGTAGAACACGCCCCCATCGTCGCACGAGATACGCCGGAAAGCGGCTGCCGGTCACCAGTGATTACGCGGCCGGGTGGCGTGCGGCGAAGCTGCGTGCCATGCGACGATGCCAGAGCGTGCGATGCGCGGCCAGGTCCCCGGGACACCGGTTCAGGGGACGCGGCGCGCACTCCCGGCCCCGGCGTAGAGGACGATGAACCCATGCCAGTCATCCCAGGCGCGGAACCCTATTTCCACGCGGGCAGCAGCGGCACCGGCGTCCTGCTCTGCCACGGGTTCACCGGCTCCCCGGGGTCGCTGCGGCCGTGGGCGCAGTACCTGGCCGAGGCGGGCCTGACGGTGTCCGTGCCCCGGCTGCCCGGTCACGGCACCACCTGGCAGGAGATGTCCCGCACCCGGTGGGAAGACTGGTACGCGGAGGCGGACCGCGGTTACCAGGAGCTGCGCGGGCAGAGCAACGAGATCTTCGTGATGGGCCTGTCCATGGGCGGCTGCCTGGCGCTGCGGATGGCCGAGCAGCGCGGGGCCGGCGTCAGCGGGCTGGTCCTGGTCAACCCGTCGCTGGCCGCCGACACGAAGCTGTTCATGCTGGCGCCGGTGCTCAAGCTGGTGGTTCCGTCGCTGCCCGGGATCGCCAGTGACATCAAGAAGGAGGGTGTCACCGAACTCGGCTACACCCGGGTCCCGGTCCGGGCGGCGGCCTCGCTGCCCGCGTTGTGGCGGCTGACCCAGTCGCAGCTGAACGAGGTGACCCAGCCGGTGCTGGTCTACCGCAGCACCGTCGATCACGTCGTGGGCCCGGCCAGCCTGCGGGTGCTGCGGGCCGGGCTGCCCGCCGGCCAGCTGACCGTTCGTGATTGCCCGGACAGCTATCATGTGGCCACCCTGGATAACGACGCACCAACGATCTTCGCGGGGAGCCTGGAGTTCGTCCGTGCGCATAGTCATGCGGAGACGGAGTGAAGGGCAGCGGGCGGGGCGCATCGGGCGGCGAGGAAGCCGCCTGGCGTGACCTGATCGCGAACTACGAGGCCGAGCCCGAGGCGGACGGCGGGCCGATGCCGTGGCCGGAGCGGGAGAACCTGCCCGGCTCGCGGCTGGCCGGGACGCTGCCGGACGCTGGCCCGGACACCGATCCCTCGCTGACCCTCGACCTGAGCGACGACACGGACCCGGCGCTGGACCTCGGCCCCGACCCCGGCGGCACGCCCGGACCCGGGCCGGCCGACGGCCCGGTCTCCCGCCCGGCCCCGGGCCACCGCGATGACCCGGCCCGGACGGCCCTCCGGCTTCCACCGCTGCCGGCCCGGCGGTCAACGGTCCCGCCGCGCATGGACCCCGTCCCACCGGCCGCAACGAAGACCGCACCCCCGCCGGTCCCGCCCCAGGAGGCCGGCCGCGGATCGTCCGCCCGGCCAGTCCCGTGCCGCCAGCCGCGGCGGACGACGGGGAATTCGTGCCGCCGGTGCCGCCACCGCTGCCGTCGCTCGACCCGGTGGCCAAGGGAGCCTGGGCCGCGCTGTTCGGCGGTCCCGGCTACCTGCTGCTGGCCACCATGGTGGGCTGGGCGATCCCGGGCTGGGCCGCATTCCTGGCCGTGGCCGCGTTCGTCGGCGGCTTCGCGACCCTGGTGATCAGGATGGGCGACAAGCCGCCCCGGGACTCAGGCCCGGACGACGGCGCGGTGGTCTGACGGCCCGGTGGTCAGGTGGTTGACGGCGGTGGTCTGACGGCGCCCGGTGGTCCGCAGTCGCCCGGGTCCGAGGTCACCAGCCGCGCGGGCCTGCCTGGTCATCGGTGCGGTCACCGAAGGGACCGTTGCTGCCCCGCCCGGGGCGGGTCCCGGGAAGCGGGGTCCCGGCCAGCCGCGGCCACGCCGGGACCTGAGGATGGCCAGCGCCACCAGGGCTACGACGATCAGCAGGACGATGTACGGCCCGAACGGGTGGATCCGCCAGAGCATAAAGCCTGCCCGCCAGATCAGCCGCCAGATGATCAGCCGGATGATCAGGTGAGCCAGGCCACCGCCCCCGCCACCGAGCGCGACGCCACCCAGCCCAGCGTGCCCGCCCTGCGGCAGCGTGCCCGCCGGCGGCCCGGGCTGCGTGCATCACCGCACTATGTGAGGCCACACTTCACGATGCCACGCGATCCGCTGCGCCCACGCCAAGGCGCGGTCAACGTTACGTGGGATTTTGCTCCCCCGGGCTGGGCGGCGTGGACGGGCCGGGTCCGGTTCGGCGGTCCCCCCGGCCCTCGCCCCCGCCTGAGCCGCGGTTCAGCCTGCCCGCCGCCGCCTGAGCCCACGGGTCAGCCGGGCTGGACGGCTCTCCCGGTTCGTCCGGCCAGGCGGGCGGGTCCGGCAGAACCCGCGGCCGCGGCCGGGCCGGCTCGTCGGTCGCCTCGTCCCACACCGCCCCGGTGGCCGGGGCGTCGTCCCGGGGCCGGGCCTGCCGTCCCGCCGCGGCCACGGCCGCCTCGAACGCGGCCGCCGCGTCCTGCAGCACCACGGAGACCGCGTCGCCCGCGGCCGCCACGGCCGAGGACAGGCCGGGGCCGGAGTCCCGGAACCTGCGCCGGGCCCGGCAGATCGGGCACCACTGGCATTCCGGGGCCTCGTGGTCGGCGGTCGCGTTCTCCCACACGTCCCCGTGCGTGCTGCCGCCGAGCGCGGTGCGAACCTGATCACCCAGTTCCCGGGTCACGCTGCGCGCCCCCGAGCGGACCAGCCATCGCTGGAGCTCGCCGATCGGGTCACTGCCTGGCTGCCGCTCCGTCACGTCGCGCCTTCTTCCCTGTCCTTATCCAGCTGTGTGCCCCCCGCGGCCGCAGCCTGCGCGCGCAGGCCCTCGACGCGGGCTTTGAGCCCCTTCAGCGCGGTGTCGATGATGACCTTCTCTGCCTTCCGCTTCAGCATGCCGAGCAGCGGCACCCGGAGGTCCACGCTGAGCTCGTAGGTGACTTCGGTGCCGCGGGCCTCGTCAGCCAGTGAGTAGCCCCCGGTCATCGCGCTGATGACCGAGCCTGGCTCGGCGAGATCCCAGCGAACCCCGGAGTCGTCCCACTCATAACTAAGGCCGTAGCTGTCCTTAATCATCCCGGCGTCGAGGCTGAACCGGACCAGGCTGGGGCGGCCGTCCGCGTCGCGCCTGATCACCTCGGCGGAGCGCACGGCGGCCGCCCACTGCGGGTAAGCGGCGAAATCGGCTATCACGGCCATCACGTCCGGCCCCGTAGCGGCGATGGAGATGCTCGACGTCGTCCTGTCGGCCATGCTCGGAGCGTACCGCCACGCCCGCGCCCGGCACGCCGGCCGGGCCGCGCGAGCTGCGCCGGCTACTCCCATTCCAGGACGTACGGGACCCCGGTGGCGCGGAAGTGCCCCACGTTGATGCACTCGGTGCGGCCGATCCGGACCCGGCGGGCCAGCGGCTGGTGCACGTGGCCGAACAGGGCGTACCGGGGCTGGGTACGGCGGATGTGGTCAAGGATGGCCGTGCTGCCCCGTTCGAGCCGGCGCGCCACGGTGTCGTACAGCAGTTGCGGGACGGCCGGCGGGATGTGCGTGCACAGCACGTCAACCTCGCCGGTGGCGGTCACCTTGGCCGCGTAGGCGTCCTCGTCGATCTCGTAGGGAGTCCGGTAGGCGGAAGGCAGCCCGCCGCCGACGAACCCGAAGGTCCATCCGCCGAGCGTGGCCCGCTGCCCGTCGAGGACCTCGTGCCCGGGCTTCAGGTGCTGCTGCCACAGCGGCGGGATGTCCACGTTGCCGTAGGTCATGTAGGCGGGCTCGGGCATGGCCGCGAACAGTCGCGCGTACTGGCTGGAGGCCGCCTGCTGCACGTACCCGGACGGGTCACCGTCCAGCTGGCCCCACAGCCGCCGGGAGAACTCCCGGGCTTCGTCGAACCGCTTGGCCAGGCGCAGCGCGACGAACGTCTGCGTCGCCTCGGCGCCGAACAGATCGGGGAAGATGCCCTGCCGGTGGTCGGCGTAGTCGATGAACAGCAGCAGGTCGCCCAGGCAGATGAAGCCGTCCGCGCCGCCGGCGCCCGCGAGCGCCTCCGCGCGGCCATGAACGTCGCTGACCACGTGCACCCGCATGAGCCAACCGTACAAGCCCGCGGTCCCCCGGCCTGCCCCGATGGGGGGCCAGGCGGACGTCAGTCGTGCGGGCGGCGCAGCGGGTACTCGAAGTACCCGCGGGACCACGAACCCACCGGGTGGTTGGCGAGCGTCCCCGCCAGCCAGGGGGCCAGCCTCGAGTTGCCGCCGATCCGGACCGGAGTCCCCCGGCTGAAGTCCGACCGGACGCCGGGGCCGGTGATGATCCAGCCCTCCTCGCCCACCGCGTTCATGGCGACGTACCTCTCCCCGGGGGTCAGGTCACCGAGTTCCACCACGGACACCACCCGGGCCTGCAGGGCCGTGACCAGGATGCCGACCGAGTGCTCTGGCGGCTGCTGCTCGGCCGGGAGCGAGGGCAATGATGATCAGGGAGCCGTACTCCCAGGGCGTGGGCATCCCGTCAGATTGCCACAACCGACGGCCCGGCGAGGGCAGGCTGGCCCGGGTAATCTGGAGCGGGCTACCTGCTGGTAGCTTCCGGGGGGCCAGGCCGGGGTACGGTGCAGTCGTTCACCGGAGAACACAACATGACCGGCAGGAGCTGTCATGCAGGAATACAGCATCCCCGCTGTGGTGGAGATCGCGCCGTCGGCCAGTCTCGCCGACGTGGTCTTCGAGCGCGCGGATCGCGAGCCCGAGGCCGTGATCATGCGCCGCCAGGCCGACGGCGGCGGCCCGCCCTGGCGCGAGGTAACCGCCGCGCAGTTCCGCGGCGAGGTCACGGCGCTGGCCAAGGGGCTCATCGCGGCCGGCATCGGGGCAGGCGACCGGGTGGCCCTGCTGTCCCGGACCAGGTACGAGTGGACGCTCGCCGACTACGCGATCCTCGCGGCTGGCGCGGTCACGGTGCCCATCTACGAGACGTCCTCCGCCGAGCAGGTGGAGTGGATCCTGAGCGACTCAGGCGCCCGGGCCCTGATCGCCGAGACCCCGCGCACATCGGAGGCCATCGCCGAGGTGCTGGGCCGGCTGCCCGGCTGTGGAGCGGATCTGGCTGATCGAAGGCGGGGCCAGCGAGCGGCGCGGATGCGGCCAGGCCGCTGGACAGCCTGGCCGCAGACGGGTGCCGCGGTCAGTGACGATGCGCTGGCCGAGCGGCGCTCGGCCCGCAGCCGCCGCCGACCTGGCCACCATCATCTACACCTCCGGGACCACGGGCCGCCCCAAGGGATGCCAGCTCACGCACGCGAACATGCTCGCCGACGTGCGCAACGCGATCGGCGCCCTGCCGGAGATCTTCACCGTGTCCGGGCGCTCGGCCCTGCTGTTCCTGCCCCTGGCGCATTCCTTCGCGCGGATCATCCAGGTCGGCTGCCTCGAGTCGGGCACCGTCCTCGGGCACACCGCCGGATGCGGCGAACCTCGTAGCCGACCTGGGGAGCTTCCAGCCGACGTTCATCCTGGCCGTCCCGAGGGTCTTCGAGAAGGTGTACAGCGGCGCGGAACTGCAGGCCTCGGCGAGCCCGCTGAAGAGCCCGCATCTTCGCGGCGGCCGCGCGGACGGCGATCGAGTGGAGCAAGACCCTGGGCGTCGAGGGACGGGCCGTCCCCGGCCGCCAGGGCCTGGGGCTGCGGGCCGCGCACGCCCTCTACGACCGGCTCGTCTACAGCAAGCTGCGCGCGGCGACCGGCGGGCGGGTCCAGTACGCCGTGTCCGGCGGCGCCCCGCTGGGCGAGCGGCTCGGGCACTTCTTCCGCGGCGTGGGCATCACCGTCCTGGAGGGCTACGGCCTCACCGAGACCAGCCCGGTGGTCTCGGCCAACCTGCCCAGCAATAACAAGATCGGCACGGTCGGGCTGCCGGTGCCCGGGGTGACGGTCCGGATAGCCGACGACGGCGAGATCCTCGTGTCCGGGCCGAACGTCTTCCTGGGTTACTGGCACAACGAGGCCGCGACCGCCGAGATGATCGACCCCGACGGCTGGCTGCACACCGGCGACCTGGGTGAGCTCGACGGACGGCCACCTGCGGGTGACCGGCCGGAAGAAGGACATCATCGTCACCGCCGGGGGCAAGAACGTCGCCCCGGCGGTGCTGGAGGACCGGCTGCGCGCGCATCCGCTGGTCAGCCAGTGCATGGTGGTGGGGGACGGCCGGCCCTACGTCGCCTGCCTGGTGACCCTCGACGAGGAGGCCCTGGAGCCCTGGAAGGGGCGGCACCCGCAGCTGGCCTCGGCCAGCCTGGCGGAGCTGGCGGACAACCCCGAGCTGATCGCCGAGATCCAGATCGCGGTGGACGACGCCAACAAGGCGGTTTCCCGGGCCGAGTCGATCCGCCGGTTCCGGATACTCCCGGTCGATTTCACCGAGCAGGACGGCTACCTCACGCCGTCCCTCAAGGTCCGCCGGGGCGTGGTGGCCAAGGACTTCGCCGCGGACATCGACGCCCTCTACGAGTGACCGGGAGCTGACCGGCCGACCCGGCTGACCGGAGCGGCGGCTCAGCGGGCCAGGATCTGGTCGAGCCGCCGCGCCACCAGGTCCCAGCGCCATTCGCGGTCCACCCAGGCCAGGCCCTTCTCCCCCATGGCCCGGGCCCCGGCCGGGTCGGCGAGCAGCTCGGTGAGCCGGGCCGCGAGGGCGGTCACGTCGCGGCCCGGGACCACGTACCCGGTCTCGCCGTTGAGCACGGCGTCCGGCGCGCCGCCCGAGTCACCCGCGATGACCGGCAGCCCGGTCGCGGAGGCCTCCAGGTAGACGATGCCCAGGCCCTCGACGTCCAGGCCGCGGCGGCGGGTCCGGCAGGGCATCGCGAAGACGTCGCCCGCGTCGTAGTACGCGGGCAGGTCCCCGTCCGGGACCTGCCCGGCGAACACGACCGAGCCGGCGACGCCGAGCTCGCGGGCCAGCTGGCGCAGCCGCTCGTCGTCCGGGCCGCCGCCGACCAGCAGGAGGACCGGATCGCCGGGCGCCCGGACCAGCGGCCAGGCCCGGATGAGGGTGTCCTGGCCCTTGCGCTTGACCAGCCGCGACACGCACACCACCACGGGGCGGCCGGCCAGGCCGAGCCGGTCGCGGATCGCGGCCCCGCCCGCGCCGGGGTGGAAGGCCGCGTTGTCCACGCCCGGGGCCAGCCGGGCCATCCGGGCCGCGGCCTCGGGTGACAGGGCCCGGGCCAGCCGGACCCGGAAGTACTCACCGAGGTAGGTGACGACGTCGACCGAGTCACCGATCCGGCGCAGCAGGCTGCGGGCGACCGGCAGCGCCGCCCAGCCGGCCTCGTGGCCGTGGGTCAGGGCCACGATCCGCCGGGCCCCGGCGCCGCGGAGCGCGGGAGCCAGCAGTCCCAGCGGCGCGGCCGCGCCGAACAGCACCGTGTCACAGCCGTGCTCGGTCAGGGCCCGGACCGCGCGGCGGCGCACCGAGGGCACCGGCAGCATCAGCGAGGTGGGGTGGCGCAGCACCGGGAACGGCTGCCGCTGGTCGAATTCGGCGGCGCCCTCCCAGGCGGGGGCGTACACGACCACCTGGCCGGGAGGCAGCCGCAGGGCCAGGGCGTGCACGAACGACTGGATGCCGCCTGCCCGCGGCGGGAAGTCGTTGGTGACGATCAGGATCTTTGCCATCTGGGGAAGATCATAGCGGCGCCCCCGGAACGTTCCCGGGGCGCCGCTATGCCGCGTCAGCTGAGCTGGGCTGGCTCAGGGCCTCGCGGCGCTGTCCAGGTTGGCGCTGTACCAGCCGGACAGCGGGACCTTCTCCACGTCCTCGCCGGTCTGCGGCGCGTCGATCAGGTCGCCGCCGCCGACGTACATGCCCGACGTGGCCGTCTCCGTCGAAGAACAGGAGATCGCCGGGCTGCAGGTCGGAGGTGGAAACCGCCGGCAGGGCCGCCACCTGCTCGTAGGTGGTACGCGGGATCGCGACCCCGGCGGAGGCCCAGGCCGCCTGGACCAGGCCCGAGCAGTCGAACGAGCTCGGCCCGGTCGCCCCGTACACGTACGGGTCGCCCAGCTTGGAATAGGCATAGGCCACGGCCTGGCCTGCTGCGCCGCTGACCGGGACCGGGTTGGTCGCCTTCGTGGTGCCGCCGTCCCCGATCGTCGAGGTGGTGGTCACGGTCTGCTGCTGCTGCGCGGTGAGCGTGGCCAGCAGGGCCTTCTTCTGCGACAGCGACTTGCCGAGCGACTTCTTGCGGGCCAGGCGCTGCGCGTCCAGGGTCGCCATGGCCTGCTTGGTCCGGAGCGCGGTGAGCTGGGCCTGCTGGAGCTGGCGGGCCGTCTGGATGAACTCATTCACCTGAGCGGACCGGTCACTGGACAGCTGCAGCAGCACCGACGCCTGGCTGAGCACGGCCTGGGGGTTGTTCGAGGTCAGCAGGGCCCCCATGGAGGTCATGTTGCCGTTCTCGTAGGCCGTCGAGGCGATGGCCGCGATCTGGCTGCGCATCGACTCGAACTTGGCCTGGTCCGTCTTGACCTCGCGGTTGACCAGGGCCAGGCGCTGCTTGGCGCTGCTGAGCTGCTGCTCGGACTGGTCGTACTGCTGGGCCGCCTGGTCCTCCTGGGAGGTGAGCCGGTTCACCGACTTCTGGACCTGGCTGACGGTCGGCTTGGGTGCGGCTCCGGCGGAACCGGCGAAGGTGGCCAGGGCCCCGGCCGCCATCACGCTGGCCCCGATGGCCAGCCCGCGGCGCAGTGCTGTCTTATGCAGGGCTGTCCGGCGCAAGGCTGTCCTGCCCCGGCCGAGGTGCCCGGGATTGACGTGCGCGGCGAGCGGGCAGGCTCGTCAGCTGGACGCGTACTCACGTACGTGATCACGCTCCTTCTTCCACTCCGCCTACCGGGTGAGCTGACGGGTTCGGGCTGTGGAAGATGCCCTACGGCCGGATCACGGTACGGCAGACCGCACCGCGGTGACCGCGATGCAGCGAGCCATGACGCGACCTGGCCGATTCACCCCTGAAGGACTCTCGTTCCGGGCTTATCCCGGGACAGTCCTCCGATGGGTCCCCGGCTCTCCGGCTGGCCGTCGTAGGCCAGCTCGAAGACTCAGCGGTGGCCGGCCGCCGTCACCATAGTGGTGGCTGGGGAGCGAACCGACCGGGGCTGACACTAGTGAAGCTCACAAGGGGAATTCAACCGCTTCGCGAACTCCGGTGACCTGCTTGACCATGGCCAGGCATTTCTGTTCCCGCAGATTGCCCCCAGGGACGGGGTTCCGGTCAGGCCGGCCGCGAGGCCCGGCGCCGGCGTGTCGTGGCCTGAATGCCGGCGTGTCGCGCGCCGGAGCGCCGGCGTGTCGCGGCCAGGACGCCGGCGTGTCCCGGCCAGGAGGCCGCGTCCCGGGTCAGGATGCCTTGGCTGAGGGACGCAGCAGCAGCGGTGAGACCAGCCGCGCGTCCGCGAGCACCCGGAGCGCCCGCCGCTCGGCGGGGTCCAGGTCGGCGACCGGCTCCCCGTCGGCGAGCAGGTGGGTCACCACGCAGTCCGGGCAGGCGATGTCGCGCATTTCACAGCGGTCACACTCGATCAGCATCTCTCCTCCTCTGGTCGGGCTCCCGGCCGGGCCCGGGGCCGGGCCGGTCGTCACGGCACCCGCGGCGGGGTGCATCGGGGCTCACGCTAGGCGGGGGTACTGACACTCCGGCCCCGGCCCGTCACCCGGCGCACGCCCGGCAGGCCAGCGCGGCCTGCCCCGGGCGGCCCCTGCCCGTGCGTGGCCCCGGCGAGCCTGGGAGAATTCCCGCATGCCCGGTGACACCCACAACGCAGCACAGCGCAGGCGGCAGGCCTCATCCTTCGGCGCGGCCGCGGCCGCCTACGAGCGGGGCCGCCCGCCGTATCCGCCTGAGGCGGTGGACTGGCTGCTGCCGGAGGGCGCGTCGCGGGTACTCGATCTCGGCGCGGGCACCGGGAAGCTGACCCGCCAGCTCCGCGACCGCGGACTGGACGTGATCGCGGTGGAGCCCTCCGAGGGCATGCGGGAGCAACTGGCCCGCGCGGTCCCGGGCGTGGCGGTGCACGCCGGATCGGCGGAGGAGATCCCGCTGCCCGACCACTCCGTCGACGCGGTGCTGGTCGCCCAGGCGTGGCACTGGGTGGACCGCAGCCGCGCGGTCCCGGAGGTGGCCCGGGTGCTCGTCCCGGGCGGGCGGCTCGGCCTGGTGTGGAATATCCGGGACGAGCGGGAGGACTGGGTGGCCGAGCTCGGCCGGATCCTGCACGACCCGGGCGAGCACCACCGCGAGGA
The DNA here is from genome assembly GCA_963742055.1 of uncultured Actinomycetes bacterium. Classification (GTDB taxonomy): domain Bacteria; phylum Actinomycetota; class Actinomycetes; order Streptosporangiales; family Streptosporangiaceae; genus RYN-230. The sequence goes on along the minus strand of CAVUKT010000077.1, from coordinate 278,396 downwards.
CCGGGGGATCATCGGTCCACCGTTCGGGCCGGTCGAACACCGTGATGTGGAGTGGACGCACCGGCTCAGCCGGGACGAGCTGATCGACCTGGCGGCCTCGCGCAGCTACGTGATCACGATGCCGGACCAGGAGCGGGCCGCGGTGCTGGCCGGGGTGGCCCACCTCGCCGACCGCCGTGCTCGGCCCGGCCGGGGCGGGTGAGCTGGTGCTGCCCTACGTGACGGAGTGCTACCGGGCCGAGCTGAGCTGAGCCTGGGCCAGGCCGGCAGCGCCGCCGCTGGGCCATGGCCCGGCCGGCCGGCCCAGCCAGCCCTGGCCCGCCGAGTGCGCCGGCGAGCCTTGGCCCGGAGTGTCGGTACCCCCGCCTACCGTGACAGCGTGATCATGCTCGACGGGCCAGTAAGGGAGCTGGCGGCGGCCGCCAGGATGCGCCTGCGCCACCCGTGGACCCCCGGAATCCGGCGGCGGCCGCTCGGCGACGCTGGACTTCGTCGTGGTGGACGTGGAGACCACGGGATGGTCACCGGACGCGGACGGCATCACCGAGATCGGCGCGGTCCGGCTGAGCGGCGGCGAGGTCCGCGGCGAGTTCGCCGCCCTGGTCAACCCGGGCCGGCCGATCCCGCCCGACATCGTCACCCTGACCGGCATCACCGACGCCATGGTCACCCTCGCTCCCCCGGTCGGCGCGGTCCTGCCCCGCTTCCTCGACTTCGCCCGCGGGAGCGTGCTCACCGCGCACAACGCGCCCTTCGACGTCGGCTTCCTCAGCGCGGCGTGCGCCGGAACCGGGCGGCGCTGGCCCGCCCCGCCGGTGCTGGACACGGTCACGCTGGCCCGGCTGCTGCTCACCGAGGACGAGGTGCCGAACTGCAAGCTCGCCACCCTGGCGGATTTCTTCGGGGCGCCCGCCACGCCCCGCCATCGCGCCCTGGCCGACGCCCGGGCCACCGCGGCGGTGCTGGCGGCCCTGCTGGACCGGCTGGCCGCGACCGGCGTACGGACCCTCGCCCAGCTCAGCGCGGCGGAGCGGGCCGCCGCGCGCCGGCCGGCTGCCCATCTCTCCGCCGCCGCGGTGCAGGGTCCGCAGCCGGGCCGCTGAGCAGCGGTACGCTACGCCGGAAGGTCCCCGGCAGACGGCCATGAGGAGGCGGCAGGTGATCACCGCGATCGTGCTGTTGAAGGCCGATGTGGCGAGGATCCCCGAGACAGCGGAGATAGTCGCCCAGATCCCGCAGGTCACCGAGGTCTACTCGGTGACCGGGGAATTCGACCTGGTGGCCCTGGTCCGGGTGCGGGCGCACGAGGAGCTGGCCGACGTCATCCCGGGCACGATCAACCGGGTCGACGGCGTCACGCACACCGAGACCCACATCGCGTTCCGCACCTATTCGCGGCATGACCTCGAGGCCGCGTTCGCGCTGGGCTACGAAGAGGCCTAGACCCAGTCAGCCGCTGAGCGAAGCTGCCGGCTGACCGCTACCCAGCGGTCCAGCAACTCCGCCGCGGCGCCGGAATCAAGGGCCTCACTGGCCCGCGCGAACGCCTCGGTGAGGGCCTTGTCCAGCGCGTCGGCACCCGGAACCCCGGCGGCGGCGGCGAGCGCCGCGGCCGCGTTCAGGGCTACGGTGTCCCGCACCGGGCCCCGCTCACCGCCGAGCACCGCGCGGGCCACGGCGGCGTTGTACTCGCGATCACCGCCGCGCAGGTCCTCCGGCCGGGCCCGGTCCAGCCCCAGCACCGCGGGATCGAAGACGGTCTGGGCCACCGTGCCCTCGTGCACCACCCAGACGGTGGAGGTGGTCGTCGGGGTCAGCTCGTCCAGCCCGTCGGCGCCGTGGAAGACCAGCGCCGAGGAGCCGCGGCCGGCCAGCACCCCGGCGATGACGCCGCCCATCCGCGGGTCCGAGACGCCCACCGCCTGGGCCCCCGGCCGGGCCGGGTTGGACACCGGGCCGAGGGAGTTGAACACGGTGGGCACGCCGAGCTCGCCCCGGGCGACCGAGGCGTGCCGGAAGGCCGGGTGGTAGAGCGGGGCGAACAGGAACGCGATCCCCGTCTCCTCGGCCAGCCGCGCGCTGGCCGCCGGGGGCAGGTTGATCACGACGCCCAGCGCCTCGAGCACGTCCGCCGCGCCGCAGGCGGACGAGGCGGCGCGGTTGCCGTGCTTGACCACCCGCACGCCGGCCGCCGCGGCGACGATCGCGCCCATGGTGGAGATGTTCACCGTGTGCGCGCCGTCCCCGCCCGTTCCGACCAGGTCAACGAGGTCGCCGGGCACGCTGATCGGGGTGGCCCGGCGCAGCATGACCTCGGAGAGCCCAGCCACCTCGCCGGGAGTCTCGCCCTTCATCCGCAGGGCCACGGCGAACCCGGCCACCTGGACCGGGGTCGCGGCGCCCTCCATGATCTCGTTCATCGCCCAGGCGGCCTCGTCCTGGCTGAGGGTCTCGCCCCGGATCAGCGCGCCGATCAGGGCACGCCAGCTCAGCCCGGGCGGCGCGGTCGGATCGCATTCGACCGGCTCCTTCGCCGGGCTGGTCAGCCGCCGGCCTGGGCGGCCAGGTGCTCGGCCCGCTGGCGCATCAGTCCCGCCAGGGCGGCCGCGAACGGGACCGGGTCGATCGGGTGGCTGGTCACGGCGTCCGCACCAGACCAGGTGGCGAGCCAGCCATCGTCCACCCGGCCGACGACCAGCAGCACCGGCGGGCAGTCGTGGATCTCGTCCTTGGCCTGGCGGCAGACCCCCATGCCGCCGGCCGGCTGGGCCTCGCCGTCCAGGACCATGACGTCCGCGCCGCCCGCGTCGAGCAGGCGGATGAGCGCCGGCTCGGTGGCGACCGGAATGATCTCCGCCTCGGGTACGTCGGGGGCGGGGCGGCGCCCGATGGCAAGCTGCATGCGGGCGCGGGTGTCCGCATCATGGCTGTAGACAACGACCTTCATGAAGTGGATGGTACCGACACGGGGGGTCGGCCGACGCTCGCCTACGGGTTGTCGTAATAATGACCTCGTGGCCACCGCATCCGTCACCGAGAAGGCACCCACTCCCCGCCCGCCCACCGCGCGGCCGAACCTGGTCAGCGTGGGCACCATCGTGTGGCTTTCCTCGGAACTCATGTTCTTCGCGGCGCTGTTCGCGATCTACTTCACGATCCGCTCCGTGGACAAGGGCAACGGCCTCCCCTGGCCGGGCGCCCACCTGGATCTCACCCTCGGGTCGATCAACACCACGGTCCTGCTGCTGTCCAGTGTGACCTGCCAGCTCGGCGTGTTCGCCGTCGAGCGCGGGCAGGTCAGGCGGGCCGGCCGGATCTGGCAGGTCTCCCGCTGGGGACTGCGGGAGTGGTACGTCCTGTCGTTCCTGATGGGCCTGTACTTCGTCTGCGGCCAGGGCTTCGAGTACCTGCAGCCTGATCCGCGACCAGCACCTGACCCTGTCCGTCCAGCGCGTACGGCTCGGTGTTCTACATCCCCACCGGGTTCCACGGCCTGCACGTGACCGGCGGGCTCATCGCGTTCCTCTTCGTGCTGGGCCGCACCTACGTGGCGAAGACCTTCACGCACGAGCAGCAGGTCAGCGCCATCGTTGTCTCCTACTACTGGCACTTCGTGGATGTCGTGTGGATCGGCCTGTTCACCACGATCTACCTCATCCACTGAGGGCCGCTGCACCGAATACCTGAGCAGAGCAGCGGTCCACCTCCCAACCACAAGAGCACAGACCAGAAGACGAGGGCTCTCCATTGAGCTGGATCATCGCGCGGCGCCGGCGTCCGGTCGCCGGATATGCCGTGGTGCTGCTTGGGCTCATCGCGGTGGGCGTCGTGTACGCGGCGTTCACCACCCAGGGCAGCCCGGCCTCCGCGTCCGCCCCCGCCGCCTCCCAGCGCCAGACCAGCCTGGGCCGGCAGTTGTTCGTGCAGAACTGCTCCAGCTGCCACGGGTACATGGCCCAGGGCACCAACACCGGCCCGAGCCTGATCGGGGTGGGCGCGGCCGCGGTGGACTTCCAGGTCAGCACCGGCCGGATGCCGCTCAAGGAGATTGAGGCCGAGGCGCCGCGCAAGCCGCCGGTGCTCACTCCCGAGCAGACTCATGAGATCGCGGCCTACATCGCGTCGCTCGGCGGCGGCCCGGCCATCCCGGATGCCAGCCAGGTGAGCACCCAGGGCGCGGACGTGGGCCTCGGCCAGGAACTGTTCAGCACGAACTGTGCCCAGTGCCACAACTTCGTGGGGGCGGGCGGGGCCCTCACCGAGGGGAAGTACGCCCCCGCGCTCACCCAGTCCACGCCGACCCAGATCTACGAGGCCATGCTCACCGGCCCGGAGGCCATGCCCGTGTTCAACGACACCACGATCACTCCGAGTGAGAAGCGCGACATCATCGCGTATGTGACAGAGACGCGATCCTCGCCCAACCCCGGCGGCTTCAGCCTCGGCCGCGTCGGGCCGGTAACCGAGGGGCTGGTCGGCTGGATCGGCGGGATCGGCGCGCTGGTGCTGGCTCGCAATCTGGATCACGGCAAAGCGGCGGGTGCACGAATGAGCAGCACAGAGGGATACACCAGGCGGGCCGGAGGACGAGGCCGAGTCGTCGCGGGCTCCGCACCGGGTGATCGGTACCCCGCCGCCGGCGGAGGAGCGGACGCTGCTGGGCACGGTCCAGACGGACGCGCCGCCCGCCCCGGTCCGGGAACTGCCGGCCGACCCTGATGACCTGGCCGGGGCCAAGCGGGCCGAGCGCATCGTGGCCGCCCTGTTCATCCTGTCCATGCTGGCCGGGATCGGGTTCATCGCGGCCTACATCGGGCTGCCGGTCCGCGTCTCCGTGGACGCGGTGCTGCGGTCCAACCTGGCCCTGGGCATCTCCATGGCGGTGGCCTTCCTCGCCCTGGGGGTGGGCGCGGTCATCTGGGTCCGGCGGCTGATGCCGGACGTGGAGCTCACCGAGGCCCGCAAGCCGCTGGCCTCGTCCGAGCCGGACCGGGAGGCGTTCGCGGAGACGTTCCGCGAAGGCGCCGAGGCCAGCCAGTTCGTCAAGCGGCCCCTGCTGCGCCGGACCCTGATCGCCGCCACCCTGCCGCTGCTCGTGGCGCCGATCGTCCTGCTGCGCGACCTGGGCCCGCTGCCCGGCACCAAGCTGCGGTACACCGTGTGGCGCAAGGGGCTGCGGCTGGTCATCAGCGACACCGGCCGGCCCATCAAGCCGGCCGAGTTCGACTCGCCGGGCGGGATGATCACCGTGATCCCCGAGGGCTTCCAGGACAACGACGATGCGCTGGTCAAGGCGACAGTGATCATCATCAAGTTCGAGCCCGGCGAGCTCAAGTACCCCACGAACCTGAACTGGACCGTGGACAACATCGTCGCCTACTCGAAGATCTGCACCCACGTCGGCTGCCCGGTGGCGCTCTACGAGCAGACCACGCACCACATTCTGTGCCCCTGCCACCAGTCCACGTTCGACGCCACCAAGGGCGCCACCGTGCTCTTCGGCCCGGCGAACCGGCCGCTGCCGCAGTTGCCGATGGGCGTGAACTCCGAGGGGTACCTGGTCGCGCTGAGCGACTTCAAAGTTCCGGTCGGGCCAGCTTTCTGGGAGCGGGGATGAGTAGTACCAACGAGGCTCCAGTCGGCACCGCCGGCGAGGGCCCGGTCGAGAAGGTGCTCGCGGGCACCGGAACGTTCCTCGATGACCGGCTGCGCGCCGCCAAGGGGACGCGCACCCTGCTGAAGAAGGTCTTCCCGGACCACTGGACGTTCCTGCTCGGCGAGATCGCGCTCTACTCGTTCATCATCCTGCTGCTCACCGGCACGTTCCTGACGTTCTTCTTCAAGCCCAGCATGAGTTCCGTGATCTATCACGGCACCTACACCAGGCTCGATGGCGTGCGGATGAGCGAGGCCTACGCCTCGACCCTGAACATCAGCTTCGACGTGCGCGGCGGGCTGCTCATGCGGCAGATCCACCACTGGGCGGCGGACCTGTTCATGGCGGCGATCATGGCCCACATGATCAGGATCTTCTTCACCGGGGCGTACCGGAAGCCCCGCGAGCTGAACTGGCTCATCGGGATCGTCCTGTTCACGCTGGGCATGCTGGAAGGCCTGTTCGGCTACTCGCTGCCCGACGACCTGCTGTCCGGCGCCGGGCCTGCGCATCCTCGAAGGCGTGCTGCTGGGGATCCCGATCGTCGGCACCTACCTGTCGTTCTTCCTGTTCGGCGGGCAGTTCCCCGGCACCGACATCATCCCGCGGCTGTACATCATCCACGTGCTGCTGATTCCCGGGCTGCTGCTCGCCCTGATCACCGCGCACCTGTTCCTGATGTTCCACCAGAAGCACACCCAGATGCCGGGCAAGGGGCGGACCGACAAGAACGTCGTGGGCCAGCCGCTGTACCCGTACTTCATGGCCAAGACGGGGGCGTTCTTCTTCTTCGTCTTCGGCTTGCTGGCCCTGCTGGGCTGCCTCGCCCAGATCAACCCGGTCTGGCTGTACGGCCCGTACAACCCGGTGGCCATGTCCTCGGACTCGCAGCCGGACTTCTACATGGGCATGCTCGAAGGCGCGCTGCGCATCTTCCCCAACTGGGCGTGGAACATCGCGGGCCACACGATTTCCTGGAACGTGCTGATCCCGGCGCTGGTGCCGCTGGGCCTCCTGTTCACCGGCGCGGCGTTGTGGCCGTTCCTGGAACGCTGGATCACCGGGGACAACCGCGAGCATCACGTCAACGACCGGCCGCGCAACGCGGCCACCCGCACCGCCATCGGCATGGCGGTCATCACCTGGTACGGCATCATGTGGCTGGAAGGCGCCAACGACGTGATCGCCGACCACTTCAATATCTCGCTGTACCTCACCACGGAGATCGCGCGGTATGCGGTCGTTCATCGGGCCGGTGGTCGCCTACATCGTGACCAAGCGGATCTGCCTCGGCCTGCAGCGCAAGGACGCGGAGATGCTGCTGCACGGTTACGAGACCGGCATCATCTACCAGCGGCCCAGCGGCGAGTACATCGAGGTGCACGCGCCGGTGCCGGAGGAGACGCGCGCCGTGCTCGAGGCCCCGCGGGCCGACGAGCTGGCCCTGGAAGCGGGCCCGGGCGACGACAGCGAGGTGCCCGACCCGGCCACCCGGGGCGCGGTGGGCAAGCTGCGGCTGAGGCTGAGGCGGGTCGTGACCGAGAGCGTGCCGCTCCCGGTGGGCAACGGGCACGGCACCAACGGTCACGGCAACGGCCACGGCAACGGTCACGGGCACGGTCAGCAACGGGCACGGCGAGCCGGAACAGGCCGCCGTCACCTCCGGGGAGGGCGGCAAGACCCTCCTCGGGCAGGACAGCCCGGAGGATCCCGGCGGTCACTGAGGAACGCTCGGTCACTGAGGACCCGGGTCAGGTCCCTGGGGCACGGTCTCGTGCCCCAGGGACCTTTCCTTGGCCAGAGCGGGCCCCGGGCCAGCGGGCCCGGCCAGCGAGCCAGCGGGCCCAGGTCAGCGCGCTGCGGATGCGGCCGCGAGCCGGCTGCCATCCCGGCTGACCAGCACCGCGTCCCCGGTGGCGCTGCCGGCGAGCAGCTTGCGCCAGCCGAGGAAGTAGATGGTCCAGCCGTCACCCCAGGTCCCGGCGACCGGGCTGCCCACCACGCTGATCGGGTCACCCAGCACCGAATGGCCGTAGAACCAGGCCGCGTAGCCGGGGGCCAGGTTGACGCAGCCATGGCTCACGTTGCTGATCCCCTGCTCGCCCACGGACCACGGTGCGCTGTGCACGTAGTCACCGCTGAAGGTGAACTGCACCGCGTCGTAGACCAGTTCGTTGTAGTAGCCGGGCATCCCCGGGCCCACGCCGTAGCTGGCCGAGTTCATGTCCACCGGGCTGCCCTTGGCGAAGGACAGGTACCGGCCGTCCGGGGTGTCCATCCCCGGCCGGCCCGTGCTGACCGGCCAGTCCCCGGCGAGCCTGCCGTTCCACCAGACCTTCATGTGGTGGGTAGCGGCGCTGGCCACGGCGATGAGCGAGTCACCGATCCGGAAGTGCTGGGTCAGGTCGGACTTCCCGTAGACCCCGGGCGCCCCCTGCAGCCCGGCCAGGTGCGCGGTGAAGCGCACCCGGGTGTGCGCGGGCCAGTAGTGCCGGGGCCGGAACCACACGCTCTTGCTGTTCACCCAGTACCAGGCCCCGGTGACCGGCTTGCTCGACCAGATCTGCAGCGCCCGCTCCACCGCGGCCCTGTCGGTGATGGGGCGGCTGAAATTGATCATGATGGGCATGCCCACGCCCACGGTCTCCCCCGCGCCGAGAATCGTGGCCGCGGCGAAGCGTGCGGCGCGGCCGCAGCGTGCGGAAGTCGCTGGCCATGACGGTGCGCTGGCCGGCCGGATCCACGGCCGTCGCGGTGACCCGGTAGGTCTGGGACGGCGCCAGCGCCCAGCGCGTACGCCAGCTCCGCGAACCCGGGGTGTACGACCCGGCCAGCGTCTTCCCCGCCGTGGTCTGCCCGGCCCCGTCTTCCCTGCCACGGTCTTCCCGCCACCGGGCGGACGCTCACCCCGGTCAGCCTGCCGTCCCGGACCGCGACCCGGACGCCCAGGTCCGGCCGCAGGTCCACGGGCGCAGACTGTCCCCCCGGGAGGCCCTGGAACGGCCGCTGGCCGCCTGTCGGCCGCTGGCCCGGCTGGTAGCCGCCCGACGCCGTCTCGTGGCTTCCTGGGCCGCTCAGGCCCGCCGACGATGGCGTCCCCGGCCCGGTGATCAGGGGACCGGCGATCAGGGGACTGGTGCGCCGGGGCGGCGGTGCGCCGCCGCCCCGGTGGCGGCCGAGCTGAACGTCAGGTTGCCGCTGACGATGGTGACCTTCGCGGGCGGCCCCAGCGCGCCCGGGCCCGCGCCCGGTGCACCCCGCGATGACCAGCAGCCCGGCCGCCCCGGCCCCGACCAGGCCGCCCGTCTGACTCCATCCGCGGTGCGCACGCACGCGGAAACCCACCGGTATATCCCCCGACACGATTCGACCCCTCTGGCGCCCGTGGACGCCACGCATCACCCGGCCTCGCCGGGCAGATTCCGTAATAGTTTCGTTACGCTAAGTAATCAGCGCAGGCAAGAGCATACGCCCGGGGAAACGGCGGATGAGCTCAGCCGAGAAAGTGTCGGCGGCAGAAATAACGTGATCATGACTTGAGTGCCGCTGGAACAGCACTCAAGTCATGATCACGACAGCCGAAACCCCGGGGGTGATCCGCCACCCGGGAGATTGGTCCGGCCGGGTGGGACTAGTGGGCCCAGATGCCGCGGTAGTACTCGAAGACGAAGCCGATCACGGTGAGGAAGATGAACAGCATGCCCGATCAGGAACAGCCACCAGCCGATAGCCACCCCGAAGGCCGCGAGCGCCGCGGCCAGGCCCACGTACAGCGGCCACCAGCTGTGCGGGCTGAAGAAGCCCAGCTCCCCGGTGCCCTCCTCGATCTCGCCCTCCGGGTTGTCCTCGGGCCGCTGCGGCAGCCGCCGCCCGGTGAACAGCAGGTAGAACCCGGTCAGGAAGGCCAGGCCGACGGCCAGCGCGAGCGCGGTGGTACCCGGTCGGGTCCTTGGAGAAGTACCAGTAGATGATGTCGACGACGCCGAAGAAGATCGCGCAGCCGATGAACAGGGATCCCTCAAACTTCATCTGGCACCTCCCCTGTGCTCGCTAACCCGGTGCCGCTGACCACGTGCCGCTGACCGGCCGCAGCGCCGGCCACCTGCCTGTGCCGCTGTCCGGGCTCATTTCCTGGCCTCGGACTCAAGGGCCCGCTGCTGGTGCGTCCGCCCGGACTGGATCTGCGGGTAGTGCAGGTCGAACGCGGGCCGCTCGGACCGGATCCGCGGGATGCGGGTGAAGTTGTGCCGCGGCGGCGGGCAGGAGGTCGCCCACTCCAGCGAGTTCCCGAACCCCCACGGGTCGTCCACGGTGACCTGCTCGCCGTACTTCCAGGTCTTGTAGACGTTGTAGAGGAAGAAGAACGTGGACGCGCCCAGGATCCACGAGCCGATGCTGGAGATCTGGTTCAGCGTGGTGACGTTCGCGGGCAGGAACGGGTAGTTCGCCACCCGGCGCGGCATCCCCTCGACGCCAATCCAGTGCTGCACCAGGAACGTCATGTTGAACCCGATGAACAGCGTCCAGAAATGCCACTTGCCGAGCGTGTTGTCCAGCATCTTGCCGGTGAACTTGGGCCACCAGAAGTAGAACCCGCTGAACATGCAGAACACCACGGTGCCGAACAGCACGTAATGGAAGTGGGCGACCACGAAGTAGGAGTCGCTGACGTGGAAGTCCAGCGGCGGCGAGGCCAGGATGACCCCGGTCAGCCCGCCGAACAGGAACGACACCAGGAACCCGATGGCGAACAGCATGGCCGGCTCGAACGTGAGCTGGCCGCGCCACATCGTGCCCACCCAGTTGAAGAACTTCACCCCGGTCGGCACCGCGATCAGGAACGTCATGAACGAGAAGAACGGCAGCAGCACCGCGCCGGTGGTGAACATGTGGTGCGCCCACACGGTCATGGACAGCCCGGCGATGGCGATGGTCGCGCCGACCAGGCCCTTGTACCCGAAGCACGGCTTGCGGCTGAACACCGGCAGCACCTCGGTGGCGATGCCGAAGAACGGGCAACGCGACGATATAGACCTCCGGATGGCCGAAGAACCAGAACAGGTTCTGCCAGAGGACCGCGCCGCCGTTGGCGGCGGTGAACACCTGCGCGCCGAGCTTGCGGTCGATCTCGAGCACCAGCAGCGCGGCCGCCAGCACCGGGAACGCGAGCAGCACCAGCATGCTGGTGAGCAGGATGTTCCAGGTGAAGATCGGCATCCGGAACATGGTCATGCCCGGCGCCCGCATGCAGATGATCGTGGTGACGAAGTTGACGCCGCCGAGGATCGTGCCCAGCCCGGACAGGGTCAGGCCCATGATCCACATGTCGCCGCCGATGCCCGGCGAGTAGACCGAGCTGGTCAGCGGGCGAGTAGGCGTACCAGCCGAACGCCGCCGCCCCGCCCGGGGTGAGGAAGCTGACCAGCAGGATGAGGCCGCCGAACAGGAAGAAGTAGTAGCTGAGCAGGTTCAGCCGGGGGAACGCCACGTCCGGCGCGCCGATCTGCAGCGGCATGATCTCGTTCGCGAACCCGACGAACAGCGGGGTGGCGAACAGCAGCAGCATGATCGTGCCGTGCATGGTGAACAGCTCGTTGTACTGCTGGTCGGAGACCACGTGGTTGTCCGGCCCGAACAGCTGGATCCGCATGATCATGGCCATCAGGCCGGCGATCAGGAAGAACGCGAACGACGTGATCAGGTACAGGTGACCGATGACCTTGTGGTCGGTCGAGGAGAGCCAGCTGGCCAGGATCGATCCCTTGCGGCCGTACTGCTGAGTGGCCTGCACCTCGACGGGTTGCTCGATGGTGGTCACGGGCTACGCACCCCCTGCTGACTTCTGCTGCGAATGCTGCTGGGCGCTGATCCAGGTGTGGAACTGCGCCGGGGTGACGATCTTCACCTTGAACAGCATCCGGCTGTGGTAGACGCCACACAGCTCGGTGCAGCGGCCGATGAACGTGCCGGTCTTGATGGGGGTCACCTCGAAGTGGTTGGGGTGGCCGGGGATCACGTCGCGCTTGAACTCGAACGGGACGATCCAGAACGAGTGCACCACGTCCAGGGAGACGAGGTTGAAGCGGACGGTCCGGTTCGTGGGGATCTCCAGCAGCGGCAGCCTGGCCCGGCCAGGGCGCCCCGGTCTCGGAGACGACCCCGCTCGCCGAGCCCGGCACCTTGTAGCCCGGGTACTGGAACTCCCAGCTCCACTGGTAGCCGTACACGGTCACGGTGACGTCCGGGTGCGGCGGGAGCTTGTCGATGTAGTTCTCGTCCCGGGCGGTGAAGAAGAAGAAGACGCCGACCATGATGAACGGGATGACCGTGTACATGATCTCGATCGGCAGGTTGTAGCGGACCTGCCGCGGCACTGACGTCAGTGCGCTTCCGGTGGAAGATCACCGCCCACAGGATCGCGCCCCACACCACGGCGCCGACGCAGAGCGCGGCGATCCAGCTGCCCCGCCACAGGGTCACCACGACCTCGCCCTGCTTGGTGACCGGGACCGGCAGGCCGAGCCGGGTGAACGTGGTGGACTGGCAGCCGGCCGTCGCCATCAGCACTGCGGCGAGCAGCACGGAGCGCGGTACCCAGCGGCGCAGTCGCTGGCCAGGCTGGCGCGGCCGGGCGGCCGGCAGGCTGGCCAGCGCCCGGGGCGCCTGGCGAGCTGCCGGTCACGGCGGCGTTTTCCTGGCCGGGCGCATGGCCCGGATCATGCGCGCCCCTTCGGCGTGGGGCGCTGGGGGTGGGACTCACAGGTTGCCTTCCCAGCGGAATGACTCCCGGCTGCACGGGCAGGTCATGGCTCGTCCTACAGGCTGTCGTGCAAACAGTATCGTGCGCCCCGGCCGCCCTTGCGGGGGACCCCGATTGTGCCGCCGCGTGTCCCGGCCGGATGCGCTTATGTACGCGGACGTGCGGGTATCGCTCTCCCGTGGCAGCATGCATGCGAAGGTCCCCAACTTCGCGGCAGCGCCGCGGAGTATTGTCACCTTTCCAGTGGGAGATGGTGACTGGCGGTATTGACGGCACGCAGCACCGGCACCAAACCGGCGGCAGCACCGGCACGTCCCGGCGACCGGGAGAAAGAGGCGATGCGGATGACCCCCCCGACGCGCCCAGCACCCATGCTGACGATCGACGCGCTCGGCCGGAAGTGCCCCATCCCGATCATCATGCTCGCCGAGCGGATCCGGGAGGTCCCGATCGGGGCGACCGTCGCCGTGCTGGCTGACGACCCCGCTGCCCAGACCGACATCCCGGCCTGGTGCATGATGAAGTCGCAGGAGTTCGTGGTGGAGACGGCCCTGCCGCGCGGCTGGGCGTTCCTGGTCAAGCGCACCTACTGACTCACAGGCCGCTGACTCATCTGGACGCCTGCTCACTGGCGCTCGCCGCGAGTCGCCCGCGGACCGGAAGCGGCCGGAGAACCGCGGGTCTCGCTCCCACCAGGGCTGCTGGCCGGCCGGTTCCTCCGGGCCGGCACCGCTCCCAGCGGACGCCCCCACCGCCTCCGGCGCTCCCGCCGCCGCGGCGGCCTCCGCGGCCTCCACGGCATCCAGCTCGGCGTCCACGCCCGCCGCCTCGGTCTCGTCTTCCCGGATCATCTGGATGAACTGGGCGGCCAGGAACGGCAGCCCGACGATGTCGCCGAGCACCCACAGCGCCCCGCCGCCGATGACCTGGTCGGCTGCTCAGGCTGGGACCCCAGGGGCGGCCCAGCGCGTGATAGTAGGCCCCGGCGATCAGGCTCTGGTCCGCGAGGATGGCCAGGCCGAGGACGGCGTCGCCGACCACCTCGCCGGCGCTGACCCACAGGGCCACCAGGTACGGGTAGGCCCTGGGCACCGCGTCCACCCGCAGGAACAGCCAGAAGAAGACGAACCCCGGGGCCAGCAGGGCCAGGTAGGTCAGCTCACGGACCGTGCCGCTGCGCATGCTGGCCGCGTACCAGGGCGAGAAGTACAGCACGAACGGCACCAGCACGATGACCATGGTGGGGATGGCCGGGAAGGTGAGGATCCGCGCCGTGCGGCTGTGGATCACCGCGTCCAGCCGCCTGCCGAACCGCGGGAGCGCCGCGGTGATCAGCGTGAGCGGCCGGCCCAGGGCGGTGAACAGCGGCACCACCAGCAGCAGCAAGATGGTCTGCACCGAGCGGATGTAGAACAGCACGCCCTGGTAGACGCCGAGGAACGACATGGTGGCGATGCACCAGGACGGTGAGCCCGCCGAGGTAGAAGGCGACCATGCGGATCGCCGGCCATTCCCCGCCCGCCCGGCGGACCCGGCGCACTCCGGCCAGGTACAGGCCCACCGGCCAGCAGCACGGCCACGAGGACAGGCACATCCAGGGTCCACGAGCTGAACACCCGGGCCACCGTGAGCGCGGGCGGCCCGAGCGTAGGCGTCCCCGGGAACGCCCGCGAGAAGAAGAGTCGCCACCCCGTCACGCTATCCCCCGGGCACCGGTCCCCCGTCATGGCTCCCCAGCCGGCGACTCCCGCGAGCGAACCGGCTCCTGGCGCAGTCACTAGTACATAACGGTACCTATGGGATGTGCGATTTCTGTTGCGCCGCAGGGCCGGAGGGGACGAGTCTGTTCCGGTTGTGCCTGTTACCCAGGACAGCGATCAGGCGCCATGATCATCCGTTCAGGAAGGAATGTGCATGCCGCAAGTCACACGTCTGCGTGTGGCCGCCGCCGCGATTGCCGCAGGAGCACTGACGCTCGGCACTCTCGTCTCGGCCACCGCCGCGCAGGCGGCCAACCCCAGAAGGGCGATCGCCGACTCCCACCCGACGTGGGCCGTCGCCGCGAAGCGTCTGTCCAGCAAGGCCGTTACGAGCGGCACCGTCAACGCGCGGGTGTACCTGGCCCCCAGCCATCAGGCTGAGCTGGCCGGCGACGTCGCCGCCGTCTCCAGCCCGGCCAGCAAGAGCTACCGCCACTTCTGGACGACTGCCGCGGTGCGCAAGGAGTTCGCGCCGTCCGCCGCAGAGGTCGCCTCCGTGAAGTCCTGGCTCACCTCGGCCGGGCTGAGCGTGACCAAGACCGACGCGAAGTACCCGGCGGGTGCCTACGTCGGCGTGCGCGGGTCCGTGGCCGCCGCCAGCAAGGCGTTCGGCGTGACGTTCGGCACCTACCGTGGCCCCGGCGGCCAGAGCGACCGGGCGCCCGAGCCAGGCGGCCACCGCGCCCTCGTCCGTCGCCAGCTCAGTCCTCGCGGTCTCCGGCCTGGACACCGCGAAGAGCGCGATCAAGCCGCACGCTGCCGCCGCCCGCCGCCGAACTACTGGGTGGCCAAGCCGTGCTCGACCTACTACGGCCAGAAGATCGCGACCAACAAGCCCAAGGCGTACGGCAAGCACCAGCCGTGGACCAACTGCGGCTACACGCCGAGCCAGGTCCGCGGGGCCTACGGGGTGACCGCGTCCGGGATGACCGGCAAGGGCCAGACCGTGGCGATCGTGGACGCCTACGCGTCCCCCACGATCAAGGCGGACGCCAACCAGTTCGCCACCGTCGTCGGCGACCAGCCGTTCGCGGCCGGGCAGTTCAAGCAGTACAAGGCCGGCCCGTACACGCTGGCCGGGCCGAACGAGTGTGACGCGGCGGGCTGGTACGGCGAGGAGACCCTCGACGTCGAGTCCGTGCACGGCGAGGCGCCCGACGCCAACGTCCGGTACGTCGGCGCGGGCAGCTGCGAGGACTCCGACCTGGCCAACGCCGAAGCGCTCATCGTGGACAACGACCTGGCCAGCATCGTCAGCAACTCCTACGGCGAGCCGGCCAGCTACTCCACCATCAACGCCACGTACGACCTGATCTTCCAGGTCGGCGCGCTGGAGGGCATCGGCTTCTTCTTCTCCTCCGGCGACAGCGGCTACGAGGGCCCGGGTGAGGACCCCGCGTCCCCGCACGACCAGGTGGACTACCCGACGTCCAGCCCGTACGTCACCTCGGTGGGCGGCACCAGCCTGGCCATCAGCAAGACGCAACAGCTACGAGTGGGAGACCTCCTGGGGCACCCTGCTCGACCCGCTGGTGCACCTCAAGAACGGCGGCAAGAAGTGGCAGTACACCCCGCCGGGCAAGTACCCGGCCGGGTACGACGGCTCCAGCGGCGGTGGCGTGAGCACCGAGTACCCCCAGCCCTCCTACCAGGCGGGCGTGGTGCCCGACCAGCCTGGCCACCAGCTGCCCGACGGCACGACCAGCAGCACGCCCATGCGGGTGGTCCCGGACGTGTCGGCGCTCGCCGACCCGAGCACCGGGATCCTGGTCGGCGAGACCGACCCTGCAGCCGAACGGGAAGACCTACGCCTTCTCGCTCAGCAGGATCGGCGGCACCAGCGTGGCCTGCCCGACGTTCGCCGGCATCGAGGCGGACGCCCAGCAGGCGGCCGGTGGCGCATCTCGGGTTCGCCAACCCGGCGATCTACTACCTGGACACGCACTTCACCTACGGGTCGTCCAACGCGGCGTACAACGACGTGACCGACCACCCGCTCGGCCCGGGCTACCTGGCCGAGGTGCGTAACAACTACACCAACCCGTACACCAAGCAGGGCCCGCTGCTGACCTACCTGCGGACCCTCGGCATCGACGGTGAGGGCGCCGACGCGCTGCCGCGCCGTCACGGGCTACGACGACTCGACCGGCGTCGGCTCGCCCAAGAATTACATCCAGGATGCGCCCTCGCTGCCGTAGCTAGCGGGACAGCATCACGGAGGGGACGGCCCGCACCAGGGCCGTCCCCTCCGGCATGTCCAGGGGCAGCAGGCCGCGCCGGTTTTCGTTGCGGAGAACTCGCGGCGGCAGGCGCCGGCGCGCAGCAGGCCGGCTCAGCTGTAGTGCGCGGCGATCTCCGCGGCCGCGGCCTCGCCGTAGGCGCTGCCCAGCCGCTCGGCCAGGGCGCCCGGCTTCAGCTCGTACTCCTGCGTCCCGACCGTCTCCAGGACGTGCACCGCGAGGATGTTGCCGAGCTGGGCGGCCCGCTCCAGGGGCAGGCCCCAGGCCACCGCGGACAGGAACCCCGAGCGGAACGCGTCCCCGGTCCCGGTCGGGTCCAGCCTTCTGCACCTCCGGAACCGCCGCAACGAAAACCGGCTCGGCGCCGGCCTGCTCGATCTTGGCTCCGGCGGGCCCGAGGGTGGTGATCCGGACGCCGACCCGGTCCAGGATCTCCGGGCCGGACCACGAGCTCTTGCGCTCGATGAGGGCTTCCTCGTACTCGTTGCAGAACAGGTAGGCCGCGCCGTCGACCAGCGCGCACACCTCGCTCGGCGGCCAGCCGGGGCAGTTGCTGGGACAGGTCGGCCGCGAACGGGATGCCCAGGTCCTTGCACTCCTGGGTGTGCGACAGCATGGCCCCGGGGTCGCTGGCGCCGATGAGGACCAGGTCCAGGCCGCCGGCCTGCTCGGCGAGCGGGGCCAGTTCGATGTCCGCGTCCTCGCTCATCGCGCCCGGGTAGAACGAGGCGATCTGGTTACCGTCGGCGTCGGTGGTGCAGACGAACCGCGCGGTGTGCTGGGTGGTGGACTCGCGGACCCCGCTGCAGTCCACCCCGTGCTGGGTCAGCCAGGTGCGGTACGGGGCGAAGTCGGCGCCGACCGCCCCGATCAGCAGCGGCTTGAGCCCGAGGACGCCCAGCCCGAACGCGATGTTGGCGGCGACCCCGCCGCGCCGGATCTCGAGCCTGTCCACGAGGAAGGACAGCGAGACGCGGTCCATCTTCTCGGGGATGAACTGCTCGACAAATCGGCCGGGGAAGGTCATGAGGTGATCGGTCGCGATGGACCCGGTGATGGCTATGCGCACTGCCGCACTCTAGGCGATGTCAGGTACTGCGGAAAGCAGCGCGGCCGGGAGGTTACCCTCCCGGCCGTCGCTGAGCATGCTCTGTGAAGGTGTGCTGGACCCGTACCACCGCTTTAAGCCGACGCGGTGACCTGTACCACCGTCACGCGCCGGTCGAGGCGGGGCCCGCCGCAGGCGGGTGCTCGCCGAGCCGACGTTCGGCGCGGAGCGGCGAGCGGGGGGTCCAGGGGGGTCGCTCCCCCCGGACTGATCAGTGGAACGAGTCGCCGCAGGCGCAGGACCCGCTGGCGTTCGGGTTGTCGATCGTGAAGCCCTGCTTCTCGATCGTGTCCACGAAGTCGATGGTCGCGCCCATCAGGTACGGCGCGCTCATCTTGTCGGTGACCACGTGCACGCCGGAGAACTCGGCGTCGATGTCCCCGTCCATCTCACGCTCGTCGAAGTAGAGCTGGTAACGCAGCCCGGAACAGCCGCCCGGCTGGACGGCGATGCGCAGCCGCAGGTCATCGCGGCCTTCCTGCTCCAGGAGAGCGCCCACCTTCGATGCCGCGGTGTCGGTCAGGATGACACCGGTGGTTGTCGCCTCATTCTGGACCGTCATATGTGTTAGCTCCCGCGTTGGACTGCCGCCGCGTCCGCGGCGCTGCCTTATCTCCTGCTCCAACCATATGCGCTCCCCGGTCATTCCGGGTCGGCGCGGCAGGCCCTGGGAGTCTCAGCCGGGCTGGATCAGGCGGCGAACTCGATGCCGCTGGTCCAGGTCTCGGTGCCGTCCGGGCGGATCAGGTACGCCGGCGTAGCCCGGGCAGCCCGGCGATCGCCGCCAGGGCCGCGTCGCCGCCCACGGCCAGGGCGGTGGCCAGCGCGTCCGCCAGGGCCAGGCTGGGGCCCGGTGACCGTGGCCGAGGCGGCCCGGCAGGCCGGCTGGCCGGTGCGCGGGTCCACCAGGTGCGCGCCGCGCTCGTAGCTCCCGGAGGTCGCCACCGCGCCGTGCACCTCGAGCACCGCGGCCAGCGCCGGCCGGCCCGCCACGGGTGCCGGATCCCGGCCCGCCAGGATTCGGCCGGGGCCGGGCACCACCGAACGCCGCCAGGTCCCCGCCGCCGTTGACCAGCGCGGCGGGCAGGCCCGCCTGGTCGAAGCGGCGTCCAGCGCCCGGTCCACGGCCCAGCCCTTGACCAGCCCGGTCGGGTCGTACCCGCCGGGCATGGCCCACGGGTCGAACCAGCCGTCCGGACGCCGTCCCGGGCCGCGCTGGCAGGCGGCCCGCACCTCGGCCAGCTCCGGCGGCCCGGCCGGCTCGAGCGTGCTCGCCGCGGCGCAGCCGGCTCAGCGGGCTGTCCGGGTCCCAGGTGCTGAACACCGCGTCGCGCCTCGTGCAGCACGCGCGCAGGCGGCCCGGATCGCGGCCCGGCAGGGCGGGCGGGCCGGGCAGCTACCGCGAACGAGACGACCGTGCCCATACGTGCTCCGCGTGGGTCACCGAGCCACCGGTCGCGCCAGGCCGACCGGTGCGGGGGCCGTCGGGCGGTGAGCCGGAGGCGGCGGTCGCTGCCAGTCTCACCTGAAGTGCGCCTTGTCCAGCGCGGCCTGGACCGACTGCGCGTAGGCCTGGCTGGTGTACGTGGCCCCGGACACCGCGTTGATCCGGGCGCTACTGGGCCGCCAGCACCTCGTTGCGCAGCATCGGGATGGACCTGGTCGGCCAGTTGCTGGGAGTACTGCTCGGCGGTGCGCAGCACCGGGACGCGCACGGCGGTGATCCGGCCGCCGCTGATGGTCGACCCGGGCGGCCAGTTCGCCGTAGCCGTACGCTCCACGGCGCCGGTGGCACGCCGGGACCGGCGCCGGCCCGGCGGGCCTGGCCGGGTGCGCGCCGCCGGGCCCGGCCGCGTGGCTGGCGGGCTGCCGGGCTCGGGCCCGGAGCTGGCCAGCGCCGGATGCGGCCCGGCCGGTGCAGCCCGAGGACGCCCAGGAACCCGGCCACGGCGCCGGCCAGCGACCAGCCACGGCGCACGCTTCATCGGGCGCTCCCCTCGTGCTCTCGTCGCCGATGGGCGCCGGTCACAGCGCGAACGCCTCGTGGTGGATGGCCTCGTCCGGGATGCCCAGGTTCCGCGGCGGCGCTCGACGATGGCGGCCACGAACCCTTCCGGCCCGCACACGTACACGTCGCGCTGGGCCAGGTCGGGCACCAGCCGGGGCAGCGAGACCTCGTCGATGGCCGCCTGCTCGCGGGAGCCCGACCAGCTCGTGGATGGTGCCGCGGCGGTGCCGGACCAGTTCCCGGACCTCGCGTGCCGAGCACCAGGTCCTCCGGCCGGCTGGCCGCGGAGCAGGACCACCGGCGCGCTGCCCCGGGGCAGGTCCTCCAGCAGCGACCGCAGCGCGGTCACCCCGATCCCGGCCGCCACCAGCAGGGCCCGGGGCCGCCGCTGCTGCGTACCGGGTGAACGCCCCGTACGGGCCCTCGATGGCGACCCTGGTGCCGGGCCGCAGGCCGGCCAGGGCGCCGCGAGTGAGTCCCCCACGGCCTTCACGGTCAGCCGCAGGTAGGGCGGCTGCGGCAGCGCGGACAGCGAGATACGGGTGGGCCTGCCACCACATGCCCGGGGTCAGGAAGCGCCAGCAGAAGAACTGCCCGCCGGACACGGCCAGCCGGTCCAGGCGGCGGCCGGTGCAGATCACCGACACCACGCCAGGCCCCTCCGGGCGCACCTCGGCCACCGTCAGCCGGTGCCGCAGTGCTGCGCAGCGACGGGCAGGCCGAACCGGTAGCAGAGCACCAGGCCCGCGGTCGCCGCCCAGGCCACCGACCAGACGAGCCGGGTCAGCGGATGCCCGACGAAGGACGGCCCGAGCACGAGTGACGTGGGCGAACGGAGAGCGCCAGCGCCAGGTACATCCACAGGTGGATCAGCCACCAGGTCTCCCGGGCGCAGCCTGCCGCCGGACGGCGCGCAGCGAGATCGATCCCGATGAAGCACATGATGCCGAGCGCCGACGGTCGCGATCAGCACGTCCGGGTACCTGGTCAGCAGCGATGCCCGCCTCGTGCCAGAGCCCGGCCCGGGCCGCCTGCGGCGTAGCCCACGGTGAGGAACAGGGCGTGCGCGGCCAGCAGGCTGATCGGCCACGGGGCGAGCGCGCGGTGCAGCCGGAGCAGGCCGTCCTGGCCGGCCACCCGCTCGATGACCGGGATCCGGCTGACCAGCAGGACCATGATCAGGGCCAGGTAGGTGCCGACCATGCCGGTCAGGCTGCCCGACGAAGGTGGCCAGGCCGACCGGGGCGCGGAGCAGCTGGCTGGCGGACTCGGCGGTGAAGGTCGAGCGCGGTGGTGGCGCCGAGGCCCGGCCCCGCGGCCAGCAGCGCCGATCCTGGCCAGGGCCGGATGCGGCCAGCGGCGACGGCCGGACCGGGCCTAGAGGCCGGGAGCGCCCCAGACCGCGAACCAGCGGCTCAGGTCGGGCTCGATCTTCAGGTCCGCCCCGACCTCGCCGCGCACCTGCAGTTCGAGGGCGTTGTCCCGCTGCTGGCCGGTTTTCGGCGCGAACGGGTAGAAGGTGCCCTGCTTGTAGAGGTAGACGATGCCCAGCCGGTGCACCGTGTCGCTGGTGAAGGTGACCAGGGTGCACAGCAGCTGCGGGCCGAACCCGCCGGCCTGCAGCGAGGAGTTCACCGCGTGCAGGTCGGTGACCAGCGCCTCGAAGTCGTCCTGGCGCGTGCTTGCAGGTCAGCCACGTGAACCCGTAGGAGTCCGTGCTCACCTCGACCGAGGCCGTGCCCGAGCCCATGGACAGCAGCTCGCGGACGTCCTTCTCGATGTCGCCGAACGCCTTGCCCTCGGCGGCCCGGAAGCAGACCGAGCCGGTGCCGGTGGGCTTCAGGTTCATCCCCGCCTCCAGCGTGATCGCCGCGGTGGGCAGGGAGAACAGCTCGTCCAGGTTCGGCTGGGCCGGCTTGGTCCGGCCCAGGATCGTGTCCAGGAAGCCCACCGGGTTACTCTGCTCAGCTGCTCGGAGATCTCGGACAGCTGGCGCAGCCGCCGCTCCAGCGACGGGTGGGTGGAGAACAGGTTGTTCAGGCTGAACTGCCCTTTTCGCTCGCCTTGAACGCGGGGATGAAGTAGAACGCGTTCAGCGGCTCGGCCGCGCGCAGGTCCTTGGTCGGGATCGCGTTCATCGACCCGCTGACCTTCTGCAGCGCGCTGGCCAGCGCGGACGGCTGCCCGGTGAGCAGCGCCCCGGACCGGTCCGCGGCCAGCTCGCGGTACCGGGACAGCAGCCGGATGAGCAGGAAGCTGACGGCGTAGGTCACGATGCCGACGACCAGGACGATCAGCACGACCGGGAGCGCGCCGCCGTTGTTGTTGTTGCCGCCGCGGCCGCGGCCGCCGCCGCCGAACAGCTCGGAGTAGAACGCGAACCGGACCAGCAGGCCCGCGATGATGCCGATGAACGAGGCGATGGTCATCACCACGACGTCCTTGTGGGCGACGTGCGACAGCTCGTGGGCCAGCACGGCCTCGAGCTCGCGGTCGTCCAGGTTGCTGTTCAGCAGGCCGGTCGTCACGACCAGGACCGCGGTCTTCTGTTCCGCCCGGTGGCGAACGCGTTCAGCATCGGGGACGGGGCGATCGCGACCCGGGGCTTGGGCATGTTGGCCAGCGCGGTGAGCCGGTCCACGATGCCGTGCAGCCGGGCCGCCTGCGGCCCGTCCTGCGGGGTGACCACCTGGGCCCCGCGCCGTACTCAGCGCGATCTTGTCGGAGTACCAGAAGGAGCCGACCCCCAGGGCCAGGCCGACCAGCACCGCGAAGAACACGATGCCGCCGCTCGAGACCCGGTTGGTCGCGCCGAGGACCAGCACGAGCACGGTGATGAAGGCGACGAACACGACCCCGAGAAGAAACATCGTCAGGGTCATCCGCGCCGTGAGACCCCTGTCAGGCGCATAGCGAGTCTTCGCCATCGCGCCGCCTCCGTTCTGTCAGCTGGCCGGGCCAGCTGAGCTCTTGCCGGCTTCGCTATCGAAGCCATCCTGTTTCATTATCAGGTAGCGGCTGAGCGGAATTCCCGCGATGCGGCGCCCCGTCCGGCGGGGTTCTCACCCGGCCGTTCTCAGCGGTCACAGCGTGGCCTTCCGGCCCGGCTACAAACCTGGACACTCTCCCCCAGGAACGTCCACCCGCCAGTGTGCCTGGGCCAGCTGAAAGTTCGCTGAGCCAATCCTGAAAGCAGGATGAGCCCCGGCCGGCCGAAGGCGGATGACCCTCAGCCCGGAAGCTCAGCCCGGGATGAGGCCATCCTCCGCGAGCAGGCCACGCACGTCGTCCATGCTGGCGTCGGAATACGGGAGGATCACGTCCGACGCTTCCAACGAATCCGCCGGCACCGGTGTTCCCGCGGCGCGGACCCGCTCCAGCATCTCGGTCAGGACGGGCCGGAAGGCGTCCTCGTCACCGGCGTTCACCGCCGCCTCCAGCCTGGCGTCCAGCTCGTTCAGCTCGCTGGTCAGGCTGTCGTCCACGTCCAGCTGGCCCTCGCCGAGGATCCGGACGATCATGACCCTTCACCGGCCTGGGGCTGGTCGGCAGCCCGGCCGGCCTGGCCGTTGCCGGCGGTGCCGCCCGCGCCCGGACGCGCGAGCCCTCGATCTCCCGGGGCGCCTCGCCCTGGTCCAGCTCGCCCTTGAGCCGCGCCAGCTCCCGGTCCACGTCGTGGCTCGCACCCATCGGTCCAGCTCGCGCTGGATGTCGTCGTTCGGCTGCGCGGTCACGTCGTCCAGCGCCCCGGAGGCCATCAGCTCGTCGATGGCACCGGCCCGGGCCTGCATCTGCGCCGTCTTGTCCTGGGCCCGCTGCACCGCCATGCCCACGTCGCCCATCTCCTCGGAGATGCCGGACACGGCCTCGCCGATCCTGGTCTGGGCCTCGGCGGCGGTGTAGGTGGCCTTGATGGTCTCCTTCTGCGTGCGGAAGGCTTCCACCTTGGACTGCAGCCGCTGCGACGCGGCGGTCAGCTTCTCCTCGTCCGCCTGCAGCGTTCTGGTACTGGGTCTGCAGGTCGCTCAGCTGGGTCTGCAGGGCCGACTTGCGGGTCAGCGCCTCGCGGGCCAGGTCTTCCCGCCCGGCGCCGAGCGCCGTCCGGGCCTGGCCGTCCAGCTTGTTCTGCTGCTGCTGCAGCGTGTTCATCTGCAGCTCGACACGCTTGCGCGACGTGGCCACGTCGGCGACGCCCCGGCGGACCTGCGTCAGCATCTCCAGCTGGCGCTGGTAGGAGTAGTCCAGGGTCTCGCGCGGATCTTCCATCCGGTCCAGTGCCTTATTGGCCTTGGCCTTGAAGATCAGTCGATACCCGCTTCACCACGCTCATCGGCGCGACCATCCCCTCATCGTGTAACGCTGCCGCCAGCCACCTGCGGCGCACTAGCCGGCACCCCCCGTGCTGTGGCCGCCACGCCTGCAGGCTGGTGGCACACAGCCTACGCGGTCAAACACGGGCGCAGCCATCACGGCCGGAAGGCTTCGCGCTCTGGTGATCCGCGGCGTTCGTCCCGGTAGGCTGACACCGTGTTCAGACGACGTAGCACGGCCACCCAGGACGCCCCGGCCGAGGGCACCCCGGGCGCTTCAGCAGCCGATCAGGCCGACCGGGCCCGCGCTTCGCTGACGGCGGGCAAGGGCCGGCCGACCCCCAAGCGCAGCGAGGCGGAACGCCGCCGCCGGTACAACGCCCCGGGTGACCGGAAAGAGGCGCTGCGCCAGTCGAAGACCAGGGACCGCTCGACGCGGGCCCGCAAGGCGGAGGCCATGCGGCGCGGCGAGGAGTGGGCGCTGCCCGCCAAGGACAAGGGCCCGGTCCGGGCGCTGGCCCGCGACTACGTGGACTCGCGGCGGCGGGTCAGCGAGTTCTACATGTACGGCCTGGTCGTGCTGCTGTTCCTGCTGTTCCTGCACAACACCGTGGTGCAGACGCTGCTGCCCGTGCTGCTGATCGTCATGGTGCTGATCATGGTCGTCGAGGGGTACCTCGTCGGCCGCAAGGTCACGGCCATGGCCGCGGAGCGCTTCCCCGGGGAGAGCACCCGGGGGATCAAGATCTACGCGGCCATGCGCGCCCTGCAGATCCGCCAGCTCCGCTTCCCCAAGCCGACGAGTGAAGCCGGGCGCCACAGTCTGAGACTCCTGCCGGCACGCCCGGGCCCTCTGCGCGGGCCGGCGGTGGCGTTGCCCTAGTGTCGTGCGTTATGGAACATCGTCACCTGGGCCGCAGCGGCCTCAAAGTCAGTGAGATCGCCTACGGGAACTGGATTACGCACGGTTCCCAGGTCGAGGAGGACGCCGCCCGGGCGTGCGTCGCGGCGGCCCTGGACGAGGGCATCACCACGTTCGACACGGCGGACGTCTACGCCGGGACCCGGGCCGAGGAAGTCCTCGGCCGCGCGCTGCACGGGGTCCGCCGGGAGTCCGTCGAGATCTGCACCAAGGTCTTCTGGCCGACCGGCGCCGGGCCCAACGACCGCGGCCTGTCCCGCAAGCACATCATGGAGTCGGTGCACGGGTCGCTGCGCCGGCTGCAGACCGACTACCTGGACCTCTACCAGGCGCACCGCTACGACCACGAGACCCCGCTGGCGGAGACCCTGCGCGCCTTCGAGGACCTGGTCCGCCAGGGCAAGGTGCTGTACGTGGGCGTCTCCGAGTGGCGCGCCGAGGAGATCGCCGCCGCGCTGCGGATCGCCGACGAGATGGGCTTCGACCGGATCGTCTCCAACCAGCCGCAGTACAACATGATCTGGCGGGTGATCGAGTCCGAGGTGATCCCCCTGTGCGAGAAGGAGGGGATCGGCCAGATCGTCTTCTCCCCCATCGCCCAGGGCATCCTGACCGGCAAGTACCGCCCGGGCGAGCCGCTGCCCGCCGAGTCCCGGGCCACCGACCCGAGCGGGTCCGGGTTCATCAAGCGCTTCCTGCACGACGACCTGCTCACCCGGGTGGCCGCCCTGCAGCCGATCGCCGAGGAGGCTGGCCTGTCCATGGCCCAGCTGGCCGTGGCCTGGGTGCTGCAGAACCCCAACGTGTCGGCGGCGATCAT
This sequence comes from uncultured Actinomycetes bacterium, assembly GCA_963742055.1. GTDB lineage: Bacteria > Actinomycetota > Actinomycetes > Streptosporangiales > Streptosporangiaceae > RYN-230. The sequence goes on along the minus strand of CAVUKT010000077.1, from coordinate 252,812 downwards.
CGGCGCGACCCGGCCGGAGCAGGTCCGGGAGAACGTCAAGGCCTCGGGGGTCCGGCTCGACCCGGAGGTGCTCCGGCGCATCGATGACGTGCTCGGTGACGCGATCCGGCGCGACCCGGCCCTCACCCAGAGCCCCGAGCACCGGCCCTAACTGTCCCGCGGGGGCGACCCTGAGCCCCGCTCGCCGCCGCGCGACGCAGGGTCGGCGAGCACGCGCCGAGGCGGGCCCGCCTCACGGCGCATGCGCGGGTTCGGCCACGGGCGGCGGCGTCCGGGGGTCGCCCCCCGGACTACTCAGCGCGCAGGCTCATCGGGCCGTACTCGACCCTGTTCTCCTCGAGCAGGGACACCTGGTCCACGCCGCCCGCCAGGAGGTCACGCCAGTTCTCGCCGAGCCAGCTCTCCGCGTCGCCCTGGCTGGCGAACGTTTCCCTCGGCACCCCCCGGGACGGCACCAGAGTCCCGTCCGCCGTCTCGAACTGCCAGGTCCAGGCCATGTCTTCGCCGCCTCCTCAGTACGCGGTAAGCGACAGTAGCCCACCCGGCGCGGCCGCCGCGCCGCCCCCCAGGCCCCCGGGCGGCCGCGGGCCGGGAACGGGATAGCCGACGCCGATTGCCTGGATAGGTGATATGTGGTGTCCTATCCGAGACGGGGCATGGGCCGCATATGGGTCCACCCTGCAGAACGGCAGCAGACGCGGCCGGGAAACTGTTAAGTTCTATGGGCAGCCCTGAGCCGGGCGCCGCGGCACGTGTCCCCCTGGCTCAGCCCCGGGAGCAAGGTGGTGACGACATGGCGCGCGTTGTCGTCGTTGGTGATCTGATGACCGACACGGTCGCTCACGCAGCCCTTCCGCTGGCGAAGGGCAGTGACACACCGGCTACGGTCAGTATGCACGGTGGCGGCTCAGGCGCGAACATCGCGGCCTGGCTGGCCGCGGACGGCAGCGAAGTAGCCTTCGTCGGCCGCCGCGGCGCGGACATCGCCGGCCGGAACCGGGACATGGAACTGATGGGCTACGGCGTAGACGCCCGGCTGGTCATGGATCCGGACCGGCCCACCGGGACCTGCGTGGTCATGGTTACCCACAAGGGCGACCACACGATGATGTCGGACCCCGGCGCGAACGCCGCGCTGCACCCCGACGACCTGCCCAAGGACCTGTTCGCGCCCGGTGCCCACCTGCACATGTCTGGTTACACGATGCTGAACGAGGGATCCCGGGCCGCCGCCCTGGCCGCGTTCGGCCACGCGGGCCGGGCCGGGCATGACGATCTCGGTGGACGGCGCCTCGTCCGCGCCGCTGGAGCGGGTCGGGGCCGAGCCGTTCCTCGAGATGACCAACGGGGTAACCCTGCTGATCGTCAACGCGGACCAGGCGGCCGTGCTCACCGGCCGGGAGGACCCCGAGTCCGCGGCGCACGTGCTGACCGCCTGGTATCCCGAGGTCGTGGTGAAGCTGGGGGCCGACGGGGCGCTGTACGCGAACGGCCGTCCCGAGCCGGTCCGGTCCCTGGCCCTGCCCGTCGAGACGTTCGTGGACGGGACCGGGGCCGGGGACGCCTTCTGCGCCGGTTTCCTGCCCGCCTGGCTGGACAAGAAGCCGCCGCTCGAGGCGCTGGGCAGCGGCTGCCGCCTGGCCGCGAACGCGCTCGGACTGGTCGGTGCCCGGCCCGCTCTCTGAGTCCAGCCAGCGGGCCGCCTTTCTGGACGGGCTCTTTTCCCTGGAGGGCCGGGTAGCCCTCGTGACCGGGGGCAGTTCCGGGATCGGTCATGCGATGGCCCGCGCCCTGGCCCTGGCCGGCGCCCGGGTCGTCCTGCTGGCGCGCGGTAAGGACGGCCTCGCCGAGGCCGCCGCGGCCATCCAGTCCGCCGGCGGGACGGCCGCCTGGGTCCAGGCCGATCTCGCCGATCCGGCCGCGGCCCAGCGCGCGGCCGAGGAGACCGTGGCGCGGTACGGGGAACCGGACATCCTGGTCAACGCGGCCGGCGCCAACCCGCGCCCGCCGCTCGGCGAGCAGACCCTGGAGCAGTGGGCCGAGGTGATGACGGTGAACCTCACCGCCCCGTTCGTGCTCGGCCAGTGCTTCGGGCCTGCGATGGCCCGGCGCGGCTGGGGGCGGATCATCAACGTCGCCTCCCAGCAGGCGGTCCGGGCGTTCGGCAACAGCGGCGGTTACGGCGCGTCCAAGGCCGGCCTGACCGGGCTGACCCGGTCCCAGTCCGAGGCCTGGGCCGGGAGCGGCGTGTGCTGCAACGCGATCACGCCTGGATTCGTGGCCACCCCGCTCACCGAGGCCGTGGCCAGCGACCCGGTACGCTCCGCGGCCCTGGCCGCCCGCACCATGATCGGCCGTAACGGCGAGCCCGCCGACTTCGAGGGCGTGGCCGTGTTCCTGGCCAGCCGGGCCAGCGACTACGTCACCGGCCAGCTCATCTTCGTGGACGGCGGCTTCTCCGTTACCTAGGGCCAGCTGGCCGGGCGGTCCTGGCTGGCTGACCGGCAGGTGCGCCAGGGCCTGCCGTGAGCTGTGCGTTCAGCCTGACCGAGGGAGCCGGAAGCCCCAGTTCAGCATCCGCGCGGCAGTCCTGCGCGCCCGCCGCCGGTCCGGTGGCGGGGCTGTGCAGCACGACCCCGATCAGCACCCGGCCGTTCCTGACCGCCTCGAACAACAGGCAGTGGCCGGCGTCATCGGTGTAGCCGTCCTTGATCCCGACGGCCCCCCGGTACGAGCCGATCAGATCGTCGGTGTTGTCCCACCAGTAGCCGTGATGACCGCGCCCCTTCGCCAGGTGATAGAAGGACCGGTCCACGATGGACCGGAAAGCCGGGTACCGCATGGCCGCGAGGCCGAGCCTGAGCAGGTCGGACGGCGTGGAGTACGTCGAGGTCTCGGTGGGGTAGGGAAGGCCGTCTGGTGAGGTGAAATGGGTGTGCGTCATGCCCAGCGCAGCCGCGGTCGCGTTCATCCGCGCGAGGAAGGCATCCAGGCCGGGCCCGTAGGCGTTCGCGAGGGTATACGCCGCATCCGCCCCTGAGGGCAGCAGCAGGGCCTCCAGCAGCTCCCGCGCCGTGAGCACGTCCCGCGGGCGCAGCGCCGCGGTTTCGCCCCCGTACTTCCAGGCGTAGGTGACCGCGGCCTTCGGCACCCGGATCTCCCGGCCCAGGTCGCCGCTCTTCAGCACCAGCAGGGCCGTCATCACCTTGGTCACGCTCGCCATCGGCCGCTGCGTGTTCACGTCGCGGCCCCACAGGACCTGGCCGGTGGCCGCGTCGGCCAGCACCGCGCCCTTGGCCTTCACCCCGCTCGGCGCGCCGGTCACCTTGATCGCCGGGCGGACGGCCGGGCTGGCCGCTGGGCGGGACGGGGAAGGCGGGGCCGGGACCCTCGTCCGGGCCCCGGCCGTCGCAGCCGGCCGGGGCACGGGCGGGGCCTGGGCCGCGACCGTGGGCGCGCACGCCACCACGCCGCCGATCATGGCGGCCCCCGCGATCAGCCCGGCGATCCGTCCCCTCAGGCGCATGACAGCTAATGTTCCCACTTGCGCCCAGATCCGCGCGTTCGGCTCCCGGCAGGACGCCGGGCCTGGCCGCCGCCGATCACCACGAAATGACCGTTAGGGGATGAAATCCGGATCATCCGCGGGATACCGGACCAGCGCGCCGCCTGCCCGCGGACGATCATGGAGTACGCGCCACGCCAGCGGCATTGGACTCCTCTGTCACCGCCAGGCGGCACAATGGCGGACATGGCACGACGCACCGCGACACCCCCGCCGCCCGAGGACTTCGAGGAAAACATCGTCGATATCGATGTTGCCGAGGAGATGCGGGGCAGCTATCTCGAGTACGCCTACTCCGTCATCTACCAGCGGGCCCTGCCCGACGCCCGGGACGGGCTGAAGCCGGTCCAGCGCCGGATCCTGTACCAGATGAACGAGATGGGCCTGCGGCCCGACCGCGGCCACGTCAAGTCCGCCCGGGTGGTCGGCGAGGTCATGGGCCGGCTGCACCCGCACGGCGACAGCGCGATCTACGACGCGCTGGTCCGGATGGCCCAGCCGTGGGCGATGCGGCTGCCGCTGGTCGACGGGCACGGCAACTTCGGCTCGCCCGGCGGGGACGACTCCCCGGCCGCGATGCGGTACACCGAGGCCCGGCTGACCGCCGCGGCCATGGAGATGGTGGCCTCGATCGACGAGGACACCGTCGACTTCCAGCCGAACTACGACGGCACCGAGACCCAGCCCGAGGTGCTGCCCGCGGGCCTGCCGAACCTGCTGGTGAACGGCACCGCCGGGATCGCGGTGGGGATGGCCACCAACATGGCCCCGCACAACCTCGGCGAGGTGATCGCCGCGGCCCGGCACCTCATCGCCAGCCCCGAGGCCAGCCTGGACGAGCTGATGCGCTACGTGCCCGGGCCGGACCTGCCGACCGGCGGCAAGATCGTCGGCCTGGACGGGATCAGGGAGGCGTACGAGACCGGCCGCGGGATCTTCCGCACCCGGGCCACCGCCCGGGTCGAGAAGATCACCCCGCGCCGCGACGGCATCGTGGTCACCGAGCTGCCGTACGGCGTCGGCCCGGAGAAGGTGATCTCCCGGATCAAGGACCTGGTGCAGGCCAAGAAGCTGGCCGGGATCGCCGACCTGAAGGACCTGACCGACCGGCACCGCGGGCTGCACCTGGTCATCGAGATCCGGGGCGGGTTCCATCCCGAGGCCATCCTCGACGAGCTGTACCGGCTGACGCCGATGGAAGAGACGTTCGGCATCAACAACGTCGCCCTGGTGGACGGCCAGCCGCGGGTCCTCGGCCTCCGTGAGCTGCTGAGCATCTACGTCGACCACCGCATCGACGTGGTCCGGCGGCGCTGCGAGTTCCGCCGCCGCAAGCGCGCGGACCGGCTGCACCTGGTGGACGGGCTGCTCATCGCGCTGCTCAACATCGACGAGGTCATCCAGGTCATCCGGGCCAGCGACGACTCCGCGCAGGCCAAGGAACGGCTCATGTCGGTCTTCGACCTGTCCGAGATCCAGGCCCAGTACATCCTGGACACGCCGCTGCGCCGCCTGACCCGCTACGACCGGCTGGAGCTGGAGCGGGAGCGGGAGACCCTGCAGCGGGAGATCGCCGAGCTGACCGCGATCCTGGAGTCGGAGACGAAGCTCCGCGAGCTGGTCTCCAGCGAGCTGGGCGAGGTCGCCGAGCGGTTCGCCAGCCCGCGGCGCACCGTGCTGCTGGAAGGCAGCGGCAAGGCCCGGACGGCGGCGGTCCCGCTCGAGGTGGCCGACGACCCGTGCCTGGTGCTGCTGTCGTCCGCCGGGCTCATCGCCCGTACCGCTACCCGGCCTGCCGGCGACCTGGCGGCCGGTGACGCCGACGGCACCCTGGAATCAGCTGCCCTGGACAGCAGCCGGGACGCGGGCGCGGCCGCCGCTGGCCCGCGCGCAGCCCACGACGTGATCATCGCCACCGCGGCGACCACCGCCCGGGGGACCACGGCCGTGGTCACCTCCCAGGGCCGGCTGATCCGGATCGGCGTGCTGGAGATCCCGGCCCTGCCGCCCAGCGCCCACTCCCCCGCGCTGGCCGGCGGCGCGCCGATCGCCGAGTTCGTGTCCCTGGAGGCGGGCGAGACCGTGGTCGGGCTGGCCGCGCCGGACGGGTCGCCGGGCGGGCTCGCCCTCGGCACCGCGGGCGGCGTGGTCAAGCGGGTCGCGCCCGACTACCCGGCCAACGCCACCGAGTTCGAGGTCATCTCGCTGAAGGAGGGCGACCGGGTGGTGGGCGCGGTCCAGTTGACCGGCGAGGACAGCGACCTGGTGTTCATCACGACCGACGCCCAGCTGCTCCGGTTCCAGGCCGCGGCGGTCCGCCCGCAGGGCCGCGCGGCCGGCGGGATGGCCGGGATCCGGCTCTCGGCCGGGGCGGCGGTCGTCTGGTTCGGCGCGGTGCCGGATCCGGCGGCCGGCTCCGGGACCGGCTCGGGCGCGGCAGGCGGCGCGGCCGGGGACGCGGTCGTGGTGACCGTGGCCGGGAGCAGCCGTGCGCTGCCCGGGACCGCCGCCGCCACCGTCAAGGTGACCCCGTACCAGGAGTACCCGGCCAAGGGACGGGCCACCGGCGGCGTGCGCTGCCACCGGTTCCTCAAGGGCGAGGACATGCTGGTGCTCGCCTGGGCGGGCCCGGCGCCGGCCCGGGCCGCGACCGACGCGGGCGTTCCGGTCTACCTGCCCGACGCGGACGGCCGCCGGGACGGCTCCGGGGAGCGCATCCGCCAGGGACTGGCCGCCCTGGGCGGAACCGCACCGCCCCGCTAGCCGCGAGAAGGCTCGCGTCAGGGGCGCCGAGGTCAGGCGAGTGCCAGGCGGGGGCTGGACCGGGCGACCGGACGGCCGCCGCCGCGGCCAGCGTGGTCAGCAGGTCGCGCGGCCCGGCGTAGGGCGGGTCGCCGAACTGCCACCACCGGGCGAGCTGCAGGCCACGGGCCCCGGGATCGAAGGCCTCGCCGCCGAAGCACCCGGCCCGGGCCAGCGCGGCCAGGTCCTCGTCGTCCTCGGCTAACGTGACCACGAACGCCGCGGCGTCCAGCAGCGCCGCCGCACATCTCGCGGCCCGGACCGGATCGCTGCCGGCGCGGACCAGCCGCCAGGCGGCCTGGGCGCGGAGGAACTCCGCCAGAAGAATCTGTCTTGTCACTCTGAGTATCGTACTCTTTACGAACTGTAATTAGGGTGACCGCCCCGCCGGAGTTGCAGGCGACATGGGAGCCGCAACCATGTCGCTGGGACGGCCCTGCGGGACCGAATGCGCGGCTGCGCCCATGCAGGCATCGGGGTCGCAGCTCGAGGCGCCAGTGCGGGGCGGCGACAGAGCCGCCAGCCGGACGCCGCCGCGGCGGTCAGGCGTCGATGCGGGACAGGTCCAGCTCGGCGGCGCCGCCCACGATGAATTCCCGGCGGGGTCCCACCTCGCTACCCATCAGCAGGTCGAAAATCCCGCCCGCGGCGGCCGCGTCCTCGATCCGGATCCGGCGCAGCGTGCGGTGCCGCGGGTCCATGGTGGTCTCGGCCAGCTGCCCGGCGTCCATCTCACCCAGGCCCTTGTACCGCTGGATGGGCTCCTTCCAGCGCTGGCCCCGCTTCTCCATCTCGAGCAGCCGGCGGTGCAGCTCGCTGTCGGAGTAGGTGTAGTTGTACTTCTGCTGTCCCTTGCGGGGGTTGGACAGCTCGATCCGGTGCAGCGGCGGCACCGCGGCGAACACCCGCCCCGCGTCCAGCATGGGCCGCAGGTACTTGTGGAACAGGGTGAGCAGCAGGGTGCGGATGTGCGCCCCGTCCACGTCGGCATCCGACATGAAGATAACCCGCTGGTAGCGGGCCGCGTCCAGGTCGAAGGAGGCGCCGGAACCGGCCCCGATGACCTGGATGATGGACGCGCACTCGGCGTTCTTGAGCATGTCGGCGAGGGACGCCTTCTGCACGTTGAGGATCTTGCCCCGGATCGGCAGCAGCGCCTGGAACTCGGAGTTGCGGGCCAGCTTCGCCGTGCCCAGCGCGGAGTCGCCCTCGACGATGAACAGTTCGCTGCGGTCGTCGGCGCTGCGGCAGTCCACCAGCTTGGCGGGCAGCGCCGAGGTCGCGAGCGCGGACTTGCGGCGCTGGTTGTCCCGGTGCTCGCGGGCGGCGATCCGGGACTTGGTGGCCGCGGCCACCTTCTCCAGCACCGCCCGGGCCTGCTGCTTGCCCGCCCGGCTCCGGGCCTCGAACACGCCCGTCAGCTCAGCCGCCACCACCTGGGAGACGATCCGTGACGCGGCCGGGGTGCCGAGCACCTCCTTGGTCTGGCCCTCGAACTGCGGCTCGGGCAGCCGGACCCCGATCACCGCGGTGAGTCCCTCCAGGGCGTCTTCCGTCTTGGCCGGCTCATCGCCGTTCTTCTGCAGCCGGGCCGCGCGCAGCTGCTCGTTCAGCGTCTTGACCAGGGCCCGCTCGAATCCGGTGACGTGCGTCCCGCCCTTGGGGGTGGCGATCACGTTGACGAACGACACGGTCTTGGTGTCGTACCCGGTGCTCCACTGCAGGGCCACGTCAACCTGCAGTTCACGCTCCACGTCCGTGGGGGTCATGTGGCCCTGCTCGTCCAGCACCGGCACCGTCTCGGTGAACTGGCGGGCGCCGGTCAGCCGCAGCACGTCCGTCAGCGGCTCACCCGGCGACAGGTACTCGCAGAACTCGCTGATTCCCCCGTCGAAGCGGAACTCGGCTTCTTTTTCCGGCACCGGAGCCCGCTACCGGGCCGGTCCTCCGCCGTCCCGGCTCCGCCGGCGGATCGGAGTCGGAGTCGGGGTCAGACCGCCGGCTGCCGCCCGGGCGGTCGTCGCGGATCCGGATCGTCAGGCCGGGAACGAGGTAGGCGGTCTGCCGGGCGCGGTCGACCAGGGCCTCGAAGTTCCACTCCGCGTCCTTGGTGAACACCTGCCGGTCCGGCCAGAACCGGATCCTGGTGCCGGTCACCTTCCGGGCCACCTTGCGGCCCTGGCGCAGGCCCTGGCCCCGGGTGAAGGACGCCCGCGGGCCCTCGGCGGCGAACTCGCCGGGCACGCCGCGGCGGAAGGAGGCGGCCCACTCGTGCCCCTCCCGGTCGACCTGGACGTCCAGCCGGGCCGACAGCGCGTTCACCACCGAGGCGCCGACACCGTGCAGGCCACCGGAGGCGGTGTAGGAGCCGCCGCCGAACTTGCCCCCGGCGTGCAGCCTGGTCATCACCAGCTCGACGCCGGTCAGCCCGGACTTGGGCTCCACGTCCACCGGGATGCCGCGCCCGTTGTCCCGGACCTCGGCCGACATATCCGGATGCAGTACGACATCGATGGACGTGCAGTGCCCGCCCAGCGCCTCGTCCACCGAGTTGTCGAAGATCTCCCACAAGCAGTGCATCAGCCCGCGGCCGTCGGTGGACCCGATGTACATCCCGGGCCGCTTGCGGACCGCCTCGAGGCCTTCCAGGACCGACAGGTGACGGGCGGTGTAGGCGTCCCCGGCGGGGACGGACGCCAGCGGGGCCGAGGCCCGGCCCCGGCTGGTCCCCGCGGGGCGGCGGGCCGCGGCGCGGCCCGCTACTGGGCCGTCGGTGTCGGCGCGGACGGCGGTCACGTGCTTCTCCTCGGTCGGGGACGGGCGTCGGGCGAATTGGGGCGGACTTCGGCAGACTAGCCGCCGGGTCTGACTACCCGGGGAAGCCACGCCGCGGACATACCCGGCTACCTGGGACAACGTGACCCCGCTACAGTGAGCTGGCGAGGACAACTGCCATCCTCCCATGGCGGGCGTTCGCTTTGGGCGTACGCCGCATCCACACGGGAAGGCACTGGCCTGGCAGAGTGTTACACAGCACGTAGGGCAGAGCCCGCCGGCCAGCTGGCCGGTGGCACGACGCGAGGGAGGCGACATGACCGGAGCTCTCGCACCAAGCAGGCCCCTGAATGCGATGGACCTGTGCGACCGGTGTGGTGCCCAGGCATACGTACGCGTTGTGCTCCCCGATTCTGGGGAGTTGCTGTTCTGCGCCCATCACAGCCGGCAGCATCTTGAGGCGCTCGCGAAGCTGGGTGCCGAGATTCAGGATGAGACGGAACGGCTGTCATCGGGCGGGGCACGGCGCGAAGGGTAGTCAGGGTCGCGACCCGGGGGCCTAGTCCTCGCCCACGGGCCGCACGCACTGCCCAGCCTGACGTCGGCACCGGCAGCGTAGCCGGGTCGCGTCTGGGCCCGCCGGCTGGATTCCCGCTGATCTTGCCGCGTCTGCTCAAGCGCATGAATTTACCTAACGAACGGCGGGCGCCGGCCAGGATATCCTGGCCGGCGCCCGCCGTTCGTTAGTGGATATTTCAGTCGAGGTAGTCGCGAAGGACCTGGGACCGCGACGGGTGGCGCAGCTTGGACATGGTCTTCGACTCGATCTGCCGGATGCGCTCACGCGTCACGCCGTAGACCTTGCCGATCTCGTCCAGGGTCTTGGGCTGGCCATCGGTCAGGCCGAAGCGCATGGAGACCACGCCGGCCTCCCGCTCGGACAGGGTGTCGAGCACCGAGTGCAGCTGCTCCTGGAGCAGGGTGAAGCTGACCGCCTCACCGGGCTGGATCGCCTCGGAGTCCTCGATCAGGTCACCGAACTCGCTGTCGCCGTCCTCACCGAGCGGGGTGTGCAGCGAGATCGGCTCCCGGCCGTACTTCTGCACCTCGATGACCTTCTCGGGGGTCATGTCGAGCTCGGCGGCCAGTTCCTCGGGGGTCGGCTCGCGGCCCAGGTCCTGCAGCATCTGCCGCTGCACCCGGGCCAGCTTGTTGATGACCTCGACCATGTGCACCGGGATCCGGATGGTGCGGGCCTGGTCGGCCATGGCCCGGGTGATGGCCTGGCGGATCCACCAGGTGGCGTACGTGGAGAACTTGTAGCCCTTGGTGTAGTCGAACTTCTCGACCGCGCGGATCAGGCCCAGGTTGCCCTCCTGGATCAGGTCCAGGAACAGCATGCCGCGGCCGGTGTACCGCTTGGCCAGCGAGACGACCAGGCGCAGGTTGGCCTCGAGGAGGTGGTTCTTGGCCCGGCGGCCGTCCTCGGCGATCCACTCCATGTCCAGCCGCGCGGCGGCCTCCCCGCCGTCCATGCCCTCGGCGAGCTTCTCCTCGGCGAACAGCCCGGCCTCGATGCGCTTGGCCAGTTCGACTTCCTGCTCCGCGTTGAGCAGCGGCACCTTGCCGATCTGCTTCAGGTAGTCCTTGACCGGGTCCGCGGTCGCGCCCGCCGACGCCACCTGGGCGGCAGGCAGGTCATCGTCGTCGTCCCCGTAGACGAAAGCCTCTTCCTCGGCCGGCTTGGCGGCCACCTCGGCCACCACCGCGGCTGCGGCCGGGACACCGGGGGCAGCGCCCGCCGGCTGGCCCGCTGGGCCACCATCCGCAGGCGCGTTACCGGCGGCCGAGTCGTCGATCTCGTCCTCGTCGGCCGGCTCTTCGTCGGCTACGTCCTCGTCCGCCTCGACCACGTCGACCTCGACCTCCAGGTCGACGTCCAGGTCCTCGAGTTCGGCCGCGTCAACATCCTCGGCCAGATCCACGTCACCGGGATCTACGTCAGCGTCTAGTTCCACCACGTCTGTCAGGTCTGTCACCTCCGCCAGGCCAACCGCGTCACTGCCGGCCGCGGCCAGGTCCGGATCCTCACTCACAATGCCTGAACCCCCCTGGCCGCCCGGTGCCGAGCCGTTGCCGGACCGGCCGGCGGCCTTCCGCGCCTCGCCTCGGCCACCAGAGTTCTTCTTACGCCGCCGGGACCTGGCGGCGTCCTCACGCTCCGGCGGCGCCGGAGCTTCCTGCGCTCGAGCCTCCTGTGCGGGGGCTGTCCCGTTCGTCTCCACGAGCGTGACCGCCCGGTCTGCCCGCGAACTGGCGGGATCTGCAGATCCAGGACGCTGGGAAGCCTGCGCCCCTCGGCCCTGGCCCTCCGGCCCTGGCTGCCTCCGCGCCGCGGAGCGCGCCGCGCTTGCCACCGCGGTCACCCCTTCCTTCGCTGGACGGCGGCCTGCCGAGCCGCGCACGACACCTGACTGCACGAACTGGCAGGCGACACGGACACCTCTCCTGCGATCATGATCGGGAAAATGGACCCTACCTCGTGCAACCCGCTGCTGGGACCAAGCCGGAAACCACATCCGGGCCGCATGACCCCACGGCCCCGACAGGACCAGCTCCCGCCCACCACCTTAGGCGGAGTCTGCGGGTGGCTCGAACCGCTGCCGCGGCTGGCGGCGCGGCGCAGCTCCTGGCTATCGGGCGCATGCCCAGGTCAGCCTGGCCCTCTCTCATGCTTTACCCCTCCGTGCGGCGGGAATGACACCACCAGGCGGGCGCTGCGGCGCTGGGCCGTCCCGCCGGGGCACGTGCAGCACGAGGACGGTGACGTCGTCGTCCTGCTCGTAACCCGTGAGCATCCGGTCAACGAGATACTCCAGCAACCTGGCCGGGTCCTCGACCATTCCCGGCCGGGCCTGCGCCGCCACGGACACCAGCTCGTCCAGGCCCGAGTCCAGGCCGCGCCTGCGGTTCTCCACCAGGCCGTCGGAGTAGAGCACCGCCGTGGTCCCCGGCGGCAGCCGGAACACGTACTGCTGCCGCGGGCAGGCCCAGCCGAGCGGCGTGCCCGCCTCGGTGGTGTCCAGCCGCGGCGGGGCGTCCCTGGACAGCAGCAGCGGCGGCAGGTGCCCGGCGTTGCCGGCCAGGCCCTCGCCGGTGACCGGGTCCAGCACCAGGTACGCGACGGTCGTCACCTGCTCGTCCAGCTCGGTCGCGGTGAACAGCCGGTCCAGGCCGGCCAGCACGGCGGCAGGCCGCGGGTCGGTCAGGGCCAGGGCGCGCAGCGCGTTGCGGACCCGGCCCATCCCGGCCGCCGCGGTCAGCCCCTTGCCCATGACGTCCCCGGTGGCGACGGCGAGCCTGCCGTCGGGCAGCCGGAACGCGTCGTACCAGTCGCCGCCGATCTCCATGTTCCGGGTGACCGGCAGGTAGCGGGCCTCCAGGATGATGCCCGGCACGCTGGGCAGCCGGTCCGGCAGCAGGCTGCGCTGCAGCGTCTCCGCCGTGGTGTGCTCGCGCTCGAACAGCGAGGCCCGCTCCAGGGCCAGCGCGCACTGCCCGGCCAGGGCCTCCAGGAAGACCCGCTCCTCCTCGGTGATCTGCCGCGGCTTGGTGAACGAGAACCGCAGCGCGCCCAGGGGGCGCCCGCCGCGAGCAGGGGCAGCCCGACCCAGGCCCGCTCGTCGCTGTGCGCGAGGAACAGATCGACGCCGTCCAGCCCGTCGAAGTGCCGCCGCAGCGACTCGGGGTTCTCCACCAGCACCGGCCGCCGGGACGTGATGGCCAGGGTCATCACGCTCGGCGCGTCCAGCGGCATGTCGCCGGACGGGGCGCCGGGGACTTCCGGCAGCCCGAGCGGGTTGATCGTGTGCAGCTGCAGCCGCTCCCGGTCGAGCAGGGCCACCGCCGACCGCTCGGCACCGATCGCCGAGCGCCCGACCTCAGTGATCACCTCGACGACCTGGAGCACGGTCAGGGCCTCGGCCAGCATGGACGTGGCCTGCTGCAGCCGGGCGGTGCGCAGGGCGGCGGCGGACAGCTGCTCGGTCAGCCGGCCGCGCATCTCCTCAGCCTCGCGCTGGCCGGTGACATCCGTGCTGGCCCCGACCCATTCAATGATCTTCCCGTCCCGCTCAATCGGGACGGCCCGCACGTCGTAATGCCGGTATGACCCGGTCTTGGTGCGGACCCGGTAACGGCTGTCGAATACTTTCCCGGCGCGGACGCATTCCCGCCATTCCCGCTCCACCCGCTCGCGGTCCTCCGGGTGAATCGCGTCCAGCCAGCCATTGCCCAGGTACTCGTCCAGGCTCTGGCCGGTAATCCAGCGCCACTCGGGCGAATCCTCGGCGATCTGGCCGGTGGGCGTGGTGACCCAGACGACCTGGGCGCCCGCCTGCACCAGCGAGCGGTACCGCTCCTCGCTGCGGCGGACCGCCTCCGCCGAGTTCTGCCGGTCGGTCACGTCCACCGCGATCAGGGCCACGCCGGCGATGTTCCCGTCCGGGTCGTGCGAGGGGAACCAGGAGAACGCCCACTGCCGGTCGTCGTCCTGGCCCAGGCCGGATCCGGGGGCGCCGTCAGCCTGGCCAGGCTGCTCGGGCCCGGCTGCTCGGGCCTGGCCGGCCCGGGCGCGGCCCGGCCGTCGGCCTGACCGGCTGGTTCGACTCGAGCAGCGGCTGGCCGTCGGCCAGCACGTGGCGCACGGCCGACTCGACCCGGGACGCGAGCGTGCCCGGCCAGACCTGGGAAGGCAGCAGGCCCAGGTGCGCCTCGAGGTCGAGGCCATCGAGCCGGGCCAGGGTCTGGTTGATCCGGCGGACCCGCAGATCGGGCCCGAAGAAGGCAAAGCCGATGGGGGCCTCGCGGAGCAGGGTGGCGAGCAGGGCCGAGTCAGACACGTCCAGCCCTGATACCCGGGGCTGAGGCACGGAGGTATCAGTGCTCATCGCCGCACTCCAGTCCCGCTGCACTCAGTCCCGCCGCTTGGGCCATGCAACGGCTCCTTCCCGCTCACTGCGGACACAAGCAGGCTAGCGGCAACGCCGCGACCAGTGAACGCACAAGCACGGCGGCAGCCAATAGGTACGGCCCCGTCCCGATACCGCGAACACCCACAGTGGCCACGCAGGCGAGCTTCCCACATCCTAGGCGATATCGCGCGGCGCCGAGGGCATCACGGCTGACCTGGCCGCATTGAAAAGAAGTGGCCGCCTGCCCGCCGCGGCCGCCAGCCACCCCGTAACCTGGCTCCGGCTCCCGGGAATTGCATTGATGATCAGATACCTGATGCCCCGAATGTCCAGCGCCGCCGCTCCCGGATGCCCGTAATATCTGCCACACGCGGAAACATGGCCACCATCCGGCGCGGACGTGGCACGGCGCCGCGAGAATCTGGAAAGCTGTCCATGTGAGCCCGCAAAGCCGACGACGAGAGCCCCCCGGCGGGCCGGGCCACCCAGGCCGAGGGAAGGGGACCCGTTCGGTGCTCCCCAGTGCCGCTCCACCGAACGCGCTGTTCGCCGAGATGCTCCGGGCTGCCCGTGAGCTGCTGGCGGTGCGCAGCCCGCTGGATGCTGAGCTGATGGTGAGCGAACTGCTCGGCACCTGGTGGGGAGAACAGACGCCGCGCAGCTCGCCCGGCGACGTGGAGGAACTCGTCGGCGAGGGGCTGGTGAGCTACGCCGCCCAGCAGCGCAGCCCGGCCGCGCTGGCCCTGCTGTCCGGCATCGCCTGCCTGGGCACGCCGCGCCAGGCCATGCAGGCGGAGACGGCCGCGCTGGCGCTCATGGAGCGCGGCGTGGTCCGCCCGCAGTGGGTCGAGCACGTGGGCGCGGTGACGGCCGGCGAGTGCTACGTGAACTCCGACATGTTCGGGGACCGCGACGAGGTCGTCTGCGTGTACAGCTACGCCGGGGAAGAGCCGCACGCCCTGGTCATGGTGGTGGACTACAACGCGGCCGGGATGCTCCGGGACGGCTGGGTGACCTCCCAGGTGGACCGGCTGCTGGAGCGCTGCCGGGCGGCCAGCGCCGGGGACGGCGGGCAGCCCGCCGCGGGCCACGTTCAGCCAGGTGGAAGCCCCGCAGGCGCGGCGGCTGCTGGAGACGGCCCTGGCCGTGACCGAGTCGGGCCAGGGACCGCCGCCGAGCGACTCGTTCGCGTCCTACCACGCGTTCATCCGGGCCCGGATCCGCACCCTGCCGCCCGCCCGGCCGGCTCACGGTGCCCGCAAGGGGCCGGCCAGCCGGGGACCGGACCGGCCCGGCGCCCTGGAGCAGCGGCCTGGACGCCGGGCCTGGACCACGGGGCACGGGTCGGGCTGGGGCGCGGCGACCGCGCGGCGGCACGCCTGGACCCGGGATCGCCGGACCATGCTGGTGGCCGAGTTCCTGGCCTCGGACGAGGCCGAAGACCTGTCCGACACCCGGGCGGCCAGCCGCTGCGCGGACCACATCATCGACTACGGCTGCGACCGGACTTCGGGCGGCCGCTGCGGATGAGCCCGGCCAAGGTGGCCACGTTCCTGCTCGACTGGCTGCCACGCAAGGTGCTGCTGCTGTCCGCCGAGCAGCACGCCATGCCGCACGTGCTGGCCGCCTGGGTGCGCTGGGCCGGACGGCGCCAGGGGCTGGCCGCCGAGATGATCGCCGAGACCCTGGACGCGGTCTTCGACTCGATGGGCACGTTCGCCCAGGTCTACCGGGATCCGACGGCCTTCGGCCTGGACGCGTCGCTGGTGGCCAGGCTGCTGCCGGACGACGATCTGGAGGCGCTGCCCCGCCGGGCGTTCGCGTTCCCGGTGCTGCGCGGCATGTTCGGCGGCATCGACCTGACCGGGCTGGACCCGGCCGCCGAGGCGGACCGGCGCACGCTGCTGGCCGCCGACCACAACGACGCGAACGGGCGGCCGAGCGGCCCGCTGCACATCGACCGGCACCTGGCGCTGGCCGACCGGCTCTGGCGCGGCGACCCGCCCGAGCTGTGGGAGGCCGCGCAGCGGCTGCTGGACCGGGGCGAGGACCGGCACGCGGTGCTGCACACGCTGATGTACGTCATCCGGGACACGGCCGGCGACCAGGCCAGCCTGATCGCCGCGCTCCGCGACCTGCCGCCCAGCCCGGCCGGCTGAGCCCGCTGGCGGACTGTCCCGCTGGCCGGCCAGTGCTGCAGCTGGCGTCGGGCCGGCTGGGCGGGCTCAGCCCGGCTGCGGGCCGCCCAGCTCGCGGAACGCGCCGCGCAGGTCGGCCGCGGACACGGTGGTGAGGTCGGCGGCGCTGGCCGCCTCGTCGAGGTCCGCCACCCGCAGGTCGCGGGCCGCGCAGGCCCGCTCGAACAGGCTGCGGGCGAACCGGCCGTTGCCCAGCTCGTCGATCTGCCCGCGCGCGGCCGCCGTCGTGGAAGATCTCGCCAGCACCGGCAGCGCGTCCGGCTCGAACGAGTCGCCGTGCTGCTCCGCGATCACGCCAGCGATCTTGCACAGCTCGTCCGGCGAGTAGCTGGGGAACCCGATCCGGACGCTGAACCGGGAGGCCAGCCCGGGGTTGCTGCGCAGGAACCGGTCCATGTCGGCCGGGTAGCCGGCCAGCACGATGACCAGCCGGTCGCGGTCGTCCTCGGCCCGCTTCAGCAGCGTGGCCACGGCCTCCGACCCGTACGCGTCCCCGCCCGAGTAGCCCGCGTTGTAGAGCGAGTAGGCCTCGTCGATGAACAGCACGCCGCCCAGCGCGGAGTCGATCAGCTTCCCGGTCTTGATCGCCGTGGAGCCGAGATGCTCGCCGACCAGGTCGGCCCGGTGCGCCTCGATCACCTCCGGGCCGGACCAGCAGGCCCAGCGCGGTGAAGATGCGGCCGAGGATCCGGGCCACCGTGGTCTTGCCGGTGCCGGGCGGCCCGGTGAACACGAAGTGCCGGACCGGGGGCTGGCTGGACAGGCCCTGCCGCTCCCGCAGCCGGGCCACCCGCAGCTGGGCCGCGATCTCGTGCACCTGCCGCTTGACCGGCTCCAGCCCGACCAGCTCGTCCAGTTCGGCCAGGGCGCTCTCCAGCGTGGGCGCCTGGCTGTAGCCGCGGAACCGGGCGGTGAGCTCGGCGCCGGCCTGCTCCAGGTCGGCCGCCTCCAGGGTGACCAGCTCGGCGCGGGGTCGGCTCGGCGCCGTCGGCCATGATCCGGACGTCCCGGGCCCGGCCCGCCTTCTCCAGCAGGCTGCGCACGAACCGCCCGTTGCCGAGCTCGTCGGCCAGCCTGCGGCGGCCGACGTCCTCCATCATCCGCCACAGCGCCGGGCCGGGCGTCCGGCGTCGAGGACCTCGCCGCGCTGCTCCAGGTACAGCTCGGCCAGGGCCATCAGCTCGGCGGGCGAGTAGGTGGGGAACTTCACCCGCAGCCCGAACCGGGAGTTGAGGCCGGGGTTGCTGGCCAGGAACCCCTCCATCTGCTTCTCGTAGCCGGCCAGGATGATGATGAGCTCGGTCCGGTCGTCCTCGGCCCGCTTCAGCAGCGCCTGGATCGCCTCGTGGCCGAACCGGTCGCCCTGCCCCTCGCTGTCGTTCACCAGGCTGTACGCCTCGTCGATGAACAGCACCCCGCCGAGCGCCCTGTTCACCAGCTCGTTCGTCTTGATCGCGGTGGCCCCGAGGTACTCGCCGACGAGGTCGGCGCGCTGCGCCTCCACCACCACCGGGGTGTCGAGCAGCCCGAAGGCGTAGAAGATCTTCGCGACGACGCGGGCCACCGACGTCTTCCCGGTGCCCGGCGGGCCCAGGAAGACGAAGTGCTGCATCGGCTTTTCCGCGCCGTACCCCGCCATCACCCGCCGGCGCGCGGCCTCGACGGACGCGGTGATCTGCCGGATCTGATCCTTGACCGAGGTGCAGGCCGATCATGTTGTCGAGCTCGGCCATGGCCTGGGCGACCGTGATCTCCGGCGGCTGCGGCTCCGCCGCTGGCCCGGTCGCGTCCGGCCGCCGCCCTCGGCGGGGCGCACCGAGCCCTCCGCCGTCTGCACCACCCGCGACACCTCGGCGGGCCGGGACGTCGCGGCCGCTGCCCGCGGCCGTGGGCCGGCCCGGCGCGGCCGGGCCGCCATCGCCGGGCCGCCGCGCCGGTGCGGTGCGGCCAGCGCGCCGGTCCGGCCCTGCTGGCGGCTGAGCGCCCGCGCTTCCTGCTGCGACTTGCCCATCCGCCAGCCGATCACGGCCAGGCCCAAGCAGCCAGGCGATCGCGTAGCTGATCACCGGCCGGCCGGGAGCCAGCCACCAGGCCAGCAGGCCGGGCGGCAGGGCCCAGAGCTGCGTCCAGGCCACCGTCCGGCAGGGGACATAACGGCGGGACAGCAGCGGCAGGTGCGAGACAGCCACCGCCGCGCAGGGCAGCAGCAGCAGCGGCACGATCCCGGAACTGAACCGGCCGACGACCGCGGCGACGGTCACGACCGCCAGCAGGCCCCAGGCCGCGACGAACACCGACGCCACCCACGACCGGTGCCCCCGCCAGATCGCCACCGGGACCGTACACGAGGGCCGCCACCACGAACAGATCCCAGAAGCGCGCGCCCAGGCTCAGGGCCAGCACGATGATGATCAACACGGCCAGGACCAGGAGGATCTTCACTGGCAGCGACGCCGCACGGACGGCTTGGCGCACCCGCGCCAGCCCTTCCTGGGCCATTCGCCTGCCAGGCAGGGATCCGTCCTCCGGCCGCATCTTGCTCCCTCGTGCCGTTCCTTGTATAGCGCATTACCACGCGCTTACAGCGACACACAACCAGATACCGGCAGAGAATGGCCAGGCCAGGTCCTGCCGGGCCGGCGCCAGCCGCAGCCCTGCCGGGCCCGCGCTCCGGCCGGGCACCGACCCTGCCAGGGTAATGGCCAGTTCGCGGGGAATGCCTTTACGGCACTCCCACAAGAGACACCGGAAATGCTCCTGACCTGGTCGTTCATGCGGCGAGGAACCTGCTAAGTAAGACATCCATGTCCGCTGCGGATCCCGCTGGCCAGCGCTGGCGCCGGCACAGCCGGGCCGGCGGCCCGGTCACCGGGCCGGCGGCCCGGCGACTGTCCCGGGCGGCCTGGATCAGGCGTCGAGCTGGTCCACGAACGAGTACGGCGGCCACGGGCCGTTCAGATCGGCCCGGACCCCGGCCCGGGCCCCGGCCAGCGCGTGCGCGGCCGCCAGGAACTCGCCGGCCCGATCGCCGCGCAGGAGGTAGGCGGCGTTGAGGATCATCTGCTCCGGGCCCCGCACGTAGCGCGGGTCGACGGCGGGCTGCCGCTGGGAGGCGTCGGCGATGTCGGCGAGGACCCAGTCGATCGTGTCCGCGAGCGAGTCGGCTCCGTCCTGCTGGTCCGCCGGGCCGTAGATCTGGACTCCCCATTCCACCGTGTCCCGGAAGCGGGCCAGCAGGCCGGCGAACTCACCGCGGCGCCGGGCCAGCAGGGCACGGACCGTGTCGTCGTCGGGATAGACGGTGGCCAGCCGGAGCGGCAGGACCGGGGCCGCCGCCCGCCGCGGCCCGGGCGATGACCTGATGGTGCGCCCGGCCGACCCGCTCGATGTTGTCCAGCCCGCCCAGCAGGCTCGCCAGGGCATCCTCACCGAAGGCCCGCGCTTCGACTGAGCCCACCACGGCGGTCAGGCCCGCCTCGGCCACGGTGCGGACCCGCTCCCCGCCGACCCCGGCCAGGCCGGCGAACTGGCGCGGGCCGAGATCATCGGTGATGGCGTACACCCAGACCACCCGCTGGGCCGGCGGAGTGGCGAGCCGGAGCGGCTGCCGGCGGGACTCGCATCGCCGGGTCAACGCCGGACATCGTCTTCACAGGCATCGCATTCCTCCTCGGGCCGGCCCCCTGGCCGCGCGGCGCAGGCGCCCGGTACGGGATGCGACGCCCAGGCCCCCGGAAAGTTCATGGGCCCCCAGGCCCATGGTGTAACGGATTTCCGGCTCATAAAGTTCACAGCGTTGATCACCGGGCGCAGACGGTGGTTACCGGGCGAGAGACGAGCGCCGCGGGCACGGTCGCGGGAAGCATGCTTTCCCAGCCGGGCACCACGCCCGCCTCTCGCTGTTCCCAGGCTGGCCTGTCCCGGGCGGGTACCGCCTGCCGAAACCACGGCAGATCATTGATCCGTAATCTGCTGCCGCCGTGACCGGCCCACTGCACGTGCAGCGGGACAGCCACCTCCGCCTTGACCAGGTATCACACGTGGATGACGGCGATCCGCTGCGCCGTCGGCGCAGCGGTTACCCGGCAGGGCGGCCGTCCGGCTGGGCCGCCACCAGGTTCTGGCCCACGGCTGTCCGGTGATAGAGCACGGATCGTCCGGCCCGCCGCCGCCCCACCAGGCGGGCATCGAGCAGGATCTTCAGGTGACGGCCCACCGATCCCAGTCCCTGGCCGGTCAGCGCCACCAGCTGGGTGGTGCTCTTCGGGGTGTCCAGCAGGACGAGAACATTCGCCCGGGCCCGCCCGAGCAGCGCGGCCAGCGTGTCGCGGTATCGCGGCCCGGTCCGCCTCGGCCAGCACGCCCGAGCACGGGTAGGTCACCGCATACCGATATGGCTCGTCCCACGATGCCCAGCCCTGGCGCGGGGTGACCGGGACGAACAGCAGCTGGGCCTCCGCTGATCTTCCGTGGCGGATAGTCGTAGGCGTTGATCTGCAGGCGGCCATCCCCCAGCCAGCGCATGCCGGGGCGCATGTCGTTCAGGGCCGCGGCCCAGCCAGCCTGGCTCAGCTGCGCCATCCGGGCGATCACGTCGGCCTGCAGGATGCGCCGCCGTCGTGGCCAGTAGGGCAGGACGCATTCCGCCCAGACCCATTCCAGAAGGTCAGCGGTGCGCTCCGGCAGATCAGGCCGGTCCAGCAGCGCAGGCAGCCGACCGCCGAGCGACACGGTCAGGTCCGCGAGCGCGGCCTCCAGCCGGCGTCTCCCGGATCCGGGCCACTTCATTCTCGAACGCCTCCTCACCGTCCGCCGTTGGCGTGGGGGTCAGGAAGTCCGCGATCCAGCGCCGCCCCAGGGCGCTCGGGACGAGCAGCGCGGCGATCGGGTCACCGGCCAGCCGCTCACGGTACGAGGCGCGGTGAGTGTCCAGCCAGGCGCGCTCGCCCAGGTGCGCCGGGTACCCCCTTGGCCAGGACTATCAGGCACGCGGTGGTCTCAGCGAGCGGGGAGAGCACGAACCGGCTGCCCGCCAGGGTGTCGGCGGTCACCTGCCACCAGCCCATGGTTTCGCCTCCTTGCGAAACATTAATCATGTCAGGCCCAGTCCGGCCAAGACTTCGGGCATGCGCACGTATCGTGACCTCCTCGGGCACCGGAGTTCAGGCCGCTCTTCCTGACCAGTGCCGTGCAGGTGGCCGCGCAGACGGTGAGCGGGCTGGCGCTGGGCACGCTGATCTACCTGGCCACGGGCTCAGCCCTGCTCTCCGCCCTCGCCATGTTCGGCCCCTCCCTGGCCCAGCTGATCGGCGCGACCACGTTGCTGTCCGCGGCCGACCGGCTGCCGCCCCGGGCCACCATGACCACCAGCTGCCTGGCCTTCGGTCTTGGAACGGCAGCGCTGGCTCTCCCTGGCCTGCCCGTGTGGGCCCATTTCGCCATCGTGATGACCCTGGGCCTGGTCGCCTCGCTGGGCGGCGGCGTGTCCTACGGCCTGCTCAACGAGATCCTGCCCCAGGGCAGTTACCTGCTTGGCCGCTCGGTACTGAACATGTCCGTGGGCGCCATGCAGATCTGCGGGTTCGCGGTCGGCGGCGTGCTGGTGGCGGTCTTGTCACCGCGCGGCACCCTGCTGGCCGGCGCGGCCATGTACCTGGCTGCGGCGGCGGTGGCCCGGTTCGGCCTGAGCCGCCGGCCCCGCGGGCCGCCGGGCCGCCGTCGATCCGCACAACCTGGCGGAACAACGCATGGCTGTGGTCTTCCGCACCGCGCCGTTATGTCTATCTCGCGCTGTGGGTGCCCAATGGGCTCATCGTCGGCTGCGAGTCCCTCTTCGTGGCCTATGCGCCCCAGCCACGCCGGGCTGCTCTTCACCTTCGCCGCCCTGGGCATGCTGGCTGGGGACACCCTGGCTGGCCGGTTCGTCCCGCAGCGGTGGCGGGAGTGGCTCGGCGCCCCGCTGCGCCTGCTGCTCGCCGCCCCGTACCTCATTTTTGCCCTGCACCCGGCGCTGCCGCTCGCTGCGGCAGCGGTCGCGCTCGCTTCGGTCGGGTACTCGGCCAGCCTGCTGCTCCAGCAGCGGCTGATGATCCTGACGCCAGATGAGCTGAGTGGGCACGCCCTAGGGCTGCACTCCTCCGGCATGCTCGCCATGCAGGGCGTCGGTGCCGCTTTCGCAGGCGTCATCGCTCAGCTGACTTCGCCCGCCACTGCCATGGCCCTGATGGCAGCGATCTCCATCACGGTCACCCTGGCCCTGGCACCTGGCCTCGCGGCCAGACCGCAAACCGCGGCCACCCGATGACCACGCTGCCTGTTGCTGGCAGGCAACAGGCAGCGTGGTCCGGAAAGCAATTCAATCCGGGTCCGGCTCACTTCTAGCTGCAGCCGCTGGTGGCGCCGCAGCCTTCGCAGACGTAGCAGCTGCCGGCCGGGCGCATCTTGGTGCCGCAGGTCAGGCACAGCGGGGCGTCCGCGGTGCGGCCTTGCTGCGCCTCGATCAGCTCGGTGGAGCTGTGCGGCTGGTACGGCGCGGCGGACCCGGCTGGGTCCGGCCGGTCGTCGGACCGGGCCTGGGGCCGCTCGACCGGCGCGGACTGGGCCATCTCGCCCGGGTCCTGCTCCTCGGCCAGCGCGTCCGGGTCCTCACCGGCCAGCTGGGCGGTGCGCTCGCTGGCGGACAGGATGCCCATCTCCGCGCGCGTGTCGTAGGGCAGGTGATCCAGGGCCAGCCGGCGGAACACGTAGTCCAGGACCGAGCTGGCGATCCGGATGTCCGGGTCGTCGGTGATGCCCGGCCGGCTCGAAGCGCATGTTGGTGAACTTCTCCACCCACTTCTCCAGCGGCACCCCGTACTGGAGGCTGATGGAGATCGCCATCGAGAACGCGTCCATCACGCCCGCCAGGGTGGACCCCTGCTTGCCGAGCTTCAGGAAGAGCTCGCCCACGCCGTCGTCGGGGTACTTGGACGCCGTCATGTAACCCTCGGCGCCCGCCACGGAGAAGCTGGTCACGGACGCGGTGCGGTTCTTCGGCAGCCGCCTGCGGCACCGGCCGGACCTCGTGCGGCGTGGCGGCGGCTCCGCGGCCGCGGCCGCCGGCTTCTTCCTGGCGTCGGACAGCGGCTGGCCGACCTTGCAGTTGTCCCGGTAGACGGCCAGCGCCTTGAGCCCGAGCTTCCAGCCCTCCATGTAGATGGACTCGATGTCCTCGACCGTGGCCGACTCGGGCAGGTTCACGGTCTTCGAGATGGCCCCGGACAGCGCGGGCTGCACCGCGGCCATCATCCGCACGTGACCCATCGGGCCGATGGCCCGCTCGCCCATGGCGCAGTCGAAGACCTCGTAGTGCTCGGGCCGCAGGCCGGGCGCATCGACGACGTGGCCGTGCTCGGCGATGTACTCGACGATCGCCTCCACCTGCTCCGGCTGGTAGCCGAGGTTCTTCAGCGCACGGGGCACCGTCTGGTTGACGATCTGCATGGAGCCGCCGCCGACCAGCTTCTTGAACTTGACCAGGGCCAGGTCCGGCTCGACGCCGGTGGTGTCGCAGTCCATCATCAGGCCGATGGTGCCGGTCGGCGCGAGCAGCGAGGCCTGCGCGTTCCGGTAGCCGTTCTTCTCGCCCAGCGTGAGGCACTTGTCCCACGCCTTGTTCGCCGCGGCGAGGATCTCCTCGTCCATCCCGCCGAGCGCCTGATCCGGTGGCTGGCGTCGGCGTGCTTGCGCATGACCCGCTTGTGCGCGGTCGCGTTGCGCTTGTAGCCGTCGTAGGGCCCGACCACCGCGGCCAGCTCCGCGGACCGGCGGTAGGCGGTGCCGGTCATCAGCGAGGTGATGGCCGGCCGCGATGGCCCGGCCGCCGTCGGAGTCGTAGGCGTGCCCGGTCGCCATCAGCAGCGCGCCCAGGTTGGCGTAGCCGATGCCCGAGCTGCCGGTAGGCCCGGGTGGTCTCGGTGATCTTCTCGGTCGGGAAGTCCGCGAAGCAGATGGAGATGTCCATGGCCGTGATGATCGAGCTCGGTGACCTGCCGGAACTGCTCCACCGCGAAGGTGTCGTCATCGCGGAGGAACTTCAGCAGGTTGATGCTGGCCAGGTTGCACGAGGAGTTGTCCAGGTGGACGTACTCGCTAGCACGGGTTGCTGGCGGTGATCCGGCCCGACTCGGGCAGGTGTGCCAGTCGTTGATGGTGTCGTCGTACTGGATCCCGGGGTCAGCACAAGCCCAGGCCGCCTGGGCCATCGTCCGGAACAGGCTCCCGGGCGTCCACCGTCTCGACCGTCTCCCCGGTCATCCGGGCGGCCAGGTCGAACTTGGCGTCCCGCTCGACCGCGCGCATGAACTCGTCGGAGACCCGGACCGAGTTGTTGGCGTTCTGGTACTGGACGCTGGCGATGTCCTTGCCGCCCAGGTCCATGTCGAACCCGGCGTCCCGGAGGACCCGGACCTTCTCCTCTTCGCGGGCCTTGGTCTCGATGAACTCCTCCACGTCGGGGTGATCGACGTCGAGGACGACCATCTTCGCGGCCCGGCGGGTCGCCCCGCCGGACTTGATGGTGCCGGCCGACGCGTCCGCGCCGCGCATGAAGCGAGACCGGGCCGCTGGCCGTGCCGCCGGAGGACAGCAGTTCCTTGGAGGACCGGATCCGGGACAGGTTGACCCCGGCGCCGGAGCCGCCCTTGAAGATCAGGCCCTCTTCCTTGTACCAGTCCAGGATCGAGTCCATCGTGTCGTCCACCGCCAGGATGAAGCAGTTATGCACCCGGAGGTTGCCGGAGAGGTATTCGCCACTCTCGGTCTGGATGTCGAAGACTTCCATGGCGCCCAGCGGCTCGATCCGGGCGATCTCCAGTCGCTTGGTGTCGCGTGCCGCCTGACCCGGCAGCTCAAAGCTGCGCTCCAGCTTGTCGGCCTTGACAGGGTCAACGAACCCGATCTCATCAGCGAAGATCCGCCGGTCGCCAGCGGTCTGTACACGTACCGTCCAGCAACCCTTGCGGGTATCCCTGGCGTCCGGCTTGAAGCCAACCCGGGCGAAGATCCCGAAGCGGAGCAACAACTGCTGAACGCCGCGGATAAGACGCTCCGAGATCATGTCAACCTCCACCACAGTGGATGCTGACCGTGCCGACACGAAACCCTCCGCCTGGAAGATGCTCCTCAGGTAGGCAGCTACCACTGGCAGCGGCGCGGAGTACAGGCGTTCGGGCACCACCATGTCGGTGCCACGGGTGAGCAGATCCCAGCGCTCGACATACGACCGCAGAGCCTCGCCATATAGGCGAGTCCGGCGGCAATCCAGTTCTTTGTTCTGGGTTATGACTGACCGCTCATGGCGGTGAACTTCCGGAAAGACACGGTCCAGTTCGCCCGTGACCCACTCAAGCTCAGCGTCGGTAACCGTCATCGCCTCGATGGTCAGGGAACGGTTAGTTCCGGTGTTGTACTGACCAACGAAACCATCCGACTGGAGCCACCCAGCCAACGCCGCCTCGGCAATTTCCTGGCGCGTCAATCTCGGACTCCCCGGGCGCGTCACGCCGACACCACTCCAGCTGGTCACCCGTGACGAGCTGTCCTGCGGGAACGAACCGGCCAGTGCCCATGCCACTGGACCGCCAGACAAGATGGTCTGCGGTGACGTCGAGTAGGTAGCCGGCCTTGGTGTGCAGGCGCAGCACTTCTTTCACGCCGTTGGCCTTGGTAGCGACGATCTTGGTGAGCCCGTGGGCGTCGTACACCTTGGTGCCGACGGCGTCATCAGCCACCAGTTTGCCGATGGGAATGAGTCCAGCCGGGGTGCTCACCAGGGCGTCGTAGGGCTGGCACGCCGATACCTGCTGCGGCGAGCTGGTCCCGACGTTGAACCAGACCGGTGAGTTGAAGGCGAAGATCTGGTGGACGAGCGCGTGGGTGAGCTCATGCTCGAAGATCTCGGCGTCCTGGGGGCTGGCGAAGTACCCGTTCTCGCGGCCGGCCGCCACGTACTTTCCGACCACCCGGTCGACCAGCTGCTTGAGGCTCCACTCCCGCTCCGGGGTGCCGACCGCGCCGCGGAAGTACTTGGTGGTGACGATGTTGGCGGCGTTGACGGACCAGAAGTCGGGGAACTCGACACCACGCTGCTCGAAGTTGACCGTGCCGTCCCGCCAGTTGGTCATGACGACATCGCGGCGTTCCCAAGTGACCTCGTCGTACGGGTGCACGCCCTCCCGGGTGTGAAGTCCGCCCGATCGTGAGGCCCTTGCGCGAGCCCTTGCCCCCGCGAGGCGCGGACCCGCTCACCGTCTCCGTCATGTCATCCCCCTTCCGGGATCCCCGCGGATCCCACGCGGGCCCGGCCAGGCCCACCCGTCGATGTATTAGTGCGAACCAAACTCCGAACTCACCGTGCTGCTCAGGAGTGGGGCGCCAGCGCGCCCGCCTCCTCCCGCGCCGTGCGCAGCGCGGAAATCTCATCCTCGAAATCAGTGAGCGACTCGAACCCCCGGTAGACCGAGGCGAACCGCAGATAAGCCACTTCGTCCAGGTCGCGGAGGGGCCCGAGAATCGCCAGGCCCACCTCGTGGGAGGCGACCTCGCCCGAGCCGCGGGCCCGGATCGTGTCCTCGACCTGCTGGGCCAGGATCGCCAGCTGATCTTCGGTGACCGGCCGGCCCTGGCAGGCCCGCCGGACCCCGCGGACGATCTTTTCGCGGGTGAACGGCTCGGTCGCGCCGCTGCGCTTGCCCACCATCAGGATGACTGTCTCCTGGGTGGTGAAACGCCGCCCGCACGCCGGGCATGACCTGCGTCGGCGGATCGCAGCGCCATCGTCGGCGGTCCTGCTGTCGATGACCCGGCTTTCCGCGTTCTTGCAGTACGGGCAGAACATACGATCACCTCCCCAGGGCGATCCGGAGCCTGCAGCACGCTCCTGAGACCACAACTTGTGCGTGAACTACAGCGCTGTAACTACTATATGTTGTGGTCACGCTAGAGCAGACACCCCCTGCTCGCGCAAGCGGCAACGCGCCTGTTCCGCGAGTTTCCGGTAAACGCCCTGCGGCCGCCCGGGGAAGAGCAGGGAAAGTCCCGCTCCGCCGGGCGGCGCGTCCCGGCCGGCGCCTCCTGGCGGTCGCGGCCGGGCCGCGCGCGCCGGGCCCGTTAGACCCGCGCAGGAGCGTCAGTCGGGCTAGAGCCCGGAAGGCGCCGGGCGTACGCCGGAGCCGGGTCACGGGCTCAGCCCCGGGGGACCCAGAGGCTTTCCCCGGGCACCACGATCTGGCTGCCCAGCGCGTTGTATTGGATGATCTGCTGGCTAACCACCCGCGGGTCGGCGCTCGGCTCAGCATTCTGGGCGATCGACCACAGCGACTGGCCCGGCTTGACCACGACCTGCCGCAGGCTGGCCCGCACCGCGGACGGGGGCAGGCCCCGGCTGGCCGCCTGCGCTCCCGAAGCCATGGCCAGCAGGACCGGGGTGATCACCGCGACGAGAAGGAGGATCGCGGAGGCCCAGACCACCCGGCGCCCGCGCCGGGTGAGCCTGGCCCGGCGCGCCCGCCGGACCGGGGTCCGGGATGGCGCCGATGCGGCCCGGACCACGCGCGTCCGTGACGACACGGCCGGCCCAGCGTTCCGCGGTCCGGCGTTCCGCGGTCCGGCAGTCTGCGGTCCGGCAGCACGCGGTCCGGCCGTCCGCGATCTGGCACCCTGCGGTCGGGCGCTCCGCGATGGGCCCGGAATCTGCTCGTCAGGGGCCATCCGCGGCCGGGGCACCAGCGGCACCCGCGGGCTCGCCGCCGCATCCGGCCCGGCGGCGCCCGCCGCGGCCACGCCCGCCGCGACGGCATCCGGCCCGGCGGCGCCCGGCGTGGCCGCTGGTGGCGCCGCAGCCTTCGCAGACGTAGCAGCTGCCGGCCGGGCGCATCTTGGTGCCGCAGGTCAGGCACAGCGGGGCGTCCGCGGTGCGGCCTTGCTGCGCCTCGATCAGCTCGGTGGAACTGTGCGGCTGGTACGGCGCGGCGGACCCGGCTGGGTCCGGCCGGTCCTCGGACCGGGCCTGGGGCCGCTCGACCGGTGCGGACTGGGCCATCTCCCCCGGGTCCTGCTCCTCGGCCAGCGCGTCCGGGTCCTCACCGGCCAGCTGGGCGGTGCGCTCGCTGGCGGACAGGATGCCCATCTCCGCGCGCGTGTCGTAGGGCAGGTGGTCCAGGGCCAGCCGGCGGAACACGTAGTCCAGGACCGAGCTGGCGATCCGGATGTCCGGGTCGTCGGTGATGCCGGCCGGCTCGAAGCGCATGTTGGTGAACTTCTCCACCCACTTCTCCAGCGGCACCCCGTACTGGAGGCTGATGGAGATCGCCATCGAGAACGCGTCCATCACGCCCGCCAGGGTGGACCCCTGCTTGCCGAGCTTGAGGAAGAGCTCGCCCACACCGTCATCGGGGTACTTGGACGCCGTCATGTAACCCTCGGCGCCGGCCACGGAGAAGCTGGTCACGGACGCGGTGCGGTTCTTCGGCAGCCGCCTGCGGACCGGCCGGACCTCGTGCGGCGTGGCGGCGGGCTCCTCGGCCGCGGCGGCCGGCTTCTTCCTGGCGTCGGACAGCGGCTGGCCGACCTTGCAGTTGTCCCGGTAGACGGCCAGGGCCTTGAGCCCGAGCTTCCAGCCCTCCATGTAAATGGACTCGATGTCCTCGACCGTGGCCGACTCGGGGAGATTCACCGTCTTCGAGATTGCCCCACTCAGCGCGGGCTGGACCGCGGCCATCATCCGCACATGACCCATAGGGCCAATAGAGCGCTCGCCCATAGCGCAGTCGAAGACGTCGTAGTGCTCGGGCCTGAGGCCAGGTGCGTCGACAACATGGCCGTGCTCGGCGATGTACTCGACGATCGCCTCGGCCTGCTCCGGCTGGTAGCCCAGGTTCTTCAGGGCGCGCGGCACGGTCTGGTTGACGATCTGCATCGAGCCGCCGCCGACCAGTTTCTTGAATTTGACCAAAGCTAGATCCGGCTCTACTCCGGTGGTGTCGCAATCCATCATCAAGCCTATAGTGCCGGTCGGCGCGAGCAGGCTCCCCTGAGCGTTTCTATAGCCATTCTTCTCACCCAGCGTGAGGCATTTATCCCACGCCTTGTTCGCCGCCGCGAGGATCTCCTCGTCCATCCCGCCCAGCGCCCTGATCTGGTGGCTGGCGTCGGCGTGCTTGCGCATGACCCGCTTGTGCGCGGTCGCGTTCCGCTTGTAGCCGTCGTAGGGCCCGACCACTGCCGCGAGCTCCGCGGACCGGCGGTAGGCCGTGCCCGTCATCAGGGAGGTGATGGCGGCCGCGATGGCCCGCCCGCCGTCAGAGTCGTAGGCGTGGCCCGTCGCCATGAGCAGCGCGCCCAGGTTGGCGTAACCGATCCCCAGCTGCCGGTAGGCCCGGGTGGTCTCGGTGATCTTCTCGGTCGGGAAGTCCGCGAAGCAGATGGAGATGTCCATGGCCGTGATGATCAGCTCGGTGATCTGCCGGAACCGCTCCACCGCGAAGGTGTCGTCATCCCGCAGGAACTTCAGCAGGTTGATGCTGGCCAGGTTGCACGAGGAATTGTCCAGGTGGACGTATTCGCTGCACGGGTTGCTGGCGGTGATCCGGCCCGACTCGGGGCAGGTGTGCCAGTCGTTGATCGTGCCGTCGTACTGGATCCCGGGGTCGGCGCAAGCCCAGGCCGCCTGGGCCATCTTCCGGAACAGGTCCCGGGCGTCCACCGTCTCGACGGTCTCTCCGGTCAGCCGCGCCGCCAGGTCGAACTTGGCGCCCCGCTCGACCGCGCGCATGAACTCGTCGGAGACCCGGACCGAGTTGTTGGCGTTCTGGTACTGGACGCTCGCGATGTCCTTGCCGCCGAGGTCCATGTCGAACCCGGCGTCGCGGAGGACCCGGACCTTCTCTTCCTCGCGGGCCTTGGTCTCGATGAACTCCTCCACGTCGGGGTGATCGACGTCGAGGACGACCATCTTCGCGGCCCGCCGGGTGGCCCCGCCGGACTTGATGGTGCCGGCCGACGCGTCCGCGCCGCGCATGAAGGAGACGGGCCCGCTGGCCGTGCCGCCCGAGGAGAGCAGTTCCTTGGAGGACCGGATCCTGGACAGGTTGACCCCGGCCCCGGAGCCGCCCTTGAAGATCAGCCCCTCCTCCTTGTACCAGTCCAGGATCGAGTCCATCGTGTCGTCCACCGCCAGGATGAAACACGCGCTGACCTGCTGAGGAGAGCTGGTCCCGACGTTGAACCAGACCGGCGAGTTGAAGGCGAAGATCTGGTGGATGAGCGCGTAGGTGAGCTCGTGGTCGAAGATCTCGGCGTCCTGGGGACTGGCGAAGTACCCGTTCTCACGGCCGGCCGAGACGTACTTTCCGACCACGCGGTCAACCAGCTGCTTGAGACTCCACTCCCGCTGCGGGGTGCCGACCGCGCCGCGGAAGTACTTGGTGGTGACGATGTTGGCGGCGTTGACGGACCAGAAGTCGGGGAATTCGACACCGCGCTGCTCGAAGTTGACGGTGCCGTCCCGCCAGTTGGTCATGACGACATCGCGGCGCTCCCAAGTGACCTCGTCGTACGGGTGCACGCCCTCCCGGGTGTGAATCCGCCCGATCGTGAGTCCCTTGCGCGAGCCCTTGCCCCCGCGAGGCGCAGTCCCGCTCACCGTCTCCGTCATGTCATCCCCCTTCCGGGATCCCCGCGGATCCCACGCGGGCCCGGCCAGGCCCATCCGTCGATGTAATAGTGCGAACCCGAACTCCGAACTCCGAACCCAACGTGCTGCTCAGGAAAGAGGCGTCAGCGCGCCCGCGTCCTGCCGCGCCGTGCGCAGCGCGGAAATCTCATCCTCGAAATCAGTGAGCGACTCAAACCCCCGGTAGACCGAGGCGAACCGCAGATAAGCCACCTCGTCCAGGTCGCGGAGCGGCCCGAGAATCGCCAGGCCCACCTCGTGCGAAGCGACCTCGCCCGAGCCACGGGCCCGGATCGTGTCCTCGACCTGCTGGGCCAGGATCGCCAGCTGGTCTTCGGTGACCGGCCTGCCCTGGCAGGCCCGCCGGACCCCGCGGACGATCTTCTCGCGGGTGAACGGCTCGGTGGCGCCGCTGCGCTTGCCCACCATCAGGATGACTGTCTCCTGGGTGGTGAAACGCCGCCCGCACGCCGGGCACGACCTGCGGCGGCGGATCGCAGCGCCGTCATCGGCGGTCCTGCTGTCGATGACCCGGCTTTCCGCGTTCTTGCAGTACGGGCAGAACATGCGATCACCTCCCCAGGGCGACCTGGAGCCTGCAAGGCTCCTGAGACCACAACTTGTATGTGAACTACAGCGCTGTAACTACTATATCTTGTGGTGACGCTAGAGCAGACACCCCATGCTGCGCAAGCGGCAACGCGCCGGTTCCGTGAGTTTCCGGTAAATCCCCTGCGGCCGCCCGGGAGACAGGGCCTCAGGGAAGTCCGCCGCCTGGCGACGGCCAGGCGCGTCGTTCGAGGCCGGGAGCAGCCGGAGCCGCGCCCGGCGCTGGTCAGCCGCGATCGCTCAGCCCCGGGGGACCCAGAGGCTTTCGCCGGGCACCACGACCTGGCTGCCCAGCGCGTTGAATTCCATGATCTGCTGGATGACCGCCCGCGGGTCGGCCTGGGGCTCCGCGTTCAACGCGATCGACCACAGGGACTGGCCTGGCTTGACCACGACCTGCCGCATGCTGGCCCGCACCGCAGACGGCGGCAGGCCGTGATTGGCCGCCTGCGCCCCGGACGCCAGGGCGAGCAGGACCGGGGTGAGCACCGCGACGAGGAGGAGAACCGCGAAAGCCCAGACCACCCGGCGCCCGCGCCGGGTCAGCCTGGTCCGCCGCACCCGCTGGACGGCACCCGGGACGGCACCGATGCGGGCCGGACGACACGCGTCCGCGAGGGCGCCCGGCCGGCCTGGTGCTGCGCGGCCGGGCCGGGACCTGCTCGTCGGCTGCCACCCGCGGCCTCGGCACGGCAACCCTGGGCCCGGCGACGTTCGGCGCGGCCACGTTCGGCCCGGCGAGCGCCTGGCCCGGCGACGCCTGGCACGCCGCGGCCGGTCCGGCACTACCCACAGGCGCGGGCGCGCCGGACGGCTTCCTGGCCGCGGCCTGGCGCCGCGGCCGGGCCGGCCACCGCAACTCCCGGCTGCGCAGCCACCGACACGCCGGGAACGTTTCGCTTTTCTGACCGGGTCGCCGCCGCGCCGGGCTCACCCGCGCGCAACCTGCCCCGATGCCCGCCGGCCCGAGAATTCCCAGCACCGAGCGGGCGGACCAGGGCCTTGGGCTTCTTGCCCACGCTCATCACGCTCATGCCAGCCTCCTCTATCGAATTACCGTTCTATCGTACAGCTGTTCGATCGATCGCGCTTTCGATCGAATGACTGTACGGTACAGGTGTAGCGCGGGGGTACGACATTTCTCGCCTCCTCGAACAGATGTTTGAGATCCTGAAGCGAAAGCGCTACCGTCTGCTACGGGGTCAGCCACCAGATCCGGAGGTCAGTGTTGATGGACAGCTCGGACGACGACGGCGCGCCGGGCGCGCCGGGCGGGAGCGGCACGGATACCGCCGCGAGACCGAAAGGCCGGCCAGGGAGAAAGCCGAAGGGCAGCGTGCCGGCGGTGGTCACTGAGATGCCGGACCGGCCTGACCCTGACCATGTACTCACCTGGCGCCAGCGCAAGGTGCTGCAGGTCATCCGGGATTCGGTGCAGCGGCGCGGTTACCCGCCGTCGATGCGCGAGATCGGCGAGGCGGTCGGGCTGACCAGCACCTCAAGCGTCTCCTACCAGCTGTCCACCCTGCAGAGCAAGGGATACCTGCGGCGCGACGCGGGGCGGCCGCGGACCGTGGAGGTCCGGCTGCCCGGGCACCCGGCGGTACGGCCCGAGACCGAACTGGACGAAGAGGCCCCGCTGGACATCGCCTCGCAGGAAGCTACCTACGTGCCGCTGGTCGGCCGGATCGCGGCTGGTGGCCCGATCCTCGCCGAGGAAGCCATCGAGGACATCTTCCCGCTGCCCAAGCAGATCGTCGGCGACGGCACGCTGTTCCTGCTCAAGGTGGTCGGCGACTCCATGATCAACGCCGCCATCGCGGATGGCGACTGGGTGGTGGTCCGGCAGCAGCCGGTCGCGGAGAACGGCGACATCGTGGCGGCCATGATCGATGGCGAGGCGACGGTGAAGACCTTCAAGCGCTCCGGCGAGCACGTCTGGCTGATGCCGCACAACCCGCTGTACACGCCGATACCCGGTGACGAGGCCGCGATCCTGGGCCGCGTGGTCGCGGTGCTCCGCCGCGTCTGAGCCGGGTGGCGCGGCCAGGCGCGAGCCGGGCAGGCCCGCGCGGCACAGCCGGCGGCCGGCAGGTGACGGCCCGGGTCAATCCCGGGCCGGTCAGCCTGGGACGACGTTGACCAGCTTGGGCGCGCGGACGATCACCTTCCGGACCGGCCGTCCCTCCAGCGCCCGGGCCACCCCGGGCGTGGCCAGGGCCAGCTCGCGCAGTTCGTCCTCGCCGATGCCAGGCGGGACCTCCACGCGGTCGCGCACCTTGCCGGCCACCTGCACCACGCAGGTCACCACGTCCTCGACCAGCAGCGCGGGATCGGCGGCCGGCCAGCCGGCCAGGGCCACCGACGCCTGACGGCCCAGCAGCTCCCAGCACTCCTCGGCCGTGTACGGGCGCGAACAGGGACAGCATCACGGTCAGCGTCTCCGCCGCCTCCCGCACCGCCGGGTCGGCCGCGCCCGGGCCGGAGTCGATCGCCTTCCGGGTCGCGCTGGCCAGTTCCATCAGCCGGGCCACCGCGACGTTCAGCCGGGACGCCTCCACCAGGCGGGTGACCTCGTCGATGGTGCGGTGCGTGACCTTGCGCAGGCCCAGGTCGCCCTGGGCAGCGCGGCCATCCGCAGCGCCCCGTCCGCACGCGGCCCGCCGTCCCGGGCGCGCCGCCGGCGCCGCCGCGACGTCGTCGGCGATCCGCCAGACCCGGCCCAGGAACTTCACCGACGCCTCGGGGTTCATGTCGGCCCAGTCGATGTCGTCCTCGGGCGGGCTGGCGAAGATCATCGTCAGCCGGACCGCGTCAACCCCGTGCGCAGCCAGTTGCTGGCCCAGGTCAACCCCGTTGCCCAGGGACTTCGACATGGCCCGGCCGCGGTTGATCACCTGGCCCTGGTTCAGCAGCCTGGTGAACGGCTCGCCGAAGTCCACCATGCCCATGTCCTGCAGCACCTTGACGAAGAACCGGCTGTACAGCAGGTGCAGGATGGCGTGCTCGACGCCGCCCACGTACAGGTCGACCGGGGCCCAGCGGCGCACCGCGGCCACGTCGAACGGCCCGTGCTCGTAGTGCGGTGAGCAGTAGCGCAGGAAGTACCACGAGGAGTCGACGAACGTGTCCATCGTGTCGGTGTCCCGCCGGGCGGGGCCACCGCACTTGGGGCACTCGGTGTTGACCCAGTCCTCGGCCGCCGCCAGCGGCGAGACCCCCTTGGGGACCAGGTCCTGGCCGCGCAGGTCGGGCAGGACCACCGGCAGCTGGTCGTCCGCCACCGGCACCTCGCCGCACGACGCGCAGTACACGATGGGGATGGGCGTGCCCCAGAACCGCTGCCGGGACAGCAGCCAGTCGCGCAGCCGGTAGTTGACCGCCGCCCGTCCCTGGCCCTCCGCCTCCATGATCGCGGTGATCCGGGCGATGGCGTCGGCCTTGCCCAGCCCGTCCAGCGGGCCGGAGTTGATCAGTGATCCGTCGCCGTGCGTGGCGATCCCGGTCTCCGCGGGGTCGGGCTCGCCGGTGTCCACGACCACCTGGACGGGCAGCCCGAAGGCCCGCGCGAAGTCCAGGTCGCGCTGGTCATGCGCGGGAACAGCCATGATCGCGCCGGTGCCGTAGTCAGGCAGCACGTAGTCGGCCGCCCAGACCGGCAGCCGCTCGCCGTTCACCGGGTTGATCGCGTAGCGGCCCAGGAAGACGCCGGTCTTCGTGCGGTCCGTGGCCTGCCGCTCGATGTCGGTCAGCTTGCGCACCTGCGCCACGTAGTCCTGCAGGGCCTCGCGGTGCTCCGGGGCGCAGATCTCCTCGGCCAGCGGCGCGTCCGCCGCCACCACGAAGAACGTCGCCCCGTACAGCGTGTCCGGGCGGGTGGTGAACACGGTGACCGGCTCGCCGCGGCCCTCGATCACGAAGCGGATGTCGGCCCCTTCGGAGCGCCCGATCCAGTTCCGCTGCATCAGCAGGACCCGGTCCGGCCACTGGCCCTCCAGCTGGGCCATGTCCGCCAGCAGGCGCTCCGCGTACTCGGTGATCTTGAAGTACCACTGGGTCAGCACGCGGCGGACGACCTCGGTCCCGCACCGCTCGCACCGGCCCGCGATCACCTGCTCGTTGGCCAGCACGGTCTGGTCGTGCGGGCACCAGTTGACGTAGCCGTCCTTCCGGTAGGCCAGGCCGCGCTCGTAGAAGCGCAGGAACAGCCACTGGTTCCAGCGGTAGTACGCCGGGGTCGCAGGTCTGCAGCCGCCGTGACCAGTCGAAGGACACCGCGTACCGGCGGAACGACGCGGCCTGCGTCTCGATGTTGGCGTACGTCCAGTCGGCGGGGTGCGTGTTGTTCCTGATCGCCGCGTTCTCGGCGGGCAGCCCGAACGCGTCCCAGCCGATGGGGTGCAGCACGTTGTGCTGGCGCTGGAAGTAGTACCTGGCCACCGCGTCGGCGATGGCGTAGGCCTCGGCGTGGCCCATGTGCAGGTCGCCCGAGGGGTACGGGAACATGTCCAGCAGGTAGGTGCGCGGGCGGGGGTCCTCCGGGTCGTCGCTGGCCCGGAACAGGTCCATCTCCGCCCAGCGGGCCTGCCACTTCTCCTGGATTTCGCGGGGGTCGTAGTGTTGCGCCCGCTCAGCACTCTCGGCGGCTGTCATGGTGTTTCCTCAGCACTTGGTCGGTCCGGCTCCGGCAACAGAAAAGCCCCCCGGTCACGAGGGGCAGCCGCGCCAACGACGGGGTCAGTCAGCGCGGCTAGGTAAGGAGCTGCCGGGCGGAACGCATAACCCAAGGGTAGCGCACGGCGGCCAGCCATGCCGCCGGTGCGCATATGTCCCGATGCCGGCGTACCGGCGCGACCCGTACCCGGAGGGCTCATCACGGCCCCGGCGTCAGGCGCCGTGTCCCCTGGCGCTGTGTCCGGCGCGCGTGTCCTCAGCGGCGCGTGTTCTCAGCGCGTCGGCGGTGTTCTCAGGCGCCCGCGGCGGCCTGGGCCAGCTTGGCGATCGCCCCGCGCAGTATCTGCGCCGCCGCCGCGCTCGACTCGGTCAGCGCGTGGCGCTCGGCGATCCAGACCGGGTCGTTGTAGCTCAGCCAGGTCTGGCCGCTCTCATCCGCCCAGGCGAGCGCCTTCAGCGGCAGGTCGATCCCGGCCGTCTGCTTGTCCTGCATGAGCGGGGTGCCGCCGCGGGCGTTGCCGAACACCAGCAGCTCGGTGGGCCGCAGCTCCAGGCCCACCTCGTGCGCGCCCGCCGCGTGGTCCACCCGGGCGAAGACCTGCAGCCCGGCCGCGGTGACGGCGTCCCTGAGCCGGTCGATCGTGTCCGGGACCGGGTAGTTGCTCTGCAGGGTCACCAGTCCGTCAGTCATCGCTTCACCTTAGTCGCGGCGCGCCAGCTCGCGGTAGTCGCGGCGCCAGCTCGCGGACGATCCGGCCCGAGCCGTTCCCGGCTCGCTCCCACCGAGTATGCCCGGCCCGGGCGAGGCACGGCACAGTGACCCCGGACGGTGGCCCCGGACACGCCCGAGCCGCCCGCAGCCCGCACGCGAATTCCGGCAACGAGAACTTTGCCTCCCGGAGCGGCCAATACCACTGCGAAATTCGCCCGGCCGCACAAAATCGCATGTCCCGCATTCGTGTTGACCGGCGGAAGCGAATGTTAATAAGGTCGTCCAGGTCATGGCGGCGTGCATCTTCACGGTTGGCGGTTTCGCCGCGATGACTCGCCCCCGCCCGAGGCAGCAACGGGGGCAGATGGCCTCCTGCCGGGTCGGCGGCTCTGGTCATTCCTGTGTCAGCGCCGTTGCTGGCCAGCGCCTGCACGGGTAACCCTGCGTGCGGGCAAATGCAGCAAATCAGTCTTTTCCGGGGAAACAATGGGCGTTGCAGGACGATCTTGGGTTCCTGTGACTAGGAAAGAGATAATGGCTGGTGCATACGATCGCGGACCCGATTGCGCCCATGCCTGAGGGCACCGCACCGGGCAGCAGCGCAACACCGATTGCCATCGTTGGCCTAGCCTGCAGGTTCCCGGACGCTGACGATCCGCTGGCGCTCTTCGAGAGCGCCCTGGCCGGACGGCGCGCGTTCCGGCGGCTCCCGCCGGGGCGGCTCGGCGCGGTCGCAGACCCGGACGCTGGCCACGAAGCTGGCCTGGCCGGGACGGCCAGCGGAGCCGCTCCCCGGGCCGCCGTGCTCGAGGGATGGCAGTTCGACCGGGCCGGGTTCGCTATCCCCGAGCACACCTACCTGGCCACCGACCCGGCCCACTGGCTGGCGCTGGAGACGGCGGGCCGGGCGCTCGCGGACGCCGGCTTTCCCGGGGGGCAGGGACTCGCCCGGGACCGGGCCGGCGTCATCATCGGGAACACGCTGACCGGTGAGGTCTCCCGCGCCGCGGCGCTGCGGACCCGGTGGCCGTTCGTCCGCGCCGTGCTCACCACCGCGCTGGCCGCCGGGGACGTCCCGCCCGCCGAGCGGGCCCGGGCCCTGCGGCCAGGCCACCACGGCCTTCGCCGCGGTGCCCGAGGTCAGCGGCGAGACCCTGGCGGGCAGCCAGTCCGGGGCGATCGCCGACCGGATCTGCCGCCAGTTCGGATTCCGCGGCGGCGGCCAGGCGGTGGACACCGCCCATTCCTCGTCCCTGCTGGCGGTGGCCAGCGCGGCCGCCCTGCTGACCGCAGGCGAGCTGGACTTCGTCCTGGCCGGCGGGCGTGGACATCAGCCTGGACCCCTTCGAGCTCGGCGCCCTGGCCCAGGCGGGCGTACTTGCCGCCGGAGCGATGCGGATCTATGACGCCAGCCCGACCGGGTTCCTGCCCGGCGAGGGGTGCGGCATGCTGGCCCTGATGCGGGCGGCTGACGCCCGGGCGGCGGACATGCCGGTCTACGCGGAGATCGTGGGCTGGGGCGTCTCGTCGGCCGGTCACCGCGATGTGGCCCAGGCCGATCCCGACAGCCAGCTGCTGGCCCTTCAGCGGGCCTACCACCGGGCCGGCGTCGATCCCGCCGATATCCAGCTCATCGAGGGAGACGGGCGCGGCACGGCCGACGGCGACCTGGCCGAGCTCACCGCGCTGACCGCCATCCGGGCCGGGGCGGCGGCCCCGGCCGTCCTCGGCTCAGTGAAGGCCAACATCGGCCACACCAAGGCCGCCGCGGGCGCGGCCGGGCTGATCAAGGCGGCCCTGGCGGTGAACGCCGGGGTCCTGCCGCCGGTCACCGGTTGCGCCCGCCCGCATCCACTGCTCGCCGGGGAGGACGCCGTGCTGCGCGTGCCCGAGGACGGCCGAGTCATGGCCGTCCGGCACCAGGCTGGCCGGGGTCAGCTCGATGGACCCGGCGGGCAGCCACGTGCACGTGGTGCTGCGCCGCGAGCCGAACCAGGCCGCGTTCCCGCAGCACGCCGGCACCGGTCAACCCAGCACCGGCCAGCCCGGCCCGGCCAGCCCGGCACCGTCAGCCGGCCCGGCCAGGCCGGCCCGGGCCAGGCCCAGCCCAGCGGTTCCGGAACCCGGCCGCTCGGTTCATGGACGGTCCCAGGCGCGCCGCGCCCGGAGATCTTCGCGTTCAGCGGGCCGGACCGGGAGACGGTGGCGGCGCAGCTGGCCCGGGTGACGGGGGCGGCCGCGGGCCTGTCCGACAGCGAACTCGGTGACCTCGCCTGCCAGCTGGGCCGCCAGGCCGGCCGCCGGCCCGGTCCGGGTCGCGGTCGTCGCGGCCGGCCAGGACGAGCTGGCCCGGCTCACCCGGGAGGCCGCCGAGCTGCTGCCCAGCCTGGCCAGCGGCCAGCTGACCGCGCGTCCCGGGCTGTTCGCCGCGGACGGTGCCGCCGGGCGCGTGGTCCTGCTGTTCCCCGGGGAGGCGTCCACCACGGCCGCCGGGCAGGACTGGCCGGGCCCGGGGTCGCAGCCCGCCATCGTCCAGGCGTCGCTGTCCGCG
This sequence comes from uncultured Actinomycetes bacterium, assembly GCA_963742055.1. Lineage (GTDB taxonomy): Bacteria > Actinomycetota > Actinomycetes > Streptosporangiales > Streptosporangiaceae > RYN-230. The sequence goes on along the minus strand of CAVUKT010000077.1, from coordinate 213,243 downwards.
CTGCGCTGGCTGGACAGCCTGGGGGTGCGGGCCACCGCGGCCCTGGGGCATGGCGTGGGCGAGATCACCGGCCTGGTCTGGGCGGGCAGCCTGGCCGAGTCCGACGCCGCCGCGCTGCGTGGCGCAGCGGGCCGCAGTGCTCGCCACGCCGGGGGCCCGCCGCACCGCGATGGTCTGCCTGGCCGCCGACGCGGACGCCGCCCTCGCCCTGGAGCCTGGCGGTGAGCTGGTCATCGCGGCGTACCACGGGCCCCGCTGCCATGTCCTGGCCGGCCCGGCGGACCCGGTGCACGACGTGGCCCGGCGGGCGGCCGAAGCGGGCATCCAGGCGTATGTCCTGGACGTGCCGTACGCGCTGCACTCCCCCGCGCTGGCTGACCTGGTCACGCCGCTGCGGGGGGTGCTCGCCGGGAGTCACGTTCGCGGCACCGAGCCAGCGGCTGATCTCCACGGTCACCGGCCGTGAAGTGACGTCCAAGGCCGACCTCAGGGACCTGCTGTGCGATCAGCTGGTCTCCCCGGTCCGCTTCGCCGAGGCCCTCGCCGAGGCGGCGGGGTCAGCCGACCTTCTCCTGGACACCGGCCCGGGGCAGGCGATGGCCGCCCTCGCCGCCGGGTGCAGCGAGGTGCCCGCGGTCAGCCTCGCAGCTGGCCCGGCCGGCGCCGGCGGCCCGGGCGCCCCGGACCGCAGCGACCGGCACAGCCCGGCCGATCCCGACACCCCGGGCAGTCCAGCCAGCCCGGGCAGTCCGCCAGCCCGGGCCGCCTGGCCAGCCCGGGCAGCCTGGCCGCGCCGGCCGCGGCCGCCGCCCTGTTCGCCGTGGGGGCCATCACCAGCCTCGGCCCGCTGCTGGCCGGGCGGCCGTCGCGGCCCATCGACATCGGCCGCGAACGGATCTTCATCACCAACCCGTATTCGCTGGCCACCGCCGAGCTGGCCAGCCGGGAGGAACCGGCCAGGGCCGGGAGGAAGCCGGCCGGCCCGGAGGAACCGGCCGGGCGGGAGCAGCCCAGCCGGTGCGGCGATCCTGGCCGCGCGGCCCGCCTGGCCGACCCGGCGATCCCGGCGCGGCCGGGCTGGCCCGGCTGACGGCGCGGACGATCCGTCCGGCCCGCCGAACGCGCAGCACGACCCGCGGGACACAGCGGCGATCCCGGGGTAGGCCCGTGGGTGCGCTGCTTCACCGAGGAGCTGCGGGCGCCCCGGTTCCCGGTGCTGCCGGTGGACGAGGAACCCTGGCAGCTGCACGCGACCACCCGGCAGCCGTTCGGGCGGATGGCCGCGGAGGTGTTCGAGGACGATCCCGCCGCCACCGGGGTGCTGGCCGTCATCGGCGACCTGGCCGATCCTGACGCCGCCGCCACCCTGGTGACCGCGGCCCAGGAGGCGCTGGCCGCCGGGACGCTGGTGGTGATCACCCCCGCCGCCGGGCTGGCCGGATTCTGCGCCAGCCTGCACGCCGAGCATCCTTCGCTGGGCATCACCCTGATCCGGACCGCGAACAGCATGGCGGGGCTGCTCGCCGCGCAGCGCTACGCGGCCGCCAGGGACGGCCAGTTCCGCGAACTGGTGCTGGACACCAAGGGCGAGCCGCGCGAACCGGTCATGGTGGCCAGCCTGGATCGGCCCCGCCGGCCCGGATGAGGCCGGCGGACCCGGCACCCGGCGCGGAGCCCGGAAGCCTCCTCGGACCCGCCGACGTCGTCCTGGTCAGCGGCGGGGTCACCCGGGACCTGCTGGCCGCGGCCCGGGTGCTGGCTGGCTGCGGCGCCCGGCTGGTCCTGGCCGGGACGGCCGGGCCCGGCGAAGCCGCCGCCATCGACATCGGGCTGACCGACCTGCGCGGGGCGGGCGCGGACGTGAGCTACGTCCCGGCCGACCTCTCCGATCCCGACGAGGCCGAGGCGGCCATCGCGAGCGTGGAGCAGCGGGTCGGCCCGGTCACCGCGGTCGTGCACGCGGCCAGCACCGGACCGCTGCGCGAGTGCGCCGACCTGGCCGGCGATGACCTGGGCGCGCAGATAGCCAGGCAAGCCGACGGGCTCAGCAACGTGCTGGGCGCGGTCAGCGCGGCCGGGCTGCGGGTCCTGGTCACCCTGGGCACGGTGCCGGCCCGTTACGGCGCGGCCCGGAACTGCGCCCCCGCCCTGGCCGCCTCCGCGCTGGCTGAGCAGGCCCGGCCGGCTGCGGCCCAGCCTGCCCGGCTGCCGGATCCTGCACGCCGACTGGCCCTGGCCGGGCAGCAGCGACCAGATCCGGGTGGCTGAGCTGACCCGTCCCCGGCCGCTCGGCCTGGACGACGCCACCGCGGCCGAGCTGAACCGGCTCCTGCTGGTCCTGCTGGCCGACGCGGAAGCGCCGGGCCGGGTCGCGATGCATGGCCGCCTCGGGGAACCCGCCGCAGACCCGGATCCGGCCCCGGAGATCCGCGGCCGGTTCCTGGAGACGGCCCGGGTGTACTACCCGGGCGTGGAACTGGTCGCCGATACGAAGTTCTCCCCCCGCACCGACCCGTACCTGGCCGATCACCATATCGACGGCCTCATGGTGCTGCCGCTGGCCATCGCGCTGGAGGCCATGGCGCAGGCGGCCTCGGTGCTGGCCGGGCGGCCGCTGCGGCAGCTGGCCGGGGCCCGGATGGACGCGCCCGTGGTGCTGCTGCCCGGCGACCAGGAAACCACCCTGCGGATCTGCGCGCTGCGCCGCGCGGACGCGGTGGAAACCGTGCTGCGCTGCGCCGACAGCGGCTTCCAGGTCGACCATTTCCGGGCGCCTGTTCCCGCTCCGGCCCGCCGCGCCGCCGGCCCCGAACTGCACCGGAGCCGGCCGTCGCGCCGCAGCCCGGCCAGGAGGAGCGGACCGAGCGGCTCGGGCTGACGGTGGCCTCCGCGGGCGGGATCGTGGACGGCACCGACCTGTACGGGCCGGTGTTCTTCCAGGCGGGGCCGTTCCGCCGGGTCGCGTTCCTGCCCGAGCTGACCTCGCGCTCCTGCTCCGCCCTGATCCGCGGGGCCGACGACCGGCCCTGGTTCAGGCGGACAGAGCCCACGGCGGCAGAGTCCATGCGACCGGGCCCACGGCGGTCGGCGCAACAGAGCCGGCGGCCGGGATGGACGAGCCGCTGGTGCTGGGCAGCCCGGGGCTGAACGACGCCGTCATGCACATGCTGCAGGCCTGCGTCCCGCACCGCCGGATGCTCCCGGCCGGGTTCGAGGCGCTGACCGTCTCCGGGGCGGAGGTCCGCGGGGCGGTGCAGGTCCGCGCGGAGCGGCAAGCCGGCCCGGGCAGCGGATGGCAGGTGACCGCGGTTGACGCGGCCGGCCACACCGTGCTGGCCGTGTCCGGGCTGCGACTGCGCGACGTGGGGCCGCTCGAACCGTCCGCGCCATGGCACCCCACCCTGCTCGCGGCCGCCCTGGAAGGCTGGGCGGCAGAGTTCGGCCTCGACCCCGCGCTCCGGGTCACGGTGAGCTGCGGCCAGCCCGGGCCAGGACCGGCAGCCCCGGGCGGACGGCGTGCCCTGGCTCGACGCGTCCACCGGCCTCGGCCCGCTGGCCGGCTTCCAGCTGACCGTGCGGGCGAGCATGCCGGTGGCCTGCTACTGGGCGCCGGTCCAGGCGGGCCGGCCGGCAGCCGGACCGGTGGTACCGCTCCCCGCGAACAGCGCGGACGGCAGCACGGAGAACAACAGCAGCCGCAACGAAACCCAGCCGGGGCAGCTGACCCGGCAACTGCGGGAGCGGACCGGGGAGCCGCCGGAGGTGCTGGCGGCGCGGATGAGGGCCATCACCGCGTGCCTCGCGGCGGCGGGCCGGGCGGCCGGGACCCCGCTGACGCTGGGCCCATCCCGGGACGCGGGCTGGGTTCAGGTGGAGGCGGGCACGGCCACGGTTGCCTGCACGATCACAGCCATCGAGGGAGTGCGGGGGCCGGTCGTCCTCGCGCTGGCCACCTGGCCTGCCGCGATCCACGACGCCGCCGGCCACGCGGTCAGGTTCAGCGGGTACGGTGCCCGGCCGCCGGCGGACAGTTCCGGCTCAGCGCTCCCGGGCGAGTCCGCCGGGCCAGACCACCACGGGCCAGACGACCACAGGCCAGCAACGGCCGGACGACCCAGCGAAACCGGACTGGCAACGACCACGGACGGGCAGCAGACCGCTGATCAGCCGACCACGAGCCTCTGAACGCCGGGGGCGGCGCCAGGCGACGGCGCAATTAGCGTAGAAAACTCAGGACTCAGAAAGCTCGTGATTCAAGAACCCGACGATTAAGAACTCAGTGAATCAAAGAACCCAGGGCTCGAGAATTGAGTGATTCAAGAACTCTGCGGGCAAAACCCGGCAGTCAGAGCTTGGTCAGCTTGGTGTACGGGGCGGCGATCCGCTCCTGCTGAGTGCCGAAGTCCACGAAGACGCCGGACTCGTCGGCGGTGAGAACCCGGCCGAGGCCATAACGGTCGTGGGTGACCTGGTCCCCCGCGGCGAATTCCTTCACCGGGCGGACAACCGGGGGGGTGTTGAAGGGACTTCCGGGCAGGTAACGCCGGGTCGCGGCGCGGGCTGGCTTCATCCCTACAAGTATGGACCCCGCAGCGGCCTGCCGCAGGCGCACCGGCCACTCAGCTGCGGTAAGAACGCACGTGTCACCCCGATTGTTATGTTCTGTCACGCATACGTATCGGCTGGTCACAAGGCGTGCCGTCAGGCGACCCGCTCGGCCGCCGACGGCCGCCCGGCCCGCCAGGCGGCCTCGGCCACCCCCATCGGCGTCGAGGGCGGTCCCTGGATGAACGGCCAGATCTCCTCGGCGATGGCACGCCAGTCCGCGGTGGCGGTGAGCTCGCCCAGGATCGCGAACAAGCCCAGGTTGATGCGCTGCAGGATGACGTAGGACCGCGGCACGCTCACCCACTGGGCGAGCGGGCTGCGCACGTCGAAGAAGCGGCGCACCACGGCGGACGCGTAGTCCCCGGTCATGGTCCGCGGCCCCGGCCGGCGGACCGTGTCGTAGAAGACCGCCATGTGCTCGACCACCGTCTCGGTGCTCAGCGGGGCGTCGGCGCGCAGGAAGCCGGCTTGCACCATGCTGGCCCGGAAGCCTTCCGGATCCTGCTCCACGCACAGGTAGCGGACCATGTCCACGAGCGGCTGCAGCTCGGCCGCGCTGAAGTGCTTGACCAGGCCGAAGTCGAGGAACGTCACCCGGCCGCCGCCGTGGAACAGGTAGTTGCCCGGATGCGGGTCGCCGTTGAACGCGTGCACGTCGTACAGGCTGCGGAAGGTGAACCGGTAGATGGTCTCGGCAGCCAGGTCACGCTCCTCCTGGGACCACTCCGCCAGCTCGGCGAAGCGGGCGCCGTCAGCCAGCTCGCTGGTCACCAGCCGCCGGGTAGACAGCTCGTCGACGATCTTCGGGACGATGATCGTGGGATGGCCGTCGTAGTACGCCGCCACCAGCCGCTGGTTTTCCGCTTCCCGCCGGTAGTCCAGTTCTTCCAGGACCCGGTCGCGCAGTTCCGCGATGAGGCCGTCCACGTCCTGGGCCGGCGCGGTGATGCGCAGCATCCGGCGCAGCAGCGCGACGTTGCCCAGGTCCGCCGCGATGGTCTCGGCGATGCCGGGGTACTGCACCTTGACCGCGACCGCCCGGCCGTCGTGGGTCATGGCCCGGTGCACCTGCCCGATAGACGCAGCCGCGATGGGCACGGGATCCCAGCGGGCGAACGCCTCCTCGGGAGGCAGGCCGAGCTCTTCGGCCACCACGCCCGCGGCGAGTTCCGCGCTCATCGGCGGGACGCTGTCCTGCAGCCGGCTGAGCGTACGGCGGACGGCGGGTGATAGCCCGTCGTCCACGTAGCTGGCCATCTGGCCGATCTTCATCAGGACGCCCTTCATGGCGCCCAGGGTGGTGGCCACATCCTCGGCGGTCTGCAGGGCGAGGTCGTTGCGGAGCTGCTGCCGGTGCTCACCGGCCGCGGCGAACAGGCGCGGCGCGCTGCCCGCGTAGCGCAGGCCACCCCGGATCACCAGCTGCAGCGCGGCCCGGCCCCGGGCCAGCCGGAGCCGCCCCACCCGGCGGCCCAGCACGGCCAGCCCGGCCAGGCCGCGCGATCACCGAGATCGCGGCGATCCGTCTTCAGCCGCCTTCACGCCGGCCGCGCCGCACGCACGCGCAGGGCGATCCGCTGGCGGGCCTCGAGCACCCCCGGCTCACCGAGGAACACGGTGTCGAGCACCCCGAGCGCCTGGTGAATCTCGGTCCGGCGGTCGTCGGTCAGCGGCGGCGGCGCGTACCCGTACATCTCGCGGGCCCAGCCGGGCAGCGCGGCCACGGCGGCGTCCCGCACGTCCTGCCAGATCTCCGCCATGTCCTCGTCCAGGCCCGGCGGGTCGAGCAGGTAGTTCATGGATTCCCGGGCGGCCGGCGTGCAGCGCAGCTCGGGACGGACCGCCGCGATGTAGGCCTCGAGTTCCGCGGTGCTGGCCGGGACCAGGTCACGCGGGCACGCCCACCAATTCGGCCTCGGTCACCATCTCCGCCACGAAGCGGTCGCTGTCCGGGGCCGTGAGCGGCGTCCCGAACAGCGCGGCGGCCACGATCCCCGAGCTCGACGAACGTGGCGTGCACCCAGAGCAGCAGCGCGGGATCACCGGCCGCGTAGGGCTGCCCGGTGACCGTGTCCACGCCGCGGACATGCTCATGGATGCGGCGCACCCGGGCGGCGACCCGCTCGGCTGACCCGCGGTCCCCGAAGGTCACCGTGGCCAGGTAGGCGGACGTGGCGGCCAGCCGGCCGACCGGATCCTGGCGCCAGTCGCTGTGCTGGTCCACGCCCGCCATGGCCAGCGGGTGCAGCGCCTGCAGGTGCAGCGCGCGCAGCCCCGCCACCGGACTGGACAGGTCGGCACTCACCCGCCAGGCCACGCTCCCGGGGCCAAAGAACCCGTCGTCGGCGGGGTGCTCGGGAATGCTGGACGCGTACGCCGCGGCCGAGCGGGACACCAGGCCGGCGGCGGCCGCGTACGGGTCCGCGGTCCCGCGTGTCATCAGCCACCGTGTCTTCAGCCACCGCGTCATCAACCACGGAGTCATCAACCACGGCCAAACCCAGCCGTCAGAGCTTGGTCAGCTTGCTGTACGGGGCGGCGATCCGCTCCTGCTGGGTGCCGAAGTCCACGAAGACGCCGGACTCGTCGGCGGTGAGAACCCGGCCGAGGCCATAACGGTCGTCGGTGACCTGGTCCCCCGCGGCGAATTCCTTCACCGGGCGGACAACCGGGGGGGTGTTGAAGGGACTTCCGGGCAGGTAACGCCGGGTCGCGGCGCGGGCTGGCTTCATCCCTACAAGTATGGACCCCGCAGCGACCTGCCGCAGGCGCACCGGCCACTCAGCTGCGGTAAGGACGCACGTGTCACCCCGGATTGTTATGTTCCGTCACGCATACGAATCGGCTGGTCACAAGACGTGCCGTCAGGCGACCCGCTCGGTCGCCGACGGCCGCCCGGCCCGCCAGGCGGCCTCGGCCACCCCCATCGGCGTCGAGGGCGGTCCCTGGATGAACGGCCAGATCTCCTCGGCGATGGCGCGCCAGTCCGCCGTGGCGGTGAGCTCGCCCAGGATCGCGAACAGGCCCAGGTTGATGCGCTGCAGGATGACGTAGGACCGCGGCACGCTCACCCACTGGGCCAGCGGGCTGCGCACGTCGAAGAAGCGGCGCACCACGGCGGACGCGTAGTCCCCGGTCATGGTCCGGCGGCCCCGGCCGGCGGACCGTGTCGTAGAAGACCGCCATGTGCTCGACCACCGTCTCGGTGCTCAGCGGGGCGTCGGGGCGCAGGAAGCCGGCTTGCACCATGGCTGGCCCGGAAGCCTTCCGGGTCCTGCTCCACGCACAGGTAGCGGACCATGTCCACGAGCGGCTGCAGCTCGGCCGCGCTGAAGTGCTTGACCAGGCCGAAGTCCAGGAACGTCACCCGGCCGCCGCCGTGGAACAGGTAGTTGCCCGGATGCGGGTCGCCGTTGAACGCGTGCACGTCGTACAGGCTGCGGAAGGTGAACCGGTAGATGGTCTCGGCGGCCAGGTCACGCTCCTCCTGGGACCACTGCGCCAGCTCGGCGAAGCGGGCGCCGTCGGCCAGCTCGCTGGTCACCAGCCGCCGGGTGGACAGCTCGTCGACGATCTTCGGGACGATGATCGTGGGATGGCCGTCGTAGTACGCCGCCACCAGCCGCTGGTTCTCCGCTTCCCGCCGGTAGTCCAGTTCTTCCAGGACCCGGTCGCGCAGTTCCGCGATGAGGCCGTCCACGTCCTGGGCCGGCGCGGTGATGCGCAGCATCCGGCGCAGCAGCGCGACGTTGCCCAGGTCCGCCGCGATGGTCTCGGCGATGCCCGGGTACTGCACCTTGACCGCGACCGCCCGGCCGTCGTGGGTCATGGCCCGGTGCACCTGCCCGATGGACGCGGCCGCGATGGGCACCGGATCCCAGCGGGCGAACGCCTCCTCGGGAGGCAGGCCGAGCTCTTCGGTCACCACGCCCGCGGCGAGTTCCGGCGCTCATCGGCGGGACGCTGTCCTGCAGCCGGCTGAGCGTGCGGCGGACGGCGGGTGACAGCCCGTCGTCCACGTAGCTGGCCATCTGGCCGATCTTCATCAGGACGCCCTTCATGGCGCCCAGGGTGGTGGCCACATCCTCGGCGGTCTGCAGGGCGAGGTCGTTGCGGAGCTGCTGCCGGTGCTCGCCGGCCGCGGCGAACAGGCGCGGCGCGCTGCCCGCGTAGCGCAGGCCGCCCCGGATCGCCAGCTGCAGCGCGGCCCGGCCCCGGGCCAGCCGGAGCCGCCCTACCCGGCGGCCCAGCACGGCCAGCCCGGCCAGGCCCGCGATCACCGAGATCGCGGCGATCTCAGCGTTCTTCACGCCGGGCCTTCACGCGGCGCCGCGCCGCACGCACCCGCAGGGCGATCCGCTGGCGGGCCTCGAGCACCCCGGGCTCGCCGAGGAACACCGTGTCGAGCACCCCGAGCGCCTGGTGAATCTCGGTCCGGCGGGCGTCGGTCAGCGGCGGCGGCGTCGTACCCGTACATCTCGCGGGCCCAGCCGGGCAGCGCGGCCACGGCGGCGTCCCGCACGTCCTGCCAGATCTCCGCCATGTCCTCGTCCAGGCCCGGCGGGTCGAGCAGGTAGTCCATGGACTCCCGGGCGGCCGGCGTGCAGCGCAGCTCGGGACGGACCGACGTGAGGTAGGCCTCGAGTTCCGCAGTGCTGGCCGGGACCAGGTCGCGGGGCACGCCCACCAGTTCGGCCTCGGTCACCATCTCGGCCACGAAGCGGTCGCTGTCCGGGCGCCGGGAGCGGCGTCCCGAACAGCGCGGCGGCCACGATCCCCGAGTTGACGAACGTGGCGTGCACCCAGAGCAGCAGCGCGGGATCACCGGCCGCGTAGGGCTGCCCGGTGACCGTGTCCACGCCGCGGACATGCTCATGGATGCGGCGCACCCGGGCGGCGACCCGCTCGGCCGACCCGCGGTCCCCGAAGGTCACCGTGGCCAGGTAGGCGGACGTGGCGGCCAGCCGGCCGACCGGATCCTGGCGCCAGTCGCTGTGCTGGTCCACGCCCGCCATGGCCAGCGGGTGCAGCGCCTGCAGGTGCAGCGCGCGCAGCCCGGCCACCGGGCTGGACAGGTCGGCACTCACCCGCCAGGCCACGCTCCCGGGTCCGAAGAACCCGTCGTCGGCGGGGTGCTCGGGGATGCTGGACGCGTACGCCGCCGCCGAGCGGGACACCAGGCCGGCCGCGGCCGCGTACGGGTCTGCGGTCACGGCGTCATCAACCACGGCGCCATCAACCACGGGTCATCAACCACGGGTCACCCCGGCCGCGCGGCTCTTGGCGGCCGGGGTCTCCAGCCCGCCAAGGCGGTCGCGAAAGTTCCTCATACCCCCAAAAGTACCCACTCCTGGACTTCGTTCCGACACCGCGAAGCGGACGCACTGACGCGCCGCCAGGACGGCCGGGCAGGACGGCCGCACGCGGCACACTCACCCTCCGGGGACTAAAACCGCAGCGTCGCAGGCAGGGCTGGCTCAAAGTGAGAACCACTCCTGTACCACGCAGAGGTACGCATTGTGCAATGGCCCGCGTAATTTGCCGGCCTCGTGCGTTCCCTGCGAAGGAGCAGCCGATGACCGATCTCGACGCATCCGCCAGTAACTCTGGATCCGCCCCTGCCACAGAAACGGAAATCGCGGGAGACCCGGTCCCGATCCTGGCGCCACTGGCGGGCGACCCGGCCATGCTGGGCCTGCCGGTATTCATCGTTGGGTCGGTCGCCCTAGGCCTGGTCCTGGTGGGCGTGGTGCCGGCCACTGCCGTGGGCGCCTCCCTGCCTATCATCCTGGCGGCCACCTCGATCGGATTGTTCATCGCCACGATCTGGAGCGCGGCCATCGGCCAGAGCGCTGTGGCCAGCATCTTCGGCATCTTTGCCGGGTTCTGGCTGAGTTACGCGGTGCTCGTGCTCGGGTTGATCCGCGGCTGGTTCGGCATCACGGCCCTGGCCGCTGCCTCCACCCAGGAGCTGTTCCTGATCTCCTGGCTGGTCATCGTCGTGGTCCTCACCCTGGCCACGCTCCGGCTGCCGCTCGCCTTCACGGTGATCTTCGTGCTGGTGGACGTGGCCCTGCTGCTGGTGCTGCTCGGCACCGAGGAAGCCTCGACCGGCCTGGCGAAGACGGGCGGCTACGTCGTGCTGGCCTTCGCCGCGGTCGGGGTGTACGTGTTCTACGGCGCGGCCTCGCTGGCCACCGGCGGCAAGGGCGTCAACCTCGGCAAGCCCCTCCAGAGTTAGAGGCGTCAGTGGGTCCGGGGCGTCATCCGGACCACGCTGATTGCCGGCCAGGCGGGGCGCGCCGCACGCGTGCTCCCGCCGAGCCGGCGAATGGCGGGGCCCGGGCGGCCGTCGCGTGCGCACGCGCCGGGGGAGGCGAGGCCCGCCGCAGGCGGGTGCTCGCCGAGCCGGCGTTCGGCGCGCAGCGGCGAGCGGGGGGTCCAGGGGGCGTCCCCCCGGACAGATGGGCATCCCCGGACAGATAAGGCAGCATGGAGGGGTGACACAGGCCGCCGCCGACCCCCAGGGTCCTTCCGAGATGGCCGTCGGCCTGGCCGGGGCGCCGGCGGATCCCGTTAGGGAAATTGCGGGTCTGCTCGGGCCGGGCGGGGTGGTCGTGCTGAGCGGGGCCGGGCTGTCCACCGAATCCGGCATCCCGGACTACCGCGGGCCGACCGGCCTGGCCCGGCGGGCCGAGCCCATGACCTACCAGGCGTTCACCGGCGCCGCCGCGGCCCGGCAGCGGTACTGGGCGCGCAGCCACCTGGGCTGGCGGCACATCGCCCGGGCCGCTCCCAACCGCGGCCACCAGGCCGTGGCCGAGCTGGAGCGGCGCGGCCTGCTCAGCGCGATCATCACCCAGAACGTGGACGGGCTGCACCAGGCCGCGGGCGCGCAGGACGTCGATCGAACTGCACGGCAGCCTGAGCCGGGTCATCTGCCTCCGCTGCGGGGAGCGGACGCCGCGGGACGAGCTGGACCAGCGGCTGCGCGCCGCGAACCCGGACTGGGCCGCCCAGGCGCGGCAGGTCAACCCGGACGGCGACGCCGTGCTGGACGACGGGGCCACGGACCGCTTCCAGGTCGTGGACTGCCTGCGCTGCGCGGGCGCGCTGAAGCCCGACGTGATCTTCTTCGGCGAGAACGTGCCGCCGGGCCGGGTCGCGGACTGCTACGCGCTGGTCAGCGAGGCGCGGGCGCTGCTGGTCCTCGGCTCCTCGCTCACCGTGATGTCCGGCTACCGGTTCGTCCGGCACGCGGCCAAGCTCGGCATCCCCGTCGCGATCATCAACCAGGGCCCGACCCGGGGTGACGCGCAGGCCACGGTCACGCTCGACGCGCCCCTGGGCTCGGCCCTCACCACGCTCACCACCCGGTACCGGTAGCGCCGGCTGCCTCACCGGGAATCAGTTCGGGTTGTACGGGGTGTTGCGCAGGTCGGGAGCGGGCGTGGCGGTGAGCGACCGCAGCATGGTGGTCTCCCGGGCCAGCAGCGCCCGCTCGGCGCCGAGACGGCGCTCCGCGTCCGGCTCGGCCAGCAGATCCTGCCGCACCGACAGATCCAGGATCATCGAGGCGGCCACCAGGTAGGACAGCAGCAACGGCTCGTCCGGCAGTTCAGGCACGGTGACCTCGACGCTTTCCCGGCTGGCCAGCGCCTCGACGTAGCCGTGGAAGCCGCGCTGCACCGCGTGCACGGCCAGGCCGGCGGCCGCCTCGTCGCCGACCTCCTCCTCGAGCAGATCCACCTCGCCCTGCAGGTAGGGCCGCGAGTGGTCGAGCGAGGCGAGCCGGAAGCGCTGGGTGCCCACGGTCACCAGGTGATACCGGCCGTCCTCCTGCTCAGCGACCTCGCGCAGGGTGGCGGTGCAGCCGATCTGGTACAGCGCGGAGATCCCGTCCACGCCGGTTTCCCGGCCCTTGCGGATGGCGATGACGCCGAACCGCCGGGGTTCCGGCCCGTCCAGCAGGTCACGGACAAGCTCCCGGTACCGCTCCTCGAAGATGTTCAGCGGGAGCAACAGTCCCGGGTAGAGGACGGTACCGAGCGGGAACAAGGGCAGCGTCTCGCTCATGCTTGGAGACTATTCGGCCGGTGACCTGCGGGCCACTCCGAGCGGCTCACCGCGCGGTCACCACGGTGAGCAGGGCGAGCAGGATCGTCGCGCTGGCGGCCAGGCCGTGCACGACCGGGATGATGATCCGCAGATCCCCGCGGGTCCGGCGCGGCGGGGCGGAGGTCCCGTCCCGCGGCACGGGATCCTGGCGGCAGGCGGGCCTGCCGGCGGCACGGGCGGCGCGGGCGGCACGGGCGGCACGGGCCGGCGGGGACGCCTGGGCCGTCCACACGGTCAGCGTGGCCATGCCGAGCCCGATGACCGCCAGCAGGATCGCCCACCGCCAGCCAGCCCAGGCCGCTCCACCCGGTGACCAGGTAGGCGATCCAGGCCAGCAGCCCGGCGCCGGCCGCGCCGGCGTGCCCGAGGGTGACCACGGGACCGGCCGGCGGTGCGCGGCCCGCGGCGGGTGCAGGCCGCGGCGCCTGATCCAGGGCACCAGCATGAAGGCCCCGATGCCCATGGTGAGCAGCCACGTCGCGAGCGTGGCCAGGCCCGTCCCCCAGCGGCCCGCCGGGGCGGCCGGAGGCGGTGGCGGGACCGGCCGGGGGCTGGACCGCCGGGCCGGGGCAGGGACTTGATGAGCCTGGCCAGGCGGGCCTCGGCCGCGGCGGCGCGGCGTCGCCAGGCTGCCTTGTGCTGTCCAGCGCCGGCGACCTCGTAGATGGCCCGGCCGAGGGCCAGATTCAGCTGGGCCCGGCTCAGGCCGCGGCAGGGGCCGGGGAGGGTGGTCAGCGTGACGTGATGCTCGAGCGCCCGCGCGGCCGTGGCCGTGCACGCCGGGACCGATCCGGCCCGATCCGGCTCATAGTGGGCGGGGGCGCCGCCGGACCCGCAGGCCGCGGCCAGCACGCCGGTCGCGAGAAGCACGGCGGCCCGCCTCACGGGTAAAGCGTATTCCGGCCCGTATGCGACGATGAACCGGGAGAGATTCTCGCCGCGCGATTCGAGGACAAGGCGGTCGCCCGTGACCTCATCTGAGCCCCCCGCAGCGGACCCTCAGGCCCGGGTCCTTCCCGGCGGCGTTGACCTGTCCGCGTCGGAGTTCTGGGGCCTTCCGCTCCCCCAGCGGCGCGATGCGTTCGCCGGCCTGCGCAGCCTGCCCCAGCCGCCATTCTTCGCTGACCCGGAAGTCCCGTTCGCGGCCTCCGGCGGGGGGTATTACGCGCTGGTCCGGCACGCGGACGTGAGCGAGGCGAGCCGGAATCCCGAGGTGTTCTGTTCCGGGCAGGGCGCGACGAGCCTGGTTGACCTGCCCGTCGAGTTCAACGAGTACTTCGGATCCATGATCAACATGGACGACCCGCGGCACGCCCGGCTGCGCCGGATCGTGTCCCGGGCCTTCACCCCCCGGATGATCCGCAAGTTCGAGGACGACGTGCAGCAGGCCGCGGCGCAGATCGTGGACGACCTGCTGGAGACCGGGCCGTGCGACTTCGTCGAGCATGTGGCCGCGCGGCTGCCGCTGACCATCATCTGCCAGATGATGGGCATCCCGGACAGCAGCTACGCCATGGTCCTGCACGACACGAACGTGATCCTGTCCGGCAACGACCCGGACATCATCAGCGAGAACCCGGACGAGGCGGTGGGCCAGATCCTGACCGCCGGCGCGGAACTCGCCGGCCTGGTCACCGAGCTGTGCGCCGCGCGGCTCCAGGAGCCGAAGGACGACCTGATCACCGCGCTGGCCACGGCGAACATCGACGGCGAGCAGCTGACCAGCGCCGAACTCGCCTCGTTCTTCATCCTGCTCGTGGTGGCCGGCAACGAGACCACCCGCAACGCCATCTCGCACGCGCTCATGCTGTTCACCGACCACCCGGAGCAGCGTGCCCTGCTGCTCGACGATCCGGGGGCCCGGCTGGGCGGCGCGGTGGAAGAGATCGTCCGGCAGGCGTCGCCGGTGATGTTCATGCGGCGGACCCTGACCCGGGACTACACCATGAACGGCCACGACTACCACGAGGGCGACAAGGTCGCCCTGTTCTACTGGTCGGCCAACTACGACGAGACCGTGTTCGCCGACCCGGCCCGGTTCGACATCACCCGCTCCCCCAACCCGCACGTCGGCTTCGGGGCCGCCGGGCCGCACTTCTGCCTGGGCGCCCACCTGGCCCGGCGGGAGATCAGCGTCGCGCTCCGCGAGCTGCTGGAGCGGGTTCCCGATATTCACGCCGCTGGGCCGCCCGACCGGCTGCTCTCCAGCTTCATCAACGGGATCAAGCATCTGAACTGCGATTTCAGCCGCTGACGTAACCGGGCAGACTGCCGCGGACCCAGGCACCGCGCATCTGACACCCGCGAGTCGGCCTCAATCTGGTAACGAACTGTGATGACAAGAACGCAGAGTGTATAACTAGAACCCCCTGGCTTACGGGGGGACCGCGCGTCAACGGTGGGGGTCGCCTCCCCGCCGTGCCCGGCCAGCCGCTCCGCCCTACAGGGCGGCGGCTGCGGGCACGGAACGGGGTGGCGCAGAGACGCGAAAGCCGAGGGGGACACCTTCGTCCACTGGGCGGCGCTTCCCCGGGGGCGTGGCGCCGCCCAGGACGAAGGTGCCGGGCATCACGGCCCGGCTCTCAGGCCCGGCTTCAGGGCCCGGCCATCCAGGGCCCGGCGTCAGGGCCCGGCGCGTCAGGGCAGGGCGCTGATCTGCCGGGCCAGGGCGAAGTCACCCCCGGTCAGGCCGCCGGCCGAGTGCGTCGAACAACGTCAGCGTCACCCGGTTCCACTGGATCAGCACGTCGGGATGGTGGTTGGCCTGCTCGGCCAGGTAGCCCACCGCCCCCACGTAGAGCAGGGCGGCCCGGAAGTCAGCCAGCGTCACCTCACGGGTGATGCTGTCTCCCGCCCGGGTCCAGTCCGGCAGGCTGGCGAGTTCGGTGCCGATGTCGTCCTCAGAGAGCAGTCCCATGTTCCGCGAGCCTAGCCGCGCCGCTGGACGCGGCACGGCCGGAGGCGGAGCGCGCCGCTGGACGCGGCACGGCCGGAGGCGGAGCGCGCCGCTGGACGCGGCACGGCCGGAGGCGGACGTGTGCTCAAGGGAGCCACCAGACGCGCGACGCAGCCGCGATGCACGAGCCCACGTTGACCTGGGTTCCCGGGGTGACCGTGCTGTTCGGGTCGCGCAGGCACCGGCCGGCCAGGGCGTTGCGCAGCAGTCCGTTGCCCAGGGCCGTCCACTGCTGGTAGCTGCTCCCGTTGCACCGGCGGAGGTGGGCGGCTGCCGTCGTGGACGGCGACGCGACCGCGAGGCAGTACTTCCCCGTCCCGGACCGCGTGGCGGCCGATGCGCCACTGCTGCCTGCCCGCGCCGCTGCCGCAGGTACTGGTGATCACCGCGGCGTCCTGGGCGTACGCCGCCCGGGACAGGCAGACGCCCGCCACGCCGCTGGGCACCGTGCCGCCGCGCAGCGCCCTGATCGCGGACTGCGCCGCGCTCAGGTAATTGCTGTAGACACCGCTGGTGTACGTGGCCCAGGGAGAGAAGCTGGCGCCGTGCTGGCTGATGGCGTACGCGCCGTCCGCGTTGCACTTGGCTGTGAACGCGCAGGTATTGGTGATGCTGGCCCAGGCCTGGTTGTCGATCTGCCAGAGCCCCCGGTCGTACACGCCCGAGCAGGTCACCGGCGGGTAGTAGCCGTCCTTGCCGGTCGGGTTGCAGTAGTACACGGTGGGCTGGCCGCCGGATTCGGCCATGCAGATGGCACTGGCCGTGACCAGGTCGTCGTGGCTGGCGTTGTTCGTCCATCCGGCGTAGGTGGCGTATCCGGCGCAGGCCTGGGCCGCCGTCACGGCCTGCCGCGCGCTGAGGATCCGGCCGAATGCCCCGCGCGGGGCCACCGACGCCGGGCGCATGACCACTGGCCCCGGCTGCGGCACTCCGCCGGATGCCCCCCGGGTGGGACTGGCCGTAGCCCGGACCGCGTGATGTGACGCTGAGTGATCAGCGGGGTGGGCGATGGACGCCGCAGCGACGATGCTGGCGGGCAGGACAACGGCAGCTGCGGCGGCAAGAACGTATCGGCGCTGCCACCTTGGCGCTGAACGCCATGATCGAACCCCCTCGAGTTCCCGACGGGACGTAAATCCCGCCAGACACGGGCCCTGCCTGCTAAGGAAGGGCCCTTGAGGGGCTCGTCGGCCGGCTACCGCGCCGGCGTCGTGATGCTAAGAAAACTGCATACCCTGTCCAAACTACTGCGGAACGTACTGACGAGACACGAGAGCCGCTATCGGATTTCTCGTCACCCTACGTGACAGACTTGCCCGCAATTGGGCAGTATCCATTCAGCGGACAGTGGGGGATCAGCTCTTCGCATTGACTTGCCGTTCAGCATCGCGGCGCCGAAACGGGGGCATCGGCTGGCGTATGCCCGTCCCCGGCCAGGGCCGCCTGGGCGACCGGGGGTGGCGCAGGCATGGGAAACGCGGAGACTTCAGCGCCGCCGGAGGCGGACGACCACGCCGTGGACCGGCTGCTGACCCAGCTCACCAGGTTCCTGCTGCGCAATAGCGCCGAGGGCGCCTTCGAGCTGCGTTACACCGTCCGGTCGGTGGGTGCGGCGTACGGAGCCCGCGCCGATCTCCTGGCCATCACCGAAGGGGCGGTGCTGTCGGTCGCTCACCCGGGAGGTTCGCGCTATACGGCCACCGTGCACGTCACCCCGGAACTCGCGCGGCTCGACCTGGTCTCCCAGGGCAAAGGACTCGTGCACCGGATGACCTCAGGCACCGTAACCGCCGCGGCCGGGGAACAGGAACTCGCCCGGCTGCAACGCCAGCCCCCGCCGTATCCTCCCTGGCTGCGGCTGCTGGGGTGGTCCTGTTCGCGGCCGGCTTCGCTCCGAGCGCCCAGGCCACCTGGCGGGAGCTGGAATCCAGCCTGATCCTGGGGGCGATCATGGGCGTGCTGTTCGTCGGGGTCGAGTACGCGCCCAGGGCCCGCCCGCTGCTGCCGATCCTCGGCCCGATCGTGATCGGCACCATCGCATTCAAGGTCCTGCACGCCCACCTGGACCCGGGCGGACCGGTGATTGTGATGATCCCCGCCCTGTTCGTGCTGATTCCCGGCGATTTCCTGTGTGCCGCCACGGTGGAGATCGCCGTCGGCCAGATCACCCCCGGTGCGGTCCGGCTCGCCCAGGCCGCCTTCACCCTCGTCGAACTCGCCGCGGGGGTAGCTATCGCGGCCGATATCAGCGGCGTCGGCACCCGGAGCCTGTTCGAGTCCTCGGTGCCCTCCTCGCTGCCTTACTGGCTGGTCGCCCTGTCCTGGATCCCGTTCAGCCTGGGCCTGGTGTGGACGTTCAGTGCCCCGATGCGCGACCTGATCTGGGTCCTGCTCTTCGTGTACCTCGCCTGGGGCACCCAGCTGCGGCACCAAGCTGGTCGGGCCGGGTGGCGGGGACCTTCATCGCCGGCACCGTCCTGGCCCTGGCGGCCGGGCTGCTCGGCGCGCTCCCCCAGCCGGCCGCCGCGCATCATCGTCATCCTCGGTGGCTTCTTCGCCCTGACGGTGGGCGCGCTCGCGCTGCGCGGCCTGGCGGTCATCGACGGCGGGCAGCATGTGCAGGGCTTCAATGACCTGCGCGACGCGGTCGCCCAGACCGCGGCGCTTACGTTCGGGCTGGTGGTCGGCTCCGTCGCGGCAGCCGCCCGGCTGGGCAGGCCACAGCCGGGGCAGCTTTCGCAGTGACTTGCTTCTCAGTGACTTGCTTCTCAGTGACTCGTTTGTCAGTGACCAGGTCTCCCAGTGACCGGGTTTCTCAGGTACCAGGCCCGCCGCTGGCCGGGCCGCCCCCGGCCCAGCCGCCGCGCGGCAGGCGCCAGCCCAGGCGCACCGCGAGCAAGCGCAGGCCTGCCTCGGTCAGCGTGGCCGCGATGGTGCCGGCCGCCGGGTGGCCGGTCTCGGCCACGATGACCAGGACGGTGCTCGCCACCACGGCGCAGGTGGCGTACAGCGTGTTGCCGCCGAACACGTGCGGCACCTCGCGCAGCAGGACGTCGCGGGTGATGCTGCCCGCCACGGCGGTGAGGGTGCCGAGGAACACCGCCGCCAGCCAGCCCAGGCCGGATACCAGGGTGATCTCGGCGCCGGTCGCGGCCCAGCAGCCGAGCGCGATCGCGTCGATGTAGAGGTAGGCGTGCTGCCAGAGCCGTTCGCGGTTCGCCAGCAGGAAGACCAGCGCCGCCCCGCCGAGCGCAGTGGCCAGGTAGACGGGATGGACCAGGGCCAGCGGCGGCCCGCGCTGCAGCAGGACGTCCCGAATGATCCCGCCGGCGCAGCCCGGACGCGATGGCCACCACCGTGATGCCGAACAGGTCGAGCTGGCGTTCCCGGGCCTTGACCGCCCCCAGCAGCGCATTGGCCGCGACGCCGGCCAGGTCCAGGCCCAGGGTGAGGTCAGCCAGCACGGCGGCCGAGGCGGCGCTCATGGTGCTCGATGGTAGATTCCTGAGGTTGGACGTTCCGTAGCGGGGCCGCTACCGTCCGCCCCAGCGCCCGCCCACGGCCCGCAGGCCGGGTCACTGTCCGGCCGCCGCGGGGCATCAGCCGGTATGCTGGCCACGCCGCTTTACGCCACTAAGCGGCGCAGCCGTGCGGCCCGCTGGCTGCGCCCCGCCCGGAGCCCGGCCTCCCGCACCGGCCACCCGCCCGGCAGCCCCTGGAGAGCCTCCGATATGACCGCGCCTGACCCGGCGAAGCCCCGGCAGACACCGCTGCGCGCCGTGCATGAGCGGCTGGGCGCCTCGATGACCGAGTTCGCCGGCTGGCTGATGCCGCTGCGGTACCGCAGCGAGACCGCCGAGCACCAGGCGGTCCGGGGCCATGCGGGCCTGTTCGACCTGTCGCACATGGGCGAGATCATCGTCGCCGGCCCGGGCGCCGCCGCCGCCCTCGACTACGCGCTGGTCGGCCAGCCGTCGTCGATGGCCCCGGGGCGCGCCCGCTACACGATGATCTGCGCGGCGGACGGCGGGGTCCTCGACGACCTGATCGTCTACCGGCTGGCCGACCAGGAGTTCCTGGTCGTGGCCAACGCCGCCAACACGGGCGTGGTGGACAGCGCGCTGCGCGAGCGGGCGGACGGCCACGACGCGCAGATCACCGACCAGACCGATGCCTACGCGCTGATCGCCATCCAGGGCCCGGCGGCGGCCGGCATCCTCGGCCCGCTGACCGACATCGCCCTGGACGGCGTGAAGTACTACACCAGCCACCGGGGCACCGTGGCCGGGCGGGAGATCCTGCTCGCCCGGACCGGCTACACGGGCGAGGACGGGTTCGAGCTGTTCAGCCAGCCCGGAGGACGCGGAGCACATCTGGACGACGCTGTCCGGGGCGGGCGCCGGCGCGGGCCTGGTGCCCGCGGGGCTCGCCGCCCGGGACACGCTCCGGCTGGAGGCCGGGATGCCGCTGTACGGCAACGAACTCGGGCCGGACACCACGCCCTTCGACGCCGGTCTGGGCCGGGTGGTCAAGCTGGACAAGCCCGGCGATTTCGTCGGCCGGGCCGCGCTCGCCGCGGCGGCGCAGGCCGCCCCCGCGCCGGGTCCTGGTCGGCCTGCGCAGCGGCACCCGGCGCGTCCCCAGGCACGGATATCCCGGTCCTGTGGGACGGGCAGCCGCGCGGCGCGGTCACCAGCGGCGCCCCCTCCCCCACGCTGGGCGTGCCCATCGCCATGGCCTACGTCGAGCCCGAGGTGGCCGCGGCGGCCGGGGACGGGGACGCCGGGCCCGGCGGCGGGGACGCAGCGGACGGCCGGCTCGCGGTCGACGTCAGGGGCCGGGCCGAGCCAGCCCAGATGACCCCGCTGCCCTTTTACCGTCGGACCCATAATCGGACCCACAACCGGCCATGACTTCCCCGGGCGGCCTGGCCCGGCGGAGCAGCAGATCCCAGGAGAGCGACCAGATGACTGTTCCGGAAAACCTGAGCTACACCGCGGAGCACGAGTGGGTGGCCATCGACGGCACCGTGGCGTCGGTCGGCATCACCGACTATGCGCAGCAGGCTCTGGGCGACGTCGTGTACGTGTCCGTGCCCGCGGCGGGGGCGGCCGTGACCGCGGGGGAGCCCTGCGGCGAGGTGGAGTCCACCAAGTCGGTCTCCGACCTCTACGCGCCGGTGGACGGCGAGGTGATCGAGGCCAACCCGGAGATCGACGACGACCCGGGCCTGGTCAACACCGACCCGTACGGGGCCGGCTGGCTGCTCCGGATCCGGCTGTCCGACGACGCCGACCCGGCGGGCCTGCTGAGCGCCGAGGAGTACACCGCGCTGACCAAAGAGGCTGAATGAGCCCTTCCGGCGGACCGCCCGGGCCAGGCGGACCTCACCCGGTACAACGCGGCCACGGCCAGCCTGGAGCCCCCGTTCGCCGTGGTTGACCTGGCGGCGCTGCGGGCCAACGCCGCCGACATGACCCGGCGGGCGGCGGGCAAGCCGATCCGGCTGGCGAGCAAGTCGGTGCGCTGCCGCGCGCTGCTCGAGCAGGTCCTGGGCACCGGCGGGTTCCACGGGATCCTGGCCTTCACCCTGCCGGAGGCGCTGTGGCTGGCCGGGCAGGGAGTCAGCGACGACATCGTGGTCGCCTACCCCAGCACCGACCGGGCGGCGCTCACCCGGCTGGCCAGTGACCCGGCGGCCGCCGCCGCGATCACCGTGATGATCGACTCGCCGGATCAGCTGGACATCATCGAGAAGGCCGCCGCGGCCGTGGCCGATCCCGCCCCGGTCCAGGTCTGCCTGGACATCGACACGTCCTATGTCGGCCTCGGCGGCCTGATCCGCGCCGGGGCGCGCCGCTCACCGGTCCGCACCCCGGCCCAGGCGGCCGCCCTGGCCCGGGACATCGCGGGCCGGCCAGGGATCCGGCTGGCCGGCCTGATGGCCTACGAGGCCCAGATCGCCGGGGTCGGGGACAAGCCGCCGGGGCGGCCCGCCTACGCGCTGGCCGTCCGGCAGATGCAGCGCCGGTCCGCGGCCGAACTGGCCCGGCGGCGCGCGGCCATCGTGGCGGCGGTCCGCGAGGTGACGCCGCTCCGCTTCGTGAACGGGGGCGGCACCGGCTCGATCGGGGGGACCGCGGCCGAGGACGCCGTCACCGAGATCGGCGCCGGGCTCGGGCCTCTACCAGCCCAGCCTGTTCGACAGCTACCGGGCCTTCTCCGGGCGGCCGGCGGCCCTGTTCGCGCTGTCCGTGGTGCGGCGGCCCGGCCCCGGGGTGGTCACCGTGGCCGGCGGCGGGTACGTGGCGTCCGGGCCCGCCCACGGCAGCCGCCTCCCGCAGCCCTACCTCCCGGCCGGACTGCGGCTGGACAAGCAGGAAGGCGCCGGTGAGGTGCAGACGCCGCTGCTCGGCAAGGCCGCGGACGGGCTGCGGATAGGCGACCGGGTCTGGTTCCGGCACGCCAAGGCCGGCGAGCTGTGCGAGCGGTTCGGCGAACTGCACCTGATCGACGGCGACACGATCACGGCGACCGTTCCCACCTACCGGGGCGAAGGACAGTCTTTCGGCTGACTACCGCGGCAAGGACAGTCTTTCGGCTGACAGGACCGTCCCCGGGCGGCGCCCGGGGCGGCTTGAGGCAGCGCGAGGTGGATGAGCAGGCTGCGGCGCCGCTGCCTGCGGGTGAATCTGGCGGTGCCCGGCATCACGAGGCACAGGCCGCGCGCTGCCCGGCCCACGCTGGTCCCGGCCGGTTCAGTCATGCCCTGGTTTCCCGGGGTCTGGCCTGGCGTGCATGACAGCGCCCCCGCGGGGCTCCCTGCCCTGCGGCACGCCGTGTTCTAGTGCTGGCGCTAGGCCCTGGCGAACAGCCGGCGCGCGCCACAGGTGCAGCGCCGCCGGCGCCAGCAGTGCCGCGCCCCAGTGGTAGCCGCGGGACCAGAAGATCCCCGCCAGCACCAGCAGCCAGATCGCCACCGCGACCCTACCCAGGCAACCGTCTGCGGGTCGCGCCTGGAGTGCGGCCTGCCAGGATCCCTGCGCTGTTCGTCGTGTCTCGCTTGCTGCCATCTCCCTCACCTTCCATCTCTTTATGCGGCAAACCTAATCTACTTTGCCGCGCAAAGTCAAGCCCTGGGCGTCCGCATCCGAGTCGCCGGAAGCGTCCAGTCCGCCGGCCGCGCTGAACCCCCTCGGCACCGGGCACACACAACTGGCAGCCACCCGCGCCCAGACAACACATCCGAGCCCGCCGTAGGCTGGTGCTGGGCGATCAGGACGCCGCCCTGCGTGTCATGTGATGACCTCGCTCAGCCGCTGGTAGCGCGCTGGCCCGCAGCCCGAACCAGGCGCGCAGTTGCCTCGCGCCAGCCGTGTTCCGCGACAACGACGCGCTCGTGCGCGACCGTCTCAGCGCCAATGGTGCTCAGCCGTGCTCTGCCCCGCAGCAGCGCACCACCACGTCCTCAGCTTCGACACCGGTCTGTAAATAGGGCCGCTGCCGTCTCGCGCCTGGCTCAGGCCGTCAGTGTGATGCCGCGGCCGTGGCCATCGTGCGTGCGCCTGCTCATCTTCAAGCCGTCTGGCCGGCAGCGCGCGCGGCAGCATTCTACTCGGTGCGGGCCTCGCCGGTCCGTCCCTCGGCCAGGAGCGCGTCGCTAGGCCATTGAGCGCGTCAACCTGACCAGACGATCGCCGGCCTTGCAGTGCATGCGTACGCCTGCCGTGATAGCTGGCCGCCTGCGATAACGACCCTGAATCTGCTCGATACCAAGCTGGCCAACGGCGAGCCTCGTTAGGCGAGACCCTCTGGCGGAAGATCCCCGCCCTGGCGGAAATGGTCGGCATTTGCTCGTCAGCGACCGATTATTCCGGTCAAGGATGCCAGGTTGCCCAGGACGCGCCCTTCACCAGTCCGGTCGTCCGCTTCCCGGTAACAGCGTCAGGCCTGCTCGTACTGGTCGGCGGCCTGCTCGTAGTGTCCCTGCCGATCGTAGGCGTTCCAGCTCAGCGCCGTGGCCTGGCCCATCTTGTCGAGCGTCTCGCGGAACATGGCCAGGCCTGCCCCTGATGGTCCGCAGTTTTTTCCGGTTAGACCATGTCATCTGGTCGTCCAAGTCACCGATCACATGCTGGGCCGGACATGCCGACAGCGTCAAGCGCAGAGCCTGGCGCTGGCAATCGGCAGCTTGCTCATAGTGGCCCTGCCGCATCTCCTTCGCTGACCGAGTGCCTTAGTACTCTCGGCGACCCGGTCACCGGTCTGGCGGGCGGCGCGGCGGGCGTGGCTGTGGATGGTGATCGGCCTCGGGGTAGTGGCCGCCGCTGTCGAGGTAGCGGAACAGGGTGGCGGCCAGCCGGGTGGCGTGGCCGGGCCAGCCGTGCGTCGGCGGCGTGCGCGACGGCCGGCGACCAGGGCGGCCCGCTCGGCGTCCAGCCAGGCCCGCGCCGCGGCGGGGTCGGTCAGCGGCGGGGCGGCGGTGGCTGGCGGCGGGATGCGCGGGCCGGCGGTGCCGCTCGGCCGGGGTACAGGATGTCCATCGCGGCGGCGGCGGTGTGCAGGTAGTAGTCGAACAGGCGGGTCAGCGCCGCCCGCTGCTCCTCGTCGGCATCCTGGGCGGCGGCCAGCTCGCGGGCGTAGGCGCGCAGCAGGTCGTGCATGCCGTACCGGCCTGGCGCGGCGGCTGGATCAGGTGCGCGCGGGCCAGCAGGTCCAGCAGGTGGCGGGCCTGCTGCCGCGGCTGGTGCCGGTGAGCGCGGCGGCGGCGTAGGCGTCGAGGTCGGGGCCGGGTGCAGGCCCAGCCAGCCGGAACGCCCGGGCGGCCTCGGCGTCCAGGTGCCGGTAGGACCAGGAGAACACGGCCCGGACCGCGGTGCGGGGGTCTCCGCCGGCGTCCAGCAGGTCCAGCCGCTGCTGCTGGTCGGCCAGCTCGCCGACCAGCTCGGCGAGCGAGACGGCCGGGCGGGCGGCGGCGAGCTCGGCGGCCACCCGCAGCGCCAGCGGCAGCCGGCAGCACTGGGCGGCCAGCGCCGCGGCGCGTCGGGCTCGGCGTCGACCCGCGCGCCGATCAGCGCGCGCAGCAGGCCGACCGCGTCGGCGAGCGGCAGCAGGTCCAGGTCCAGGCGCGGCGGCGCCGTCCCGGGCCACCAGGCCGGCCAGCGAGTCGCGGCTGGTCACCACCACGGTGCAGGCGGGCGTGCCGGGCAGCAGCGGCCGGACCTGCTCCGCGATCCCGGCGTTGTCCAGCACCATCAGCATCCGCCTGCCGGCCAGCAGGCTCCGGTACCGGGCGGCGCGCTCGTCGGCCTCCGGCCGGGATGTCCTGGCCGGGCACGCCGAGGGCGCGCAGGAACCCGGCCAGCGCGTCGGCCGCGGGCATCGGCTGGCCGGGGTCATAGCCGCGCAGGTTCACGTACAGCTGCCCGTCGGGGAAGCGCCCGGCGACCTGGTGCGCCCAGTGCACGGCCAGCGCGGTCTTGCCGACCCCGGCCGTCCCGCCGATCGCCGAGATCACCACCGTCCCGCGGTGCCTGCTCGCCGGGCCGGTCCAGCAGCGCGGTCAGCGCGGCCAGCTCGGCCGCCCGGCCGGTGAAATGCCGCCACCGCGGCCGGCAGCTCCCGCGGTACGACCGGCCCGGGGCCGGCTGCCCGCCGCCGGCGGCGCGGCCGCGGGCACGGCCAGCGCGGGGTCGGCGGCCAGGATCCGCTGGTGCAGCTCCTGCAGCCCGGCGCCGGGCTCGGTGCCGAGCTCGTCGACCAGCACGTGCCGGGCGCGCTGGTAGGCGGCGAGCGCCTCGGCCTGGCGGCCGCACCGGTCAGCGCGAGCATCAGCTGGCCGTGGAACCGGCTCCCGCAGCGGATGCCGGGCGGTCAGGGACTCGCAGCTCGGGACCAGCTCGGCGTGGCGGCCCAGCCGCAGGTCGGCCTCGACCCGGCTCTCCTGGGCCTGCAGCCGCAGCTCCTCCAGCCTCGGCGCCTCCGGCCCGGAGCAGCCACTCGGAAGGGACGTCCGCCAGCGGCTCGCCCCGCCACAGCCCCAGCGCCTCGCCCAGCAGCCCATGACGCCCTCCTCCCAGGCGCACCGTGCCCGCAGCGCCGCGCCCCCGTCCCGGCACAAGCCGCCAATCGCCAGCACGTCCACCTCGTCCTCCGCGGCCTCGAGCAGTAGCCCGGAGACCGGGTCACCAGCCGAACCCCGGCCTGCGGTCCCAGCACCCGGCGCAGCCGCATCGACATGGCGACCGCAGCGTCGCCTCAGCCCCAGGCGGCGGCACCCCGTCCCACACCACCTCGGCCAGCGCGTCAGCTGCGACCGGGTTGCCCGCCAGCAAGAGCAGGGCCGACGAGCAGCACCCGCTGCCGGCCCGGCACAGCCACCGGCGCTTCCCCGTCACAGACCAGTAATCAACCCTAATTCCCGAATTGCATTTCGTCCCCTGGACAGTTCACTTGGCTGACCTCCGGCGGTGAGTCCTCAGGTGCCACGCGGAAGCAACACGAATTCAACGCCCCTAGACGAGGCTAATCCCGTGCACCGCCGGACAAGGACACCAGAGCCATCCATTGCCCGCGGCGTCCGGGACGCAAATCGCGGCGCCAACCGCACACCACTACTCCCGGCGAGGAACGGCAGATGCACTCACACCTGCTGCGCAGGCCGCGGCACGCCCGTACCGGGCGCTGGCGCTGACCGCAACGCTCATGTCCGCCGCGACGTTGGCCATCACCGGCGCCGCCCAGGCGTCGGCCGTTAGCACCCACCGCCCACGCCCACATCCAGCCCAGGAGCGTGAGCTCCCATAGCAGCATCTCACCGACACGCCCGCAACCCTGTCGCAATGCCCCCAGTACAGCCTCTGCCTGTGGGCCGCGTCGGCTACTCGAGCACCTTCTGGCACTGGACCGACGCGGCACCGCCCACGACGCGTGGTACCACTAGCTTGCAGCGAGAACGACGCGAGCTCGCTCTTCAACAACCGCGATGACTGGTCTGGCGTGGCCAAGCCTGCCGAATGCCAGCCCAACCACAATCCGACCTCTGCGACTACTACCTCGGCCGTCGGACGAGATCTTGAATTTCTCGTGCCTCACCTGGCCGGACATCGACGGCCAACATTCGATCTCCTCGAACGACCTCACCACCGCCAGCTAGTCCGGCAGGTGCGGGCTGGTACCGCTGCGCTGAAGGGAAACCGCACATGAAGGCGATCGCGGCTCTGGTCACTGTGGCGATGACGGATCGCCGGATGCGGACTCAATACCGGGCAGGCGCCGCAATCCGCCCCGGCGCGGCCGCTGGATCTTCGGTCTGCCCGGGAGTTCGCGGACTCCGTCGCCGCGCGGGCCACACCCGCCAGCGCGTCCACCACACCCGGCGGGCGGCGCGATACCGGACCATCAGTACTCCGCGGACGTTGCCAACACCAGCCTGCCCGGCGCGTCGCCTTCGTCCATATCAAGCGCATCCGATCCAGCCATCGTCGGCGGCGGCCATCGACACCTTCCCCGACGCCCTCCCGTCTGGACCACCTCAGCAGACCGGGCGCGGTCGAAGGCCGCGGGCAGTCCGTCATCACTCCGCACCCAGCGGCGGCCAGGTATTTCCACTGCCACCCGGCAGTTCAGCTTCATCCCCCAGGGAAGCACCCTGACCTACCGGCAGGCCAGGCTGCTTCCCGGATCTCCTCAGGCCTTCCGGCTCAGTTCTCCGCCACCTGAGAGTCTCACCGGCCCCCATCCCCGCAATCTGATCCTCCGGCAACTCGGCTACCTGATCGCTACCGCGCCGCTGACCACGGCCGCGCGCGCGACGGCCTGGCGCGTGCTCGCCACCGTGCCACCCTCACCTGTGTGGCAGCGACCGATACTGGCGCACGGCACCCACAGGCCTATGCGCAACTCCAGCGCGAGGAAACCGAGATCCTCGTATCACCGGTCGATCGGTGCTCGCGGTGGTGGAACAGCTGCAGCCGGACCGCATGTACCCGATGGTCGGCGAGACCCTGATCTCGTCGGCGACGTTCCTCTTGCCATGAGATCACGACACGCCGTCACGATTCTGCCGCGAACACTAATGCCTTATGACGAGGCGCTTGCTTGGTGGCTGCAGAAACGCCGTCCCTGGAACAATGCGCTCGTCGCGCGAGACAACCGTCGCGCTCGACGACCTGACCGCCGATGAAGCTGGCCGATCAACATCGACCGTGGCTGGCGCTGCGGAAGTCGCCTGCGCAAGACCTACGTAGCGCTGTCCGCGGAAGCGGAAGGCTTTGCGCACATCCACTTTCACATCATCCCCCGCCAGCCTGGCCTGAGAGGCCGGCGTGCGCGGCCCGCGTATTCGGACTCTTTGGCGGCGATCGCCGCCGTTACGTGCCTGAAGCAGTAATGGACATGCCGGCACTCAGCCGGTCACTGCAGCCGGAATCTGACTTCCACCTGACGGACCGCGTGCTTCTGCGGGAAGCAGTTCCTGCTTGAGAGTCAGGCCCGGCGCCAGCACCAACTGGCATCGCCGCTCTTGCGGGGACGGCGGAAAGCGAGCGATGTTGCTGCTGACGCCGATCATACGGCGGGGTCAGGCGGTGGAGGGCCATGGCGAGGAAGGTTTCCTGGGCCAGGTCAACGCGGGCGCCAGGCTCGAGGAGCTGGCCCAGGTCTGCGGTGAAGCTGGCCTGGTCTTGCTGCTGTCGCTGCTGGATTTGCACCTGGAGATCGCGCAACTGGGTCCGCAATGGCTCGGGGTAGTGCTCCCGGTGGACAGCAGCGCCAGCCAGCCGCCGGGCCGCCGCCACCATGGCCGCGCCGATATCGATGGCGTCACGTCGGCGCCCGGCCAGCCAGCTGCCGGGTGAATTGGCCTGTACCGCAGCCGATCTCCAGGACAGCGGCGCCGGGGCCGATAGCGGCGGTGTCTCCACGGTCACCACCACAGTCTGCCGCGCATTCGCGAAGCCGCAGCACCTCGTCGACCGGATGGTAGCCGGGGCCGCCCCGGTCCCCGTCTACCGGACGGTGGCTGCGCAGGCGGGCTGGCCATGCTTTTCGAGGTAACGCTGGTGGTACTCCTCGGCCCGGTAAAACGCGGACGCCGGGGTGATCTGCGTGACGATCTGCCGCCTCAGCGATGGCTGCTCGGCGTCGCGCGACGCGATCGCGGCTTCCTGCTGGCCAGCGTCATGGTAGAAGATCGCCGACCGGTACTGGCTGCCCAAATCGAAGCCCTGGCGGTTGCGGGTGGTCGGATTGTGGATCCGCCAGAACACCTGGAGCAGTTCCGCGTAGCTGACCTGGGCCGGGTCGAACCACACCTCGACCGCCTCGGCGTGGCCGGTGCGGTGCCGGCAGACCCGCGCGTAGCTGGGGTCCGCGACGTTCCCGCCGGTAAAGCCGACGGCAGTCTGCAGCACCCCGTGGACCTGGCGGAAGGCCGCCTCGACACCCCAGAAGCATCCCGCGGCGAACGTCGCGCGCTCGGCTCCGTCCGGGCCGTGTCCCTCGAACGGCGGTGCCAGCGCCGGACCGGCGTCGCGGTTCCTGAGCTTCATCACCTCTAACCCCCTCGAACCTTTGTGCTAACACGAAACCAGGAGCCAGGGATTCCTGCCTGGGCGGCATGGGCCGAGCCCGCCCAGCTGCAGGCTCAAAGCCGCGCAGGGGGCGACGGATCCAAGTCAGCGGTGCCGGCGGCGGATCAGGTAGACGGCTACGCCCAGCACGGCCAGGGCGGCGGCGACGGCCCCGCCGGCCATCCGCGCCTCGGGGCGCTGGAGCTGCTCCCGGGCCTGGTCCAGGGCGCGGTGGGCCAGGTTGGCCGGGCTGAGCCGGTCGGCCAGCTGATCGACGGTGCGCGCGAGGCTCTCGCGGGTGCGCTCGATCTCCGTGACCAGCGCATCCGGGTCGCGGACTGCGACCTCGCCGTTCGCCTCGGCCATCGCGTGCATCCCTTCTGGGGCGGATCTTTGCCCGGTAAGTGTGGCAGGCGGCGCAGTCATGTGCACGGCCGGCACGGTTACCCGCCGAAAAGCGAACGCCCAGGCCGCGCAATCGGGTCTGGGCGCGGCTGGGAGAGCCACGTAGGGTCGAGGATGTCGGCGGAAGGGACTCAGTCATGTCGGCCACCAACGAGGCCCCGGCATCCAGCGCGCCAGCACCTGGTGCGGCGACGGTCAACGACCTCGAACTGCCGGTGTTCGACTACACCGAGCCGGGGCTGGTCGGCGAGGTGTACCACCAGCGGCTGGCCGCGGTCCGGCAGCAGGGCTGGCTGGCCCGTTCCCCGCTCACCTACGTCGTGCTGGACCGGGAGTCGGGCGAGTTCTTCCTGCGGGCCCGGCAGACCGCCTTCCCCGGCCGGGAGATCGCCGAGATCTTCGGGGTGACCGGCGGCCGGCTGCGGGAGCAGATCGACGCCAACATCCTGAACGCCACCGGGGAGCGGCACCGGCGGCTGCGCGCCCTGATCGGGCCCGCGTTCACGCCCCGCGCGGCTGACCGGTGGCGGCCTGCGATGCGGGCCTTCCTGGACGGCCTGTGGCTGACCTTGAGGACGGGGGCGCGATCCGGGGACGGCGCCCGGCGGGCCAGCCGGGTGCGAGTTCGTGGCCGCGTTCGCCAAGCCGTATCCCTCGCTCACCATCGCCGCCGTGCTCGGCGCCCCGCCGCAGGACGCGCCCCGGCTGCACGAATGGTCCGGCTGGGTCCAGAAGCAGTTCGACATCCGCGCCCTGGCCAGCGAACCCGACCGGATCGAGCGCGCCGTCGGTGAACTGTACGAGTACGTCGAGACGCTGCTGGAGCAGCGCCGCCGCGAGCCCTCAGACGACCTCATCACCGCGCTGCTCGCCGCCGAGGACGAGGGCACGAAGCTGACCCACGGGGAATGCGTCAACCTGGTCCTCAACGTGGTCGCCGGCGGGATAGACACCACCCAGGCCCAGCTGTCCCACGCGATGCGGCTGTTCGCCGCCCACCCCGCGCAGTGGGCGGCCCTGGCCCGCGACCCGGGCCTGGTGCCGGCGGCGGTCGAGGAAGTGCTCAGGTTCGAGCCGATCACCCCGTTTACCGCCCGGATCTGCACGGACGCGATCGAGCACCGCGGCGTGCTGTTCCCGGCGGGCACGATCGTGGCCATCTGCGCCGAGCGGGCCAACCGGGACGCGGGCGCGGGCGATGAGTTCGACATCACCCGGGACTCCGGCGGGCGGCTGCTGACGTTCGGCGCGGGCCCGCACTTCTGCCTCGGCTCCAACCTCGCCCGGGCCGAACTGGAAGAGGCGCTCACCTTCCTCGCCCCCCGGATGCCCGGCCTGCACGCCGCGGGCGAGGCGCGGCTGGGCGGCGTCGAGGGCATCTACGGCGTCGACTCCCTCCCCCTCGCCTGGACCGCGCGCTAAGTCCTGGCGTCGGGCCGGTGTACAGGTAGTAGTCGGGCTTGGCGAACATCGCGAACGTCGGCGTCCGGGCCGGGTCGGCGTTCACCATGTGCAGGATGGCTTCCTCGGCCGGGTCGGCGATGTAGTTGTCGATCTTCTGGGTGGTGCCGGTGTACGGGTTGGCCGCCGTGATCGCCGCCACCCCGTGTTCGAGGCTCCGCACCGAGCCGTCGTCCGGCCCGGGATTACCGGTGACGTAGAACTCCGGCGCCGTGTCATCTTCCAGGCTGAACGGGACCGTGTTGTTCTCCTGCGTGGCCAGCAGGCCGGTCACGTTGGCGTCCAGCTCGCCGAACGAGCCGGCCGGGTAGGTGCACGCGACGTCGGGGGTTACCGTCGTCCCGCTGACCGTGGCACCGTCACAGCTGGCCGGGGTGGGCTGGATGGCCCGCCCCACGTTGGCGCCGGCCTGATGGTCGCCCTCGTCGGAGCTGAGGATGAACAGCGTGTTCTTGGTCGTGATCCCGTCGGCGGCCAGCCGCTTGAAGAAGGTGCCGAACGCCTGGTTGTAGTACTGCGCCTGGGCGACGTAGCAGGCACTGCCGCTGCCCAGCGCGGCCGGGCGCCCCGGCGCACGCGGACAGGCCCGGGATGTCCTCGTTCCCGTGGATGTCCGAGATGTAGCCGTTGACCACCGGGACGCCGCTCTCCAGCATGTCGGCCATGTAGCCCAGCGTCTGCGAGGCGTTGATGGTGCAGAAGCCGGGGAAGCCCGGGTGGTTGGTGAGGTAGGCCCCGTTGATCT
The DNA here is from genome assembly GCA_963742055.1 of uncultured Actinomycetes bacterium. GTDB lineage: Bacteria > Actinomycetota > Actinomycetes > Streptosporangiales > Streptosporangiaceae > RYN-230. Next base: position 181,379 of record CAVUKT010000077.1, on the reverse strand, counting down.
GGTTCCCGTTCAGGTTGACCAGGTTCCCGGCGGCGTTGGTCACCTGGTACCCGTTCGCGCGTGACATTGGCCGTGCCCGCGCCGAGCTGCGGCGCGATGTAGCGGTGCCCGTACAGGGCCTGGAAGCCGGTGTAACCACCGGGCTCGTCCGGCAGCACATCAGGGGCCGCGGTGTGGCTCGGGCTGGTCTGCCCGTACTTCACCGCCGGTGGCGTTGGCGCAGAACGCGTTGCCCTGGGCGCAGTGCACCGCGAGGCCCACGTAATCTGCGGTCTCGGGGTCCTTGTAGGAGTCGGGATCGGCGGCGAGCTGCTGCGCCTCGGGAGAATTGGCGCCGAACACCTTCGGGATGTTGACCGAGGTGTTCTCCAGTTCCTGGTTCACCGTGGCCACGTCACCGACGTCGCAGCCGGCCCGGGTGAACGGCACCCACGGTGCGGGGGTGGTCGTGTCCGGCTTGGGCGCCGGCGAGGTGGTGGCGGGCGGGGTGGCCGAGTAGACCATGGACGGGTTCGTGTCGTGACCGGCGTTCGGTGTGGACGCGGTGTCGTAGATGGGGTCGGTCCAGTAGGCGAAGGAACTCGCCGGGTCGGTCGTCCCGTCGGTGTTGTAGGCCTGGTAGGTGTTGCTGACCGGCATGCCGGCCCGGTCGCCGTACAGCCCGGTCCAGGTGGTCAGCAGGTCATCGGCGGTGTGCGCGATGAGCGGGGTGTGGTTGTTGGACAGGAACGTCCCGTTGCCGCTCGAAGAAGTTCAGCAGGTTGGGCATCATCTGCAGGTCGGAGGGCACGTTGGGGTTGTCGCGGAAGAAATGCACGTTGTCGAAGCCGAGTTCGACCACGTGCTTGACCCCGTTCCCGAGGTGACAGCCGTTTCCGGAGCTGCCGTGCTGGACGGCGGACGCTAACGGTTTCGCGGACGTGGCCGCCGCGGCCAGCCCGGGCGTGGCACCTGCCACGGCGAGCGCGCCCAGCAGCGAGGCGCATCCGGTGACGGCGGCGGCGCGCACGGCCAGCCTCCGTCGGCCATGGTGATTGGGCATCGATCCTCCTCTTCCCGCCTGCCCGGTGTGATGCACCGGGCAGTCCTGCCGGTGACCCTAGGGACATGGGCCGAATTCCCGGCGACGGGAAAAAGAAACGGAGACCAACTCTCGAGCCGCATAGGATTTGGTTCGTGAGCATCAGGGCCGTCATCTTCGACTGGGGCGGGACGCTCACCCCGTGGCACTCGGTGGACCACCAGGCCCTCTGGCGGGCGGTCTGCGCGGCCCACTTCCCCGGCCGGGGCGACGAGGTCGCGGCGGCCATCCTGGCCGCGGAGGACGCCTACTGGGAGCTCACCGACACGTCCCACTCCAGCGCGACGCTGGACGACGTCTTCGCCCGGGCCGGGATCACGCCCACTGAGGAACTGCTGGCCGCCTACTACGAGGCCTGGGATCCGCATACGATCACCGACCCTGATGTGCTCCCCTTGCTGCGGGCCCTGCGCGAGCGCGGGCATGAAGGTCGGCGTGCTGTCCAACACCTTCTGGCCCGCGGACGGCGCACGAGCGCGTGTTCCGCCGCGACGAGGTGCTCGACCTGATTGATGCCGCCGTGTACAGCAGCGAGATCCCGTGGGCGAAGCCCCATCCGGAAGCCTTCCGGGCCGTGATGCGGGCGCTGGAGGTGGACGACCCGGCCACGTGCGTATTCGTGGGCGACCGGCCCTTCTCGGACGTGCACGGCGCGAAGCGGGCGGGCATGCGGGCCGTGCTGATCCCGCACAGCGAGGTGCCGCCGTTCGACGAGGTGACCCCGGACGCGGTCATCACCCGGCTGGCCGACCTCCCGGCCCACCTGGACGCCTGGTCCGCCCCGGAGTCCTAGCCGCCGTGGCCGGGCAGCGGGCTGCAGCCGGGGGCAACGGGGACCTGGCCGGGGTGCTCCCGGTCTTCCAGACCCCGTTCGACGATCGTGACCGGATCGACTACCCGGCCCTGGAGAAGCTGTTCGACTGGGTGTTCGCCAACGGCGCGGACGGCGTCGTCTTCGCCATGGTGTCCGAGATACTGCGGATGTCCTCGCAGGAACGCGACGAGGTAGCCGCGGTGGCGTGCCGCCTGTCCCGCGGCCGCGGCTGCTGCGTCATCAGCGTGGGCGCGGAATCGCTCGCCGCCGCCCTGCGTCATGCGCGGCACGCCGCGGACTGCGGAGCGGACGCCGTGATGGCGACCCCGCCACTGCTGCACGCGGCGGGCGACGACGAACTGCTGCGGTACTTCACGACGATCGCCACCCGGGTGGACATCCCGCTGATCGTCCAGGACGCGAGCGGCTACGTCGGCCGGCCACTGTCTATCGGGCTGCAGGCCCGGCTGCACGGCGAACTCGGCGACCGGGTGATGTTCAAGCCGGAGGCCCCGCCGATCGGCCCGCGGCTGACCCGGCTGCTCAGCGCCACCGATGGCCGGGCCAGGGTCTTCGAGGGCACCGGGGGGCTGTTCCTGATCGACAGCTTCCGTCGCGGGGCGATCGGCACCATGCCCGCCAGCGACGTGGTGTGGGCCCTGTCCGCCTTGTGGCGCGCCCTCCGCGATGGCGACTTCCCGCGGGCGTACCGGATCGCCGGGCCGCTGGCGTTGCTGGTGTCGCTGCAGACCAGCCTGGACAGTTTCGTCGCGGTCGAGAAGCATCTCCTCGTCCGGCAGGGCGTTCTCCCCTCGGACCGGATGCGGGGGCCGGTCGCCGACGTGCTGGACGCGCCGGGCCGCGACGAGGTTGACCGCCTCGCGGACCTGCTCCGCGCGGCCGTCGGCGCACCGGCCTGGCTGATCTGGCGCCAGGCCCGCACGCGGCGTCAGGGCGCTGGCTCGGGGTCGCTGATGTCCGCGACGGTGGCGTCCAGGGCCCGGACCGCCTCGTCCGCGTCCAGGGCCACGGCCAGGCCGGGCTGGCCCGCCCCCAGGGTGATCTCCCGCCCGGCGATCCGCTCGTCTGCGATCACCGGCCACGGGCGCAGCGAACCGAACGGCGTGATCGTGCCGCGCTCGTAGCCGGTCACCTCCCGGGCCGATCGCCGCGTCCGGCATCGACAGCCGGCTGACCCCCAGCTGGGCCCGCAGCTTGGGCCAGGAAATGGTCCGGTCCCCCGGCACCAGGACGAACAGGAAGTCGTCGTCGCCGCGCCGCACGACCAGTGTCTTCACCACGTCGGCGGGCGTCACGCCGCGGGCCTGCGCCGCCTCGGCCAGGCTGCGCACCGGCCCGTGGCTGATCAGGCGGTACGGCAGGCCCGAGGCCGCGAGGGCATCTTCCGCCGGGTTAGGCATGATCCAGTATCTCGTGGCCGTGGCGCTGGCCGCCGCGCAGGCGGTACCGGCAGAATGACCGTCATGCCCGCTCCCCATGACGCCGCCGTGGACGATGCCGCCGTCCCGGAACCCCCGCCGCCGGAACCCCGGCCGCCGGAACCTCCGCCGCCGGTGACACCGCGGGCGGCGGTGCCAGCGCCGCCGACGGGTCCGCTGGCTCCACTCCCCCAGCCCCGCCGCGCCCGGCCCGGCCCGCCCGGGTACCGCCGCGGACCTTGACGCGCTGCACGACTCCTGCACCCGCTTCCTGAAGGGGCACGGGGCAGGCCGGGCCGCGGACCTGCTCGCCACGATCCCGCCGGACACGCAGACCGACCGCTACGGGGAGGGCGGCGTCGTGACCGAGCTGGAGAGCGAGGTCATGCTGGTGCTCGGCAAGCCCGCCGCCGTGTTCCTGCCCAGCGGCACCATGGCCCAGCAGGCGGTGCTGCGGGTGCACGCCGACCGGCGCCAGCGCCGGGTGATCGTGTTCCACCCGGCCTGCCACATCGACACCCACGAAGGACGCGGCTACGAACGGCTGCACCAGCTCACCGGGCGCCCCGCGGGCGAGCCGGACCGGCTGCTCACCGTGGCTGACCTGGATCAGGTGGCTGAGCCCGCAGGGGCGTTGGTGATCGAACTTCCGCAGCGCGATCTCGGCGGCCAGCAGCCGGACTGGGCCGGGCTGGAAGCGCAGGCCGGCTGGGCCCGGGAGCGCGGCGCGGCGGTGCACCTGGACGGCGCGCGGCTGTGGGAGTCCGCGGCGGGTTACGGCAAGCCGCCGGCCGACGTCGCCGCCCTGTTCGACACCGTGTACGTGTCGTTCTACAAGGGACTCGGCGCGCTGCCGGGCTGCTGCGTGGCGGGCCCGGAGGACATCGTCGCCGAGGTGCGCGAGTGGCGGCACCGGATGGGCGGGACGCTGTTCGGGCTGTGGCCGAACGCGGCGTCGGCGCTGTCCTGCCTGGCCCGGCGGCTCCCGATGATGCCGCGCTATCTCAGCCACACCCGGGCCATCGCGGACGCGCTGCGGGACCTCCCGGGCGTCACGATCATCCCGGACCCGCCGCAGACTCCCATGCTGCACCTGCTGCTGCGGACCACGGCGGAGGACTTCACCGCCGCGGCCCGCCGGCTGGCCACCGAGCAGGGCGTGTGGACCTGGCCGGCCGCGATGACCACCCCGGACCCGGGCACCCAGCGGGTGGAGCTGGCGGTCGGCGACGCCACGCTGGCGCTGCAGCCCGGCGAGGTACGCGACTTCATCCGCGCTCTCCTGCCCGGCTAGCGGACCGGGCTAGCGGCCGGCGCCTGGCCGGCAGCCAGACCGCGGACCTAGCCGCGCCAGAAATCGAAGGGATCGCGGCCGGGCCGGAAACCGGCCGCCTCCGCCAGGCCGGCCGCCTCGCCGAACCGCCCGCCGACGTACCCGGGCAGGTGCGCGTCGCTGCCGAACGACAGCGCCGTGCCGCCTTCCTCGCGCCACCAGCGCAGCAGGCTGACCGAGACGAGCGGGCTGGCCGTGTTCAGTTCCAGGACCCGCCCCGAGGAGGCCAGCGCCCGCAGCACCGCGCGGTACTCCTCCTCGAAGTCTGTCTCCTGGTAGCGGCCCGCCGCCTCGGGCCAGTACCGCCGCGGGTAGTCCAGGTGCGCCAGCACCTCGAACAGGTCGCTGCCCTCGATCATCGCGACCACCTCGGCGAAGTACCGGCGCATCAGCGCGCCGGCGGGCTCGCGGCGCAGCAGCGCCCGGGCGTAGACCAGCCGTCCCCCGCTGGGCAGCGTGTGCACGGAGCCGAGTATCCGGTCGAAACGGCCGGAGGACAGCACTGCGGCGGCGCTGCCCGCGAACAGGTGCGGCTCGCCGGCTTCCGCACCAGACAAGATCCGCAACGAAGGGAAGCGCTGCCGGCACTCATCCACGCACGAGAGATAACCGTTGCACGTCGAGCGGCCGGGGTCCCCACTGGTCGTTTGGCGTGATGCCGGTGCCCGAGATCGGGTCGTCCGGTCCCCATTCGGTGAAGTCGAGGTGCTCGGTGAAGGCCACCGCGGGCAGCCCGAGTTCGACGGCGCGGGCGCACGCGGCGGCCATCGAGGCCCGGGGGCCGGTGTCGTGCGACCACTGCGAATGGACGTGGTTGTCGGCTGGCATGTGGTGCCAGCTGGCCCGTGGTCTCGGCTGGCCCATGTTCTCAGCTGGCCGAGTCCGTAGCCAGCCCGGCCACTATCAGTGGGGCCGATGGGATTTGAACCCATACTTGCAGGATCCTAAGTCCTGTGCCTCTGCCGTTGGGCTACGGCCCCGATGCTGGTCACGAGGGTGTTCCGGATCGCGGCACCCCGGTCAGGCGGCCAGGTCCTGGCGCAGCCGGGCCACGTGCCCAGTCGCCCGGACGTTGTAGTACGCCCGCTCGATCCGGCCGTCCGGGCCGACCACGAACGTGGAGCGGATCACCCCGACCGTCTTCTTGCCGTACATCGTCTTCTCCCCGTACGCCCCGTAGGCCTTGAGGACCTCACGGTCAGGGTCGGCGAGCAGGCTGAAGTTGAGGGACTCCTGGTCGCGGAACTTGGCCAGCTTCTGCGGGGTGTCCGGGGAGATGCCCAGCACGGTCAGCCCCGCGTCGGCGAGGACGCCCAGGTTGTCACGGAAGTCGCAGGCTTCCTTGGTGCAGCCCGGGGTCATCGCGGCCGGGTAGAAGTACACGATCACGCGCTGCCCGCGCAGCGCGGACAGCTGCACCGTCTTGCCGTCCGCGTCGGGCAGTGAGAAGTCCGGCGCCTCATCCCCTGGCGCCAGTTTCTGATCGGTCACATGCGCTCCCCTCGAAAGACGACTCCACGTTACCGGGCCTGGAAGGCACGCGGGTGACCTTATTAAGAGCCTCTTACGCGGTCTGCGCAGGCCAGGTGGACGGTGAGTAACCACCGTAGAGTCCACGACGGGTGGCGGGGGATTGCACGAATTGCTTGTCAAGTAGCGCAATCGCCAACCCAAGGAGGACCAAGCGTGTTCTCGCAGTTGAAGGCCCGCCGGCCGGGCGCTCCCCAGCAGGGGACCACCCAGGTCCGGCCCGCCCGGCCCGCGCGCTTCGGCGGCCCGGCCCGGGCCGTCCGCCCGCTCGGCTTCGCGGCCGTGGCGGCAGCAGCCGCCATCACCGTCGCCGGGTGCAAGCCCGGGGTCTACACCAGCACCTCCTCGAGCGGCTCGCACGGTGCCGGGATGTCCTCGGCTCGCTCGGCCTCGGCCTTGTCGCTGGCGGCGCAGCAGACCCAGCAGATCAGGTCGTTCAGCGCCGATGTGGAGATCCAGGCCACGGGCGCGCTCAACGCGACCCTGACCGGCACCCTGCACGAGGTCACCACGCCCAGCCCGGTCATGTCGCTCCGCGCCAACGCGGGCGCGCTCGGGAACATCCGGGTGATCCTGTCCAACGGCATGGCCTACCTGAAGAGCCCCTTCCTGATGCACGCCTACGGCAAGCCGTGGGTGATGGGCTCGATGACCACCATGAGCAGCACCTCGGGCCTGAACCTGGGCCCGCTGCTCGGCCTGCTCTCAACCAGCAGCCCGCTGGTGCAGGTCCCGCTGTTCAGCCAGGGCTCGAACATCCGCATGATGGGCCACTCGATGATGGACGGCTCGCGGATGTCGGAGTGGGGCGGCCACTACATGCTCTCCCACGTGCTGGGCAGCCTGAACTCCAGCCTGCAGCCGAGCATGCAGTCCGTGATGAACAGCGGCATCAGCATGACGCGGTTCCGGGCCTGGATGGACTCCACGCACCAGGTGCGCAAGCTCGTCCTGATCGAGATCGGTAACAACACCAAGGTCACGATCACCCTGGTCATCACGTCGATCAACCAGCCGATGCACATCAGGATGCCATCGACCACGCTGATCTTCGTCCTGCCTGGCGGCCACCGCCACCGCCACGCCGACGCCGAGCATGACGGTCACGCCGACGGTCCAGCCGACCGTGACCACCACCCCCACCATGGGGGCGACGCCGACGCCGGGGGCGACCAGCACCACGGGTGTGACCAGCACACCGACCCCGGTCCCGACCGGGACAGGTCCCACCCACTGGTGACCTGACCGAATGCTGAAGGCCCGCCGTCTCCCGAATAGACGGCGGGCCTTCAGCCGCCTGCGCAGCTATCCAGCCCGGCCGGCCGGCGGGACGGTCGGAGTGGGCGGGTCTAGGAGCCCAGCAGGGCGGCGATGATCGGGGCCAGGGCGCGGAGGGCCCGGCCGCGGTGACTGATCTTGTCCTTGTCCGCCGGGCTCATCTCGGCGGTGGTGAGCTCCGCACCCGCCGGGACGAAGATCGGGTCGTAGCCGAAACCGTTCGTGCCCCGCGGCGCCGTGGTCAGCGAGCCATCCAGCACGCCCTCGGTCACGTGCTCCGCGCCGGACGGCAGCACGAGCGCCGCGGCGCAGGCGAAGTGCGCGCCCCGGTGCTCCGCCGGGATATCGGCCAGCTGTCCCAGGACCAGCTCGCAGGTTGGCGTCGTCGTCGCCGTGCCGCCCGGACCAGCGGGCGGACAGCACGCCCGGCATCCCGTTCAGCGCGTCGGCGCACAGGCCGGAATCGTCGGCTACCGCGGGCAGGCCGGTGAAGGCCGCCACGGCCCGGGCCTTGAGCAGAGCGTTCTCGGTGAACGTGAGCCCCGTCTCGGCGACCTCGGGCAGGTCCGGATACTCGTCCAGATCGCCGACGTCCACCGGGACGCGCCCGGCTTCCAGGATCCGGCGCAGCTCAACGAGCTTGCCCGGGTTGCGGGTCGCCACGATAAGCCTGTTGCCCATCTGGGTCACCGCCCCGGCAGGTCACGGGCGAGGGCCTCGCGCTGCATCCGGGTCAGCTGGGCACAGCCCGCGACGCCGAGGTCGAGCAGTTCGTTGAGGAGGTCACGGCTGAACGGCTCCTGCTCCGCGGTGCCCTGGACCTCCACGAAGTCGCCGTCGCCGGTGCACACCACGTTCATGTCGGTCTGCGCGGCGGAGTCCTCCTCGTAGCAGAGGTCCAGCCGCGGCTGGCCCTCCACGATGCCCACGCTGACCGCGGCCACCGAGCCGACGAGCGGGTCACCCTTGAGGCGCTTGCGGCTGCGCAGCCAGGCCACCGCGTCGGCCAGTGCGACGTATCCCCCGGTGATGGCGGCGGTCCGGGTGCCACCGTCGGCCTGGAGCACGTCGCAGTCGATGACGATGGTGTTCTCGCCCAGCGCCTTGGTGTCCACGCACGCGCGCAGCGACCGGCCGATCAGCCGGGAGATCTCGTGCGTGCGGCCGCCGATCCGGCCCTTCACCGACTCACGGTCGCCGCGGGTGTTGGTGGCCCGGGGCAGCATGGCGTACTCGGCGGTCACCCAGCCGAGGCCGCTCCCGCGCCGCCAGCGCGGCACCTCCTCGGTGGCACTCGCCGCGCAGAGCACCCGGGTCGCCCCGAACTCCACCAGCACCGAGCCTTCCGCGTGGTCCAGCCAGCCGCGGGTCATCCGTATCTCGCGCAGCGACGCGTTACTGCGCCCATCGGGTCGGGACATGCCTGCCACCCTACCGACCGGGATCGCCCCGCCGGGCTGGCTCACCGGGAGCCGCGTGGCCGTCACGGGCAGCGTGGCCATCGCCGGGCACATTTCCCGCTGAACGTTCGCCATAATCGGACAAATCACCCGCCATAACGCACGTCGCACGGGAAATGTCGGCGGGCAGGGTCAGCCTGGAGGGGTGGAAGAGCGGTTGGAGGGTGTGCGGACCACCGCGCGAGTTACTGTCCGCGGGGTTATCGGCGGGGCGGATCCGGCGGTTGGTCAGGGACGGGTCCTTGTACTCGCTGCGGCCGGGTGTTTACGCGTCGGCGGCTACCGTCACTGCACTGGTCCGTAACGCGCGGGACGAGAGGACCAGGCAGGCCGGCGAGCATCTGCTCCGGCTGCCGCGGCCCTCGCGGTCACCGGCTCACGCTCGGCTGGAAGCCACCGTTCGGCGGCTCTCGTGTACGGACTCGGCCTGGTGGGCTCGCGGCCCGGTGCCGGGCGCTGAGATCACCCGGTCTCCCGGTGACCGGGCTGGCCACGCCGACCGGCTCGGCGCGCTGGTGCACATCGCTGCCCTGCCCGCGGACCACGTGGTCAGCTATCGCGGCGTCCTGCTGACCTCGGTGCCCAGGACCGTGATCGACCTAGCGCGCATGCTGCCCTTCGGCGAAGGAGTGGCGGTGGCCGACTCGGCCCTGTACGCCGGATTGACGTCGAAGCGCGAGCTCGCCGCGGTCATCGCGGACTGCCCACGCTGGCCGGGCCTGCAGCGGGCCCGCGAGGTGACCGCGTTCAGCGATGCCCGGTCGGAGTCGGTGCTGGAGTCCCTCAGCCGGGCCGTGTTTCACCAGGCCGGTCTCCCGCCGCCGGACCTGCAGGTCTGGATCGGCGACGACGGCGAGGTCATCGGCCGGGTCGACTTCCTCTGGCGCCGGTACAACACGATCGGCGAGGCCGACGGTGCGTTCAAGTACCAGACCCCGGCCCGGGCCCGGACCCAGCTGGAGCGCGACGCCCGGCTGCGCGCCGCGGGCTACGAGGTCGTGCACTTCACCTGGCCGCAGATCACCCGGGCCCCAGCCCAGGTCATAGAAGCAGATCCAGGTGGCGTTCCGCCCGGGGCGGCGTCCGCTGACGGACCATTGCCCGCCGGGGAGCCGGGGCGTCCCCCGGCTAGACCGTCCACACCAGGCAGAAGGGCCGCGCCGGATCGGCGTAGACGCGCCAGTTCGGGCCGGCGCCGTCCAGTCGGGTGGCGCCCGCGTCAAGGGCGGCCCGTTCCGCCGCGTCCACGTCCTGGACGGTCACGTCGAGATGGATCTGCTGCGGGTACGCCGGATCCGGCCAGCGTGCCGCGTGTACTGCTCCACCTGCTGGAACATCACCGGCTGCGCGCCGTCTTCGCCGATCATGGCGACCCGCCGCCTCGTACGTCACCGGCTTGCCGAGGAGCTCCGCGTAGAAGTGGCTCAACGCCTTCGCGTCGGGGCAGTCGAGCATGACGCCCATCAGGGTGGTCCGCGAATCGTCCGGGTTGCGCACAGGTCGAACGGATGGCCTGCCGGATCGGCCAGCGTGTGCCACCGTTCGTTGCGGCGCAGCAGGCGGCGCCGAGTTGCCGGGCGCGTTCGGCCGCCGCGACGATGTCCGGTACCCGGAAGTCGAGATGGGCCTGCTGCGGACGGTCCTGGTCCGGCCAGTGGGGCGGCACGTAGCCGGTGGCCCGTTGCAGGCCTATCCGCCAGCCGTCGCCGGAGTCGATCGTGATCCAGTCGTCTTCGTCGTCGCCGGGAACGCGTCGCCACCGGCGAGCTGCTCGTAAACGTAGCCAGGAGGTCGATGTCCGGGGCGTCCAGCGCCACGGCCCGCAGTGAGCCGATCGCCCGCCGGTGCGGTTCGGAGGTCATCCCCGATCCTGCGACCCGGGCCGGGCCGCCCCGGGCCCGGGACTAGCAGCTAGCACCTCGCGCGGTCGGGGGCGCCGGCCTCGATCCAGCGGTAGACCCGGCCGATGCCCTCGGCCAGCGGGGCCCTCGCCCGCCAGTCCAGGTCCCTGGCCACCCGGTCCACGGACAGCGAACTGCGCAGCAGCTCCCCGGCCCGGGGCTGCCCGGGCCGGGTCGTGATGGGATGCCCCGCCACCTGGCCGATGATCGCGACGATGTCCAGCACGCTGACCTCGACCCCGGTGCCGATGTTCCACGTCCCGGGGCGCCCGGCGTCAGCGGCGGCGAGGAAGGCGCTGACCGCGTCGCCGACGTACACGTAGTCGCGGGTCTGTGAGCCGTCGCCGTAGAGCGGCGGGGCTTCCCCGGCCAGGACGAACCCGCAGAAGATCGGGATGACCCCGGCGTCGCCGCTGGGGTCCTGGCGGGGCCCGTACACGTTGGCCAGCCGCATGATGGAGTGCCGGGTACCGTGCAGCCGGTTGTACAGCCCGATGTACTGCTCGGCGCAGTACTTGGCGATGCCCGCCGGGGACTCGGGCAACGGCAGTACGTCCTCCCGGGACGGGATCGCGGCGTTGCGGCCGTAGAGGATGCCGCCGGAGGAGCTGAACAGTACCCGGGCCCCGGTGGCGCGGGCCGCCTCCAGCACGTTGACCGTCCCGAGCACGTTGACCTGGGCGTCCTGGGCGGGGGCGTCCACCGAGGTCCGGACGTCGACGTGGGCGGCCAGGTGGCAGATCAGCTCCGGCCGGGTCCCCCGGACGATCTCGCCGAGCGAGACGGCGTCGGTGATGCTCAGCTTGTGCAGCCAGGCCTGCTCGTCGAGGCGGCCGGCCCGGCCGGTGGACAGGTCATCGACCACGATCACCTCGTCGCCCCGGGCCAGGAACGCGTCGGTGAGATGGGAGCCGATGAACCCGGCGCCGCCGGTCACGAGTACCCGCATGGTTGAGCATCCTAGGCGCTGAGCGGCGGGTACCGGCTCAGTCCAGGTCCACCACCAGGCCTGACGTGGCCAGCGTCAGCGGGCCGGGGAAGTGCGGGGCCGCTTCCTCCAGCGTCCGCTGCCGGTCGTTCCAGGGCACCAGGTGGGTCAGGATCAGGCGCCCGGCACCGGCCTGGGCCGCGTGCTCCGCGGCCTGCCGCGCGGTCAGGTGCAGCCCGGCGGGCAGGTCCGGGCCGGTCAGGAACGACGCCTCGCAGAGCATCAGGTCGGCTCCGCGGGCCAGGTCCACCAGGGCGGCCGACTCGCCGGTGTCCGCCGAGTAGGCCAGGGTCCGGCCGCCGGCCTCGACCCGGAAGCCGAATGTCTCCACCGGGTGGTTCATGTGCGCCAGCGTGACGTCGGAACGGCCCGATCTCCCGGGTGCCCGGCTCCAGCGTGCCGAAATCGAACGCCTCCGTCATGCCCGGATGCTCCGCCAGGCCGTAAGCCTGGGCCATCCGCCCCGCGGTCCCGGCCGGCCCGTACACCGGGATCCGCGGCCCGGGGCCGTCCGGCCCGTAGGTCTGCGCGACCCAGTAACCGCACAGGTCGAGGCAGTGATCGGCATGCAGGTGGCTCAGGCAGACCGCGTCGATGGCGGAGAGCTCGGCGTACCGCTGCAGCGGGCCGAGGGCCCCGTTGCCGAGGTCGAGCACCAGCCGGAATCCCTCGTGCTCCACGAGGTAGGACGAGGCGGGACTGTCCGGGCCGGGGAACGACCCGGAGCATCCGATGACGGTGAGGCGCACGGGATCAGCTCGTGGGTAGCGCGGGCCGGTGCGCGCCGATCGAGGACGGGGCCGCCGCAGGCGGGTCCGGAGCCGGGTCCGGCGCGAGGGCGACTGGGGGGCCGGAGGTCAGCCCGCCGGCCGACCAGGGCGATCTGGCGGCTCTGCGCGACCAGGCGGCCCGGCGCTGTCCCAGACCTCGGCCTCCTCGTCGAACCAGCCGCCGCTCACGTGCCGGCACCGGGCCGCGACCCGCAGCAGCGCCGGGCGCGGGCACGGCCCGCATGTGCCAGGTCAGCTCGACGGTCGGCGACCAGCCCACCACGCGCAGGCCGAACACCACCGGCGGCAGGCAGTCCACGGCCAGCGCGAGCAGGTAGGCGTCCGGCACCCAGGGTTCGCGGAGCTGGAAGTACCCGCGCATCTCCGGCGTGCCGGACGGCTGGCCCCGCATCCAGCCGAGCGGTGGCCGGGTCGAGCCGGATGTCGACCTGTTTGGCGTAGCCGCTGAACGCCCGCGGTCCTTGGGCGTCCTGGATGTCGTGGCACTCCTCGAGGGGTGGCAGCCGGGGTGGCTCGCCGGTCCAGGACAGGCCGCCGGGGTCGTCGGGGTCACCGAGGGCGCCGGTGGTGACCGTGGTCTCCAGCATCGGCAGGCCCCCCTGGACCAGGGTGGCCCGGGCGGTGGCGGCGGCCTTGCCCTGCTTCAGCCACTCCACCTCGACCTGCGCGGGCTCGGGCCGGGGCGACCGGAGGAAGTGCGCGCTGGTGGCGATCGGGTACGGGTGCGGCGAGGCGTCCAGCACGGCCCGCAGCATCGAGGCCAGGAGCACTCCGCCGTTCACCGCGCCGGCGATGGCGAAGCGCTCGTCCGGCCGGATCTCGTACCGGCCTTCGCCGACCGGCCGGGCGGCGATGGCCTCAGTCGAAGGCGCCCATCAACCGCTGACGCTGCGGTGGACGGCGCCGGGCCGGGGGAGCGAGTCAGGAGGACGGTTATCGCCCCGGCGCAGATCAGGCCCATAGCTGGCCTTCCAGCCGCGCTTCGGCCTCAGCCAGCGTCCCGGAGTAGGCGCCGGTGGACAGGTACTTCCAGCCGCCGTCGGCGACCACGAACGCGATGTCGGCGCGCTCCCCCGCCGCCTGGGCCTTGGCCGCCATGCCCAGGGCGGCGTGCAGCGCGCCGCCGGCCGAGATGCCGGCGAAGATGCCCTCCTGGTCGAGCAGTTCCCGGGTCCGGCGCAGCGCGTCCTTCGAGGACACCGAGAACCGGGTGGTCAGCACCGACTCGTCGTACAGCTCGGGCACGAAGCCCTCGTCGATGTTGCGCAGGCCGTAGACCAGCTCGCCGTACCGGGGCTCGGCGGCCACGATGGAGACGCCCGGGACCCGCTCGCGCAGGAACCGGCCGGCGCCCATGAGGGTCCCGGTGGTGCCGAGCCCGGCCACGAAGTGCGTGATGCCGGGCAGGTCGGCGAGGATCTCCGGGCCGGTGGTCTCGTAGTGGGCCCGGGCGTTGGCCTCGTTGCCGTACTGGTAGAGCATGACCCAGTCGGGGTGCTCCTCGGCCAGCCGCCGGGCGACCCGGACGGCCTCGTTGGACCCGCCCGCGGCCGGCGAGAAGATGATCTGCGCCCCGAACATCTCCAGGATCTGCCGCCGCTCCACCGAGGTGTTCTCCGGCATCACGCAGATCATCGTGGTAGCCGCGCAGGTGCGCGACCATGGCCAGCGAGATCCCGGTGTTCCCGGAGGTGGGCTCGAGGATCGTGGTCCCCGGGGCGAGCAGGCCATCCTTCTCGGCCTGCTCGATCATGAAGAACGCGGCCCGGTCCTTGACCGAGCCGGTGGGGTTGCGGTCCTCCAGCTTGGCCCACAGCCGCACGTCGGGTGCGGGAGAGAGCCTCGGCAACCCGACCAGAGGGGTATGACCGAGGCTGTCCAGCAGTGAGTCGTAACGCATGCGCTCTCCCGGGGTGGGTCAGCCCGCCCCGCCCGCCACGGCCGGCAGCACGGTCACCGTGTCGCCGTCCTTGACCGGCGTCTCGAGGCCGCCGAGGAAGCGCACGTCCTCGTCGTTGAGGTAGACGTTGACGAACCGGCGCAGCCCGGACTCGTCCTGCAGCCGGTCGCGGAGCCCGCCGTACCGGGTGTCGAGGTCACCGATGAGCTCGGCGATGGTTCCCCCCGAGCCCTCCACCGCCTTGGCGCCGCCGGTGTACGTGCGCAGGATCGTCGGGATACGGACTTCGATGGCCATGAACAACACTCCAGGGTGAGGCGGTCGGTCTCTGCGGGCGTCAGTGTCTTGGGCGTCTGGGCCGGCGCGGGCGGTGACGGCCGTCACCGGGTGCCAACCGGATGCCCCCCGCGATCATTCCAGGCCGGGGGCCGTGGGGTCACCGCCGGCGGATCACCCGGCGGGGTTAATCGGTGATCCGGACTTCCTCCTCGGTCACCGTCCCGTCCATGATGCGGAACGAGCGGAACTCCACCGGTGTCCGGGTCGCGGGTCGAGACCAGGACGTAGTGGGCCCCCGGCTCGTTCGCGTAGCTGATGTCGGTGCGCGAGGGATAGGCCTCGGTCGCGGTGTGCGAGTGGTAGATGACGGACGGCTCCTCGTCCCGGTCATCCATCTCCCGCCAGACCCGGAGCAGCTCCAGCGAGTCGAACTCATAGAACGTCGGTGAACGCTGGGCGTTCAGCATCGGGATGAAGCGCTCCGGGCGGTCCTGGCCGGCCGGCCCGGCGATCACCCCGCAGGCCTCGTCCGGGTGGTCCGCACGGGCGTGCGCCACGATCTTGTCCCGCAGCGCGGAGTGGAGCGTCAGCATGGATCCGAGGGTACCGCCGGGGCCGGGCCCGGCCGCGGGCCGCGGCGTCAGCGGGCCCGGCCGGCGGGTGCGGTTACCAGAGGGCCCGGACCAGGGTCTCCTGCAGGAACGTGAGCCAGTCGTAGATCCACATGTAGGCGGAACGGGGGTCGGCCGGGTCGAGGTCCGCCGCGCGGGCCTCGAAGTCCTCGGTGATCGACAGGCGGACCCCGAGGGCCAGCCGCACGTCGTTGAGGGCGCGCAGCCAGACCTGCGCTTCCTCCTCCGACAGCCGGACCCGGCCGCCGTCCTCGGGCAGCGTGGCCAGCACGGTGCGGGCCGCGGCCGCCTTGCCGTTGCGGAGTTCCTGCTCGGTGAACCGGCGGAAGTCACCCGCGGCCTCGGTGTCATCGGCGTAGGCGTCGGGCAGCAGGCGGGCCAGCACCGGGTCGTCCGGCGGGGTCGCCGGGCCGGTCTGGCCGAGCAGGCGGGCCAGGTCGTCCAGGGGGTCAGGCGGCTTTCCCGGGTCAGAACCAGCCCGGTCAGTGCTGGCCCGGTCGGCGCTGCCCCGGCCGGGGGCGCGGCCGGTGAACGCGTCGTCGGTCAGCGCCGGCTCCCCGGCACCTGGCTCCCCGGGACCCGGCTCGCTGCCGACCAGCTCGGCGATCTGGCTGACCAGGGAGCGGATGATCCCGGCCTGGGACGGCACGAACGTGGCGCTGGCCCCGCCGCCGCGCACGCCGCGGAAGCCGTTCAGGGCCTCACCTGTCTCCTCGGAGTCGCCTGCGCCCCGTTTGCGTCTGATGCTCACTTATCGTGACTCACGGTGGCCCACAATCCATACCCGTGCAGCACTTCCACGTCGTGCTCCATGGACTCCCGGGTCCCGGACGAGACCACGGCCCTGCCCTTCTGGTGCACATCGAGCATGAGCTTTTCGGCTTTGCGCTTGGAATAGCCGAATACCTGCTGAAACACGTAGGTCACATAGGACATGAGGTTCACCGGGTCGTTCCACACGATGGTGACCCACGGCGTGTCGGGGACGACTTCCTCATGCGTCTCCGGGCGTTCCACCTCTGCTGGTGCCACGCTCACCGGCGCTCACCTCCTCACGCACCGCCTTCTAGTGTCTCAGCCCGGCGGCGTGCGCCCGCCACGACCTCCGTAGTCTTCTTGCTCGTGACGACAGGTTCCCAGCGGGACCAGCACGGCGCTGCTCACCGACCGTTACGAGCTCACCATGCTGACCGCCGCGCTGCGCAGCGGGGCGGCGGGGCGGCGCGCCGTCTTCGAGGTGTTCGCCCGGGCTCTGCCGCACGGCCGCCGGTACGGCGTGGTCGCCGGGACCGGGCGGCTGCTCGAGGCCCTGCAGCAGTTCCGCTTCGGGCCGGACGAGCTCGCGTTCCTGCGCGACAACCACATGGTGGACGACGAGCGCCCTGAGCTACCTGGAGTCCTACCGCTTCAGCGGGGACATCTGGGGCTACGGGGAGGGCGACTGCTACTTCCCCGGCTCGCCGATCCTGGTGGTGGAGGCGCCGTTCGCCGAGGCGGTCGTGCTGGAGACCCTTGTGCTGGCCATCCTCAACCATGACTCGGCCATCGCCTCGGCCGCGTCCCGGATGGTCAGCGCCGCGGACGAGCGGCCGATCATCGAGATGGGCTCGCGCCGCACCCACGAGATGGCCGCCGTGGCCAGTGCCCGGGCCGCCTACATCGCCGGCTTCGCGTCCACCTCGAACCTGGAGGCCGGGCGGGACTACGGCATCCCCACCAGCGGCACCAGCGCGCACGCGTTCAGCCTGGTCCACGACAGCGAGCGGGACGCCTTCGCGGCCCAGCTGGCCGCGCTCGGCAAGAGCACCACCCTGCTGGTGGACACGTTCGACGTGGGCCGCGCGGTGCGCACCGCGGTCGAGCTGGCCGGGCCCGGCCTGGGCGCGGTCCGCATCGACAGCGGCGACCTCCCGATGGTGGCCCGGCAGGTCCGCGACCTGCTGGACGAACTGGGCGCGCGGGACACCAAGATCGTGCTCAGCGGCGACCTCAACGAGTACTCGATCGCGGCGCTGGCCGCCGCCCCGGTCGACGGGTACGGGGTCGGGACCTCCCTGGTCACCGGGTCCGGGGCGCCCACCGCGGCGCTGGTCTACAAGCTGGTGGCCCGGGCCAGGGAAGGCGACGGCGAGGGGACGCTGGAGCCCGGTGGCCAAGCGGTCGGTCGGCAAGCCGGGCCGGGGTGGCCGCAAGTGGGCGTTCCGGCAGTTCGACGAGGACGGCGTGGCGTCGGCCGAGCTGATCACCAGGGCCGACCCGGGGCCCACCCCGGACCTGGGGATTACCGGCACCGGCGCGGCGCGGCAGCGGGCGTTGCTGCGCCCGCTGGTCCGGGGCGGCGAGATCGTCGGCCAGGAGCCGCTGAACGCGGCGCGGGAACGGCACCGCGCGGCCCTGGCCGAGCTGCCGGTGCACGCGCTGCAGCTGTCCCGGGGCTACCCGGCGATCCCGACCGTGTTCGTGCCGCCGGACGACGAGTAGGCGCGGGTCAGGCCGGGGATGCGGCCGGGATCGGCGTCCAGGCGCGCCGCGGTCCGTCCGGGGCCATCCCGGCGGTCCGGGATCGCGCCGCGGGCAGAACGCGTGCCGGTAGGCCTGGGGGGTGGTGCCGCGCCAGGCGCGGAAGTGATGCCGCAGCGTGGCCGCGTTGCCGAACCCGGCCCGGTCCGCGATCACGTCAACCGTCTCGGTCGTCTCCTCCAGCAACTCCTGGGCCAGCAGGATGCGCTGGCCGGTCAGCCAGCGCAGCGGCGTGGTGCCGGTCTCCTGCACGAACCGCCGGGCGAAGGTGCGCTCCGACATCCGGGCCCGGGCCGCCAGCTGGCGGATCGTGACCGGCTCGCCGAGGTGACGCTGCATCCAGCTGATGACCTCGCCGAGCGTGTCGCAGGCGGGCACGGCGACCGGCCGGTCCACGTACTGGGCCTGGCCGCCGTCGCGATGCGGCGGGATGACCATCCGCCGGGCGATCCCGTTCGCCACCCGGCTGCCCTGCTCCTTGCGGACCAGGTGCAGGCACGCGTCGATGCCGGCCGCGGTGCCCGCGCTGGTGATCACCGGGTCCTCGTCCACGTACAGCACCTCCGGGTTGACGATCGCCGACGGATGCTGCCGCGCGAGGTCGGGGGCGTGCCGCCAGTGCGTGGTGCAGTGCCGCCCGTCCAGCAGCCCGGCCGCGCCGAGCACGAACGCGCCGTTGCACACGCTGAGCACCCGGGCACCGCGGTCCACGGTGGCCCGCAGCGCGTCGATCAGCGGCGCCGGGAACTGGGCTGGAGGTGTAGGTCTGCAGGTGGCCGTCGCCGACGGCCGACACGGCCACCAGGTCGGCCTCCCTGCAGCCGGTCCAGGCCGTAGGGCGTGGATACGGTGAAGCCCGCCGACGAGGTGAGCGGGGCGGGTTCCCCGCCCCGCTCGCCGTTTCGCCCGAGACCACGGCGAAGTCGTAGGCGGGCAGCCCGTCGTCGGTCCGGTTGACGCCGAACACCTCGCAGAGCACGCCCAGCTCGAAAGGGGTAAAGCCGTTCAGGATCACTACGGCCACGTTCTGCAGCATGCCTCCATCATGCCTCGTGTTTGGCAGGATCTCGACCCCATAGTGACCTGACTGCCACTGTTCCGGGCCGGCGTGATGTCGAAGACTGAGGTCATGAGCAGCACAGAGTCCCTCTCAGCCCAACACCGCAACTGGTCGCAGTGCTCCGCTCCGCCGCCCACACGATCACCTCGGTCGTGACGGAATGCAATCAGGCCACCCGCACGATGTCGCAGCTCAGGTTGGCCCCGGACCGCTTCCTGGCCGACTCGGGCCAGGCGCCGGACGACTACGGCGGTCAGACGTGGACCGACATGCTCCCCGGGGAGCTGGGCGACGGCTACCTGGTGGCCGAATTCGATCGAGTGCGTCTCCGCGACTAACTGCTGGCTGATGGGCCAGGACGAACCGCAGGGCCTGGTCGCCCCGGCGCTCGCTGGAGACCACCGACGGGGGCGCGACCTGGACGCAGTTCAGCAACCTGCCCGCGGTCACCTCCGCCGACCCGAACGGGACGTATCAGCTCAATGGGATGTCATGCGTCTCGGCCCTGTCCTGCGTCGCCGTGGGCGGACTGGACTACGGGGACGGGAAGAGCGTGGTCATCATGACCGCCGATGGCGGAGCCAGCTGGACCCTGTCCACCGATCCCACCCTGGGCAAGTCGAACGAGCTGTTCAGCGTCTCGTGCCTGCCGACTGCGGCCGGAGCCGTGCACTGCGCGGCCGCGGCCGACGCGCTGGAAGCGGCCGGCCCGGTCACGCTGATATCCCGGGACGGCGGCGCGACCTGGGGCCACCGGCAGATTTTCGACGACACCGGATGGCTCAACTCGATCTCGTGCGGCACCGTCCAGCGACTGCTGGGCGGCGGGCGGGGGCACCTCGGTCGGCACTCCTCGGCACCCAGGACGGCGGCACCTCCTGGTCGGCGGTGACCTCGGATACCACCAACCAGGTGGGCGCTGTGTCCTGCCTCAACCGAGCAGGTCTGCGTGGCCGCGATCGACGACGGGATCTGGGTGACCCGGGACGACGGCGGTCTGGCTTCAGCGACCGTGGTCGGCTCCGACCACCGCGTCCCATCTGTAGATCCGCGCGTTGACCCCCGGCGGCTGCGGCCGCCGGGGGTCGACCTCCGTAGTCTTCTTGGCTCGTGACGACTGTTTCCCGCGGGGCCAGCACGGCGCTGCTCACCGACCGTTACGAGCTCACCATGCTGACCGCCGCGCTGCGCAGCGGGGCGGCCGGGCGGCGCGCCGTGTTCGAGGTGTTCGCCCGGGCTCTGCCGCACGGCCGCCGGTACGGCGTGGTCGCCGGGACCGGGCGGCTGCTCGAGGCCCTGCAGCAGTTCCGCTTCGGGCCGGACGAGCTCGCGTTCCTGCGCGATAACCACATGGTGGACTCCGGCGCCCTGAGTTACCTGGAGTCCTACCGCTTCCGCGGGGATATCTGGGGCTACGGCGAAGGCGACTGCTACTTCCCCGGCTCGCCGATCCTGGTGGTGGAGGCGCCGTTCGCCGAGGCGGTCGTGCTGGAGACCCTCGTGCTGGCCATCCTCAACCATGACTCGGCGATCGCCTCAGCCGCGTCCCGGATGGTCAACGCCGCGGACGAGCGGCCGATCATCGAGATGGGCTCGCGCCGCACCCACGAGATGGCCGCCGTGGCCAGCGCCCGGGCCGCCTACATCGCCGGTTTCTCGTCCACCTCGAACCTGGAGGCCGGGCGGGACTACGGCATCCCCACCAGCGGCACCAGCGCGCACGCGTTCAGCCTGGTCCACGACAGCGAGCGGGACGCCTTCGCCGCCCAGCTGGCCGCGCTCGGCAAGGGCACCACCCTGCTGGTGGACACGTTCGACGTGGGCCGCGCGGTGCGCACCGCGGTAGAGCTGGCCGGGCCCGGCCTCGGCGCGGTCCGCATCGACAGCGGCGACCTCCCGATGGTGGCCCGGCAGGTCCGCGACCTGCTGGACGAGCTGGGCGCACGGGACACCAAGATCGTGCTCAGCGGCGACCTCAACGAGTACTCGATCGCCGCGCTGGCCGCCGCCCCGGTCGACGGGTACGGGGTCGGGACCTCCCTGGTCACCGGGTCCGGGGCGCCCACCGCGGCGCTGGTCTACAAGCTGGTGGCCCGGGCCAGGGAAGGCGACGGCGAGGGGACGCTGGAGCCCGTGGCCAAGCGGTCGGTCGGCAAGCCGGGCCGGGGCGGCCGCAAGTGGGCGTTCCGGCAGTTCGACGAGAACGGCGTGGCGTCGGCCGAGCTGATCACCAGGGCCGACCCGGGGCCCACCCCGGACCTGGGTATTACCGGCACCGGCGCGGTGCGGCAGCGGGCGCTGCTGCGCCCGCTGGTCCGGGGCGGCGAGATCGTCGGCCAGGAGCCGCTGAACGCGGCGCGGGAGCGGCACCGCGCGGCCCTGGCCGAGCTGCCGGTGCACGCGCTGCAGCTGTCCCGGGGCTACCCGGCGATCCCGACCGTGTTCGTGCCGCCGGACGACGAGTAGGCGCGGGCCGGGCCGGGCAGGGATCGCGCGGATCGGCGTCCCAGGGCCGTCGGGGCCATCCGGGCGTCCCGGCTGTCCGGGATCTCGCCCGGGCAGAACGCGTGCCGGTAGGCCTGGGGGGTGGTGCCGCGCCAGGCGCGGAAGTGATGCCGCAGCGTGGCCGCGTTGCCGAACCCGGCCCGGTCCGCAATAACGTCAACCGTCTCGGTCGTCTCCTCCAGCAACTCCTGGGCGAGCAGGATGCGCTGGCCGGTCAGCCAGCGCAGCGGCGTGGTGCCGGTCTCCTGCACGAACCGCCGGGCGAAGGTGCGCTCCGACATCCGGGCCCGGGCCGCCAGCTGGCGGATCGTGACCGGCTCGCCGAGGTGACGCTGCATCCAGCTGATGACCTCGCCGAGCGTGTCGCAGGCGGGCACGGCGACCGGCCGGTCCACGTACTGGGCCTGGCCGCCGTCGCGATGCGGCGGGATGACCATCCGCCGGGCGATCCCGTTCGCCACCCGGCTGCCCTGCTCCTTGCGGACCAGGTGCAGGCACGCGTCGATGCCTGCCGCGGTGCCCGCACTGGTGATCACCGGGTCCTCGTCCACGTACAGCACATCCGGGTTGACGATCGCCGACGGATGCTCCCGCGGCGAGGTCGGGGGCGTGCCGCCAGTGGGTGGTGCAGTGCCGCCCGTCCAGCAGCCCGGCCGCGCCGAGCACGAACGCGCCGTTGCACACGCTGAGCACCCGGGCACCGCGGTCCACGGTGGCCCGCAGCGCGTCGATCAGCGGCGCCGGGAACTGGCTGGAGGTGTAGGCCTGCAGGTGGCCGTCGCCGACGGCCGACACGGCCACCAGGTCGGCCTCCTGCAGCCGGTCCAGGCCGTAGGGCGTGGACACGGTGAAGCCCGCCGACGAGGTGAGCGGGGCGGGTTCTCCTGCCCCGTCACTGTTTCGCCCGAGACCACGGCGAAGTCGTAGGCGGGCAGCCCGTCGTCGGTCCGGTCGACGCCGAACACCTCGCAGAGCACGCCCAGCTCGAAAGGGGTAAAGCCGTTCAAGATCACTACGGCCACGTTCTTCAGCATGCCTCCATCATGCCTCGTGTTTGGCAGGATCTCGACCCCATATGACGTGACTGCCACTGTTCCGGGCCGGCGTGATGCCGAAGACTGGGGTCATGAGCAGCACAGAGTCCCTCTCAGCCCATCACCGCAACTGGTCGCAGATGCTCCGCTCCGCCGCCCACACGATCACCTCGGTCGTGACGGAATGCAACCAGGCCACCCGCACGATGTCGCAGCTCAGGTTCGCCCCGGACCGCTTCCTGCCCGACTCGGGCCAGGCCGCCGGACGACTACGCCGAATTCCTGTTCCGCACCTCCGGGCCGCTGGTCCACGAGCCCTCCGCGAGGCAGCGGCTCGCGGCCCGGCGGAGCCACCGCTAGCCGGGGTCGCAGCCCGGACCGGCCCAGCGCCAGTGGCCGGCCCTCGCTCACCGCGCTTTGCCCCGGCCCTGGCGCCCGATGCCGTACGCTCGGCCTGTGCGCGCGCTGGTGATCGTGGATGTGCAGAACGACTTCTGTGAAGGCGGTTCGCTCGCGGTCGCGGGCGGCGGCGAGGTGGCCCGGGCCATCAGCCGGTACCTGGAGTCCGGCGGATACGACCACGTGGTCGCGTCGCGGGACTTCCACATCGACCCGGGCGGTCATTTCTCCGCCCACCCGGACTTCGTGAACTCCTGGCCGCGGCACTGCGTGGTCGGCACCGGGGGCGCCGACTTCCATCCCGGACCTGGACACGAGCCACATCGAGACGGTGTTCAGCAAGGGCGCGCACGAGGCCGCCTACAGCGCGTTCGACGGCCGCGACGAGGCGGGCACGCCGCTCGCGGCGTGGTTGCGGGAACGCGGGGTGGACGAACTGGACGTGGCCGGGATCGCCACCGACTACTGCGTCCGGGCCACGACGATCTCCGCGGCCGCAGGAGGGTTTCCGGACCCGGGTGCTGCTCGGCCTGACCGCGGGGGTTGACCCCACCACCACCGCCGAGTCGATCGACGCCATGCGGGCGGCCGGGGCGCAGGTCACCGGGACGCCGGTAGAGCGTTAGGGATAATCCGGCGCCGGCCGCGGGAAACCCGCGAGCGGTTAGTCGTCTCCCTGCGGGAGGGACTCGTAGATGCGCTTGCAGTCCGGGCACACCGGGAACCGCTTGGGATCCCGGTTCGGCACCCAGACCTTGCCGCACAGGGCAATCACCGGAGTGCCGGTCACCGCGCTGTCGACGATCTTGTCCTTCTCGACGTAGTGCGCGAACCGCTCATGGTCGCCATCGCCGGGACGGATATCCGGCGTGGTGCCAGTGTCCTCACGAGTGCCGGAATCCGGCAGAACCTCAGTGCTCACGGTCCCCGATTGTACGCGGCCGCCGGCTACCGCGCGGGTTCCGGGCGCACGGGGTCCGGGCCGGCCACCGGCTGGGCCCGGTCCGGTACCCAGCGGTACCGGGCCCGCAGGTACCGCCAGACCGCGACGGAACAGGCACACAGCAGCAGCGCCTCGACGCGCACCGTCCCCTCCGCGGGCCAGGGCAGCAGGTGGGTGATGTGCAGCAGCAGCGACCCCGGGTGGGTGATCGCGTTGAATGACAGGTACACGAAGAGGCCAGTGGCCAGGACGGCGACCGTCTCGGCCACCGCCAGGACCATCGTCGCCGCACGGTCGGGCGGCGAGGCCGGCACCGCCGCGCGGCGCCGCCGCAGCCGGAGGTACTCACTGGTGGCCAGGCAGATCGCGGCGACCAGGAAGGCGATGAAGCCCGAGGTGTCGGTGCGCACCGGGATGGGCTGCCAGTAGCGGCCGGGCAGGTCCTGGCCCCGGAAGCTGCCGACGAGCGCGGTGCTGGCCCAGCCCAGCAGGGCCGCGAAGGCCAGGCCGGCCGTGGCCGCCTCCACGGCCAGCCTGCCAGGTCCGTAGACGCGCGGAATCTGCGTGTTCACCTGGGGATCACCATCGATCAGCCTGGAGTCAGTTGAGCGCGGGGTCGTCCGGGTAGTTGGCCACCATCGCGAGGTTGCCCCCCTGCCGCCGCAGCACGATCTTCCAGAGCCGCTCCGGCTCGGCCACGAAGGCGTCGGCGGGCTCACCCGACAGCACGTACCAGGCGCCCTCGTCGATCTCCGCCTGGAGCTGGCCGGGTCCCCAGCCCGCGTAGCCGGCGAAGACCCGCAGCGAGGCGATACCGCCCGCCAGCAGCTGGGGCGGGGCGTCCAGGTCGACCAGGCCGATCCGGGACATCACCGCGGACCCGTCCAGCGCCCGCCAGCCGACCGGCTCCTCGTCGCCCGGCACGATAGCCAGCGCCAGCGCGCTGTTCGGGGCGACCGGGCCGCCCCGGAAGACCACCGACGGCCCGGTGACCAGGTCCGTCCATGATTCGAGGACCTGCCCGACCGGCACCTCGGTCGGGCGGTTCAGCACCACGCCGAGCGTGCCTTCCTCGGGCTCGTCCTCGACGACGAGAACGACGGTACGCCGGAAGTTCGGGTCGCCGAGCAACGGCGTAGCGACCAGCAGCCGCCCCGAGAGGTCGTCCTCCATACCTCCATTCTGGCGGACGCTGGGCGGTTGTTCAGGCTTCGGCGTCCCCGCACGCGAGTTCGTGCCAATTTGAGACATGACCGCGCGGCCCGCCGGGGAGGCGGCGCGGCTCCGGGACGGCGCTCAGGCGACCGCCAGGCCGGGGCGGCCGGCGTCAGGGCCGGGCCGGGCGGCCGCCGGCGGCGTCCCGGACCGCGGCCGCCACCGCCGAGGACACGTTGGGGTTGAACACGGACGGGATGATGTAGTGCGGGCCGAGTTCGGCGGGCGACACCACGCCGGCCAGCGCCCGGGCCGCCGCCACCAGCATGTCGTCGGACACCGTCCGGCTCTGCGCGTCCAGCAGCCCGCGGAACACCCCGGGGAAGGCCAGCACGTTGTTGATCTGGTTGGGGTAGTCGCTGCGCCCGGTGGCCACCACGGCCGCGTGCTGGGCGGCCTCGTCCGGGTCGACCTCGGGATCCGGGTTGGCCAGCGCGAACACGATCGCGTCGTCGTTCATGGCCGCGATGTCCGCGCCGGTCAGCAACCGGGGCGCCGACAGCCCGATGAAGACGTCCGCGCCGCGCAGCGCGCCGGCCAGGCTCCCCTCGTACTGCCCCGCGTTGGTGTGCTCGGCCACCCAGCGCAGGCTGTCGTCCAGCCCCGGGCGGCCCACGTAGATCGCGCCCTTGTCGTCGCACACGATCACGTCGGAGGCGCCCGAGGCGAGCAGCAGCCGGAGCACCGCGGTGCCGGCCGCGCCCGCGCCCGCGATCGTGATCCGGACCGAGCCCAGCTTCTTGCCGACCACCCGGAGCGCGTTGGTGAGGGCGGCCAGGACCACGATCGCGGTGCCGTGCTGGTCATCGTGGAAGACCGGGATGTCCAGCAGCTCGCGCAGCCGGGCCTCGACCTCGAAGCACCGCGGGGCGCTGATGTCCTCGAGGTTGATGCCCCCGAAGGCCGGCGCGATGATCTGGACGGTGCGCACGATCTCGTCGGTGTCCTGGGTGTCCAGGCACACCGGCCAGGCGTCGATGCCCGCGAACCGCTTGAACAGTGCGGCCTTGCCCTCCATCACCGGCATGGCCGCGTACGGGCCGATGTTGCCCAGCCCCAGCACGGCGGAGCCGTCGGTGACCACGGCCACCGAATTCCGCTTGACGGTGAGGCGGCGCACATCCTCGGGGTGGCGGGCGATGGCCATGGAGACCCGGGCCACGCCCGGGGTGTAGGCCATGGACAGGTCGTCCCGGTTGCGCAGCGGGATCTTGACCGCGGTCTCGATCTTCCCGCCCAGGTGGAGCAGGAACGTCCGGTCGCTGACCTTGCTGACCGTCACGCCCTCGATCTCGCTCAGCGCCGCGACGATGGCCTCGGCGTGGTCGGTGTCCCGGGCGGCGCAGGTCAGGTCGACGCGCAGCCGTTCGTGACTGAACGGGCTCACGTCCAGGGCGGTGACCTCGCCACCGGCCTGCTCAACGACGTGCGTGAGCTCGCTGACCGCCCGCCCGTGGGATGGCACCTCGAGCCGCACGGTTATCGAATACGACACGCTCGGTGCTACCGACACAGCAATCCCGCCTTCCGCCAGGCCCCGATGCAGGACACAATCGTGCCACCATCAAGCCCATGATCAGGCCCGGGACTGGGCACCGGGACTGGGCACCGCGCCGGGCCGGGCGCACGTACCCTGCAAGGGTGTCCGACGGAGGAATGACCGCCAGTGCGCCAGAACGCACCGCCACGGCCGGCCGGGGCGTCCCGGTGACCGCAGACCTGGGGCCGCCGCCCATCGACGTGACCCGGCTGCGGGTCGCCATTGCCCGGGTCTCCCGGAGCCTGCGCCGGCACGAGCTGGCCGGGCTGACCCCCACCCAGCTGTCCGCCCTGGCCACCGTGGAGCAGGCCGGGCCGGCTACGGCTGGGCGACCTCGCGGCGGCCGAGAAGATCGCCCCGTCCACCCTCACCCGGCTCGTCACCGTGCTGGAAGAGCGGGGCTACGTGCAGCGCCATCCGGTGCCGGGCGACGCCCGGGCCAGCACGCTCGTGGTCACCCCCGAAGGGCACGCGATCCTGGAGCGGATCAGGCGGGAGAGCACCATTCTGCTCGCCGATAACCTGCGCACGCTCAGCCCGGATCAGCTGGCCGCCCTGGCGGCGGCGCTGCCCGCGCTGGAGCAGATCGCCGACGCCACCCCGCCGGACGCGCGCAACCGCTGACCCTGGCTCGCACCGGCCGGTGCCCGGGCGTCGCTGAGCCGGCTCCCGGGCGACCGGCCGGTGCCGGCCCGGGCAGCCCGCTCAGAAGAGCAGGCTGGACAGGGTCGCGCGGGCCTTGGCCACCCGCGGGTCACCGGGCGGGAAGACGTCGAACAGGCCGATCAGATGGACCCGGGCGCGCTCCCGCTCGTCTCCGGACGTCCTCCTGACCGTGCCGAGGAGCCGGTCGAAGCCCTCCTCGATCCGGCCGGTGGCCACCTCGATGTCGGCCACGCTCGACTGCGCGTCGACGTTGGCCGGGTCCTCGGCCGCCGCCCGGCGCACCTGGGCCTGGTCGTAGCCGCTCACCCGGCGGATGAGGTTGACCTGGGCCAGGCCCATGGCCGCCGCCGGGTTACCGGGCGAGTTCGCGAGGACCTTCTGGAAGGCCTCGGCGGCCCCGTCCAGGTCGTCGCGCTCCATCGCCTGCTGCGCTTCCTCGAACGCCGGGTCGGCCATCATGGCGCCGCCGGGCCCGGGCCGCCGCATCCCCGGGGCCGCCCGGGCCGCGGCCGGGCCGCCCGGGGGCCGCCTGGCAGGCCATCGGCCGCCTGGGCGCCGTCCGGCTGACCGTCGGCCGGCTCGCCGTCGGGCTCCGCGCCGCCGCTGACCGGCATCCCCAGCTGCCCGGCGACCTGCATGACCTGGCCGATCCACTGGCGCACCTGCGCCTCCGGCATCGCACCGAGGAAGCCGTCCACCACCTGGCCGCCGGCGACCGCCATGACCATCGGGATGCTCTGCACCTGCAACGCCGCCCGCAACTGCGGGTTCGCGTCGATATCCACCTTGGCGAGCACAAAGTCCCCGGCGGCCTCGTCGGCCAGCTTCTCCAGCACCGGGCTGAGCTGCTTGCAGGGGCCACACCATTCGGCCCACAAGTCCAGGATTACCGGTACCGTCCGCGACCGTTCGACGACCTCCGTGTTGAAGGTCTCCTCGGTCACGTCGATCACGTTGCCGCGCTGGCGAGTCATCCTGCCCGCCAGCGCGCGTGGCGGCCTGCTGACTGCGCTGCGCGGCGGCCTGCCGCGCACCCAGGTCAACGGCGCCGTAGAGCGAAAAGTCCCGCGGCTGCTGCATATCTCTATCCTGCCGCATGCCAGCGATGCCTTGACCGCCCCCGTCAGCCTCGCAGCTAAGTAGCACTTAATGTGCTACCGTAGTCCCGTGAGTGATACACAGCCGCGATCGCAGGACCAGGTCGCCGGGCCAGCCGGCGAAGGCCAGCGCAGCCCGGGCCAGCGCAGCCCAGGCCAGCCACAGCATCGGCATCCGCGAGCTGCGCCAGCACGCCAGCGTCTACGTGGATCTCGTGGAGAAGGGACAGACCGTGGACATCACCAACCGGGGACGGCTCGTCGCCCGCCTCGTCCCGGCCCGGGACGTGGAGAGCCCGCTGGAACGGCTGATCGCGGCCGGGATCATCCAGCCCGCCGAGGATCCAGGCAGCCTGCTCGACATCGAGCCCGCGCCGCCCGTGCCGGAAGGCCAGCCGACCGCCTCGGAGATCTTGCTGAAGATGCGCGAGGAGGAAAGGTATTGATCTACCTGGACTCCTCCGCGCTGGTGAAGCTGGCCGTCGCCGAGCGCGAGTCGGCCGGTCTGCTCAGCTGGCTTGCCGAGCAGCCCAATCTGGTCCAGGTGTCGAGTTCGGTGATCCGGGTGGAGGTCCCGCGTGCGGTGTGGCGGGCCGAGCCCTCAGCCCTGCCCGAGAGCTACCTGGTCATCCGCCGCACCGCGGAGATCGAGCTCACCGGTGAAGTGCTCGGCCAGGCGGCGAGGGCCAGGCCAGTGACCCTGGGCGCGCTGGACGCGATCCACCTGGCTTCCGCGCTGGTGTTGCGGCGGGAACTCACCTCGTTTGTTTCCTACGACAAGCGGCTGCTGGCCGCGGCCCGGGACGCCGGGCTGCCCACCGCCAGCCCGGCCTGATCCTGGCGTGCGCACCGCCGCCCCGCGGGCCGGGCGGCGGGACGGGGCAGGGACGGGCCGGCGGGATCAGGCTCAGCAATGATGCGGCGGGGGCGGAACGTCCAGCGTCGGGTTGCGGTCGAAGAACCCGGTCGGCTTCAGCGTGAACCCGCACCGGGCCACGGGCATCACCGGCCAGTCCTCCAGCCGGGGGAAGTGCGTGGGCCCGAACGTGTGCCACAGCACGATGTCGGTCCCGTCGATGTCCCGGTCGCCGCGGATGAAGTCCGGCAGGCCGGCCCCGCCCGGATGCTGGTTCACGAAGTCCCCGGCCGGGTACCGCTGCGCGGGGTCGTACCGGGTGACCCACAGGTGCTGCGTGGCGAAGCCGGCCCGGGCCGCCACCGGGGAGCCCGGGGCCGCCAGCAGCACCGGGGCCGCCTCCGGGTACAGGGTGTAGCCGACCGGGTGACCGAACCGGTTGGTCCGCTCGGTGCTCACCACCCGCCAGGTGCGGCCGCGGCTGCCGTCGGCCCGCCGGGCCGCCTGCGACTCCGTGCTCAGCCGGGTGACCTCCTGCACCAGCGCGTTGCCGTACGGGTTGCCCGGTCCGGCGGGCAGCCCGGCCACGTCCACCTCCTCCACCGCGTTGGCCTGCCCGTCCACGTCCATGTCGAGCCGCGCGCTGAACAGGTGCTGGTGGGCGGGCGCGCCCAGGCCCGGCGCGACCTCGGTGGAGTGCCGGTAGTCCCCGCCCGGGTGCGCGGCGGTGAACAGCGCGCCGGTCAGCTTGATCTCGCACTCGATCGTGCCGTCGAGGTAGAAGTACCAGTAGAAGCCGTAGTCGTAGTTGCCGATGGTGGCGAAGAACGAGACCACCAGGCGCCGCTGGCGGCGGGACTGGGCCGAGCCGTTGAAGATGTCCGTGTGCTTCCAGAGGATCCCGAAGTCCTCCTCGTGGATGCAGATCGCGTTGCGGATCGTCCGCGGCTCGCCGCTGTCGCCGGTCACCGTCGCGTCCAGGTAGGCGATCTCGCCGAGGCAGTCGCAGCCCAGCTCGAGCGAGTTCGCCCACTTCCCGACCAGGTACTCGCCGGTGTCGAAATAGGTCTGCCAGTACCGGAACTTCGGGTCCCCGTAGGGCACGACCATCTCGGGGATGGACGCCCGGTAGATGACCGGCCGGTCCCGTCCGCCGTCGCCGACGCTGATCTGGTGCAGGATCAGCCCCTCGCGGGCGTCGAAGCCGATCCGCATGGACCAGCCCTCCCAGCGCAGCAGCTGGCCCTCGAGGGTGAAGCTCGGGCCCTCCGGCTGGGTGATCTCGATGGGCCGCAGCGTGGTCCGGTGCGGCCCGCGGACGGCCGGGTCGTCGTAGTCACCGGACTCCTGCGGCACCGGCAGCACGAACTCGTCCACCAGCTCGATGACCCGCCGCTCGACCAGGTCCACGTAGGCGGCCACGCCGTCCACCGGGTGCGCCCAGGCGTAGCCGTGCTCGTCGTCCTGGACGAACGCGAGCACCCGGACCAGCCGCCGCCCGTCCTCGCCCGGGAACCCGAACGACCCGGCGGTCAGCGGGCAGGCCCGGATCCTGGTCACGTCGTCCAGCCCGCGCCGGGCCATCGCCGCCCGCCACTGCGGGTCGGCCCGGACCACCTCCTCCGCGGCGGCGAAGTCCTGGTCGATGATCGGCACCTGCCCGTCGGCCCGCGGGTCGAGGACGCGGCGGCTGACCACCTGCCGCCGGGTGAGCGAGACCACCACGTCGCAGGATTCGCCGGTGGTCACGTTGATCAGGAAAGCCCGCAGCCGCCGGTCGGGCGGCTCCCCGGCCGGGCCGAGCACCTCGTCCTTGGCGGGCTCCTCCAGCCCGTAGTAGGCGAAGCGCACCGGCTCGGCCAGCAGGCCCGCCGCGGCCAGGACGTCCCGCCCGGCCAGGTACTCGGCCGGGCTGGCCGGCTCAAGGGGATGAGCCGGGACCGGGCCGGATGCCTGGGCCGCCTGCAGGGCCGTGTCCGTCATGACTGATCTCTCCTCCGCGCCACACGACGGGCCGGGAACTGCCGTCCCGCCGCCCGCGTCTATTCGTCGGCGATGATCGAGCCGGCCCGCTCCCCCAGCCCGGGGTCACGGCGGCTGAGCATCACGGCGTAGATCACCGCGACCACCACGATGGCCAGCGCCGCATACGGGAACCAGTCATACGGTGCGGCCTGCCCGGGCTTGCACAAGTAGTACACCGGCACCGCGATGGCGGCCATCCCGAGCACCGGCAGGATCAGGTGCTTCACCACGTTGAACTCGGCCGGGCGTACTTCCGGTAGTAGAACGGCAGGGCCAGGTTGGCCAGGAAGTAGACCACGAGGACCAGGATCGTGCCCATCGTGGAGGACTCGAAGAAGAAGTTGAGCGGGTCCATGCTCCCGGTGTGGCCGCCGATCACGTGGCCCAGCACCCAGATCAGGATGATCCCGCCGGCCAGCGCGACGAACGCGTAGATGGCGTTCATCGGGGTGCGCCGCGTCGGGTGCACCCGGCCCAGCCAGCGCGGCAGCAGGCCCTCCCGCCCGGCGTTGAAGATCAGCCGGGACTGCGAGTTGGCCGCCGCGATCAGCACGCCGAGGGTGGAGGTCATGCCCGCGATGTAGGCGAACGCGGCGAAGGCCGGGGCGATGTTCCCGGACGACGGTGATGAACGGGATGGGGGCGGCGGCCAGCTTCGCCCCGTTGTACCCGAACCCGGTCACCGTGGCGAAGGCGAACAGCAGGTAGCTGACCACCATCAGCGCGATGGACAGGAACACCGCGCGGGGCACGTTGCGCCGCGGGTTACCGGTCTCCTCGGCCAGCGCGGCCGAGTTCTCCCAGCCGATGAACAGGTAGATAGCGAGCGGGAAGCCCGCGGCCAGCCCGGAGAAACCGTTGGTGAGGTGGCTCGGCTCGAACGGCACGGCGGACAGGTGCCCGCCGTGCTGGATGATCGCGATGACCGACACCACGACCAGGACCAGCATCTCGAAGACGAAGAAGAACCCGGCCAGCTTGGTGGACACCGCCACCCCGCGCACCATCATCAGCACGGCGCCGGCGGTGAGCACCACGGTGAAGATGCCCCACGGGATGTTCCAGCCCAGGTAGTGCTGGAGCGTGATGGACAGGAACCCGCCGACCACGGCGAGCACCGAGGAGATGGCGATGATGTACCCGGCCCCGCACAGCAGCGCCGTGCTCACCGCGCTGGTGCCGCCGAACGTCTTGCCCACGAACGAGATGAACCCGCCGGTGGACGGCCGCGCCCGGGAGAACTGCGACAGCGTGTTGCCGAGCAGCGCGATGGCCACGCCGGCCGCGATGATGGTCAGCGGCGCGGCCACGCCCGCCGTCACCACCAGGAACGCGAAGCCGAAGAAGAAGCTGTAGGCCGGGCCGATGTTGGCCATCGTCGAGGCCGAGATGTCCACCAGCCGCAGCGCGCCGCGGTGCAGCCGCTCCGGGGACTCCGGCGCCTTGGTCTCCGAGAACGGGATGGGTGCCGCCTCGCTCATGTCCCCTCCTGCCTGGGCGATGCCGCCCGGGACGATGGCCCGGCCCTGCGGGCCGGACGTTAGTACGGGTAGTGCACGGGTCCCGGCGCGACGGTGAGCCAGCGCCGCTGGGTGAACTCTTCGAGGTTGGCGTCGCCGCCGGACCGGCCGCCCAGGCCGGACGCGCCCATCCCGCCGAACGGCGCCAGCGCCTCGTCCTGCGGGGTGGCGTCGTTGACGTGCACCATCCCGGCCCGCAGCTGGCGGGCCACCCGCATCCCCCGGGCCAGGTCCGCGGTCAGCACCGAGTCGACCAGGCCGTAGGGGGTGTCGTTGGCGATCTGCACGGCGCGTGTCGTCGTCGTCCACCACCAGCACCGGCGCGATGGGCGCGAAGATCTCCTCGGTCCAGAGCCGGCTCGACCGGCTCACGTCCGCCACCACGGTGGGCCGGAAGTAGGGGCCGTCCGTGGTGCCGCCGGCCACCACCCGGGCCCCGGCCCCGACCGCCTCGCTGAGCATCTGCCGGCGCCCGTTCCAGCTGCCGGGTGTTGATCATCGGGCCGAGCCCGACCTCCTCGGTGACCGTGTTGCCGACCGTGATGGCCTCGGCCCGGGCGGCCAGCCCGCTGAGGTAGGCGTCGGCCACCGCCCGGTGCACGATATGCCGCCCGGCGGTGATGCACGTCTGGCCCTGGTAGTGGAAGGCCGACCAGGCGCCGATCATGGTGGCCTGGTCGATGTCGGCGTCGTCCAGCACCAGCAGCGCGTTGTTGCCCCCCAGTTCCAGGGACACCTTCTTGAGCTGGCCGGCCGCCGCCTGGGCGATCCGCCGGCCGACGGCGGTGGACCCGGTGAAGTGGATCATGGCCACGTCGGGGTGGCTGACCAGCCGCTCGCCCGCCTCGACGTCGCCGGGCAGCACCTGGAAGATGCCCGGCGGCGCCCCGGCGGCCGCGAACAGGTCGGCGATCGCCAGCCCGCCGCTGTAGGGCGTCTCCGGGGACGGCTTGACCAGCACCGCGTTGCCCAGGGCGAGCGCGGGGGCGATCACCCGCATGCCGAGGACGAGCGGGAAGTTCCACGGGGTGATGACGCCGACCAGCCCGAGCGGGATCCGCTCGGACAGCGAGAACCGGCCGGCGTGCCCGGAGGGCAGCACTTCGCCGGTGGCCCGGGAGGCCAGCGCGGCCGCCTCGATCAGCTCGCTGGCCGCGGCGCCGATCTCGTAGTCGGCCTTGCCGGCGATGCAGCCGGTCTCCCGCATGATCAGCTCGCGCCATTCCTTGGCCCGGTCGGCCAGCACCGCGGCGGCGGCCCGCAGCAGCCCGGCGCGCTCGGCGTAGGTCTGCTCGCTCCAGGCCCGCTGGGCGGGCAGCGCCGCGGCCACCGCCAGATCGACGTCGGCCGGGCCGGCCAGCCCGGCCAGCCCGAAGATCTCCCCGGAGGCCTTGTCCCGCACCGGCAGCGTCCCGCCCTGCGCGGGACGCTGGAACGTCCCGTCCAGGAACACCGACTCCTGCCACGCCTGCTGGCCTGTTCCCACCCGCTCCACCCCAGCTCACCGTCGGGCCCGACTACTCACTAAGTCTGGCAAGCGCTTTCCGAGTGGTGCGAACGTACCTGACCATCAGTCCGCCCGCAAGACCCGGAAATGTTCCCGGCCGGTCAGCGGCGGCCGGGCCGGGGCAGGGTGCTGTCACGCAGGATGACCTCGCCGGGCACCGGGATCACCCGCGGCTGGTCAGCCTCCTGCAGGACCAGGCTGGCCGCCATCTCGCCCATCTGCTTGAGCGGCAGCGCGACCGTGGTCAGCGGCGGGTAGATGTCGCGCAACGTGGTGATGTCGTCGAAGCCGGCCACGGCGATGTCCCCCGGCACGGCCAGCCCCGTCGGCCCGGAGCCGGGCCAGCGCGCCGACGGCCATCACGTCGTTCACCGCGAACACGCAGTCCGGCCGGGTGCCGCCGGCCGCCAGGATCGCGCTCATCGCCTGGTACCCGCCGTCCCGGGTGAACGCCCCGTGGATCACCCGCCGCGGGCTGAGGCTGACCGACCAGGCGGCCAGCCCGGCCTCGAACCCGGCGACCCGGTCCCGGGCGGTGACCAGCCCGTCCGGCCCGGCCAGCACGGCGAACTCCCGGTGGCCGAGCGCGACCAGCGCCCCGGCCAGGGCCTGGGCCCCCTCGGCGTTGCCGGGCAGGATCGTGTCGATGCCCAGCAGGTCCTGGCCGACGCAGACCGCGCGGCCGCCGTCGCGGGTGAACGCGCCGACCTCGGCGCGCAGCGCCGCGGTGGCCGCGGTGTCGGCCGAGCGGCTGCCGACCAGGACCACCGAGCGGGCCCGCTGGGCCCGCATCAGCGAGACGTACTCCAGTTCCCCCGCCCCGCCCGCGGCCGTGCTCGACACGATGGCCAGCAGGCCGCCGGCGTGGCTGACCTCGATCAGCCCGGCCGCGATCGAGGAGAAGTACGGGTCGGCGATGTCGTGCACGATCACGCCCATCATCGTGCTCTGGCCGGTGGCTACCGCCCTGGCCTGGAGGTTCGCCATGTAGCCCAGGTCGGCGACCGCCTTGGTGACCCGGTCGGCCAGCTGCGGGCCCACCCGGCGCGACCCCTCGTTGACGACCCGGGACGCGGTGGACAGCGAGACCCCGGCCCGGTCCGCGACGTCCTGCAGGGTCACCCGGGCCAGGGCAGCCCCAGCCTGCCGGGCCTCGGCCCCCGGCCCCAGCCTGCCGGCCGGGCTCCCCGGCCCGCGGCCCGGCGTCCCCCTGGTTGCAGCTCCGTCACCGCCCGCTCCCCCGCTGAGGTCTCTGGTTGACCCAGCTTCCCAGGCCACCCTAATCTGGGAAAGCCCTTTCCAAGGCATCACGCCGCAGGCCCGGATCCGCCAGGGAGTAATTGATGTCGCGCAAGGTGATCCAGGTGGCCATGAACGGGGTCACCGGCCGGATGGGCTACCGCCAGCACCTGGTGCGTTCCGTGCTCAGCCTCCGCGAGCAGGGCGGTGTCACCCTCGAGGACGGGACGACGCTCTGCCCGGAACCGATCCTGGTCGGGCGCAGCGAGCAGCGGCTGCGGGAGATCGCCGAACGGCACGGCCTGGAGCGCTGGTCCACCAGCCTGGACGAGGTGCTGGCCGACCCGGCCGTCGGTGTGTACTTCGACGCGCAAGTCACCGGCGCGCGTGAGGCCAGCCTGGCCAAGGCCATCGCCGCGGGCAAGCACGTCTACACCGAGAAGCCGCTGGCCGACTCGGCCGACGGTGCCCTGCGGCTGGCCCGCCAGGCCCGCGAGGCCGGGGTGATCAACGGGGTGGTCCAGGACAAGCTCTTCCTGCCCGGCATGATCAAGCTCCGGCGGCTGGTCCGCGAGGGCTTCTTCGGGCAGGTCCTGTCCGCCCGGCTCGAGTTCGGCTACTGGGTCTTCGAGGGAGACGGGGTGCCCGCCCAGCGGCCCTCCTGGAACTACCGCAGCGAGGACGGCGGCGGGATCGTGCTGGACATGTTCCCGCACTGGCAGTACCTGCTGGAGGATCTGCTCGGGCCGGTCACGGCGCTGTACGCGCGGCACGTCACGCACATCCCGCAGCGCTGGGACGAGTCAGGCAGGCCCTACCCGGTCACCGCCGACGACGCCGCCTACGCGCTGCTGGAGTTCGAGAGCGGGGCCATCGCGTCGGTCAACTCCTCCTGGGCGGTCCGGGTGAACCGCCGCGAGCTGGTCGAGCTGCAGGTCGACGGCACCAGCGGGAGTGCGGTCGCCGGCCTGCGCCACTGCACCGTCCAGCCCCGCGCCTGCACGCCCATGCCGGTGTGGAACCCGGACCTGCCCGACCCCATCGACTACCCGGCTCAGTGGGCCGAGGTGCCCGACCATCAGGTGTTCGACAACGGCTTCAAGGTGCAGTGGGAACTGTTCCTGCAAGGCGGTGGCGGCAGGCACGCCGTTCCCGTGGGACCTGGCCGAGGGCGCCCGCGGAGTGCAGCTGGCCCGGCTCGCCCTGCAGTCCTCGGCCGAAGGACGCCGGGTGGACGTGCCCAGGCTGGCTGGGTGACATGGGCGCCCGGGTCAGCCTCCCCGGCCGGGCCCAGCCGGTCGACATCCCGGATCCGCCCTGGGCGGCGGGGTACCCGCCGCCGTCCTCACGCAGCGTCTACGCGGCGGCGCACGTCGCCGCGTTCCCCGACGGCAGCATCGACTGGACCGCCACGCTCGGGTTCCGCGAATACCTGTGGGCTCATGGGTTCGCGGTCGCCGAGGCGATGGACACCGCGCAGCGCGGGATGGGGCTGTCCTGGCCCGCGGCCCGGGAACTGACCAGGCTGTCCGCGGACCTCGCGGCCCGGCTCGGCACAGTGATCGCCAGCGGCGCGGGCACCGACCAGCTTCCCCCGGCCCGCACCCGCTGCCCGCGATCGTCGGCGCCTACACGCGAGCAGCTCGCGGCGGTCCAGGAAACCGGGGCGCAGGTCATCCTGATGGCCAGCCGCGCCCTCGCGGCGAGCACCCGGTCCCCCCGTGACTACCTGGACGTCTACGGCCACCTGCTCGGCCAGGTGGAGCAGCCGGTCATCCTGCACTGGCTGGGCGAGGACTTCGACCCGGCGCTGCGCGGCTACTGGGGCGCGGCGGACTTCACCGCCGCGGCGGACACCGTCGTCGAGCTGGCCGAACGCGCGGACGGCCGGATCGGCGGGATCAAGCTGTCCGTCCTCGACGCGTCCGCCGAGGTGGCGCTCAGGCGGCGGCTGCCCGCCGGAGTCCGGCTCTACACCGGCGACGACTTCCACTACGCCGAACTGATCAAGGGGAACGCTGACGGGCACAGCGACGCGCTCCTCGGCGCCTTCGCCGCGATCACCGCCCCGGCCGCGGCCGCGCTGCACGCCCTCGACGCCGGTGACCTGGCCGGCTACGACGCGGCCATGGGGCCCACCACGGAGCTGAGCCGGACGATCTTCGAGCCGCCCACGTCCAGCTACAAGGCCGGCGTCGCGTTCCTCGCCTGGCTGAACGGCCTGCAGCCGCACTTCGCCATGCTGGACGGTTTCCAGGCCCGGCGGCCGCAGGCTCACCTGGTCCGGGTCTTCGAGCTGGCCGCCGCGGCCGGGGCGCTGCGCTCGCCGGGCCTGGCCGCGGAACGGATGACGCGCCTACCTGGCCTCGGGCGGCCGGCCGTGACCGCGGGCCCGCTGGGCAGCCGACCGGCTGTCCCTCAATCAGGCCACGGTGAAGCACCTGGACCTGGCGCAGAGCGTGGACCTGTGCGTCCGGCACCAGATTCCCGCCATCGGGCTGTGGCGCGACCGGGTGGCCGAGGCCGGCCTGCGCCGGTCGGCGGCCACGGTGCGGGCCGCGGGCCTGCACGTGTCCAGCCTCTGCCGGGGCGGCTTCTTCACCCACCCGGACGGGCCGGCCCGGGCCAGCGCCCTGGCGGACAACCGCCAGGCCATCGCCGAGGCCGCCGAGCTGGGGGCGGACACCCTCGTCCTCGTCCCGGGCGGGCTGCCGCCCGGCAGCCGGGATCTCGCCCTGGCCCGGCGGATGGTCGCCGACGCGATCGCCGACCTGGTCCCGACCGCGCAGCGGCTGGGAGTGCGGCTGGGCATCGAGCCCATGCATCCGCTGTTCTGCGCCGACCGCGGCGTCGTGTCTACCCTGGGCGACGCGCTTGACCTGGCCTTCCAGTTTCCGGCCGAGGCGGTCGGAGTGGTCGTGGACAGCTACCACGTCTGGTGGGACCCGCAGCTGGAGGCGCAGCTCGACCGGGCCCGCGGCCGTATCGTCAGCGTCCAGCTGTGCGACTGGGTGGTGCCGCTTCCCGCGGACGCGCTGCTCGGCCGCGGCCATCTCGGCGACGGCGTGATCGACTTCCCGCCGATGATGGCGGCGCTGCTGGCCGCGGGGTACACGGGGTTCGTGGAGGTCGAGATCTTCAACCAGGAGGTCTGGGACGCCCCCGCGGACCAGACCGCCGCCACGGTCCGGCAGCGCTTCGCCGGCGTTGCTGGGCTGACCCGGCCGCCGCGCCTGCGGCCGCAGAGCCGGTCAGAACGCCGGGGCCTCGGAGTACACGCCCCACTCCTGGCGCAGCGCGTCGCAGATCTCGCCCAGGGTCGCCTCGGCCTGCGCCGCGGCCAGCATCGGCGGGATCATGTTCTCGCCCGACCGGGCCGCCGCCAGCATCGCGGCCAGGGCCGAGTCGACGGCCGCCTGGTCGCGGCCCGCCCGGCGGCGGCCCAGGTCCGCCACCTGGTCCCGCTCCACCTCGTGGCTGACCCGGAGGATCTCGACCGGCGTGCCGACCGTGCCGGTGTGGCAGTTCACCCCGACGACCTTCTTCTCGCCCTGCTCGACCTTCTGCTGGTACCCGAACGCCGCCTCGGCGATCTCAGCCATGAACCACCCGTCCTCGATCCCGCGGAGGATCCCGCCGGTCATCGACCCGTCCGGGCTCATCGCCTTGATCCGGGCGAAGATCGCCTCGGCCTCGGCCTCCAGCCGGTCGGTCAGCGCCTCCAGGTACCAGGAGCCGCCCAGCGGGTCGGCCACGCTGGCCACCCCGGTCTCTTCCATGATCACTTGCTGGGTCCGCACCGCGATCTCCGCGGCCCGCTCGCTCGGCAGGGCCAGCACCTCGTCCAGGGCGTTGGTGTGCAGCGAGTTGGTGCCGCCGAGGACGGCGGCCAGCGCCTCGATGGCGGTGCGTACCACGTTGTTGTCGGGCTGCTGCGCGGTGAGCGAGACCCCCGCGGTCTGGGTGTGGAACCGCAGCCACTGGGCGCGCGGCGAGGTCGCCCCGTAGCTGTCGCGCAGCCACCGGGCCCAGATCCGCCGGGCCGCGCGGAACTTGGCGATCTCCTCGAAGAAGTCGATGTGCGCGTCGAAGAAGAACGACAGCCCGGGGGCGAACGTGTTGATGTCCAGCCCGCGGGCCAGCCCCAGTTCCACGTACCCGAAGCCGTCGGCCAGGGTGAACGCGAGTTCCTGCGCGGCCGTGCTGCCGGCCTCGCGGATGTGGTACCCGGACACCGACAGCGGCTTGTAGGCCGGGATCTCCCGGGCGCAGAACTCCATCAGGTCGCCGATCAGGCGCAGGTGCGGCTCCGGCGGGAAGAGCCATTCCTTCTGCGCGATGTACTCCTTGAAGATGTCCGTCTGCAGGGTCCCGTCCAGGGTGGCGAGGTCGGCGCCCTGCCGCTGGGCGGCGGCCAGGTACATGCAGAAGACCGGGACCGCCGGGCCGCTGATCGTCATCGACGTGGTCACGTCGGCCAGCGGGATCCCGGCGAACAGCGCGTCCATGTCCGCGGCGGAGTCGATGGCCACCCCGCAGTGGCCGACCTCGCCGAGCGAGCGCGGGTCGTCGGAGTCCCGGCCCATCAGGGTGGGCATGTCGAAGGCCACGGACAGCCCGGTGCCGCCCGCGCCCAGCAGCATCTTGTACCGCTCGTTGGTCTGCCGGGCGTTGCCGAACCCGGAGAACTGGCGGATCGTCCAGGCCCGGCCGCGGTACCCGGACGGGTAGAGGCCGCGGGTGAACGGGTACTCCCCCGGCCAGCCGATCCGGTCGAAGCCCGGCACCACGGCC
Organism: uncultured Actinomycetes bacterium; assembly: GCA_963742055.1. GTDB lineage: Bacteria > Actinomycetota > Actinomycetes > Streptosporangiales > Streptosporangiaceae > RYN-230. The sequence continues at coordinate 141,033 of CAVUKT010000077.1, read as the reverse complement.
CCCTCCGGCGGCCCGTACACCGGCTCCACGTCCAGGCCGGACAGGGTGGAGAAGTCGGCCGCGCGGATCCTGGAGCCGGCGAACCGGCGCTGCCACCGCTCCCGCCCCGCCTCCAGCGACTCCGCCTCAGCGACCCGCCTCGCGACCCTGCCTCGCGACTCCGCCTCCAGCGACCCCGCGCGGACTCCACCTCGGCCAGCTCCGGCTGAGGCGACCCTGCGTGCGTGTCCATGCCGTTCCCCTCGTGCAGACGTCGTGGTCCCGGGAAAATACTAGGACGTCCTACTATCTCCCTCTGACTCGTACCCCCTCGCCACACCGCCGCCCCGGCCAGCGCACGCCGGCGGTCCGCGCGCGCCACCACGGCTGAGGGCCAGCTGAAAATCCGCCCTAATTCGTCCCAACCGCACGCCGCCCTACCGCCGTCTCAGATAGCGCAAGGGCAGTGCGGGGGCACGCCCTTGCGGTCCAGGTCCGCGCCGCCGTCACGAAGGTGTGGTAAATCTGTGCAATCCCTAGCCGTCAGCAGGCCGGCAGGCACCTCCACGGGGGAGGCCCTGACGCTGTCCGGGCCGTGGAGCATGCCGGCGGGAACCACCACCCGAGGGGCTTCCGTGGACAGGCTGCGCACCGGCGACCGGGCCGCAGCCGAGGAACTCTTCAACACGTGCTATCCGCGCCTGGCCGGCTGGGTCCGGCGTCTGGTGGACGACGACGACACCGCGCACGAGATCGCGGCCGAGGCGTTCGCCCGCCTGCTCGGCCGCTGGTCCCGGCTGGAGAATCCGCAGAGCTACCTGTACATGATCGCCACGAACCTGGTCCGTGACCACTGGCGCAAGACCGGCCGGGAGCGCAAGGCGCTGCAGGCCGTCCAGGCCGGGGTGCCGTCCGACCCGTCCTACCAGCCGGCCCAGGATGTCCATGTGAGAGAGCTGCTGCAGGCCCTGCCCGACCGGCTGCGCAGCCCGTTCCTGCTGCACTACTACGCGGGCTTCCCGGTCCGCGACGTGGCCGCGCTGCTCGGCCGCCCGGAGGGAACCATCAAAGCCGACCTCTTCCAGGCCCGGGCCCGGCTGCGCGCGGCCCTGGGGGACACAGATGACTGATCCGCGCGACGACCTGGACACCTGGATGAACGCTCAGGTGCAGCCGCTCCCGCCGCCGCCGGGGACCTTCGAGCTGATCAGGAAGCGGGCCCGGCGCCGCAAGGCGACCCGGGCGGCGGCCGCCGCCGCGGGGGCGGCCGCGGTGATCGCGGTCATCGCCACCGTCCCGCGGCTGGTCATCACCCAGCTGAACGTCGGCCCGGGCCGGCCTCCAGCGGCGCCGCCGCCGGGAACACGTCCTCGGCCAGCCCGTCCGCGCACCATCACGCGTCCGCCACGCCGTCGGCGGTCCCGTCGAGCTCAGCGCCGTCCCCGGCGCTCCCCGCCGCCCCGGGCAACTTCCAGGCCACCTCGGTGACCTTCGTGGGCGCCAACACCGGCTTCGTGCTCGGCCAGGCCGGCATCCCGGGCCAGTGCGGGCCGCCGCGCAAGTACATCTGCACCTCCATCGCGGGCACCACGGACCACGGCGGCACCTGGCACGGGGTGAGTGGCCCCGGTCACCGGCGCCCCGCCGGGCCGGCCGGGGTGAGCCAGGTCCGCTTCTACAACACCAGCGACGGCTGGGCCTTCGGCCCGCAGCTGTGGGCCACCCACGACGGCGGCCAGCACTGGACCCAGATCGGCACCCACGGGCTGCGGGTCACCGCGCTGGAGGCCGCGGGCCAGCGTGTCTTCGCGGTCTGGGCGCAGTGCTCCGGCACCGGCACGGACTTCGCGGCGGACTGCACCGCCTCGTCCCTGTACTCCGCCTCCCCCGGCAGCAACCAGTGGGCCGCGGTGCCGGGCGCGGGCCCGGGCTACAGCCTCAGCGGGACCGCGAGCTCCGCGGCGCTGGTCCTCACCGGCAGCCGCGGCTACCTGCTCGCCCCGGACGGGACCCTGCTCAGCGGGCCGGTCAGCCAGCGCGGGCGGCTGGCAGCCGGTCACCGCGGCCACCGGCCCAGCCCGGCCCGGGCAGCGCCTCACCCAGCCCGGCTCCCTGCGAGCCGGGTCCCGCGCAGGCCGACGGCCAGCCGTCCGGCGCGCTGCTCGCCGCGACACCACCTCGGGGCTGGTCCTGGTGTGCACCAGCCCGGCCACGGGCGCCACCCAGGCCAAGACGGTCTACACCTCCGCCGACAACGGCCAGACCTGGCAGAAGGCGGCGGACCGCGCCCGCCGCGGGCACCGCGACCTCGGTGGCGGGCACCGCCGCGGGCACGATCGTGCTCGCGACCACGGCCGGGCTCCAGGTGTCCACGGACGGCGGGGCGTCCTGGGCCGCGGGCCGGGGCGCGCTCCCGTCCGGCGGGTTCAGCTACGTCGGGATGACCAGCGCCGACGCAGGGCGTCGCGGTGCCGGCCGACGTCACGCAGCACGCCGTGTGGTTCACCTTCGACGGCGGCCAGAGCTGGCACGCGTCCCCGATCCCCTGAAACCCAAAATTCAAGATCCCGCAACGAAAACCGTCCCCCGCCGGTCCCGCCTCAGCCAGCCGGCGCCGGGGCGGCCACGAAATCACCTGCCGCCACCCGCAGCCCGCGGAGCAGGCCGAAGAGCTGCTCACGCTGCGCCGGGTCGAACCCGCCCAGGCCGAACTCGGCTCCCATCAGGTCCTGCGGTGGCCTGGCTCACCACCTCACGGCCGCGCGCGGTGATCTCGGCGAGCTTGCCCCGGCCGTCCTGCGGGGTTGGGCCGCCGGACCACGAGGCCCTGCCCCTCCAGCCGGTCGATGGTGTTGGTGGCGCTGGTCGGGTGCACCATCAGCCGCTCGCCGATGACCCGCATCGGCAGCGCTCCCCGGCGGCTGAAACTGAGCAGGACCAGGGCCTCGTACCGGGCGAAGGTCAGCCCGTAGGGCCGGAGCACGGCGTCGAGCTCGGCCAGCAGGATCTGCTGCGCGCGCATGATGGAGGTGACGGCGGCCATCGCGTCGGAGCGGCCGAATCGCTGCTCCCAGGTCTGGGCCGCCCGGGCGATCGGGTCGAAGGGCAGTTCCAGCGGCTTCGGCACAGGCACACGCTACCCGTGGACCCGGCTGTTCCATCAGGGTCAGCAGGATTAGGTCAGGGTGACCCGGAATTGCCGGTGCGTTTCATGGTGCGGCTGGGGGCCCGGTCATCGCCTGGGGCATGGCGTCTCATACCGCACCTAGTCCATAACAACTAGTTACCTAGCGTGACACTAACGTACCCAGGAGTTATATTGCCTGCTGGGGGCAGTCTGTTTGGGCGGCACCGGGTTACGGCACCGGGTTACGGCACCGGGAGCGACGGGGGTGGCACATGCGGTCCAGCTACGGCACCACGGGGATGGCCCCCGTGCTCGCCGCAGGCGTGGGCATCCGGCATGGCTGGACCTGGGTGCTGCGCGCGGCGAGCTTCCGTCTGGAGGTCCCGGACGCCGGGCGCCCCGCGATCGGCATCGCCATTACCCGGCAGACCGCCCGGGCCGCGGTCATCGACCTGCTGGGCGGGCTGGCCCGGCCGGCCTACGGCGAGCTCCGGGTGCTCGGCCAGGACCTGACCACCGCGCAAGGCCGGACCGCGGTGCGCCGCTACGTGGGGATCGCCCGGGTGTCCGCGCGGCCCCAGCCGGGCCGGCGCGTGCGCGGGCTGGTCGGCCACGCGGCCCGGGTGGCCAACCTGCCGGGCCGGGACTGCGAGGTGCTGGCCGCCGCCATCCTGGACCGGCTGGCCCTGACCCCGTGGGCGGACGTGCCGATGCGCGCCGCGCCCCCGGTGATCGCCCGCCGGGCCAAGCTCGCCGCCGCGGCCGTGCACGAGCCCGAACTGCTGCTGATCGACGGCCTGCTCGACGGCCTCGGCCCGCGCGACACCGAGATCGTCGCGGCCAGCATCCGTGACCTGGGCCGGGACACGGCGATCGTGGCCACTCGGCCGCGACTCGGCGCCGCTCGCGATGGCCTGCGGCGAAGTGCTGACCCTCGCGGACGGGATCATCGTCCGCAATTTAGCCGCCCGGGCCGCCCGCCCGGGGGCAGTCCGCGCGGGCCCGGGATGCGGCCGGGTCTGCCTTAGGCTGGACTAGGTGAACTGGAATCTGCTGACCTGCGCGTTCACGCACCATGTCAGCTACGCGCCGGCGGAACCCGAGGTCCGCGGCCAGGCTGCAGACGGCCACCCCCTCGGGTGAGGCGTGGCAATGCCTGCGCTGCGCGACGTTCGTGCCCGGGCCGCCCGCCGCGTCCGGTCCCGCCGCCGCGGCTCCCCGGGTCCGCCGCGACGACGAACTGCGCAGTGCCCTGATCCTGCGTTTCTTCGCCGTGGAACGTTTCGTGCGCGCGATCATCTTCGGGTTCATCGCCTACGGCGTGTGGCGGTTCAAGTATTCGCGGTACACGATCCAGCGGGAGTTCAACCGTGAGTACCCGGAAGTCCGGGACCTGCTGCACGAACTGGGCTACAACGTCAACGGCTCCGGCCTGGTCGGCCTGATCCGGCACACGTTCACGCTGGACCAGCGCACGCTGACCTGGCTGGCCATCGGCGCGGCCGCCTACACGGTGGTGGTCGACCCTCGAAGCGATCGCCCTGTGGGGGCTCAAGCGCTGGGGCGAGTACTTCGCCATGGTGGCGACCTGCGCGGGCATCCCGTATGAGATCTACGAGCTGGCGGCCAAGGTCACCGCGCTGCGGATGACCGCCTTCGTCATCAACGTGGCCCTGGTTGTCTACCTGGTGCTGAGCAAGCGCCTGTTCGGGGCCCGGGGCGGGAAGAAGGCCTACGACGCGCGGCTGCGCAGCGAGTCGGTGCTGCAGGCGGCCGTCGACGCCGCGGCCGCCGCCCGCGGCCAGCCGGACGACACCCCGGCACCGCTCATGCCCGTGCCGGATGGCACGGCCTCCGGAGGCGCCGGGACCGCGGAGCGCCGGGCCCACGCCGGGGCGAGACCTGAGCCACCGGGGCGGCCTGGCGGTTAGCTGATGGCCCGGCCCGATGAGCTCGTCGGCCGCGGAATAGGGATCCAGCTCGCCGGCGGCGACCCGGCCGGCCAGGCCGTCGATCCGCTCGTCCCCGGGCAGCCCGCCCATCCGCGCCCGGAGCTCGGTCAGCGCGATCGCCGAGATCTCCTCCCGGGCCCGGGCCTGGCGCCTGCGATCGCCCTCGCCCGAGCTGTCCAGCCAGGCCCGGTGCGCATCCAGCTGACTGACCAGGTCGTCGATGCCCTCGCCGGCGGCCGCCGTGGTCGAGACGATCGGCGGCTTCCAGTCCCCCTCGCCGCGCCGGGCCAGCGCGATCATGCCGCGCAGGTCCCGCACGGCCTCCTGGGCACCGGGCTTGTCGCTCTTGTTGACCACGAACACGTCGCCGATCTCCAGGATGCCCGCCTTGGCCGCCTGGATCGCGTCGCCCAGGCCCGGGGCCACGATGACCAGGGTGGAGTCGGCCATGCCCGCGATCTCCACCTCGGCCTGGCCCACCCCGACCGTCTCGACCAGGACCACGTCGAAACCGGCCGCGTCGAGCACCCGCACCGCCTGCGGGGTGGCCCCGGCCAGCCCGCCCAGGTGACCACGGCTGGCCATGGACCTGATGAACACTCCCTGATCCGTGGCGTGCTGCTGCATCCGCACCCGGTCCCCGAGCAGCGCGCCCCCGGTGAACGGCGACGTGGGGTCGATGGCCAGCACCCCGACCCGCAGCCCCTGCGCCCGGTACGCGGCCACCAGGGCCCCGGTGACCGTGGACTTGCCTACCCCCGGCGAGCCGGTGAGCCCGAGCACCCGGGCCTGCCCGGTGAGCGGGGCGATCGCCTTCATCACCGCGCGCAGCTGCGGCGCGCCGTTCTCCACCAGTGACAGGAGGCGGCCCAGGGCCCGCGCGTCGCCGTCGCGGGCGCGCTCGATGGCCGCCGCCGGGTCGGCGCCTGCCGCCGGGGCCGGGTCCGCGACGGGCTCGTGATCCGCGACGGGCTCGTGGTCCGCGACGGAGGAGCCGAGCTCAGCCACGCCCGGCCGCGGCAGGCACCTCGAACAGCAGCGCGCTGCCCTGGCCGCCGCCGCCGCACAGCGCGGCCGCGCCCAGCCCGCCGCCGCGCCGGCCCAGCTCGTGCACCAGGTGCAGGGCGATCCGGGCGCCGGACGCCCCGATCGGGTGGCCCAGCGCGATGGCCCCGCCGTTCACGTTGACCTTCTCGTCCCCGACGCCCAGGTCCCGCATGGACTGGATGGCGACCGCGGCGAAGGCCTCGTTGATCTCGATCAGGTCCAGGTCGGACACGCCCAGGCCGGCCTTGCCGAGCGCGCGCCGGATCGCGGCCGACGGCTGGGACTGCAGCGAGGTGTCCGGGCCGGCCACCACACCGTGCGCGCCGACCGTGGCCAGGACCGGCGCACCGCGGCGCGCCGCCGCCTCGGCCGACATCACCACGACGGCGGCCGCGCCGTCCGAGATCTGCGAGGCGGAGGCGGCCGTGATCGTGCCGTCGGCGGCGAACGCGGGCCGCAGGCGCGCTCAGCGCCTCCGCGGTGGTGTCCGGCCGCACACCCTCGTCCTGGTCGAACACCACCGGCTCACCCCGGCGCTGCGGGACCGGGACGCCGACGATCTCGCCGGCCAGCAGGCCGTCCTTGATCGCGGTCGCGGCCCGCTGGTGCGACTGGGCCGCGAACTCGTCCTGCTCGGCCCGGCTGATCCCCAGCCTGGCGTTGTGCCGGTCGGTGAGCTCGCCCATGGGCGAGTGGTCGAACGCGTCGGTCAGGCCGTCCCGGGCCATCGCGTCGAGCAGTTCGATGGAGCCGTACTTGTATCCGGCCCGGGCGCCGGGCAGCAGGTGCGGCGCGCCGGTCATGGACTCCATGCCGCCGGCCACCACCACGTCGAACTCACCCGCCCGGATCAGCTGCGCGGCGAGCGCGATCGCGTCCAGCCCGGACAGGCACACCTTGTTGATCGTCAGGGACGGCACCGACATCGGGATGCCGCCCGCGACCGCGGCCTGGCGGGTCGGGTTCTGCCCCGCCCCGGCCTGGAGCACCTGGCCCATGATCACGTAGTCCACCTGGTCACCGGACAGGCCGGCCCGCTCCAGCGCCGCCTTGATCACGACCCCGCCCAGCTGCGCGGCCGTAAAGTCCTTCAGCGAGCCGAGCAACCGGCCCACGGCCGTCCTCGCTCCCCCGGTGATCACTGCTTCCCGCATCCCGCAACCTCCGCCGCGCTGCCCGGCACCGGCCCAGCACGGCGGTGCCCACCCTGGCGATCGCGGCACCAGGGCCTCTGTCACGATACCCAGGGAAAGGATCCCGCCCCAGGATGGAGGCTGCCGTGCTGCTCCGGATCGATCACGTCGGGATCGCCTGCCGCAATCTGGACGAGGCGATCGCCCGCTACGAATCCGCGTTCGGGCTGACCGTGATGAGCCGCGAGGAGAACCTCGAGCAGGGCGTCCGGGAGGCGATGCTGCAGGTCGGAGCAGGGTGCAGGCGGCCCGACCTGGGTGCAGCTGCTCGAGCCGACGGGCCCGGACACCCCGGTCGGCAAGTTCATCGCCCGCCGGGGCGAGGGAATGCACCACGTGGGCTACGCAGTGGCCGATATCACGGCCGCGCTCGCCTCGATCGGGGCGACGCAGATCCGCCCGATCGATCAGCGCCCCCGGCACGGGTCGATGGGTGCCTCGATCGCGTTCCTGCACCCGGCGGACCTGGGCGGAGTGCTCACCGAATTGGTCGAGCCGGCCGCGGGCTGATCCACCCGGTCGTCCGGGAATATCCCGGTATGTGGCAGTATGCGGCAAGGGTACGTTCCGCCGGTATCGTGCGTAACCGCAACGAGATGAGCGCCAATAAGGCAAAAAGCGCCGATCTGCGGCGAGAGGAAACCTGAAGCCGCCGCTAACGCCGGCCCGGTAGGGCTATGCTGCCAGGCATCGGGCGAGCGGCACACACTCCGCGCCTGCTGGGTTGGGGGCGGCCTGCCATGGTTCCTCGGCCTGCGGAGCGGATCGCGACGCCCTTTGCCCACCCCCGCATGTCCCCCTCGTCTACCCAGGATCAAGCCACATGCAGCCTGAAATCGACGCCCAGCTCAGCAACTTCTTCGAGGAAACCACCCCCCGCGAGTTCGCGCGGGTGATGCGCGGTTACGACCCGCATCAGGTCGACGAATACTTCAAGCAACTTGACGGCGAGGTGCGCCAGCACCGCGAGCAGGTTCAGGCACTGCAGCAGGAACTGTCCGACGCCCACCGGCAGATCCGTGAGCAGGAACGGCCCACCTACGCCGGCCTGGGCTCCCGCATCGAGCAGCTGCTCCGGCTGGCCGAGGAGCAGGCCACCGAGATCGCGCAGGAGGCCCGGTCCGCCGCCAACGAGCTCAACGCGGCGGCCAAGGTGGACGCGGCGGAGGTCCGCGCGGCGGCCGAGAACGAGGCGGCGCGAGCTGCGGGCCAACGCCAAGCGGGAGACGGACGAGCTGCGGGCGTCGGCGGAGCGCGAGGCCGACGCGATCAAGACGGGGGCCCGGCGCGAGGCGGACGAGCTGACCTCGACCACCGAGCGGGAAGTGGCCAAGCTGCGGGCCACCGCCGACCACGAGGTCGCCGAGAAGCGGGCCTCGATCGAGCGGGACATCGCCAAGCTGCGCACCACCACCGAGCGGGAGGTGGCTCAGCTCAAGGCGTCCGCCAAGCGGGAGCGGGACGAGATCCTCACCACCTCCAAGCGGCAGGCTGACGAGATGCGCAGCCAGGCCCAGCGCATCCTGGAGGAGAGCGAGGCGCAGCGGGCTCAGGCCGAGGCCGAGTTCGAGATCCAGCTGGCGTCCCGCCGCGAGGAAGCGGAGCGGCAGGAGGCCGAGCGGCTGGCGGCGGCCCAGTCCGCCACCCAGAAGCTGGTCAGCGAGGCCGAGCAGCGGGCCGCGACCGCGGAGCAGCGGGCCGCCAAGGCCAGCGCCCAGGCCGAGCAGACCCGGCGCGAGGCCGACCAGCACTCGCGGCAGCTGGTCACGAACGCCAAGAAGAACGCCGACCAGATCGTCGCCCAGGCGAAGTCCCAGGCTGAGCAGCTGCTGGCGGACACCAAGGCCGAGATCGAGCGGCACCGGGCCAGCGCGCAGCGCGAGGTCGACGAGCTGTCGAAGCAGAAGGAAAGCATCTCCACGCACCTGGCCCAGATCAGCCAGCTGCTCGGCACCCAGATGCCGGGCCTGGCCGACGCGCTCCAGCCCCGGCAGCAGGCCGTGGGCACCGGCGCCAAGGCGGTCGGCCCGGCGCCGAGCGCCCCGGCGCAGGCCAGCTCGCCGCAGTCCGCCCCGGCGGCGCCCCCGCGCAACGGTGGCCCGGCGGCGGCACCCGCGCCGCAGGCCACGACCCGGCAGGCGGCCCAGCCCCAGCAGGCACCCACCCAGCAGGCACCCACCCAGCAGGCGCGCGCGCCGCAGGGCGGCCAGCAGGCGGCACGGCCAAGCAGCCGGTGTCGGCCAAGGGCAAGGGCAACGACGAGGAGTGGTGGACCGAGTAGGTCCGCCACGAGCGGGGTGTAACGCTCTGCAGAGCCAGGCGGTGGCCGGTGCTGATGCACCGGCCACCGCTCGTTATCTGCCTATCAGGGTTGTTCCTGCGGACGGTCAGCTCACCGCGGTCTGGCCGCCGTCGATGAGCAGGACCTGGCCGGTCATGTAGGACGACGCCTCGCTGGCCAGGAAGACCGCGGGGCCGGACATCTCGTCCGCGCGGCCCCACCGCCGCATCGGCACCGTCGCCACCGTGGCCGGCCCGGCCGTCTCGTCCTCCCAGAGGTTCCGGTTCAGGTCGGTCGCGGTCCAGCCGGGGCACAGCGCGTTGACCCGGATGCCCTGAGCGCCGCCCACTCGACCGCCAGCGACTTGGTCAGCGAGATCAGGCCCGCCTTGGCCGCCCCGTACGGGGCCAGGAACGGCGCCGCGCTCACCCCGGCCACCGAGGCGACGTTGATGACCGAGCCGCTGCCCCGCTCCACCAGGTGCGGGCCGATGGCGTGGCACACGTACATGGCCGAGTCGAGGTTCAGCCGGATGAGCTTGTCCCAGCCGGTCAGCCGGAGGTCCAGGAACGGCACCATGAAGCTGGACCCGCCCGCGTTGTTCACCACGATGTCCACGTAGCCAAGCTGGTCGATCGCCCCGGCGACCGCGGCCGCCACCGGCTCCTGCTGGGTGACGTCAGCGGGGATGACGAACGCCTTCCGGCCCAGCGCGGTGACCTGCGCGGCGGTCTCGGCCAGCCCATCCTCACTGCGGGCCACCAGGGCCAGGTCCGCCCCGGCTCCGGCCAGGGCGACCGCGATCGCCTGCCCTATCCCCCGCGAGGCCCCGGTGATGAATGCCTTCTTGCCAGTCAGGTCGAAGAGCGGCACGCTCAGTCCTTCCACTCGGTGGGTAGCGGCGCGGCGGCCGGGTTCACCCGGCGCACGATCTCGTTCAGCACGATACGGACGTAGGGCTCACCGACCCAGAGGTGCTTGGCCCGGTCCACCGCGATCAGCTCGGCCTGCGGCACCCGGGCGAACCGGCTGCCGGGCCTCGTCCGGGCGCAGGTAGTCATCCAGCTCCGGGACCAGCACCAGCAGGGGCTTGCCCGACGCGGCCCAGGCGTCCAGATCCGCGTCGCCCGCCCGGTGCAGCGCGGGAGACAGCAGGATCGCTCCCTCCACGGCCATCCCGGCGCCCCACTTCAGCGCCAGCTCGGTGCCGAACGACCAGCCCACCAGCCACAGCCGGGGCAGCCCGGCCGCGATGGCCCAGTCGACGGCCGCGGCCACGTCGTAGCGCTCGGCTCTCGCCGTCGCCGAACTCGCCCTGGCTGCGCCCGCTGGTCCGACGAGGTGCCCCGGGTGTTGAACCGCAGCACGGCCAGGTCGGCGAGCGCGGGCAGCCGGTAGGAGGCCTTGCGCAGGATGTGGCTGTCCATCATGCCGCCGTGGGTGGGCAGCGGGTGCAGGCAGATGAGCGTGGCCACCGGATCCCGGTCAGCGGGCCGGGCCAGCTCGCCCACGAGGTCGAGCCCATCGGCGGTGTGCAGGGTGACCGGCTCACGCCGGGCCGGCAGGACAGTGCTCGCCCTGATCTCGCTCATCGTGTTCCCAGTGCCTGTCGTTGGCCGGGTGTGGTTCGACGTGACGTGGGCCGGCGGCCGGGTGCTCATCGGCCGACCCGGCGCCCGGGCCGGCGCTGCATGCGCCGCTCCCAGCATGGCCGGTGCCAGTGCCGGCGCTCGGCAGGCCCGGGGTTAAGGCTAGGCCAGGCGACCAGATGCGGCATACCGGGCGGGATTTCCTGGTCACATCCCGGGCAACGGTACGCTCTTGGCCGAGGCGGCCCCGGGCACCAGGCGGACCACCCAGTCCCCGTCCGGCCATGACTCCAGCCGCTCGGGCCCAACGGCGGCGGGGCGTCGCCAGGCGGTCCCCCGGCGAGCGCGGCTCGCGCCGGGGCCCCGCTCGTGCCGGCGGGGCTCGTCCGGCCGGCGGCGGGTGCGCCGGGGGCTCATGTCCGGACCTTCCCCATGCCGGTGACCCTACCGGCCCCGGCTGAGCTGGCGGAGCGGAGGCCAATGGGGAGACCTAGTGGAACAGGCCGACCGGGCTGGGCGCGGTGAACTCCATGATCAGGAGGGTCCGGTTCCGGCCCATCGGCTTGGTCGTGACGCGCGAGGGCTGATAGGGCGGCTGCTGATGGCGCAGGAACGTCAGCACCGCCTTTTTCTGGACGCTGCCGCTCAGTCTGAGCTCGGCGGACCGGAAAGGGGCCGAGTTGAGGTCCGGGCCTCCGTCGCCGAAGGTGACGAGATGCACCGGGTGCAGCGAGGCCATCAACGCCAGCGTGATCATCAGACGCGAGTCGACCTGCCCATCGGCCAACTCTTTCCGGGCGGCGGACGGGGCCTGAATCCGGTTGCTTCCGGATAGCCCGGCCCCGGACTGCCGCCGGTTCTGCAGATCGGAACTGAGCGCAGCGCGGTAGGCGGCGGTTCCATGCGGGGCGACGAGCTGAATGTCCACCTGCTCGGCTGCCCGAACCGAAGGTGGCGAGCATGCCGGGCGCGTACACCGAGGTGAGCTCGGCGCCGAACTGGCGCCGGACGGAAGGCGTGGCCACGACGACGTTCGAAACCAGCGGGTTACCCTTCCCCGGGCCCAGGACCCGCACATGACTGGTGGGGAACCCATGGGACTCGATCAGCGCGCACGTCACCGGGTCGCAGGACACCATGGTGGCCGGGCTGACCTGGCTCGCGATCCAGGCCGCCGCACGGTCGCGGTTGACCGCAGCGGAAGGGCTGGAGACCAAGCGGGGCCTGTGGCCCTGATGGCCACCATGGCCCAGGAACACCGAGCCGGCCACCACCCCGCAGAGGACGAGGACGATCACGGCAGCCAGACCCACCCGGCGGCGTGTCCAGGCGGACGACGACTTCCGGGCCAGCACCGCCGCCGCCCGCTGAATGATGGCCTCGTCCAGTTCCCGCCGGGCCGCGACCTGCTGGGCTTGCCGCTCAGCGACCCGCTGAGCGGCAGCTTCCCGCTCGGCCGCTTCCCGCTCGGCCGCTTCCCGCTCGGCCGCTTCCCGCTCGGCCGCTTCCCGCTCGGCCGCTTCCCGCTCGGCAGCTTCCCGCTCGGCCGCTTCCCGCTCGGCCGCTTCCCGCTCGGCCGCCGCCTGGTCCGCGGCCGCCTGGTCCGCACCAACAGCCTGCCCGGCGGCGGCCGGGGTCCCCTGAACAGCAGTTTCCTCTTGGGCGGGCGGGGACGCCGGCTGCCCGGCTTCCCGGCGCTCCGGATCCTCCGGACCGGCGGATGGCCGGGGCGCGGCGGCCAGGCCGCGGGCCACCCTGGCCCGCAGGCCGGCCTTGCCGCGCGCCCGCCTGCTAAGTCCCGGCGGCATCTCCGGCGTGACCGGTGCCCCTACCTCCCGCGCCACGGCGGCCTGCTCCACCGGCGCCTGCTCCACGGGGCCCGGTGTAGCTGCCTGGTCCGGTGCCTGCACCGCTGCCGCTACCGGGATGCCGTCCGGCACCGGACCGCGCTGGTCCGCCTCTCCCGGCGGCAGCCGCGGAGGTGCGTCCGCCGGAGACACCCGGACCACAGGAATGGGCTCGGTCAACGCCTCGCCCGTATGCCCACGGTGCTCGCCGTCGGCGCGGGCCGGGGCTGAGCCGGATCCCGGCGGTGGCTTACCCGCGGCTTGCGACGAGGCAGTTCCGGCGACGCACCGGGCCCCACGGCCCCAGGAGGGCCCGCACTGGCGTCCGGGCCCAGAACATCCGAGGCGGCCGGCGCCGGCGCCTGGCCTGGTCCGGCGCTTGCGTGGGCGGTCCAGAGGTCGATGGGAGGCGTCGCTGGCCGGGCCGTCCCGGACTGGTCACCCGCGGTGCCGCCCTGCGGACCCGGCGCGGGCTGATCGCCTCCACCCCGCTCCTTCTTATCCGCCTTATCCGCGTTCCGGCCCATCCAGTCGCGGCTCCGGACGAAGCGGCGCGGCGACTCAGATCGCACGGTGGGCGGCTCGGCAGGCTGCCCGGCGCGTTCCTGGGCCCGCTCCTCCAGGCGTTGTTCCGCCTCCGCGGCTGCGCGCACCCGCTCCAGGAAAGAAGCTGGCAGGGCAGGCCGGGCGACCTGGGCCGGCGGCCGCGGCCCGTCATTCATCCCGCGCACCCGGCGCGGCAGCCCCGACGATCCGCCGGCCCGGTCCCCAGCCCCGCCCAGTCCCGGCCGGGCCTCTGCTGGCCCCATACCGCCATGCCCGGCAGCTGGCCCGTCTCCCGTCTTTCCTTCCTCATCCTGTCCGAGCCCGCCGTCACTACCTGCAGGACCACGGTCGGACGCGTCCGGCGCCGACGTGGCAAGTGCTGTCGGCGCCGGCCCATCCGACTCGGATCGGCGCTCCGGCAGCGGAATACGGTTTTCCTTTTCCATCCTGGCAAACCCCCTGGGAGGTGCGTGCGGGGCTGCCTCCCTTGGTTACAGCGGAGCACACGTGAAGTTACTTTTCAACCTGAATCGCCCGATGTTACGAAGGCACTACGTAATGGCACACGGCCGCCTTCACCGGGACGCGTCGTGAGCAGAAACGATTGACCGAACCATGGTGGCGTACCGCGCTTTCAGACTTTCCGCAAAGCCCGCCTCACCCGGTGCCGCGCTCAGTACCTTTTCGTATGCGGTCCACGCTATGCGGAGAGTGGGTCGCATGTCCCGTTCCTGGTGCAGTAATACTGTGCAGTAACACTTGTGCAGTACGGCCAGCGATGGGGGCAATCTCCCGGATTCGCGATCCAGATCGTGATCTCAGGCAGGTACGGACTATGACCGACACCCCAGGGGCCGCCACCGGCGATGCGGCCGGGACAGCAGGCGAAGCCCTATCGCCAGGCAGGGGCCCACGGCGCGGGCCTACGCGGTGCTGGCCGTGGCCGCCGTGATCGCACTGGCCGCGGTCGCCCTGACGGCCAGCCGCCTGGCCGCCGCTCCCCCGGGCGCCAGGCCAGCGCCGCGTCTATCCAGGCCGGGGGGACGCCCAGTCCTGCTTCCTACCTGGGCGTGTATGAGGCCACCTCGCCCCGCAGTTACACGGGCGTCGCGGACTTCGGGCGGGTGGCCGGGCGGCAGCCCAACGTGGCCGGGTACTTCAGTGGCTGGGCAGAGCCGTTTGCCACGTCGTTCGCGGAGCAGGCCTATCGCCATCACGCGGCCGTGCTCGTCCAGCTCGACCCCAGCTACGCGTCGGTCGCGGCCATCGCCAACGGAAGTTACGACAATTACCTGCGCTCGTATGCCGATAGCGTCCGCCACTTTGGCCACGCGGTCATCATCGGTTTCGGGCATGAGATGAACGCTCCCTGGTATTCCTGGGGCTATCCGCACGTCCGGCCGGCCACGTTCGTGGCCGCCTGGCGGCACATCGTCCGGCTGTTCCGCGGCCAGGGCGCAGATAACGTCACCTGGCTGTGGACCATCAACACCGACCTGCCCCGGTCAGGACCCGTCGCCCGGTGGTGGCCCGGGTCGGCCTACGTCACCTGGGTCGGCGTGGATGGCTACTTCTACCGGCCCTCGGACACCTTCACCAGCGTCTTCGGGACCACTATCGGCCAGGTACGGACGTTCACCCGCAAGCCCGTGCTGCTCGCCGAGACCGCGGCCGGGCCCGTCGCCGGGCACCCGGCAAGATCGAAAGCCTGTTCGCAGGCCTGCGGCGCGAGCGGGCCCTCGGCCTGGTGTGGTTCGACGAGGACCAGCACGCGGGGGTCTACCACCAGGACTGGCACCTTGAGAGCGGCACCCCCGCGGCGGCTGCCTTCCGGCGGGGCGTCAGCGCGCTGGTACTGGCGCGCCCGTGAACTGCCGCCCGGTGCCCGCCGCTGAAAGCACGGCGGCCACGGAATCGGCCCAGTCGCGGGGATCTTCGAACCGCTGGCCGGCCAGGCCGCACCGCCTGCCGGATTCCTTCCCGCAGTCCGTGATCGTCGCCGGGGGCTACGAATACCGCCCCCTGATATCCCGCGGCGGCTTCCGGCAGGCCGCCGACGCGCGTCACGACCACGGGAAGTCCCCAATTCATCGCCACGTGCAGGGGGCCACTGCTGGACGAGCGGCGGTATGGGAGAACGACCACATCCGCATGCCCGAACGCCGCGCTCACGACTTCATCCGGGACGTAGTCGTTGACGAACGAAATGCGGTCACGGTACGGGCTCGCCGCGACCAGGCGGGCCGGTTCCGTGCACCCCTCCCACGTCTCACCCACCACCGTCAGCCATAGCCCGGACGCTTCGTGCGGGGTGAGGCCGCTGAACACCCGGAGCAGGCTTTCCAGGCCTTTGTACGGGCGGATCGTCCCGAAGAACAGCAGGTTCACCGTCCCGTCCCGCGGCGCCACGGTGACCTGCGAAATAGCGTCATCGTGGCCCTGGAATGGTCCGGGAACGACCTGATACTGATCGAACGGGGCATGCGGCGCGATCGCCACACGCTTAAGCCGGGGACCATATTCAGCCACCAGTTCGGCGTGATCCGCCGCCGAATGGACCACGCAGCCCTGGGCCAGGCGGAGCAGCAGGCCGAGCCCCCACCGCCCGTACCAGCGGACCGGCCTGAATCGGCCCTCGCCAGTGTCCTGGAGCTCGTGGAGTTCCACGACGACCCGGGCGCCCAGGAGCAGGCCGGTGAGGGCCAGCACCAGGTACGTGTGCAGCACGGTAGCCGTCCACCACTGCAGGACCAGGACCTCCGGCCGCCCGGAGCGCGATGACCTGCAGCGCCCTGGCCAGCGAGCGCCCCCACCACCAGTTCACGCCGTCATACACCGGCACGCCGGCCGGGTAGACGGCCCGGGCGCGCGGCAGCCCGACCCGTTCCCGGCCGGGGTAGAGCCGGCGCGGGAGCAGTTGCCGCATCAGGATCACGCTGACGTCGTGCCGGTCGGCGAGGGCCCCGGCCAGCCGGCACGTGTAATAGCTGATCCCGGAGGTGAAACGCCACCCCGGGCCGACCAGGCATACGGTGCGGCGCGGACCAGCCTCACCTGGCGGCCGGGCTTTCCGTGCCGCACTCAACTCAGGTCGTCTCCGCGATCGCTACCTCGTCCCGGATGGCATGGACCCCGGCCTCGTCCCGCAGCGAAGGGCTGGCCACGGGGCGCGGGACCGCCCGGCCGGGCCTGCGCCGCTCCGCCAGGATGGTACGGAGCACGCGGATACCGTCCGGCACGGCCCTGAGGTTGCTGACACCGTGCAGCCGCGGCCGTTCGGTGCTGCCAACCTCAGCGATCGCCACCCCGGCCCGGGCCACCCGGACATTGATCAGCGTCTCGATCTCGAACCCGTCCCCCAGAGCATTCCAGCGTCCGAGTCACAGGGCGGCTCGGTGGGCGGCAGGTCGAGCAGCGGGAGCAGATGGACCCGGAACGCGTTGTAGCCATAGCACAAGTCGGTGTAGCGGGTCCGGAACAGCACGTTGACCAGGCGGCTCAGCGCGGCATTACCCGTCTTGCGCAAACGGGTGATGTCGTGGCTGCCGCCGCCCTGATCGAAGCGGGTTCCCTTGGCGAACTCGGCGCCCGCCGACAGTGCGGCCACGAAGGCTGATATCTCTGCGGGGTCGGCTGATCCGTCAGCATCCAGCGTGACCACGACATCGCCGGTGATGGCGGCGAATCCGCACGCCAGCGCGTTCCCCTTGCCGCGGCGCGTCTGCTGGACGATCTTGATGTCAGGCCGCACGCGCAGCGCGACCCCGATCGTGTCGTCGGTGGAATGCCCGTCCACCAGAATTACCTCATGCAGGCCCGCAGGCAAGCCGCTCAGCACGTGCGGCAGGTTGTGCACCTCATTACGAGCTGGAATGACAACCGAAATCCGCTCTCCGGATGGCGGTTCCATCATTAAGCCGCGCACCAATCCCCTCCCCTGATGACTGCGGCGGGCGCGGATGACCACGTGACTCATTAGTAATCCTGGCCCGCCCAGATGATGTGCTCGGAGCCTCCCCAGGTCCTCTCACGGTGCGCCACCGCTGACGCGTGATCACAGTCATCTATTGATGTTGGAAAAATTAGACCAGGAATGTGCAGGTTCGGGGGGCTGTTTACCCAATCGCGACTATCGGGCGATCTTCGTCACGCATCGTCACGCCTGGTACTCGCGCTGGGCGGCCGGGCCCGCCTGGGTGACCGGCGATGACGTCCGTGGCCGATAGCCGCGCGGATCACCGAGGGTGCGGTGACCAGACCTTCCAGGAAGAACACGCCCAACAGGGCGAGTGTCAGCCCGTCCAGCCCGCCGGCAGCGCCGCCCGCGGCGGCGGCAGCTACCTCGGCCGTCGCGGCGGCGGTCAGCACGGCGGCGGCCCGGGTGATCCGGCCCTGGGCCCGGCAGACCGCGATGTAATGCAGCTTCGGGACCGTGGGCACGTAGCCGGCGACGAGCAGGAGCAACGGCACGGTGCCGGCCCGGGCGTAGCTGGGCCCGAACAGGCTGAGCGCGAAGTGGGCGCCAGCGGCCAGCACCACCATGCCGACCAGCCCGATCAGCGCGGACAGCCCTAGGGTGAACCGCAGTTTCCTCGCGATGATCTGGGGGTCGGCCGACGCCACCGCGAACAGGACCGTCGACAGGTGGGTGGGCACGATGTACGAGGAATCCGCTCAGCGTCCAGGCGGCGTAGAACGCGGCGTTCGCGGACGGCGACACGATGATCGTGACCAGGACCGGGATCAGCGAGCGCGGCACGGTGATGGCCAGGTTCAGCCAGCTGTGCGCGACCGCGGTCTTACCCAGCCCGCGGAGCACCGCCCAGTCGGGACGGGGCAGGACGTGGGTGCCGGTGACCCGCAGCCAGACGGCAATGACCAGCATCGAGGCGGCCAGGCCCGCCACCCAGGAGGCGGTGATCCCCGCCCCGAAACGGTCATGCAGGACGAGCGCGGTAGCGGGCAGCACGGCGAGCTTGGCCACCGCGAAGACCACGTTGCGGCCCAGCTGGACGCCGCCCCGCAGCAGCCCGATCGTCGCCTGGTCGAACACCAGGGACGCGCCGGTCAGGCAGCACTCCCGCGGTGAACAGGGCCGCCTGGCCCAGGCTGCCGCTGATGTGCCCGAAGTGCACGCTGATGTGCGGCGAGGCGATGGCGAAGCCAGCGCCCAGCAGCGCGGAGCCCGCGGCCGAGGCCAGCAGGGCGGCCGCGACCAGCCCGGCCCGGTCCTGGCGCCGGGGCAGTTCGCCGATGAGCACGGTGCCCAGGCCGAGCATGCCGATCGTGCCCAGCAGGGTCATGGCCGAGATCCCGGCCGACCCGTACCCCACCGCCCGCGGCGAGAACAGGCGGGCGGCCAGGGCCCAGTACACGAAGCCGAGCAGTGAGGCCACCCCGGTCGTGGCGACCAGGCTGCTGGCGCTGCCCAGCACATCCCAGTGCCGCCGCATCGCGGCGGGCGCGCCAGGCTTGGCCGCCGGCGGCCGCCGCGTGCTCGGGAGCTGCGGCGATGGCAGGCCCGGGATGGCCGGGAGGGGCATCGTGATGTCGGGTACCTGCACGTCGGTCATCGCGGCAGGCTCCTGCCCCCGCCGATGCCGACCTCGCGGTAGATGCGGGTGGAGTCCGCGGGCTTGTACAGGTGGGCCGCGACCTGGCTGGTGGGCCCGAGCGACATGCGCCAGACCTGACCATTGCGGAGAGTCAGCTTCCGCTGGATGACTTGGCCGTTATCCAGCAGGACCAGCCGGTACCGGGTAGTAGCTCCCTCGTTGTTGGCGACACCCAGGCTCACGGTATCGGTGTGCGCGTCCGGGACCAGCCAGAGCTGGGTGAACCCGGGATAGCGCTGCACCACGGTGCCCTCCCGGGCCAGCGCCATCGCGCCGGCCGCGATCACCACGGCCAGCGCGAAGGCCGCAGCCCGGCCGGGCTGCAGCCGCCTCCCGGACTTCTCCGGGGCCTGGCCGGGGTCGTCCGGTACCCCCTGGTTGGTGCGGCGCCGCACGAACAGCAGCACGTCGGCCGCCACCGTCACCCCGGCCAGCAAGCCGAGCCAGCCGGCCCGGTTCAGCGGCAGCCGGGCCAGGTACAGCAGGAGACCGCCGATGACCGGCACGCAGAGCGCCAGCCCGGCGCTGACGGCCAGCCGTTCCAGCGCGGTCCGGCCGGGCCTGATCAGCAGTTGCCCGAGCAGGTAGCCGGGTGCGGCGAAGAGCACGAGCCCCAGCCCGGCCGTCACCGCGACCGGGGCCCGGACCGCGGCCGCGGCGCACGCCAGGACCGCCACCGCGAACGTGACCCACAGGTCGGCGCTGCGGCGGCTCATGACGGCCCGCCGTTCAGCGTGTAGATGACGATGTCACCGGAATCGTAGATGCGCGGGATGCTGGTATCCGTGGCGTACTTGGTGAGATCGGCCGCGGGCAGCGGATGAGTGGTACTTGCCGGCCTGGGGATCGTCGGGGAAGTACTGGCCGATGGCGGGCAGTGACTGGCTCAGCCGCCGGTCGACCCAGAGGTACCTGATCTGCTGGGCGCTCGCCCGCGCCTGATCCGCTGCCCGTACACCGGCGAGGTGTACAGGTAGGCGACGTCCCGCACCGGATTCTGGTCCCCGTAGCTGCCCAGCACCGGGTAGCTGCCGACGTCGGTCGCGAAGCGATTCCCCGGGCCGAGCACGGCCAGCGCCCACCGGGCGGTGGCGATCTCCTCGGGGCCCACCGACCGCTCGGAGCCGGCCACCTGATGCGCGCCGGGCAGCCGCTCCCAGTACGGCGGCCAGCCGTTGACCAGGCCATCGAACATCAGCAGCAGCACCGTCACCAGCATCGCGGCGGCGGCCGTGCGCGCCCGCCAGCGGACCGCGGTCCCGGTGAGCTGGGCCACCGCCAGTGCGGCCATGTAGGCCGCGGGCACGAAGATGAAGGTGGACGCGCGGCCGGCCAGCTCGCTGCCGTCCGGCACGGTGAGCCGGACCACGACGATCACGTACCAGCCCACCGAGGCGATCGCCATCGCGACCGGCCAGGGATGGCGCCGCCAGCGGCGCCACACACACCACCAGCCCACCGGCAGCAGGGCCGACATGACCAGGACCGCGGCCGCGGACAGGGCCTGGTTCCCCAGCGGTCCCACGGTGGCTGCGGCCGGGCTGGCGTGACCGCCGCCCAGCAGCGCCCGCAGGCCGTGCAACGTTCCCTGGGCGTAGGGCAGTAGGTAGGACCAGGTCTGCGGGGCGGCGAGGAACAGCCAGGCCGCGACGGCCAGCGCGGATCCGGCCGCCAGCAGCGCCGTCCAGCCCGCCATCAGCCGCTGGCCGGTGACCACGGCGACCAGGCAGATGAGCACCAGCGTCGCCACCAGCACATAGCTGGTCACGTGATGAGTGATCACGGTCGCGAGGATGGTCAGCCCGCCCAGCACGAGCCAGCCAGCCCGGTGGCCGTCCGTCTCGCGTGAGGACAGCCGCCAGGCCGCCAGCAGCGTGAGCGCGAAGAAGGCCAGGGCCAGCGTCTGGTAGACGAACATGGAGTCGAACGAGGTGAACAGCGGGTTGCTGGCGTAGTAGAGCACGGCCACGCCACCGACCCGGTGCGAGCCGCTGACCTCCCGGAACAGCAGGTAAAGGACGCTCACGAAGAGCAGGTGGGCGACACCCGCGACGATCAGCGCCGGTGACGAAGATCGACAGCCCGGTGACGGAACTGAGGGCCGCGGTCACCTCCTCCAGGCCGGGTAGCGCGGGCTGACCGGCAGCAGGTAGTTGACCGTGAACAGCTTGCCGGTCTGCAGCAGGTTCAGCGTGCTGCGCCAGTGCTCGAGCTCGTCCGCGAAGGTGAAGGCCACCGGGCTGTAGCAGATCTTGACCAGGTATTCGGCCGCCGTGACCACGACGACCAGGACGACCGTGTCGGCTGCGGTCAGCGGCCGCCGCCCGAGCAGCCGCGCCGCCGCGGGCACGATGATCAGAGCCTGGCCGGCCCAGTACGCGCGGTCCGCCCATCCTGAGCCGGTGTGGCCGGTGCGGCCCGCCGTGTACGCGGCGGCCACGACGAGCACGCCGATCGCAGCGCTGACCGCGACAGCACTCACCGGAATCAGCGACGCTTCCGGCCCCGCATGCCGCCGAGCGGGCAGGCTGCGGCCTCCCGTGACCTGACCACGCCCTCCTCCGGGACACTCACCGCTGTTCCGCTCACGGCGGCTGCCTCGCGGAGACGGCGGCGCGCGCCTGGGTGCGCAGGCTCCTCAGGTAGCGCAGCGGGCCGGCCAGCATCCCCCGGCGCTGCCGCCGCAGGAGGCCGGCGGGCAGGTCCGTGGGCAAACCGCCGGGGCTGTCCCCGCCGCCACGAAGGTACCTGAGCGCGGCCGGCGCCAGGCACAGCAGCGCGGGAAGCACTCCGGGCCGGTGCCTGCAGCAGCGCCGCGTAGTAGGCGGTCAGGCCGATGCCGTATCCCTCCACCTGGTCGCCCAGCCCGTCGAGATCCTCCCGGTGGTGATGGCGCATCAGCGCCGCAGGCTCATAGGCGATGCGGTATCCGGCCAGCAGCACCATGGTCAGGGCGAGAGTGTCCTCACCGGCGCGCGCGGGCGTACCCGCGCCAAGAGCGACATCAAACGCCCCGATAGCGGCCAGGGCTTCCCGGCGGAAGGCCATGTTGGCGCCCACCCCGAAGGGGGGCAGCGGGAAGAGCGGGCTCTGCGGGCCGGCCGGCGACGAAGATGGCCCGGGAGAAGCCGCGCCCCTTGCTGTGCCCGCCAAGTTCCTCGAACCACTCCTGGGCCGGCGTGTCCAGCCGGGCGGGCAGGACGATGCCGCTGACGCACCCGACGTCGCGCCCCCGGCTGAACCCCGCCGCGAGCCCGGCCAGCCAGTACCGGTCGGGCTCGTCATCGTCGTCGAGGTAGGCGATGATCTCGCCGGACGCCGCGGCCGCTCCCGCGTTGCGGGCCCAGGACAGCCCAGGCCGCGGCTCCCGGACGTAGCGGAGCGGAGCCCGGGCCAGCCGGCGCCGACGAGAGTCCGGACCTCCTCGGTGGCGGGGGCGTTATCGACCACCAGGACTTCGAAACGCGGATACTCCTGCTGCCCGACGCGGCGCAGGCAGCGCGCCAGCTGCTCGGGCCGGTCCCGGGTGCAGATCACCACGCTGAAGAAGGGGGCCGTGGCCAGCGCCCGCCGGGCGATCCTCGAGGAACGGCCAGGCACCGGGCCCGGTGACCAGCCCCGCCGCGGTGAGCGGGGCGGGCGGGGGCAGTCCCGCGCTGGCGAAGCGGGTCATGACCGGCTCGCGGACCTCCGGCCACACTGCGGCGGCCAGGTCACTGGCGGCTAGTCCGCCAGGCCCGAGAGCCAGGAGGCAGGTGCCCAGCGGCTCGGTGTGCAGCCGCACGGTCACGAAGAGCCAGGCGGCACCGGCCATCGAAGCTCACCGCGGGCAACGGCCCGGCCAGTTCCACGTCCATCACCAGCGCCGGGGAGAAACCCCCGGGCGCGGACGGGCCGGGGACCGGACCCCGGGGCGGATCTGGCCGGAGGCACGCCGGCGGGAAGGCTCATCGGAGTGTGACCGGCCGGTCAGCCGGGCTCCCGTGGCTCTCCACGGCCAGCCGGAACTGCGCGTAGGCCTGCCGCGCCGGCGCTCGCGCAGGCCGGCGGCGCTGGCCGCCGCTGCCGTCCGCGCGGCGGGAGGCAGCAGCCAGGCGTCCCCGACGGCCGCCCGCAGGCGGGCGGCGACGTCCGGGCCGTCGAGCGAGACGGTGGCGCAGGCGCCGGGGAACAGCGCCGCGAGGCCGCCGAACTTGGTGTCGTAGTAGGGCGACTTGGTCAGGCAGACCGCGGGCACGCCTGCGGCCAGGCTGAACAGGGCCGCATGATAGCTGCCGGTGATGACGGCGCGGCATTGCGCCACCGCCGTGACCAGGCCCTCCGGAGTGGTGATGTCATCCACGGCCAGGCTGGCCCCGGGACTCGGTCCACAACTCGCGCAATGCCCCGGCGTCGGCGGCGGTCGCGTAGCGTGACACGGGCAGGCCGACGAGGTCAGCCCGCAGTTCAGTCGCCACCGCCCGTACCACCGAGGCCACGGATGCGGCGGTCGCCGGGCCGACTCCGGCGTAACCGGAAACCCGCAGGTTCACGCCGAGGGCGTGGCCCGCCGCGCTGCCTGCGGCCAGTGCCCGGGGATGGCTGCCCTGCTCCAGAGCGTCGTCACCGGTCAGCAGCAGAGCCGCGGGCGCCACTCCGAGCGAGCGGGCCAGTGGCCGCCCGGTCCGCTCTTCACGCAGGCCGAGCAGGGCCAGCCGGGGCAGGACGGCCCGCGACTGGGCCCGCAGCAGGCGCCGCTTCATCGGCCCGATGCCCTGCCCGAACATGGCCGTGGGCTTGCCGAGCCGCTGGGCCAGCGACAGCAGGCTCAGCACCCCGGACGCATGCCACCACCAGGTGTCGGTGACGTAGCCGCCGCCACTGGCCACCACCAGATCGGCCGCCCGTACCGCCTGGACCGCCGTGCGGGGCCGGCCCGGCGACCGGACGGCCATGCTGGCGGGCCAGATACGGGCCCGCGATCTTCCACGCCTGCTCAAGGGCCAGCCGGGCCTTTCGCGGCACCAGCCGGAAGCTCCGAAGATCGGCGAAAGTCCGGCCGACGGCGATGGTGCCCGGGCAATAGGCGGCGAGACGCTCGGATGCGGTCGCGATCACCATGATCTCGGCCGCGGGCCATTGCCCGCGCAGGCGCGTCACGCACGATTGGAGCATGGCGACATCGCCGATGTTCAGCAGGTCGTAGCCGGACTGGTCAACCAGAATGCGCATCGCTCACGCCCTCACGGGGCCGGGGCAGCGAACACCGGTACAGGAATCACCGTGGGGTAAGGCACTGTGGCCAATGGGCGGATGGCGGGGACACACCACTTTCACAGTGGCGGTAAATACCAATGGCATAGTAAACAGAAAGAATGTCTGACCCATTATGGGCGGGCCTCCATGAGTTCAGACTGAGCAGCGGGGGAAGGGACGGGCGTCCCGCGCCGCCGGGCACACCGAACTCACCCCCATGCCACGGCTCTGGCGCGGGGAGCGTATCAGGTCCGTCCGTGATATGTCCGGCAAACCGAACGCTAATGCCCGACTTCCCCGTCATGGCCGGCGAATCGGGTGACAGGACGGTAGCCTGGCGAATCGGTTGGCCCCGCAATCCAGCGGGACAAGCCGACACACCACCCAGTGAGGAGTCTGGCGTGGCCAGATCTGGCGCCCCTGTGCAGGATTCTGACGTGGCCCAACCCGACCCCCGGGACGGGGGTCACCAGGCGAGGTCCTGGTACGGACGGCACGTCACTGCGGTGATGTGCGCGGCCGTGGTGATCTGCGCCGCCATCGTGGTCGTGGTGGTCAAGGAGAGCCGCTCGCATCCGGCCGCGGCACAACCGGCCGTGGTCGCCGCACCCCTGCACTACCTGGGCGTGTTCGAGCCCGGCAGCCCGCACTCTTATGCCAACGTGGACAAGTTCACCCAGGCCGTCGGGCACAGCCCCAACCTCGTCCTCTACTACAGCGGCTGGCCCGAGCCCTTTAAGGCAAAGTTCGCGAGGATCGCCGCGGACCACGGCGCGACCACGCTCGTGGAAATGGATCCCACGAGAGTGCCGCTGGATCGCATCGCCAACGGTGCCTACGACCCCTACCTGGTGTCCTACGCCCGCGCGGTGGCCAAGTTCGGGAAACACGTCGTCATCAGTTTCGGTCATGAAATGAACGGTTACTGGTATTCCTGGGCCTACACGCACAGCAGTCCGGCGTCCTTCGTCGCGGCGTGGCGGCACATCGTCACCGTCTTCCGCCGGCACGGCGCGACCAACGTGACCTGGCTCTGGCAGGTGAACTCGGCCAGCGCCAAGACCGGGCCGGTGCGTGCCTGGTGGCCGGGCGCCAGCTACGTGAACTGGGTCGGGGTGAGCGGCTACTACTTCACGGCGGACGAGTCGTTCAGCTACATCTTCAAGCCTGTGGTGGCGAGCGTCCGGAAGTTCACGAACGACCCGGTCCTGATCGCGGAGACCGCCAGCGCTTCGGGCGCCGGTCAGACGCGCCGGATCAATGATCTTTTCGCCGGAGTGCGGAAGGAGCATTATCTGGGACTGGTGTGGTTTGACCACGACAGCTCCGGGGCCGGGCCCAGCCCTTATAGCGGTGAGGACTGGCGGCTGGAAGGGCACCCGGGAGAGATCAAGGCCTTCCGGGCGGCATTGGCGGGGAAGTAGTCCCCGGTGACGGAACAGTCCCCCCGCAGACAGCCATGCGCCCAGTCAGGCGTCAAATCAGCTAAAAACACCTCGTACCCCGGATTGAAACAGTAGCTTTCCCTATGCGGTACGCCGGCAGGTGCTACCGCGATGTCGCGTGATGCCACGTGACGGCACCAGCACGTCGAGCGGGCCTCGGGGGGACCCTGGAATCCCTGGTGCCTTCTCCCTGATCGCAGACAGGTGCGAATCCCATGGATCACCGGACCACCGTGCCCGAGACTCCCGGCGCCCCGGGGTCTGCGGGCCTGCCTGCCGCAGGGGTCGGACGCCGGGGTGGCGGGCGCGCACCGGATGGGCCGGACGCGGGGCTCATGGGGGCCAGCGTGGCTGCCGCTGATCCTGGTCCTCGTCGTGCAGGCCGGGCTGTCGGTCCGGCTGTTCGGGGTGGACACGGCGTTCCAGGATGAGGCGGAGTATCTGTGGGCCGGCCACCTGGAGTGGTCGCACTGGCTGCACGGCACGGTGGTGCCGCCGTTCGCGTCGTATTTCTCCGGTGCGCCGGTGATCTACCCGCCGCTGGGAGCGCTGGCGGACGCGGCTGGCGGGCTGGCCGGCGCGCGGCTGCTGTCGCTGCTGTTCATGCTGGGCGCGACGGCCTTGCTGTGGGCGGTGGCAGGCCGGCTGTTCGGGCGCCGGGCCGCCTTCTTCTCCTGCGCGCTGTTCGCGCTATCAGGGCCGGTGCTGCACCTGGGCTCGTTCGCGACCTATGACGCAATGTCGGTGTTCCTGCTCGCCCTGGCGTCCTGGCTGGTGGTCGAGCGCCCCGGAAGCAGGCGAGGCGGCCGGCCGGATGGCCCTGGCCGGCGTGGTCCTCGCGCTGGCCAATGCCACCGCCTACTCCTCCACCCTGTTCGACCCGGTCGTGATCCTCCTCGCCCTGCTCACCGCCTGGCCCGCGGGCCGCCGGCTGGCCACCCGCCGCGGCCGGCGCCCTGCTCACCGTCACCGCCGCGCTGCTCATCGCCGCCATGCTGCTCGGCGGGACCAGCTACACCAGCGGAATCCGCCAGACCACGCTGGAGCGGGCGGCCGGGTCGGCCCCGGTCACCTCGGTGCTGTCCGACACCTGGACCTGGACCGGCGTGATCCTCGTCCTGGCCATCTGGCGCCATTATCGCCAGCTGCCGTCACGCGCCGCGGCGCCCGCCAGACCTGGCTGCTGGCTGATCCTGGCCGCCGCCGCGCTGGCTCGGCCCCTGGAGCAGGCCAACCTGCACACGCTGGATGCGCTGAACAAGCATGTCGGCCTGGGCGCGTGGTTCGCCGCCATCGCCGCCGGCTACACCGTCGATCCTTCATCGCCGCCGCCCCCGACGGCCGCTCCCGGCCGATGACCTGCGCGGCCTGCGTCGTCGCCCTGGCCTTCCCCGCTCCCTCGGCATCACCCAGTCACAGGCCTTCGCCACCAGCTGGCCCAACTCGGCCACCTTCATCGCATCTTCCGCCCGCTAGCCACCCACGGCAGCGGGCCCCTGCTGGTCGAAGACCCTTCCATCGCTGAGTACTACCTGCCCGCCGGCAGCCAGTGGCAGCGCTGGTCCAGTACCCGCAACATCGTCCTGCCCGGCGGCGGCAATACTGGCGGCCCCACCCGCGGCAACGTCGTCGGAGCCGGCGACCCCGCCGCCTTCGACCGCTACATCAGCCAGCACTACTTCTCCGTCATCGCGCTGAACTTCAGCCGACACCACCGCCCTCGACCACCGCATCGCCACCGACCTCACCACAGCCGCTACTACCGCAGTCGCCGAGGTCGTCCCGTACTACATCGGCAGCACCGAGGGCACCTACATCATCTACCGGTACGAGCCACCGAAGTGACCCCACCAGCCACGCTCCGCTCCCTGAGAGCACCGCCAGGGAACCCGAACACCCCCGGCTCGCTGCCGCGCCCCACCGGATGACGTCGAGAAGTACGCTATCTGCAGCGCAACCTGCCCTACCTGACGACGATCCTGGCCATCAGCGCGACCTGCCTCATCATCAGCCAGATCCGGTTCGAGGCCCAGGACCCGGCGCTCTGGCCGTTCATGATCTTCACCGGCAGCTACGCGCTGTACCAGGTGGTCTGCCTGCCGGTGAACTTCAGCGGCCGCGGCTTCGACCTGGCCGCTCATCAGGCCCGTCATCCAGGCCTGGAACCCGCCGGCGTTCCCCGATGTGGACATCTACCTTCCGATCTGCGGCGAGCCGATCGAGATGCTCCGCAACACCTGGACGGCGGTCTGCGGGCTGCTGGCGGCTTATCAGGGACCGAATCCAGGCGTATGTCCTGGATGATGGGCCTTCGGATGAAGCCCGCGAACTGGCCGCGTCGCTCGGCCTGCAGTACATCCGGCGGCCCGGCCAGCGGATCCATAAGAAGAGCGGGAACCTGCGGTACGCCTTCGCCCGCACCAGCAGCGAGTACATCGTCATCTTCGACGCCGACTTCGCACCCCGGCCCGACTTCCTGGCCGAGACGCTGCCCTACATGGACGATCCCTCGCCTGGCGATCGTCCAGACTCCTCAGTTCTTCCGCGAGGAGCCCGACCAGTCGTGGCTCGAGAACGCCGCAGGCTCGGTCCAGGAGGTGTTCTACCGGGCGATCCAGGTCGGCCCGCAATCGGTTCGGCGCCGCCGTCTGCGTCGGCACGTCAGCGGTCTACCGGCGGGAGGCGCTGGAGGCGCAGGGCGGCGCCGCGTTCATCCCCTACGCCGAGGACGTCCACACCGGCCTCAACGTCATGCGGGATGGCTGGTCCATCACCTACCTGCCCATCGTCCTGGCCACCGGGATCTGCCCGAACAACCTCGACGCGTTCGTACGCCAGCAGTACCGCTGGTGCGCCGGGAACGTCGGAATCGTGTGCTCGAAGCGGCTCTGGACGGTCAAAATGAGCCTTCCGGCCCGGCTCACGTTCGTATCGGGGTTCTTCTACTACGTCTATACCGCGCTGCTGGTCTTCTTCGGCCCGCTGCTCCCCGTCGATCATGCTGGTCTTCCTGCCGGACGCGATCACGGCTGCGGAACTTCGTCATCCTGATCCCGGCCTTCGTCGATCGGGGCCGTCCTCTACCCGCTGTGGCATCGCGCGCCGTACGGGCCGTCGGTCTGGCCGCTGGGCATCGCCCGGGGCTGGGCGCACGTGTTCTCCCTCTGGGATGGCGTGCGGGGCAAATCGATGAGCTGGCATCCCACCCGGGACTCCGGGAAGCTCGCTGCCCCGGTTCCGGATCGGGGTGACCTGGTGGAGCGGCGGCATGGCCGTGCTCTGGGTGCCCTGGCCATCTGGCGTTCGGCGTCGGGTCGCTGGCAGCCCTGGCCGCCTGCTGCTCTTCGGGCTGCTCAACCTCGCCGTCGTCAGCCGCGTCATCTTCCCTGGAAAGAAGACAGCATGAGATACCGTCTGCTGCTGCTCCTCAGCGTGGTGGTGGCCTGCGTCTCGGCTATCGCTGTACCGGCAGCCCGACCTGAAGTTCCGTTACCTGCACGCCGGCACCCCGACTCTCGCCTCCCTACAGCTCGCCTGGCTACCTGGGCGTGTTCGAGCCGGGAGTACCGCCTGGAGTTACGCCGCCAATTGTCGACACTTCGTCGGACAATAGCGGAAGCAGCCCAACCTGGTAGGTTACTACAGCGGGTGGGCCGCAGCCCTTCAACTTCCTCATTTGCCAGACATGCTCCACAGCCACACACGATCCCGTACGTCCAGATCGATCCCAGCTTACGCCACAGTCTCCGGCATCGCCGCAGGCGCCTACGACGCTTACCTGCGCTCTACGCCGACAGCGTCCGCGACTTACGGCCACGCCGTGGTCATCGGCTTCGGGCACGAGATGAACGCTCACTGGTACTCATGGGGATACGGGCACGTGCACGCCCGCGACCTTCGTGGCCGCATGGCGGCACATCGTCACCTTTTCCGCGCCGAGGGCGCCGACAACGTCACCTGGCTGTGGACCGTCAACCAGCGGACACGCCAGGGCACCGGGCCCATCGCCGCCTGGTGGCCGGGGCCAAGCTACGTCACCTGGGTCGGCATTGACGGGTACTACATCCAGCCGTCCGACACCTTCAACAGCGTCTTCGGCCGACCATCAGCCAGGTGCGCAGGATCACCAAAAAGCCGATCCTGCTGTCCGAGACCGCCGTCAGCCCCAAGGTCACGTCCGATCCGCCAAGATCGACTGACCTGTTCAACGGACTTGCCGAGTACAGAACTGCTCGGCGTGGTGTGGTTCGACGATGAACCAGCGACTCAGGGGCCCTACAACCAGGACTGGCAGCATCGAAGGTAATCCGCCGCCGAGAATGCCTTCAGGCTCGGCGTGTCCGGCTTGAATCTCGTCGAGCCGAAGATCGCGCGCAGCCTGAGGCGTCCGGATCAGGCGTCAGGCCGGCCGAGGTGCTCGCGCAGCGCGTCGAGGATCGGGACCTGCCCCATGACCAGCATGTCCGCGGCGCGGCCGAGGCTCATCCACTCGGCCCGGTCCATCTCGGGGAACTCCTGGACCTGCCCTGAGCCCCGGGGCCACTCCATGGTGAAGGTGTTGCTCCGGAACCCGGCCAGGTCCAGATCCCCTTCGACCGCGTAGGTCACGATGATCTTCCCGCCGGGCTGCCGCTGCTCCCCCAGGTCGGCCACGGCTCCCTCCGGGGCCGGTGAGCCTATCTCCTCCTCGAACTCACGCCGCGCCGCGGCCAGGGGCTCCTCGGTGCCGTCGTACTCCCCCTTGGGGATGGACCAGGCCCGGGCGTCTTTCCTGGCCCAGAACGGGCCGCCCATGTGGGCGATGAGGACTTCCAGCCCGCTCTCCCCGCGCCGCCGGTACACCAGCAGGGCCGCGCTCCGCTTGGGCACTCCGCATGTCCTTCCGCCCGCTACAGTTGGCTTCCGTGCGACTCGTCATCGCCCGGTGCAGCGTAGATTACGCGGGTCGCCTGTCGGCCCGGCTGGCCCCGGCCACCAGGCTCATCATGATCAAGGCGGACGGCTCCGTCCTGGTGCATTCCGACGGCGGTTCGTACAAGCCGCTGAACTGGATGTCCCCGCCCTGCCGGCTGGCCGAGGAACCGGGCCGGTGGGTGGTGACGGGCAAGTCGGGCGAGACGCTGACCATCACCCTCGAGGAGATCATCAGTGACTCCTCCTTCGACCTGGGGATCGATCCCGGCCTGGTCAAGGACGGCGTCGAGGCGCACCTGCAGGAACTGCTGGCCGCGCAGATGCAGGTCCTGGGCGAGGGCTGGCGGCTGGTGCGCCGCGAATACCCGACCGCGATCGGCCCGGTTGACCTGATGTGCCGCGACGCCGAGGGCGGCTGCGTGGCGATCGAGATCAAGCGCCGCGGCGAGATCGACGGGGTGGAGCAGCTGACCCGGTACCTGGACCTGCTGAACCGGGATCCGCTGCTGGCCCCGGTGCGGGGAATTTTCGCCGCCCAGGAGATCAAGCCGCAAGCCCGCGTGCTCGCCGAGGACCGCGGCATCCGGTGCCTCCTCCTCGACTACGACTCCCTGCGCGGCGCCGAGGACGGCACCCTGCGGCTGTTCTGACCGTCCCGCGACGTCGGTCCTCAGCTGCGGCAAACCCACCGCGACCCGGGCCGGCCGGCCCGGGTTCCACGCAATTCTGCCTGGTGATGTCGCGCATCTGCGGACACGCGATTTCCAGGCTGGCTACTATGGCCCGGTTATGGGTACTGACCAGGGACCCGCTCCTGACCTTCCCGCGCGCAGGCCGAATTGGCCCGCGCGCGACTCGGAGCTGCCGACCCGCAGACTCAGGGCTGCCGGTGCGCGGCTCGGAGCTGCCGACCCGCGACCCGGAGCTGCCGATCGCGTCGGAGCTGCCGGACCCGCGCCGAGCCGACGCGATTCGGAGCTGCCGACCCGCAACCCCGGCCTGCCGGCCCGGGATCCGGAGCTGCCGACCCGCAACCCCGGGCCTGCCGACCCGCAACCCCGGACTGCCGACCCGCGACCCGGGACTGCCGGCCCGCGACTCCGGGCTGCCGACCCGCGACCCGGGACTGCCCAGCGCCGCGACCCAGGGCTGCCAGCGCGTGACCCGGGGCTGCCGACCCGCGACCCGGGCTCCGCCGGACCCGGGCGACCCGCGGACTGCCCAGCCCGTGACCCCGGCGCTGCCCGCGCTGACCCGGCGACCCCGGGCTGCCGACCGACGCCAGGACGGCTCGCGGCCGGCTGCCGACGCGGACCACGCGGTTCCGGCCCGGGCCGCGGTCCGGACGGCACCGCAGTCCGCACCAGCTGTCCGTGCCATCCGACGCGCCCGCGCTGATCCTGGCGGTTCCCGGCCCGGCCACCGACGCCGGCGATCGATATCGCGGCCGGCATCATCGACGTGGCCAGCCAGTCCTGCCCGGGAGTCACGGTGCGGGCCGGCTTCCTGGAGGGCGACGAGGAGAGCCTCAGCTCGGTGCTGGCTGGCTGCCACAGCGTGGACGGCCGCCCGGCGGCCGTGGTGGTGCCGATGCTCATCTGCCCGCAGCCGGAGACCGACGCGGCGATCGCCGCGGAGGTGGCCGCCGCGGCCGTGCCGGTGCTGTCCACCGCGGCTCTCGGCGTCCATCCGATCCTGGCCGGGGCGTTGCACGCCCGGCTCGCCGAGGCCGGCCTGGCCCGCGGTGACCGGATGGGCCGGATCAGCATCACCAGCACCGCGGCTGAGGGTGTGCTGGTCACGGCGCTCGGCACCGACGCGATGTCCATCGCCGGTACCGGGGCGGTGCTGCTGGCCGCACGGCTGGCGGTCCCGGTCGCCGCCGCGTCGCTGAGCGACCCCAGCAGCGTCAGGGACGCCGCGGGGCGCCTGTTCGACGCGGGCGTCACCAGCCTCGCCCTCTCCCCCTGCGTCATCGGGCCGGAAACGGACCATCTCGACCTCGACGCGCTCGCCGAGGCGGCGGGGATGAAGGCCGCCCAGCCGCTGGGGGCCCAGCCGGCCGTCGGCCAGCTCGCGGCGATGCGCTACGGGGCCGCGCTTCAGGATCCCCAGATGGCGGGCACCTCGAGCTAAGCACTAGCCACCCAGCACGAGCCAGCCCAGCACTAGCCACCCAGCACGGGCGCGTTGACCGCGCGGGCCTCAGCCGCCAGCTCCGGGATCTCGACCACGGTGACCCCGGACGAGCGCAGCAGCTCCGCGCCCCCGCCCTGGGCGAACACCGGGGGCTCCAGCCAGGCGATCACCACCCGGCGCAGGCCGGCCGCGATGATCAGCTCGGCGCAGGGCCGGGGGCGTGACGCGCGGAACCGGCACGGTTCCAGCGAGCTGTACAGCGTCGCCCCGGGCAGCCGCGGATCGCCGGGATCCACGGTGGCCAGCGCCCCCTCCTCCGCATGGTCGTGCGGGTCATGCTGCCGCGAGAAGCCGGTGGCGATGATCGTCGCCGTCCGCGGCGACGATCACGGCGCCGACGCAGAACGCGGAGGCCGACGGCGGGCAGCACCGGGAGAGCTCGATGGCCTGGCGCAGCCACTCCCAGTCAGCCGCGGTCGCGGCGGGCCCCGAGCCCGGCTCCTGGTCAGCCATCGGCCCGCCTCCGATCGCTCTGGCCCGGGCGTCGTCCGCGGTGCCCGGCGGGGCGGGGGCGGCCGCCAGGTAGCGCAGCAGCACCACCTCCCCCACCGGCCGGGCCTCGGCCAGGTGCAGCGGATGGTCCGGGCTGGCCGGGTAGTGCCCGGCCCGGCGAAGCGCGGCGCCGCCGGGTCCCCGACGAAGAACGGGGCGATGACCAGCTGCAGCTCATCCACGAGCCCGCCGGCCAGGAACTGGGTGCCCAGGCTGGCGCCCCCCTCCACCATGAGCCGGCTGCACCCCGCGCCCGGCCAGGTCGGCCAGGATCGCCGTGAGCTGCGGCGGGTCGCCGCCGTCGACCACCTCGGCCAGGCCGCCGAGCTGGTCGCTCAGCTTCGGCAGCACCGGCGTGGCGGCGTAGACGATGCGCTGCGCCGCCGCGCCGCCCTAGCCCGCGCCACCGTCGCCCGCAGCCCCCTCCCCCGCGCTCCCTCTCCCGGGTCGCGGGTGAAGAAACGGGCCGCCGGATCGAGGTCGCCGCTGGCGGTGACCGTGACCCCGGCGGGCTGCGGCGGCCGCCCGCGGCGCGGCGCTCCGCCTGGCGGCGCGCCGAGCGGACGAGCAGCCGGGGATCGTCGCGGCGGATGGTCCCGGCGCCGACCAGGATGGCGTCGGCCGCCGCCCGCTCCGCGTCCACCCGGTCCAGATCGGCTGCGCCGGACAGCACCAGCCGGTCCTCGCCCGTCCCGTCGAGACAGCCGTCCAGCGACATGGCGCAGCTGAGCACGACGTAGGGACGTCCGGTCATGGAGGCCGCTCCGGTGATCACGCATCAGGCTTCCGGCTCATGCGATCTCACGCTACCTGGCCCGGCCCGGGCGATGATTTACTGGCCCGACAGACCTAATGGAACACAGGGCCGCGAGGCCGCAAAGCCGCGAATCGCGGGATTACCCGGACAACGCACAGGGTGACGGTGAGGACAATGGGCACGTCGGTATGGGAGCAGGGGCCGGCCTGGGTCGCGGAGAATTTCGACTCGGTCAACCCGGCGACCTCCGAGGTCATCGGCACCTACCCGGTGCAGGGACGCAGCGAGGTCGACGCGGTCGTCGAGCGGGCCCGCCAGGCGGCCTCGTGGTGGGCCGGGCTGACCTACCAGCAGCGCCGGACCCGCCTGCTGGCCTGGAAGTCGCATATCACCCGGTACCTGGCCCGCCTCGCGGAACTCGTGCACACCGAGACCGGCAAGCCGCTCGCCGACGCGCAGCTGGAGATCCTGCTGGCGATCGTGCACATCGACTGGGCGGCCAAGAACGCGCGGCCGGGTGCTGGGCTCGCGGCGGGTCCGGAGCGGCCTGATCGCCATCAATCAGGCCTCCCGGCTCGAATACCAGCCGCTCGGCGTGGTCGGCGTGATCGGGCCCTGGAACTACCCGGTCTTCACCCCGATGGGCTCCATCGTCTACGCGCTCGCCGCGGGCAACGCGGTGGTGTTCAAGCCGAGTGAGCTGACTCCCGCGGTCGGCGGCTGGCTGGTGAGCTCGCTGGCCGAGGTGGTTCCCGAGCAGCCGGTGCTGCAGCTGGTCACCGGGGGCGGCGAGACCGGCCAGGCGCTGGCGCTGAGCGCCGTCAACAAGATCGCGTTCACCGGATCGGCCGCCACGGCCAGGAAGGTGATGGCCGCCTGCGCGGAGAACCTGACCCCGCTGGTGGCCGAGTGCGGCGGCAAGGACGCGCTCCTGGTGGGCGCCGACGCTGACCTGGACGCCGCGGCGGACGCGGCCGCGTGGGGGGCGCTGTCCAACGCCGGGCCAGACCTGCGTGGGGGTGGAACGGGTCTACGTGGTGGACGAGGTGTACCACACCTTCCTGGAGAAGCTGGCCGAGCGGGCGGCCGCGGTCCGGCCCGGCGAGGACCGGGAGGCCGACTACGGCCCGATGACCATGCCGGGGCAGATCGAGATCATCGAGCGGCACGTCGCCGACGCGCTGGCCCGGGGCGGCCGGCCGGTGGTCGGCGGCCTGGCCAGCATCCGCCGGCCGTACGTCGGGCCGGTCATCATGGCCGATGTGCCCGAGGAGAGCCGGGCGGTCTCGCGAGGAGACGTTCGGCCCGACGCTGACCGTGACCCGGGTCGGCGACCTGGACGAGGCGGTGCGGCTGACCAACGCCAGCCGCTACGCGCTCGGCTCCGCCGTGTTCAGCAAGAACACCAAGCGGGGACTCGAGGTCGCGCGGGCCCTGCGCAGCGGGATGACCTCGATCAACTCCGTGATCACGTTCGCCAGCGTGCCCGCGCTGCCGTTCGGGGGCAGCGGCGACTCCGGGTTCGGCCGGATCCACGGTGCGGACGGCCTCCGGGAGTTCTCCCGGGCCAAGGCGATCACCCGCCAGCGGATGCGGCCGCTGGCCGACCTCACCACGCTCCGAGCGCAGCGACAAGGACCTGAACCGGGTGCTCCGGCTGGTCACCCTGCTGCACGGCAAGCGCTACCGCTAGACCGGCCGCCGGGCGCCGCTGGGCCAGCAGCCCGAATGCTCGGGCCGCTGACGCGGGCCGCGGTCAGCCGCATCCCGATCACGGCGTGGTCGGGCATGAGCGCCGGGTCCATCGCGGCCAGCGGCGCACGGCCGCAGATCAGGTCGGCCGCCCGCTCGGCGATGGCGATGACCGGCGCGTTGGTGTTGCCCCGCGGCAGCGCCGGGATGACCGACGCGTCCACCACGCGCAGGCCCTCCACCCCCCTGACCCGCAGTTCGGGGTCGACCACGCTGGTCAGCTTGCTCGCCGCCAGCCGGGAGTCGCCGCCCATCGCGCACGTCCCGACCGGGTGGTAGAGCGTGCCCAGATCGTGGCGGATGAACTCGCGCAGCTCGTCGTCGGTCCGCACCGCGGGGCCAGGCGCCATCTCCACCGTGC
Source organism: uncultured Actinomycetes bacterium (assembly GCA_963742055.1). GTDB lineage: Bacteria > Actinomycetota > Actinomycetes > Streptosporangiales > Streptosporangiaceae > RYN-230. Next base: position 104,702 of record CAVUKT010000077.1, on the reverse strand, counting down.
AGAGCTTGGCCAGCGGCCCGGCGGCGGCGAACTCGCGGGCCATCCGCAGCCCGCTCACCAGCGGCTCCATGTCCTCGCTGGCGTAGAGGTAGCCCGGGTCGATGGCGGGCTTGTGCCGCGGGTCGTCGCTGCGCAGCCGGACCGACCCCGCGGCTGCCCACCGAGACCAGGGTGATCAGCATGGAGATGGCCCGGATGGAGGGGTCGGCCAGGCCCTGGCGCTGGAACGGCACCGGCAGCACATGCCATTGCAGGTCGGGGGCGGGCAGCGAGGGCATCGTCCGGGTGAACCCGCCCGCCTCGGCGATGTTGGAGGTCAGCGGGCCGGAGTGCAGGTACCTCCAGCGGCCCAGCTGGGACGGCCCGGCCTGCTCCCACAGGCCCGTGGTCTTGGGGGTGTGCCACATGGCGCTGACCACCGGGTGGTCGGAGAGGTTGGCGCCCACCCCGGGGCTGTCCGCCACCACCCGGATGCCCTGCTCGATGAGCTGCTCGGCCGGGCCGATGCCGGACAGCAGGAGCAGATGCGGGCTGCCGATCGCTCCCGCCGACAGGATCACCTCCCCCTCGGCCCGGGCTACCTCCTCCACGCCCCGGCGAAGATAACGAACACCGGTCGCGCGGCCGCCTTCCACGATGATCCCGGTGACCAGGGCGTCGGTGTGCACGGTGAGGTTGGGCCGCGCAGGCCGCCGGGTGCAGGTAGGCGTCCGCGGCGGACCAGCGCCGTCCGTCACGCTGCGTGACCTGGTAGAAGCCGGTGCCGTCCTGCGCCGCGCCGTTGAAGTCCTCGTTGGCGGGCAGCCCGCATTCCCGGGAGGCGGCCACGAAGGCCCGGGTCAGCGGGGACTTGTGCTTGAGGTCGGTGCACGCTCAGCGGCCCGGCGACGCCGTGGTAGGCGGAGGAGCCGCGGGAGTTGTCCTCGGCGCGGAGGAAATAGGGGAGTATGTCCGCGTATCCCCACCCGCTGCACCCGTACTCGTCCCGCCAGGTGTCGTAGTCGAGGCGGTTGCCCCGGATGTAGATCATCGCGTTCATCGACGAGGACCCGCCGAGCGTGCGCCCGCGCGGCCAGTAGACCGACCTGCTGGCCGCCCGTTCCTGCGGCACGGTGTGGAAGTCCCAGTCGTACTGGCTCTGGAAGAGCAGGTTCAGCGCGGCCGGGATGTGTATCTCGTCCGCGTCGTCCGGCGGGCCCGCTTCCAGCAGCAGGACCCGGGTCGCGGGGTTCTCGGTAAGCCGTGCGGCCAGGACGCATCCAGCGCTGCCTGCGCCCACGATGACGTAGTCGTACACGGGGACCTCACGGGGCAATCGGGGGGACTAGCCGACCACCCTACTCAGCACGGACCGGCCTCGCCGCCAACCCGTAAGCGGATACTCGGAAAGCCGAGCGCGCTCCCGGCCGCTAAGCCGGGAGCGCGCTCTTCCAGGGCCACCGCGGGCTCTGGCGGGCCCCCGAGAACCGCCAGGCACCAGAGACGGCGACCGTGTGTCCGTACGGCCGACGAGGCCGCAGCTTGGTTACTCTTCGCTCTTACACGATGCCACATTGTGGTTGTGATGTGAATACCCAAAGGTCAGGACATTGATCGCTTACGGCAAAGCCGCCCCCTGAGCCGCCTGGCGACCGCCCGGAAGGCCGGCCGGCCGCGATCTGGGCGCCGTCACCGATACCGTGGAGCCCATGGCACGCGATCGCAGGGAGCAGCCCGTCGTGCTCTCCCGCATCTACACCCGGACCGGTGACGACGGCACGACCGCCCTGGGCGACGGGAGCCGGGCGGCCAAGACCGACCCGCGGCTCGCCGCCTACGCCGACGTGGACGAGGCGAACTGCGCCATCGGGATGGCGATCACCCTGGGCGCGCTGCCCGCGGACCTGGTGACGCTGCTCTCCCGGCTCCAGAACGAGCTCTTCGACGTCGGCGCCGACCTGTGCAACCCGGTGAGCGACAATCCGCCCTATCCCCCGCTGCGGATCACCGAGGACTACGTCCAGGCCCTGGAAGCGGACTGCGACGCCCACAACGCGGGCCTGCCCGCCCTGCGCAGCTTCATCCTGCCCAGCGGCTCCCCAGGCGCCGCGTTGCTGCACCTGGCCAGGACCGTCGTGCGCCGGGCGGAACGGAGCACCTGGGCCGCGCTGGAGACCTACGGCGACTCGATGAACCCGCTGACCGCCCGGTACCTGAACCGGCTCTCAGACCTGCTGTTCATCCTGGCCCGGGAAGCGAACGGGCCGGACGGCGACGTGCTCTGGAAGCCCGGCGGCGAGCGCTGAGCGGGCCCTGGCGGGGCTGCACGGCCCGGGCTGGCCCGGGATGAGCCGCCGGGTACCTAGCTGGCCTGGCCGAGATAGGAGCCGGGCGAGCCCGGCGGCGCGGCCTCGAGCCAGGCGAGGAAACCGGTCAGCGCCCCGTCGCTCATCGCGAGTTCCACCGTGCCGTCGCCCTCGGCCACCCGGCACTCCACGACCACGGCTCCGTCGCCCAGGCTGGCCGCCTCGTCCGGGGTCGGGGGCCGGCGGTGCAGCACGGTCAGCGTGCGCCGGCTGAAGACCTGGCTGGGCCGGAGCAGGAACCCGAAGATCTGGTACCAGCGCAGCTCATCCGGCTGGTAGGCGGCCACGCCGAGGCGCCAGCTGCCGTCCGGCATGCGCAGCCCGCACTCCACCGTGCCGCCGCCGCGCTCCAGCAGGTACCTGCGGGCCGTGATGCCCGCGGCGAGCAGCACGACCACGACCAGGAACGCAGCGAAGAGCCAGGCCGCGTCGAAGGCCAGCGCTCCGCTCATCCCGGCCCCCCGCGCTGGCCCTCGTCAGGATCCGTCGCCCGCGGCCCGCAGCAGGGCCCGGGAGTACTTCACCTCGGCCGATTCCTCGTCTCCCCCGGGGCCGCCCTCGCTCAGCGCGGCGTCGAGCTCGGACTGGACCGTGGCCCGGTCCACCTGGCTACCCAGCTGGCCTCGCGGGCCAGGATCGAGACCCGGTCGTCGTGCGACGGACAGGAAGCCGCTCAGCACGGCCGCCCGCACGGTCGAGTCCTGGCCGCCCTCGGCGTCCTCCGGGTCGCGGATCTCGACCACGCTGCCCGGGACCAGGATGCCGAGCACGGACGGGTGGGAGCCCAGGATCCCGATGTCGCCGTCCAGGGTCTTGGCGATGACCATGCGGGCGTTCCCGGACCACAGCTCGCCGTCCGGGACCACCAGCTCCACCTGCAGGGTCACTGGCGCTCCCTCCGCTCACTGGGCTCGCTTCCGGGTTCACCGGTGCTCCATCTCCTTGGCCTTCTTCTCCACGTCCTCGATACCGCCGCACATGAAGAACGCCTGCTCCGGATAGTTGTCGTACTTGCCCTCGTTGATCGCCTTGAACGAGGCGATGGTCTCCTCCAGCGGCACGAACACGCCCGGCTGGCCGGTGAACTGCTCGGCCACGAACATGGGGTGCGACAGGAACCGCTCGATGCGCCGCGCCCGCTTGACCGTCACCTGGTCTTCCTCGGACAGCTCGTCGATGCCGAGCAGCGCGATGATGTCCTGGAGCTCCTGGTAGCGCTGCAGGATGCGCTGCACCTCGCGGGCCACGTCGTAGTGCTCCTGGCCGATGTACTTGGCGTCCAGGATCCGGGAGGTGGAGGCGAGCGGGTCCACGGCCGGGAAGATGCCCTTCTCGGTGATGGCCCGGGACAGCGCGGTGGTCGCGTCCAGGTGGGCGAACGTGGTGGCCGGCGCGGGGTCGGTGTAGTCGTCCGCGGGCACGTAGATCGCCTGCATGGAGGTGATCGAGTGGCCCCGGGTGGAGGTGATCCGCTCCTGCAGCTGGCCCATCTCGTCGGCCAGGGTGGGCTGGTATCCCACCGCCGAGGGCATCCGGCCGAGCAGCGTGGACACCTCCGACCCGGCCTGGGTGAACCGGAAGATGTTGTCGATGAACAGCAGCACGTCCTGGCCCTGCACATCGCGGAAGTACTCGGCCATGGTCAGCGCGGACAGGCCGACCCGCAGCCGGACGCCCGGCGGCTCGTCCATCTGGCCGAAGACGAGCGCGGTGTCCTTGATCACGTTGGACTCGGTCATCTCGACGAGCAGGTCGTTGCCCTCACGGGTCCGCTCGCCCACCCCGGCGAACACCGAGACGCCGCCGAAGTTCTTGGCCACCCGGGTGATCATCTCCTGGATGAGCACCGTCTTGCCCACGCCCGCGCCGCCGAACAGGCCGATCTTGCCGCCCTGGACGTACGGGGTGAGCAGGTCGAGGACCTTGATCCCGGTCTCCAGGATCTGGGTCCGCGGCTCCAGCTGGTCGAACGCCGGCGGGTCGCGGTGGATCGACCAGCGCTCCTTGACCTCCAGGGACGCGGCGTCCACGTCCAGTGGCTGGCCGAGCACGTTGAACACGTGCCCCTTGACCACGTCGCCCACCGGCACCGTGATCGGGCCGCCGGTGTTGACGACCGTGGCCCCGCGGGTCAGGCCGTCGGTGGGCGCCATGGAGATGGTCCGGACCGTGTTGTCGCCCAGGTGCTGTTCCACCTCGAGCGTCAGGGTCCTGGTCTCCCCCTCCAGGGTCACGTCCACCTGGAGCGCGTTGTAGATGTCGGGGATGTCCTGCTCGGTGGAGAACTCCACATCGACGACCGGGCCGATGACCCGCGCGACACGGCCGGTACCCTCGGGGGTCTCCTCCCCGCCGGCGGCGGGGGTGTTCTCGACGGTTGCGGTCATGAGCACTCACTCTTTCCCTGCGACGGACTCGGCCAGCGCGTCGGCTCCGCCGACGATCTCGCTGATTTCCTGGGTGATCTCGGCCTGGCGGGCCTTGTTGGCCTCTCGGGTGAACTCCTCGAGCAGGTCGTTGGCGTTGTCGGTGGCCGACTTCATGGCCCGGCGGCGGGCCGCGATCTCCGCCGCGGCCGACTCCAGCAGCGCCTGGTAGATCCGGCTCTCCACGTACCACGGCAGCAGCGCGTCCAGCACGACCTGCGGCGACGGCTCGAACTCGTACAACGGGATCGGGCCGCTCGCGGGCTCCTCGGTGGTCTCCTCGATGACCAGCGGGATGATGCGGTGCACCACCGCGTTCTGGGTCAGCATCGACACGAACTCGGTGTACACGATGTGGATCTCGTCCACCCCGCCGTCCTCGGCGGGCGGTTGAACGCCTCGAACAGGGTCTCGGTGATCTCCCGGGCGTTGTCGTGCCGGGGCGCCTCGGAGAAGCCGTGTCCACGAGTCGGCCACGTCTCATGCCGCGGAACCGGTGCCAGGTGATGCCCTTCGTGCCGGACACGTAGGTGACCGGCTCGACGCCGCGCTCCCGGAGCCGGGCCCGCAGGCCCTGGGCCTCGCGCATGACGTTGGTGTTGTAGCCGCCGGCGAAGCCGCGGTCGCTGCTCAGGATGAGGATCGCGGCCCGCTGCGGATTCTCGGGCTCGCGGACCAGCGGGTGATCGATGTGCGAGGACTGGCTGACCACCGCCTCGACGGCCTGGGTGATCTCCCGGGCGTAGGGCCCGGCGTCCCGGACCCGCTGCTGGGCCTTGATGATCCGCGAGGCCGCGATCAGCTCCTGGGCACGAGTGATCTTGGCAATGGACTGGACTCCCCGAATCCGCTGCCTGATCGCCCGAAGCTGTCCTGCCATGCTGGGCCTTCCCTACTTCGACTCGGCTGACGCGGCTTCGGTCGCTCGACCCGGCCTCTTCTCTCAGCTGCGTCCGGCTGGCCGTCGACTCCTGGTCGACGTCGCCTCGTCATGCGGCTCGGCGCTGGCTCGGCCTCCTCGACGACCAGCAGCTCGCCGCCGCTGACCGTGAAGTCCTTGCGGAACTCCTCGATCGCTTCCTTGAGCGCCGACGCAGTGTCGTCGGACAGCTCCTTGGTCTCCCTGATCGCGTCGTAGATCCCGGACCGCTCACGCTGGACGTAGTCCAGGAACTCGTGCTCGAACCGGCCGACGTCTTCCAGGGGCACGTCGTCGAGGTAGCCGTTGGTGCCCGGCCCAGATCGACACGACCTGGCGCTCCACCGGGAACGGGCTGTACTGGGGCTGCTTGAGCAGTTCGACCAGCCGCGCGCCGCGGTCCAGCTGGGCCCGGGAGGCGGCGTCCAGGTCGGACGCGAACGACGCGAACGCCTCCAGGTCGCGGAACTGCGACAGCGCGAGCTTCAGGCCGCCGGCGACCTTCTTCATCGCCTTGATCTGCGCGTCACCGCCGACCCGGGAGACCGAGCGGCCGACGTTGATGGCCGGGCGGACACCCGAGTTGAACAGGTCGGTCTCCAGGAAGATCTGCCCGTCGGTGATCGAGATGACGTTGGTGGGGATGTACGCCGAGATGTCGTTGGCCTTGGTCTCGACGATCGGCAGCCCGGTGAGGGAGCCGTTCCCCATCTCCTTGGAGAGCTTGGCGCACCGCTCCAGCAGCCGCGAGTGCAGGTAGAAGACGTCGCCGGGGTAGGCCTCGCGGCCCGGCGGCCGGCGCAGCAGCAGCGAGATGGTGCGGTACGCCTCCGCCTGCTTGGACAGGTCGTCGAACACGATCAGCACGTGCTGGCCCTGGTACATCCAGTGCTGGCCGATGGCCGAGCCGGTGTAGGGGGCGATGTACTTGTACCCGGACGGGTCGGACGCGGGCGAGGCGACGATCGTGGTGTACTCCATCGCGCCGGCGTCTTCCAGGGACTGCTTGACCTGCGCGGTCGTCGAGCCCTTCTGGCCGACCGCCACGTAGATGCACTTGACCTGGCGGGCCGGGTCCCCGGACTCCCAGTTCTCCCGCTGGTTGATGATGGCGTCGATGGCGATGGCGGTCTTGCCGGTCTGCCGGTCGCCGATGATCAGCTCGCGCTGGCCGCGGCCGATCGGGGTGATCGCGTCGATCGCCTTGATCCCGGTCTGCAGCGGCTCGTTCACCTTGCTGCGCTGGACCACCGAGGGGGCCTGCGTCTCCAGCGGGCGCAGTTCGGTCGTGCTCGATGTCGCCCTGGCCGTCCAGCGGGACACCCAGCGGGTCGACGACCCGGCCGAGGAACCCGTCGCCCACCGGGACGGACAGGATCTCGCCCGTCCGGCGCACCTGCTGGCCCTCGTCGATCTTGGTGAAGTCGCCGAGGATGACCACGCCGATCTCGCGCTCGTCCAGGTTGAGCGCGAGCCCGCGGATCCCGCCCGGGAACTCCAGCAGCTCGTTGTACATGGCCGAGGGAAGGCCCTCGACCCGCGCGATGCCGTCGCCAGCCTCGGCGACGACGCCTACCTCTTCCCGGGCCGCCGCGTCGGGCTCGTACGACTGGACGAAGCTCGCCAGCGCGTCCCGGATCTCATCGGGCCGGATTGTCAGCTCCGCCATGGTCCTCGCGTCTTCCTCGTCAGTTGGTTAACTGCTATGTCGTTGTCGCGGCGCGCGCCGCGCTGCCGCATCAGTGCCCGCCCAGTCAGGCGGCCAGCCGCCTGCGCAGCGCCCCGAGGCGGCTCGCCACACTGCCGTCGATGAATTCATCCCCGATCTGGACCGATATGCCACCCTCTACGCGAGGATCGACGATGACGTCCAGATGAATCTCGTGCCCGTACACGCCTTCGAGCGCGGCGACCAGCCGCTCGCGCTGGCGTTCGGTGAGCGGGAGGGCCACCCGGGCGACCGCGATCAGGCGCTGGCGCCACTGCGCGGTCCACTGCGCGTAGTCGATCCAGGGTCATATCCACACTACGTCCCCGGGTATGTTCCGCCGCCTCGCCGATCAGGGCCCGGGAGTCCGCGGTCACCTTGCCCTCGAGCAGCGTGTCCAGCAGCTGGCGCTTGTATTGCGCCGGGATGGTCGGGTCGGACAGGACGGTCCGCAGCTCCGGAGCGCCCATCACCACCCGGCCGAAGCGGAACAGCTGGTCCTCGAGGTCGTCGAGATGCCGGCCCCGCTCGGCGGCCGCCGCGAACGCCGGTGACCGCGAGCTCCTCGACCGCGGAGGCCAGGTCGGCCGCGGCTGGACCACCGGGACTCGCACATGCTGGTGAACAGGCTGAGGGTGGCCTCGCTGACCTGGCCGCCGAACAGCCTGCGGGCCAGCTCGGCCCGGGCCTGCGCCGGGCGGCTGCTGTCGCTCAGCGCCCGCCGCAGCCCGGCCTCCTCGTCGAGCACGCCCGAGGATGGCGAACAGCTCCTCGCCGAGGGTCCGCGCTACGGCTGCCGAGGTCACCGCCTCGGACAGCCGCTGCCTCGCCTCGGCCAGAGCGGCCCGGCTGGGGCCTCTCATGTGGCGGACCTGGCCTCGTCAGCGTCCGGCCTGGCCCCGTCGGCGTCCGGCTGCTCGAGGCCCTCGATGAACCGCTCGACGATGCGGCGCTGCCGCGCCACGTCCTCCAGCGACTCGCCGACCACCCGGCTGGCCAGGTCCACGGCCATGGCCCCCACGTCGGTGCGCAGCGCCTGCATGGCCAGCATCCGGTCGGTCTCGATCTGCTGGTGCGCCGCGTCGATGATGCGCCGCGCCTCGGTCTGGGCCACCTCGCGCATGTCCGCGATGATCGCCGCGCCCTGCTCCTGGGCCTGCTCGCGGAGCCGCGCCGCTTCCTGGCGGGCCTCAGCGAGCTGCTGGCGGTACTGGTCGAGCACCCGCTGGGCCTCGGCCTGCGCGTCTTCGGCCCGCTTGAGGCCGCCCTCGATCGCGTCCGTCCGCTCGGCCAGCGTCTTCTGGATCCGCGGCATCAGCACCTTGCCCAGGACGCGCGAACACGATGAGGAAGGCGATGGCACCGATGATCAGCTCGGGCCATTCGGGGATCAGCGGGTTGGCCGGCGGACTCACCGCCGTCGCATCGACGTGGTACGTCACGGTGTCGGCCTCCTGTCGGTTAGGGATCACTGGGAGACTCCGCCGATCAGGTGGCGCCGAAGATGAACGGGACCACGAGGCCGATCAGGGCCAGCGCCTCGGCCAGCGCGAAGCCGATGTACATGTTGGACTGGATCAGCCCGCGGGCCTCCGGCTGCCGGGCCATGGCCTCGACGCCGTGACCGAAGATCAGGCCGATGCCGACACCGGGGCCGATGGCCGCGAGGCCATAGCCCACCGCACCGAAGTTGATCTGCAGCTCTGGGTGGTGCCGCGGCGGCGAGCACATGATGCACCAAGCTAAGTGCGACCAAATGATCCATGTGGTCAATTCCTTACGTAAAGGCCGGCGGATGTCCACCGCCAGCGGATGGGGTGAACCGTCAGCACGGTTGATCGCGCTGCCGGACTAAGCGGGTTGGTGTCCACCTCAGTGACCCGCTTCCAGTGACCCGCCGATGTACTGGGCGGTCAGGATGGTGAAGATATAGGCCTGCAGGGCCTGGATCAGCAGCTCGAACGCGGTCAGCACGATGGTGAGGATGAACGAGGTCAGCGCTGAACAGCAGGCTGATGTCGAGAGTGAACAGGTACCAGGTCGCGAGGGTGAAGATCAGCAGCAGGATGTGCCCGGCGAACATGTTCGCGAACAGCCGGACCGCCAGCGTGAACGGCCGGATCAGGAGGTACTGCAGGATCTCCACCGGCGCCAGGATGACCAGGATGGGCCCCGGCACGCCGCTCGGGATCATGTTCCTGAAGTAGCCGCCCAGCCCCTGGTGCTTGATGCCCAGGTAGGTATAGGTGCCGTAGACCATGAGCATCAGCGCGGCCGGGAAGGCGATCTGCGACATCGCCGGGAACTGCGCCACCGGGATGATCTCCATCAGGTTCATGATCCAGATGAAGAAGAACAGCGAGACCAGGAAGGGCAGGAAGCTGTCGCCGCGCTTACCGATCATCGGCCGCAGGATCTGCTCGCGGACGAACTCGACCCCCATCTCGCCGAGGTTCTGCGACGCCCCGCGGGACGATCTTCGGCTTGGCGAACGCGGCCCAGAAGAAGCCAACCACGACGACCGCGCAGACCAGTGCCAGCAGCATCGGCTTGGTGAAGGCGAACGACCCGATCGTGAAGAACGGCACGAACAAAAAGGTGGGCGCGGGATAGTTCGGCCCCGGGAAGCCGCAGTGCGTCGCCGAGAGCGACGTGACTGTTGTCCACGGTGCACTGCACCGCGGCGAGCACCAGCGTGTCACCGCGCAAGATAGTTTCCTCCTGCTTCGTACCCGCGCACGTCGCCCGCGGGCGTGGCGCGCATCCAGGCCGCCCTGGTCCGGGCGGAACGTCGTGGCATGCCGGTGCTGGCCTGGCCAGCACGCTTTGCATGCAGATTACCTATGGGTGCCGGCCGTACTTCCAGACCACTCCGCCGATGGCGAACACCAGCCCGACGAGCGCCCCCACCGGCAGCAGTACCGGAATGTGCGTCAGCCAGGCCACCAGCCAGCCGAGCAGGCCGTAGGCCACCATGCCGGCGATCAGGTAGCTGAAGATGCTCCAGCCCTGGTTCTCCTCGGCCCCGGGCCCGTCGCCCGGCGACGGGGCGCCCGGCGACTGGCCCGACTGGCCGCCGGATGGTCCGGTCGGCATGGCCGCGGTCAGGGCGCCGATGCGGAGCCGGTCCCGCTCATGGCGCGCATCGGGCAGGCTGCATGCGGCGGGCAAGCTGCGGACGGCAGGCTGACCCGCGGGCCGCGATCCGCCGTCCGGGAGCGAGAGAAGCGCCACGCGTCACCGTTCCCCGTCCGGTTCCACGTAGAGCACCTTGAGCCGCATCGACCAGAAGACCTGGGCGAAGCTCCAGACCAGGATGCACACGATGGCGGTCAGGCCGAACAGCCGCGCGTTGAAGACGGTCGTGTCGCTGAACCTGGACACGAGAACCATCAGCACGAGGATCTTGACGATGAACGTGGTCAGCGCGGTCACCATCTGGGCCCGCGGGCTGACCTTCTCGGCGCGGGACACCGCGGCAATGCTGATGGCAAAGAACACGACGACGAGGGCGGCGCCGAGTACGCTGCCAAGGAGTCCCTTAGAGCCGCCGACCGCTGCGCTCAACGCGATCATGATCGCGGCAGCACAAGCCGCGACCACGGCAGAACGCCGGGCGATCGGGCCATAGCTTGCCAGCATCTTAGGTGGCTCCGCAGGGGTCAGGAGGACACTTGACTCGGGGATGCACCGGTCCGCCTCCCACACAGCACCGGCCAGGAGCCTTAGTGCCGCCGAGGCGGAGCTCGCGCGCCGCCGGGTGAGCGAAACCTATCACGGGCCCCTCACTCGTCCTCGAGTGACTGCTCGTGAAAGATATCACAAGCTCCATTGGCTGGTCTTTACCGGGGTCGTGTCTGTGATGAACGTTACGTGACTTCCGATTGTGGTACATGAGTCCGTGAACCGTACCAAACCTCCTGGCCCCTTGCCGACCAGGTCTCAGCCCGGCCGCGGACCGTGTCCCGGGCCAGGCATCGCGGGCGCGCCCGCGCCGAGCAAGCCGCCGAGCCCGCCCGGCCCGGCCCGGCCTCCCGGCAGCCCACTCGCCCGCCCAGCCCGCCCAGCCCGTCAGGCCGCCCGAGCCCCAATCGCCATGTCGGCCGCTTTACCCCGCCGTCCGGCCGCCCACGCCGCCCGGCCGGCCGCCATCCCGCGTCGTGATCGGACGCTCCCACGTGATCAAACGATTGGTGTCGCTCCGGCGACACCAATCGTTTGATCACGACGCTGGGTCTGGGGCGAAGGGGTGACTGGTGGGTGAGATGGGACTCAGGAGGCGGGAGTGGTTCCTGGGGTGGTGTCCGGCTGACGCTGGGCGACGGGTCAATGCCCCGGGTCAGTGGAGGCGCCACGGCAAGAGTGGCGACTCCTCTTCTTCGCTGTATTCGTTCGCGTCCGGGTGCACCGGGGGCGCCTGGGCCGGCCTCGGCGGCTGACTCCGGGCCGGGTCCGGAGTGAGCGGGTCAATATCCTGCGGACCGGCGTGTTGCGGCGCGGGGTTTTGCGAGCCGGGGTCCCGCAGGCTGGGGCCCGGGAGTCCGGCGTCTTCGAGACCAGCGCCCTCGAGACCAGCGCCCGGCAGGCCTGCGCGGCGGGAGCCAGCATCATGCGGGCGGGAATCCCAGCGACCGGACTCCCACTGACCCGGCTCCGGGCGGCCCGAGTACCACTGACCCGAATCCTGACGCGACCCGGATCCGTGGCCGAGCCCGGATCCGTCCAGACCCGGCATCCGTCCGGCCTGAGCCGGGGTCCGTGCGACCGGTCCGGATCCGTCCGGCCTGAATCTGACGGCCCGGATCTGTGCGGCCCGGATACCACTGGCCCGGCTCCCGGCCGCCAGCCGGGTCTGGCGCCCAGCCACCATCGTTCGAGGTGGCAGGGCTTCCGGGACCAGGAACGACCTCGGCGGGAGCTGGCGTTTCGGGCGGTATCGCGGCCGGATCTCGCGTCCCACGCCGCGCCAGGTGGGCGGGAATCCCATGCTGCTGGTTCGGCGGGCCGGGCCGGCTCGGCAGGCCCCCCGTCCCACGGCGTCCCGGCAGATCTCGCGTCCCAGCTCCGGTACCGGCGCTCCCCCGTCCTCGGGCGAGAGTCCCGATACGCCGCGTTCCCGCGCAGCGGGTCTCCCGCATACTCCCGTCGCATCTCCGCGCAGCGGATCCCCGTACGCGACGTCCGCACGCCCTGGGTCCCCGCGCAACGGATCTTCGTGGGCCAAGTCCCCGCGCCCCGGGTCTCCGCGCACGGATCCCGTACACCACGTCGCCGCGCCCGGGTCCCCGTATCCCAGGTCCCCGAACCCCGGCGGGCGGCCGGGCCCGGCACGGTCCGCGCCAGCCCGCGGTCCACCACGGCAGCCCACGGTCCACCGGCCCCACGTCCACATTCAGCCCACGATCCACGGGCAGCCCACGGTCCAGGCTGGCGCCGGGATCCGCGCGGCGCCGGCCCGGGCCGCGGTACCCGCAGCCGCCGGGACCGGTGGCGGGATCGAGTGGCCAGACGCCCCTGGCACGCCGGAAGGCACCGGACCCAAAGGCACCGGACCCAAAGGCACCGGCCCCGAAGGCACCGGCGCACCGGCCGCCACGGCCGCACCCGTCGCCACAGCCACACCCGACGCCACGGCGGCACTCAAAAGGCACACCGCAGGCACCGGCACACCCGCAGGCACCGGCACACCCGCAGGCACCGGCCCGGCAACGTCGGGAGCCAGCCGCAATTGGCCCCGCCGGTTCCACGGCCGTAGCCGCGGCATCGAGGCGAGCAGCAGGATCAGCACACCGGCCAGGGTGACGAGCCCGAGTACCAGTAGCTTCGTCCGGATAATCGACAGCAGCACGACGGTGCCGGCGAACAAAGCCGCCCACAAGTACATGATCAGGACGCTGGCCCGGTGCGAATGCCCGATGGCCAGCAGCCGGTGCTGCAGGTGCTTTTTGTCCGCCGAGAACGGGGATTGACCGGCCCGGGTCCGCCGGACCACCGCGAGCAGCAGGTCGGCGTAGGGAATGAGCATGATGATGGCCGGCACCAGGAGCGGCAGGATTTCCGGGAACCGGTTGACCGTGCCGCCGCTGTAGGCCGACGGGCTGGTGAGCGTGTTCGGGTCCAGGGACGCGAGGCTGGAGATGGGCACGTAGGCGAGCAGCAGCCCCAGCAGCATGGACCCGGTGTCGCCCATGAAGATGCGGGCGGGGTGGAAGTTGTGCGGCAGGAAGCCCAGGCACACCCCGGCCAGGATGGCCGATGCCAGCGCCGGGCCGGTCTGCTCGTCCAGGCCCAGCCGCTTGGTGAGTGTGTAGTAGTAGAGGAAGAAGGCCGCCGCGCCGATCCCGACGATCCCCGCGGCCAGACCGTCCAGCCCGTCGATGAAGTTGACCGCGTTGATGGTCACCACGACGAGCAGGATGGTCAGCACGGTCTGCTGATCCAGGGTCAGCGAGAGCGTCCCCCCGCCGGGGATCGGCAGCCACCCCACTGAGACGCCGCTCCAGACCAGGAGCACCCCGGCGACCACCTGGCCGGCCAGCTTGGTGATAGCCCCCAGCCCCCAGCGGTCATCCACGAAGCCCAGGACCACGACCACCCCGCCGGCCAGCAGCAGGCCGCTGGCCACCCTGGTGCCCATGAAGACGGTGCTCAGATGGGTGAGGCGGGAGGCCACCAGCAGGGCCGCGGCCAGGCCCAGGTACATCGCGAGCCCGCCGAGCAGCGGGACAGGCTCGGTGTGCACGTCTCGTGCCCGGCCCGCGTGCATGGCCCCCACCGCGATCGCGAAACGGCGTACCAGCGGTGTGAGCAGATAAGTGACGGCGGCGGCCACCAGAACTGTGAGGCCGTACTCGCGCATCCCGGTTCACCCGGCCCGTTCGGTTGCCTCATCCATTAGGGATCAACTTTAAAGCACGAACCTGAGGGTAGGCCGCACAGCCACCCATCGCGGCCATAGTTACTCGGCGACGTCCCGGCTGGCAGGTTTTCCCTGGTCAGCGGCATCTTGGGGGCCATGGAACACCTCGCGCGGCCTGCCCATGTCTTCCGGAACCGAACCGGCCGGGCCCTCCGGAGCCGCCTCTGGAACATCCTCGGGGGCCCCGTCCACCGGAGCATGGCCCGCGGGACCCCGTCTACCGGAGCATGGCCTTCGGGAGCCTCACGCCCGGCAGCCTCGTCCTCAGGAGCCATCTCCCCGGGAACGTCATCAGCAACGCCCCCGGAAACGTCGTCAGGATCGTCGTCCGCGAATCCACGTCGTCCACGATGGCCAGCGGGACGACGTCCTGCAACCGTTCCACCGGGATGACTCCCCGGCGCAGCAGCCGCGGCACCGACCCGGTCAGGTTGACGATCGTGGACGGCACATCCCCCGGGCAGGGACCGGCGTCCAGGTACACCGAGACCGAGTCGCCCAGCTGCGCCATCGCCTCATCGGCCGTGGTCGCGGGGGGCTGGCCGGACACGTTGGCGCTGCTCACCGCCAGCGGGCCGGTCTTCTTCAGCAGGTCGAGCGCGACGTGGTGCAGCGGCATCCGCACCGCCACGGTGCCCTTGGTCTCGCCCAGGTCCCAGACGAGGGTGGGACTGGACCGGCAGACGAGGGTCAGCCCGCCGGGCCAGAACTCGTCGATCAGGTCGTTCCCGGTGTCGGCGAGGTCCATCACCAGGGCCATGGCGGCGCGCACCGTCCCGACCAGCACCGGCGGCGGCATGTCCCGGCCCCGGCCCTTGGCCTTGAGCAGGCCGTCCACGGCCACCGGGTCGAACGCCTCGGCCGCGATCCCGTAGACCGTGTCGGTCGGCAGCACCACGAGTTCACCGCGGCGCAGCGCCGCTTCCGCCTCCGCGATGCCCTCGAGCAGCTGCGCCGGATCCGCGCAGTCAAACCTTGCGCTCATGAGGGACCCATCCTCCCACTGCTGCGGGCCCGGCCAGACCGCGGTGACGAACCGGTCGCGGCGGGCCAGGTCCTTATGGTTCCGGGTGTCCCGCCAGCCCCGCTCCTCGGCGAAAACCCAGTACACGGCGGCCCCCTGGGGCGCGCCGTGCTCGACGGCGACCAGGCCGCCCGGGCGCAGCAGCCGCCGGGCGGCCTGCTCGACGACCTTGACCGCGTCCATGCCGTCGGTGCCGCCCCACAGCGCGGTGGCCGGGTCGTACTCGCCCACCTCCGGCTGCACCGATGCCCCCCACGGGATATAGGGCGGGTTGCTGACCACCAGGTCCACCGCCCCGTCCAGGTCGGCCAGCGCCTGGCCGAAGTCCTCGCCGTGCAGCGTGACCCGGCCCGCGGTGTGCGGGGCGGAGGAGGCGCAGCGGTCGATGTTGCGCTGGGCCCACTCCCGGGCCAGCGGGTCTGCCTCCACCGCGTGCACCCGGGACCTGGGCACCTCCTGCGCGATGGCCAGCGCGATGGCGCCGGACCCGGTGCCGAGGTCGGCCACGACGGGCTCGGTCACGTCCATCTCGCGCAGCCGGTCGATGGCCCAGCCGGTCATGACCTCGGTCTCCGGCCGGGGCACGAACACCCCGGGGCCGACCTCGAGATCCAGGTACCGGAAGTAGGCGTGCCCGGTGATGTGCTGCAGCGGCTCCCGCGCCTCGCGGCGGGCTATCTCGTCCCAGAACCGCGGGTTGAACGCGGAGTCGGGCACCCGGTGCAGCTCGCCGCGGCGGACGCCGTGCACGTGCGCGGCGATCTGCTCCGCGTCGGCCCGCGGCGAATCCACCCCGGCCTCAGCCAGCCGGGCCGCGGCCACCGCGATCTCGTCGAGCAGCAGGCTCTTGCGCGGCTCAGCCGCCATCCGCCGCTGCCGCTCTCCCCGACCGGTCCGCCTCGATCAGGGCGCTGATCACCGCGTCCAGGTCCCCGTCGATGACGTGATCGAGGTTGTAGGCCTTGTAGCCGACCCGGTGATCGGAGATGCGGTTCTCCGGGAAGTTGTAGGTGCGCACCCGCTGCGAGCGGTCCACGGTGGCCACCTGGCTGCGCCGTTCCGCCGCCGCCTGGGCCTCGGCGTCCGCCTGGGCCTGGGCGAGGAGCCGGGCGCGCAGGATGCGCAGCGCCTGCTCCTTGTTCTGCAGCTGGCTCTTCTCGTTCTGGCAGGAGACCACGATGCCGGTGGGCAGGTGGGTGATCCGGACCGCGGAGTCGGTGGTGTTCACGCTCTGCCCGCCGGGCCCGGAGGACCGGTAGACGTCCACCCGCAGCTCGTTCGGGTCGATGGTGACCTCGACCGGGTCGGCCTCGGGCATGACCAGCACGCCCGCGGCCGAGGTGTGGATCCGGCCCTGGGATTCGGTGACCGGCACCCGCTGGACCCGGTGCACCCCGCCCTCGTACTTCAGCCGGGACCAGACGCCGTCGCCGGGGGCGTGCCGGCCGGACTTCACCGCGACCGTGACGTCCTTGTAGCCGCCCAGGCCGGTGATGGTGGAGTCGAGGATCTCGGTCTTCCAGTGCTGCCGCTCCGCGTACCGCAGGTACATCCGCAGCAGGTCGCCCGCGAACAGCGCCGATTCCTCGCCGCCCTCGCCGGCCTTCACCTCAAGGATGATGTCCTTGTCGTCCATGGCGTCCCGCGGGACCAGGTACTCGTTCAGCTGCTCCTCGAGCTTCACCCGGCGGCGGCCCAGGTCCTCGGCCTCGGCCGCGAACGACGCGTCCTCCGGGGCCAGCTCGCGGGCGGTCGCCTCGTCGGCGGCCGCCTGCTGCCACTGGTGGTATGTCTCGACCACCGGGCTGATCTCGCCGTAGCGGCGGGACAGCGCCCGGGCGCGGTCGGGGTCAGCGTGCACGGCTGAGTCGGCGAGGGTGCGCTCCAGGTCGGCGTGCTCCTCTGCCAGCTCACCCAGCCGGTCGAACACCGTTGTCCTCCTGTGCTGATAGCTCGTTGAACCGGGGCCCGCAGACCGGGGCCCCGGAAACGTCGACAAGATCACCGTGCCGTGGCCGCATGGTCCAGGTCCCGAAAGACCGGCCATGCCATCCCGGCACGGTGATCCGTGAACGCTACTTGGAGCTCGAGCCCGCGGCCTTCTTGCCGAACCGGCGCTCGAACCGGGCCACGCGGCCGCCGGTGTCGAGGATCTTCTGCTTGCCGGTGTAGAACGGGTGGCAGCTCGAGCAGATGTCGGCGTGGATGACGCCGCCCTTGGCCGTGCTGCGCGTGGTGAAGGTGTTCCCGCAGGTGCAGGTCACCTCGGTCACCACGTAGTCCGGGTGGATACCAGGCTTCACTTTGTACTCCTGCCTCTGGCGGTCGCCGGGTCGCCGGGCGGGACTGCCGCCCCGGCGTGAACCGGTACCGCGCTGTTGATGGCTTTCTAGTGTGCCAGACCCTGCAACGTACTGCGGGGCCTGGTGATTCCCGTCCGGGACCGTCAGCCGCGGTCCTGGCCGACCGTGGTCTTCTGGACGTGCAGCAGGAACTCCGCGTTGCTCTTGGTCTCCTTCATCCGCTCCATGAGGACCTCGAGCGCCTGCTGCGGCTCCAGGGCGTGCAGCACCCGGCGGAGCTGCCAGACGATCTTCAGCTCCTCCGGCGTCATCAGGATCTCTTCCTTGCGGGTGCCGGAGGCGTCCACGTCGATGGCCGGGAAGATCCGCTTGTCGGCGAGCTCGCGGCGCAGCCGCAGCTCCATGTTGCCGGTGCCCTTGAACTCCTCGAAGATGACCTCGTCCGCGCGGGACCCGGTCTCGATCAGCGCCGTGGCCAGGATGGTCAGCGAACCGCCGTGCTCGATGTTCCGGGCCGCGCCGAAGAACCGCTTCGGCGGGTACAGGGCGGTGGAGTCCACACCACCGGACATGATCCGGCCGCTGGCCGGGGCGGCCAGGTTGTAGGCGCGGCCCAGCCGGGTGATGGAGTCCAGCAGCACGACCACGTCGTGACCCATTTCCACCAGCCGCTTGGCCCGCTCGATGGCGAGTTCGGCGACCGTGGTGTGGTCCTCGGCGGGACGGTCGAAGGTGGAGTGGATCACTTCGCCCTTGACCGAGCGCTGCATGTCGGTGACTTCCTCAGGCCGCTCGTCCACGAGGACGACCATGAGGTGGCACTCCGGGTTGTTCTTGGTGATCGCGTTCGCGATGGCCTGCAGGATCATCGTCTTGCCCGCCTTGGGCGGGGACACGATGAGGCCGCGCTGGCCCTTGCCGATCGGGCTGACCAGGTCCATGATCCGGGTGGTCAGGACGGTCGGGTCGGTCTCCAGCCGGAGCCGGTCCTGCGGGTACAGCGGCACCAGCTTCGAGAAGTCCGGGCGCCCGCGGGACTGCTCCGGGTCCAGGCCGTTGATCTTGTCCAGCCGGACCAGCGCGTTGAACTTCTCCCGGCGCTCGCCGTCGCGCGGCTGCCGGACCGCGCCCTCGATCACGTCTCCCTTGCGCAGGCCGTGCCGGCGGACCTGGGAGAGCGACACGTACACGTCGTTGGATCCGGGCAGGTACCCGGTGGTCCGGATGAAGCCGTAGTTGTCCAGCACGTCGAGGATGCCGGCGATCGGGATGAGCACGTCATCCTCGGCCACCACCGGCTCGGCTTCCGGCCCGCCCCGCTCGCGGCGGCGGTTCCGGTTGCGGAACCGGTCGCGGCTGCGGCGGCGGCCCGAGCCGTCGTCGTCGTCATCGCCACCGCGGTCCATCGCCTGGCCGCCGCGCTGGCCGCCGCGGCCGTTGTCGCGCTGGCTGTCCCGGCCGCCGTCACGCTGGTTGCTCTCGCGCGGGCCGCCATCACGCTGGTTACCGTCACGCTGGCTGTCCCGCTGCTGTCGCGCGCTCGCCACCCTCGCGGGCGGAGCCGTCGCGGGAGGAGTCGTCACGCCGGCCGCGCTGGCGGCGCTCGCCGCGGCGCTGCCCGTCCTGCTGGCCCTCGGCCCGCCCGGCGCCCTCAGCGGCACCGTTGACGGCCTGGCCTGCCTCGGCTCCGGCCGGGGAGAAAGCGAGCTGGCCGTCGGCGCCGTTGGCCTGGGCGTCCTGTCCGGGGGCGCCCTGGTCCCGGCGGCACCGGCCTGCGCTGCGTCGCGGGACCCGCCTCGCCGCGCCTCACGCGTGGTCGTGGCTGCTTCCTGCGCCGGGCTCGATGCGTGCGCGGCGTCGCCCAGAGCGGGCTGTGTGGTGGTGTCTGACTCCATGGCGTCCTGCTCACGGTGGCGAGGCGCGCCGGCTCCCGCGGACGCGCCACGCTGGACTGAGTTGTCGAGTGCCCCACTCCCGTTGCCCGCCGAGGGGCCAGCCGAACGGCCGCTGTCCTGAGCCGGGGCGGCAGCCTGCTGGCCTGGGTGGCTCCGCCACCGCTGGCTCCCGCCACCCCGCCTTGCTCTGGATGGCCTCGATGAGCTGGCTCTTGCGCATCCGGCCGGTGCCGGTGATGCCCATCGACTGGGCCAGCCGCTGAAGGTCGGCCAGCATCATGCCGGACAGCCCGGAACCGCCTTGGCGGGCGGGCTTGTCGGTCACCGTCTCACCGGCCGGGGCGCCAGCGCCCGCCGTGGTGCTGGCCGCACCCGCCGCAGGCGGGGAAAGGCCAGGTCCCGCAGGCGCACCAGCGGCCGCGCCCGCGTTAGCGGAGGGGCCAGAGTCGCTGGAGTAGCCAGGGGACGCCTCAGGCACGCCTGAGGAGCCGGTGAAGAGTTCGGTGGTGTCGCTCACGAGGGGTCCTTCCCAGGGAGCGGGCGTCGGCCGCGCCTGCGGCCGTTCGACCCGGTGTCACGGCCCGGCGAAATCAGCCGGACCAGGTACTGCCTTATCTGTCTTGCCTTTACCGTCGCGTTCCGCGCGTCCGCCTGTGCCTCGTGTCCCGGACCCGATCCCGGCTGGCGGCCACAGGACTAACCCGGATTCCACAGCCGGAGCAGGGGTTTCGGAACGAGCCCAGACGGCTGGGGTTGCGCGCCTCGACCTCCCGCCCGCTCCCGGATCGCCGCGCCCGCTCCGCGATTCGTGTATGCGGAGAGGAGGAAGTGACCCGGAAAGTTGACGGAGCGTCACTGACCCCGCCCGGCGGTCAAGCCGGTCACGAAGCAAGTGACGGGCGAGCACCTGACCCCATGATGGGGTATCTGGTGCAGCACCCACCTTAACACTAGGAGAGCCCACAGCATTCCCTCGGCACCGGTCCGTGTGTCGTGGATGGCCCTGTCCAATCTTGCGGCGTCTCCGCGCGACCCTTCCAGGGCAGCCGGGGCAGGCGTCCAGGAGGTCTCGTGTCCAGGAACTGGATCCAGGAACACTGCGTCCGGGTACGCGTCACCGCGCGCTGTCTCTGGAGCGTTCGCCTGGCACGGCGGTCTGGAGGGTTGCGCCTTGCCGGTCGATGGCCAGGGGGCTTATACGCCATCCGATACCCGTTTCCGCTGCGATTGAATCCACCAGGTCAGGCGCCAGGCAGGCCCGCGCCGCCACGGTGAACGCGAGCACGGAGGGCCCGGCGCCGGACACCACGGCCGCCACCCCGGCCGCGCGCAGCCGGCCCAGCAGGTCCGCGGTGCGCGGCATGACCCGGGCCCGGTACGGCTGGTGCAGGTAGTCCTGGGTGGCGTCGAACAGCACCTCCGGCACCCGCGTCAGCGCCGCCACCAGCAGCGCAGCGCGGGCGGCGTTCGCGGCCGCGTCCCGATGCGGCACTGCGGCCGGCAGCGCGCCCCGCGCGGTCCGCGTGGCCAGGCTTTCCTCCGCAACGAAAACCACCGGCCGGATCTCCTCCAGCACCGGCAGCCGGACTACGCGGGGACCAGGCGGGGTGGCCGCGGGGCCGGCGCCGTTCCCCGCGGCAGCCACCGCGGGGGGTTCCGGCTCCGGGACCCAGGAGATGGTCAGCCCGCCGTGCAGGCAGGCGGCCACGTTGTCCGGGTGCCCTTCCAGGCTGGTGGCCAGGGCCAGTACCGCGTCGTCGGGCAGCAGTTCCGCGCCGTCGGCGGCCAGCCCGCGGGCGGCCAGGATGCCGGTCACGACGGCCGCGGCCGACGAGCCGAGCCCGCGGCCGTGCGGGATCGCGTTGAGGCTGCGCAGGCCGAGGCCGGGCGGCTGCCCGCCGAGCACGTCGAACGCGGCCCGCATGGCCCGCACCACGAGATGGGCCTCCCCCGCGGCGGCGGTCTCGCTGCCTTCGCCGGAGACCTCGATGTCCAGTCCCCCGCCCGTCACCCGGGCCACGGCCACGTCGTGCAGGGACAGCGCGAGGCCCAGGGCGTCGAAGCCGGGGCCGAGGTTCGCGCTGCTGGCCGGGGCCCGGACCACGACGGGTTTATCCCGCCACCGGGATCCGCTCACGCTGAGTTGCTCCTCAGGCCAGGCCGAGGGCGGCCGCCGCGGCCCCGCTGTCCGCGGCGATGGTGATCGGGGCGGGCGCGGCCGACACCGCCCAGTCCGGGTCCTTGAGGCCGTTGCCGGTCACCGTGCACACCACCCGCGAACCGGGCGCCAGCTGGCCTTGTTCCCGGGCCTGGAGCAGCCCGGCCACCCCGGCCGCCGACGCCAGCTCGCCGAACACCGCCTCCCTGGAGGCGAGCAGCCGGTACGCCGCGAAGATCTGCCGGTCGGTGACCGAGTCGATCAGGCCGCCGGAGGCGTCCCGGGCGGCCTCGGCCAGCCCCCAGGAGGCCGGGTTGCCGATCCGGATCGCGGTGGCGATGGTCTGCGGGGCGCGGACCGGCTCGCCGCGGACGATGGGCGCGGCCCCGCTGGCCTGGAAGCCGAGCATCCGGGGGGTCTTGGTGGCCCGCCCGGCCGCGGCGTACTGGGTGTAGCCCATCCAGTAGG
The DNA here is from genome assembly GCA_963742055.1 of uncultured Actinomycetes bacterium. Classification (GTDB taxonomy): domain Bacteria; phylum Actinomycetota; class Actinomycetes; order Streptosporangiales; family Streptosporangiaceae; genus RYN-230. The sequence continues at coordinate 82,537 of CAVUKT010000077.1, read as the reverse complement.
CGGAGATGTTGCCCGCGTTGCCGACCGGCAGGCAGTGCACGTCCGGGGCGTCGCCGAGCGCGTCGACGATCTCGAACGCCGCGCTCTTCTGGCCTTCCAGCCGGTCCGCGTTGACCGAGTTGACCAGCGCGACCGGGTAGTCGGCGGCCAGCTTCCTGGCCAGCTCGAGGCAGTCGTCGAAGTTGCCGTCCACCTGGAGCAGCTTGGCCCCGTGCACCAGGGCCTGGGCCAGCTTGCCCAGGGCGATCTTGCCGCGCGGCACCAGGACCGCGCAGGACAGCCCGGCGCGGGCCGCGTAAGCGGCGGCGCTCGCGCTGGTGTTGCCGGTGGAGGCGCAGATCACCGCGGTCGCGCCGCGGCTGACGGCCATGCTGACCGCCATCGTCATGCCCCGGTCCTTGAACGACCCGGTCGGGTTGGCCCCCTCGACCTTGAGGTACACCTCACAGCCGGTCCGCTCGGACAGCACCGGGGCGGGCAGCAGCGGCGTGGCCCCCTCGCCCAGCGTGATCACCGCGGCGCCGTCCGGCAGCGGCGGGAGCCACTCCCGGTACTGCTGGATCACGCCGCGCCAGGGCACGTAGCCCGCCGCGGCGGACGTCACGTCGGCCGTCATCTCTGGTTTACCTGCCCCCCTCGCGGGCGCTGTCATTCGTCCGGCTCGCCTTCTACCCGCATCACGCTGGCCACGGCCCGGACGGAGTCCATCATCTCCAGTTCCGTGACGCAGCGCGAGAGCGCGGCGTCCGGGGCGATGTGCGTCACGATCACCAGCTGGGCGTCCTCGCCCCGGCCCTCCTGGCGGACCGCCTTGATCGACACCTCGTGCCGGGCGTAGGTCTCCGCCACCCGGGCCAGCACGCCGGGCCGGTCCGCGACGTCCAGGGCGACGTGGTAGCGCGTCCGGGCCTCGCCCATCGGAAGGGCTGGCAGCCGGGCGTAGGTGGATGCATCGGGCCCGCGGGTGCCGGCGATGCGGTTGCGGGCGACCGCGACGACGTCGCCCAGGACGGCGCTGGCCGTGGGCACTCCCCCGGCGCCTGCCCCGTAGAACATCAGCCGCCCGGCCGCTTCCGCCTCCACGAACACCGCGTTGTAGGCCTCGCGCACGCCGGCCAGCGGGTGGGTGCGCGGGATCATCGCCGGGTGGGCGCGGACGGAGACGCCGCCGCTGCGGCGCTCGCAGATGGCGAGCAGCTTGACCACGTGCCCGAGCTCCCGGGCGCTGGCGATGTCCGCGGCGGTGACGCCGGTGATGCCCTCCCGGTACACGTCGGCCGCGGTGACCCCGGTGTGGAAGGCCAGCCCGGCCAGGATGGCCGCCTTGGCCGCGGCGTCGAAGCCCTCGATGTCCGCGGTGGGGTCGGGCTCGGCGTAGCCGAGCGCCTGGGCCTCCTCCAGCGCGTCCGCGAACCCGGCGCCCGAGGTGTCCATCCGGTCCAGGATGTAGTTGGTGGTGCCGTTGACGATGCCCAGGACCCGGTGGACCTCGTCGCCGGCCAGCGACTCCCGCAGCGGCCGCAGCAGCGGGATGGCCCCGGCCACCGCGGCCTCGTAGTAGAGGTCGGCCCCGTTCTCCCGGGCCGCCTCGTGCAGGGTGGCGCCGTCCTCGGCGAGCAGCGCCTTGTTGGCCGAGACCACGGACTTGCCGGACTTCATCGCGGCCAGCAGGACCGAGCGGACCGGCTCGATGCCGCCGATCACCTCGATCACGATGTCCACGTCCGGCCGGGTGACCAGCTCCATGGCGTCGCCGGTGAGCAGCGCGGGATCGACCGGCACGGCGCGGGCCCGGCCCGGCCGCCGCACCGCGACCCCGGCCACCTCCAGCCGGGCGCCGATCCGGGCGGCCAGGTCGTCGGACTGCTGCGCGAGCAGGCGGTACACCTCTGAGCCCACCGTGCCGCAGCCCAGCAACGCTACTTTCAACGTCCGCACTACGGCATCACCCTAGATCTCGTGCTGGCTGGCTACATCCGGTGCTGGCTAACCCGGTGCTGGGTACTCATCCGGCGTCCAGCCGGAGCAGGTCGTCGATGGTCTCCCGGCGCAGCAGCAGCCGGGCCGCGCCATCCCGGACGGCCACCACCGCGGGCCGGGCCGACGTGGTTGTAGTTGCTGGCCATCGACCGGCAGTACGCCCCGGTGGCCGCGACCGCGAGCAGGTCACCCGGGACCAGGTCGGAAGGCAGGTAGCTGTCCCGGACCACGATGTCCCCACTCTCGCAGTGCCTGCCGACAATCCTGGACAGCATCGGCGCCGCCGCCGACTCCCGGGACGCGAGCACGCACGTGTACTCGGCGTCGTAGAGCGCGGTCCGGATGTTGTCGCTCATCCCGCCGTCCACGCTCACGTAGGTCCGCAGCCCGTCCACGTCCTTGACCGTCCCGACCTCGTACAGGGTAACCGTGCCGGGTCCGGCGATGGCGCGGCCCGGCTCAACGGTCAGCCGCGGCATGGCCAGGCCCGCCGCGGCGCACTGGCCCCGCACGATCTCGTGCAGGTTCTGCGCGATGACCTTGACGTCCGCCGGGTCGTCGTCCGGGGTATAGGCGATGCCGAGCCCGCCGCCGAGGTTCAGCTCGCTGATCACGATGCCGTGCTCATCGCGGATCCGGACGGCCAGGCCCAGCACCCGGCGGGCGGCCGCCTCGAAGCCGTCGGTGTCGAAGATCTGCGACCCGATGTGCGAGTGCAGCCCGGCCAGTTCCACCCCGGGCAGGCCAGGACCCGGCGCACCGCCTCGTCGGCCGCGCCGGAGGACAGCGAGAAGCCGAACTTCTGGTCGTCGTGGGCGGTGGCCACGAACTCGTGGGTGTGCGCCTCTACTCCGGTGGTGACCCGGACCAGCACCCGGGGCCGGGCCGCGGCGCCGGGCTCGCCGGTCCCGTTGCCCGCCCGCGCTTCCCGTTTGCGGCCGGGCCGGTCAGCGACGCGGGCGCCGCGGCCGGGCACCGGCGGGTCGGTCAGGTAGGCCAGGCGGGCGATCTCCTCGAAGGAGTCCACCACGATGTGGCCCACCCCCGCGTCCAGCGCGCGGGCCAGCTCGCTCTCCAGCTTGTTGCTGCCGTGCAAGGTGATCATCTCGGGGGGCACGCCCGCCTGCAGCGCGACCTCCAGCTCGCCGCCGGTGCACACGTCCACGCCGAGGCCTTCCTCGGTGACCCAGCGCAGCACGCCGCGGCAGCAGAACGCCTTGGCCGCGTAGAACACCCCGGCCTGCGCCCCGAACGCCTCGCGGTAGCCGCGGCAGCGCTGCCGGAAGTCGTCCTCGTCGCAGATGAACAGCGGGGTGCCGAACTCGGCGGCCAGGTCGCGCACGTCCAGCCCGCCGACCGTGAGCACGCCGGCCGCCCGGCGGGCGGAGCCGCGGCCAGATCTCCGGGTGCAGGGCGTTGAGGTCCTGGGGCGGAGTCGGCGGATGCTCGGCGGGCAGCACGTCGGCGTGCCGCGGTCCGGCGGGGTGGGCGACACGGCTCATGACGTGGTCCTCGCTGGTCGGTCTGGTTTGTTGTGCTGCGGCCCTGGTCAGGCGGTCCGGCCAGGCGGTCTGGCGGAGCCGCGCGCGCGGAGCGCCGGTGAGCGGCTACATCCGGCCGGGGGCGGCGATGCCCAGCAACCGCAGGCCGGTCCCGAGGGCCGTCCGCGCGGCGCTGGCCAGCTGCAGCCGGGCCTGCGTGAGCTCCCCGCCCGGTGGCCGCGGCGGAACCGAGCCGGGCCGCATCACCGGGCAGGCCTCCTGCCAGTCGAAGTACCGGCCGGCCAGGTCCTCCAGGTAAGCGGCGACCACGTGCGGCTGCCGACGGCGCGCCGCCCCGGCCACCCGTTCCGGGAGCCAGGACATCGCGTCGAGCAGCACCTGCTCGCTGGGGTGCGCGAGCAGGCACGGCTGGAACCGCTCCGCGTCCGGCTCCGGCAGCCCGAGGTCAGCGGCCTGCCGCAGCGCAGACGCGGCGTGAGCGTGCGCGTACCGAACAGCATAGGCGGGATTGCCCAGGTGCTGCGCGGCCATGGCCCGGGGGGCCAGGCCCGGGCCCAGGTGGCCGGGGCGGCCTGCTGGCGGGACCGCTGGCGAGCCTGCTGAGCGCGAACCGGACCGCGTCCTCCCCCGCGTAGGCGACGGCCTCCGCGACCGGCCCGGCTTCCCCGGCACGGTTTCCCCGGGCACGGTTTCCTCTGGTCCGGGCGAGTGGCACCCAGGTGACCTCAGCGCCCGCGGCCTCGGCCAGCCGCCCGCCCTGCTCGGCGGTGAGCCGCTGCCAGGCGTCCGCCCAGTCACGCGCGCTGGCCAGCCGGGCGTCGCGGGGCGCGGTCACCCGGACGCCCTGCAGGGCCTGGCTCCGGGCGCATCCCGGGCCGGCCTGGGAGATCCGGACCGCGAGCCGGGCCAGCGTGTCCGGGGTGACCGTGAGGGACAGGTACCCGCCCCCGGTCACGCTGATGTCGCTGATCTCGGCCTCGGCCCAGCATCGGCCGCAGCGCCGCGGCCAGCACGGCGGCGACCCGGGCGGGATCGGCCGCCAGGCGATGGGCCAGCACGAACGGCAGCGTGGTGGCGTAACTGCCGGGACCGCCGCCGGCCTCCGACGGCACCGGGCGCCAGGTGCCGGCGGCCAGGCCAGGGTCAGCGCCGAGGCCGCCGTCGCCCGTCAGGCCGCCGGACGCCACGGCCGCGGCGGCGGCGGTCGCGAGGGCGGCGCTGAGGTCCCCGATCATCACAGATGAGCAGGCTATCCGGGCGCGGCCGCGGGAGAACGGACCGCGTTGCGGCCGGGACCGGCCACGGGCCCCTCGTCAGCGCGTCCGGGCGGGCCGGCCGCTCAAACGCTCCCTGGCCGTCAGGGCGGCCCGGGCTACTCGCTGGGGGGCTGGCTGGTTCCGTTATCTGATAGGGGGGTTCTCGCTCGGTCTGGCGGGCCTCGCTGGTCGCGGCCCCGGCCAGTTCGCGGACGACCCGGATCATCTCCCCCGGGTCGAACGGCTTGGTGAGATAGGCGTCCACGCCGATCTCGCGGCCGCGGTTCTTGTCGTCCTCCTGGGCCCGCGCGGTGATCAGGACGACGCGGATCCGGCTGGTCTGCGGGTTGCGGCGCAGCTGGCCGGCGGTCACCCAGCCGTCCAGGCGTGGCATCATCACGTCGAGCGTGATCACGTCCGGATCGATGGCCGCGACCTTGTCCAGGCAGTCCTGGCCATCCACGGCGGTGGCGACGTCGAACCCTTCCAGGGTCAGATTGACGGCGATGAGCTGCCTTATCACCTCATCGTCGTCTACTACGAGCACTCGTCCCAGAGCCTGCGCCACGGCGTGAGGCTAGCGTGTCCCGGCTAGTTCCCGCGACAACATGCCCAAGCCGCAGCCAAGGCGTGCCCACGGCGGTCTAGGGCGGCGCCGGGTACTGGTAATCTTTCTCCCGCCCCGAGCCCCCGTAGCTCAGGGGATAGAGCATCGGCCTCCGGAGCCGTGTGCGCAGGTTCGAATCCTGCCGGGGGCGCCCAGAACATGGGAACCAATCGTCGGCGGGTTTCGCCGTTCCCTGTGTGTCGGGCTTATCGGCCGCCTCCTTCACGAGCTGGGTGAGGCTGGGTAGTGCATCGGCCCGGATCATGACACGGATGGTCACCTCATTGCGGGGCCGGTGTTAGCGGACCTGGAGCTGGAAGGCGTCGTAGAGGCTGCGCTGGCCCGCTTCGGGCAGGATGCCAAGCGCGAACGGCAGCTGTGGCACTCCCGTCAGCAGGTCGGGGTCGTTTCCTGTGTGTCCTGGTGTCGCGGCCTTGAGCTGGGCGAGTTCTTCGGTGCGGGCCCGGTGCTCGGCGGCCAGTTCAGCGAAGCGGCGTTGGATGCCCTGCCGGTATTCCTGGTCGGTCTGGGGGTCGCCGGTGTCGTCTTGCTGTTCAAGCCTGGTGATGAGGTTTTTCTGGCGGCGCTGGGTATCGCTGATCAGCGTGTGCAGCTGCGCCTGACGTGCGCTGCGGCCGTGGTCGTCTTGGCCGGCGCGGGCACGCTCAGCAAGCTGGGTGCGCAGCAGGTCGTGACGGCTGGGGCCGAGGATGCGTTCGGCGAAGAAGGAGCAGACCAGGTCCAGGAGGGTGTCTTCGCGGACCCAGAGGCTGGCCGGATCGGCGGATACCAGCCTGGCCGGCCGTCGTGGTGGTGGGGATCGGGCTGGCAGGCGTAGTAGGCGTGCTGGCTGGCGGGTCTTGCCGAACATGGGCCTGTCGCACAGATCGCAGAACACGTACGAGCGCAGTGGGTAGGTTCGGCTGGTCTGCGGGTGGCTGTTCGCCCCGGCGCGGGTGCGGGAGCCCTGGCGGCGGCGCGACTGGGGACGCGGCTTCGAACAGGTCCCGGGTGACCAGGGGCTCGTGGCGGGGCTGAGGTGACCAGACCCAGTCGGCGGCAGGGTTGTGCTGTCCGCCCTTCTTGCTCGCGCGCCGTACTCCCCTGCTTCACCGGCCTGGCTCCTTGAGGCGCCGGGTAGCCAGCTCGATCGGGGGCTGGTAGCCGCGGGCACTGTTGATGTTGCGGCGAAGCGACCGGTTGAGCGCACAGAGGTCGGTGCTCATCAGGCCGCCAGACTCGGCGATCGTGTGCCCGCAGAGGAAGGCCATGTCGTTCATGCAGCCCAGGACACTGCGGTCAGCCGTCTTGGCGAGGATCAGGTCCTGTGGCTCCAGCCCCGCGAACACGGCGGACTCCAGTCCCTCGCAGGCAAGCTCACGCTCGATCAGACGGCTGACCAACGGGCCCGTCGCACGCAGACCCGGCGCGCTCACATTTGCCTCGAAGACCGAGAAAAGCGTCGCCGCGTGGGTCAGCAGCAGGCACTTGCGACGATCGAACCACAACAAATTCGCGTACCAGTCCTCCGCGTCAGGCGCTAGCGCGGGCTTCGCGGCGAACACCGGCCCGATGACGGCGAGAAGCTTGCTCGTGCACCGCAAAATCACCCCGCGATCGTACGCCGGGATACCGCACCCAAGTCCGCCAGGCTCACGCACCCGTCCCATGCGGCCTGTCCGGCAAGGCGTGCGCCGCAGCAGCGAAACCGCGTGCCGCCGTCCAGGCGGCTATGAATCTCCGGCCGGGTCAGTCGCTGTAGTGATAACGAGCCTTGAGGATCTTCACCTCTTTGTCGTCGGCCCGGTAAACCAGCCGGTGCTCGTCGTCGATGCGGCGGGACCAGTAGCCGGACAGGTCGCCCTTCAAGGGTTCAGGCTTACCTATTCCGGAGAACGGGTCTCGCTGGATCTCACCGATCAGGCGCGTGATCCTCTTCGCCATCTTCCTGTCCGCGCCCAGCCAGTACAGGAAGTCCTCCCAGGCATCGGGGTCGAAGTGAATGCTTCTCACTACTCGCCCGCCAGGGCCTCTAGCTCCTCCATGGTCTTGACCACGACGGCTTCGCCCGACTTGTCCCGGGCGACGGCTTCCATGAGCCGCCGGGCGTTGGCAGGAGATCGCAGCAGGTAGATAGTCTCCTGCCAGGAGTCGAAGTCCTCAGCGGAGATGAGCACGGCGTCCCCGCCCTTGGAACTGATCCTCACCGGCACATGGTCGTCGTTAACCTGCTGTATGAGGGGGAACAGGCGCGAGCGAGCCTCGCTGGCACTGATAGCCACTGCCACACGCTCCCTTCTATGTGGTACGAGTTAACTGTACCACATAGGTACCGAATTTAGGTACCAGAACGCTCCGGCCGACGGCTGTTAGTGGACTGCGGCCGGTTTAGGTGCCCCCCTCCATCCACACTTCCCATTCCACACCTTCATACTCCTCCACATTTCCCCTCCGCCGCATCCCGGGACTGCCGCAGGCGGCGGCTCTTACCACGGGCGTCGCGCACCACCCATGCCCCGCGGCGTGCCGGGCAGCAGCGAGCGGGCTTCGACCTGCAGCGATCCACCAATCGGCGTGCGTTCCCACGTTCTGGGTGCCCTGCCGACGACTCGCGCCTGCGCTCGCACAAGTAGTTGACCCGATCTCCAGCTGCGCATTACCGCACGTCAGCGGCCTTATTAGGCGCAAGACACCGGGCTCTGATGCGCACAGGTTGGTGCCCTACCTCACTGCGTCCAGCAACCCCAAGCGCATCACTGCCCTACGGCCGAGGTCACCGGACCATGACATATCTCGCCTTGGCAGACCATCGTGGCGCGACTTCAGACCACGCCCGGGCTCGGCGGGGCACGGATGATCCTGGATCCGCCGATGACCGGCCGCGTGGTGCGGCGAAGGAGTCGATTCAGCAGGCCATGCTGCCGGCCCAGCACGCCGAGGAGGTGGGACTGGATGTGTTCGCCATGGGCGGGCATCACAACCCTCCGTTCTTCTCCTCGCCTCCTGTGATCCTGGCTGTCACACCTGGACCGCCAGCCAGGTACACGCCAGGTCTATCGCAGGTACATGCCAGGTCCATCGCGCTCCGTAGCCGGGAGCCGGCGACGAGGACGGTGAGCAGCTCGCGCCAACGACGCCGGACCAAGGCGATGACGAGCGCGGCGAAGAGTCCGACGATGATCGTCGGTACCTCGAAGCGCAGCGGCGGAAGCCGCGGGTAATCGTAGGGGATGAAGGCGACCGCCTTCATCTCGACCGCGAAGCCGTTCTCCACGGCCTGGCCCCGTTCGGTGAGGTCGGCGACCGTGTAGACGGCGATGGTCAGGAATCGCCGCCACGACCGTGGCGATGGTCCGCGGACGCCGCGGACGCCCCGTAATCGCGCGGCCGAGACGGGTCCGACCCGGCCTCGTGAGCTTAGCCGACATCCGCACCGCGCTGTGCCGTCGAAGGATCTGACCGACGTGATCTCACGCGCGGCGTGCGCGCGAGGATCCTTTTGACCACCAGGGATGCAGGCAGCACGAGCAGTAGCCAGAGGGCGACTCTGCCGACGGACGCCGCTCCGATCGTGGTGAGGGTCAGCACTCCGGTCGGCATCCACTCGATGACGACTTGCCTCGCGGACTTCCGCGCGCTGCCCGTGCGCGGGCCCTTCATGTCGAGGATCATCGCCTCGATCCGAGACAGCGCGATGATCACCGCCAGATTGGCCAGGTAGGCCGAGAGTCCGAGCAGGTCACGCCGTTCGATGCGGCGTTCAGGACGGTGGTGAGCGGCAGGCGACCACGCCGGCCAGCCAGGCGCTGTTGATCCAGAGCAGCGGAGCCGGCATGGCCGGTTCTTCGTTCGAAGAGTCGGTTGTGGCCGATCCAGATCAGGGTGATGGCAAAGAAGCTGGATGCTGCCGACAGAAGGGCCCACGAGTTGTGCTGGAATAACGCGGCAACAGGCTCTGTCCCGAGGGCTTGAGCGCTATCTACGAGTGGCAGGGCGACGAGGGTGATGGCGATGGCGAGGACGGCGTCGGAGAAGCCGACGAGCCGGTCGATGCCGCGATCAGGGACCGGCTCTCGTGGTGGATCTGCTACTTCACTCATGCTCGTATTCACTCATGCTCGTCTTCACTCGTGCTCGTGTGACTGGTCCAGGAAGGGACGCTGGCCGACTGCCGGGTTTCTGCGCCGACGTGAGGCTGGTGTGGTGCCTCGTTCGCCGTACGGGTCGTCAGATGTGAGAACCATCCGGCGGGTGAACGGATGATTCTCGGTGGAACGCATCAGTGGCCCGATGTGAATCCGGCGAGGTAGCCGGTTACGGTGCCGGGCTCGCCGGCGTTCGAGATCAGGCCGATGTATCCGTCAGGCCGGATCAGAACGAGGCTGTTCCTTGACGCCCTGTACGAGTGGACGAGGTTGTCCCCATTATCGGCGATGTCACCTTCGCGAGCCTGCCCGGACACGACGTGAAGGATTCGCAGCTTCGAGGTCGAAAGACCAGCCGGTGTCGCGGGCCTGAAGCACAGCAGGGTGAATCGGCCGCCGCCGATGAGGTCGAACAGCCGGTGGACCCCGTCGGCCCTGGTCAGCCCGGTTGCGTCGGGCGCACGGTCTCCCGCGCGCAGCGAGCTCTGATCATCCCGGTCATCCCAGGCCAACTCGGACCCGCGGTATCCGACGTCGAGTTCGATCGTGCTCGCGTCCCGTTCGACGGGAACGCTGTTGGTCTTCAGCGTCTCGGCCAGGCGCTCATTAGAAAGGGCGAGCACGTGCGCGGCGATGGGTCGTCGTTCCGCTTCGTACGTGTCCAGCAGCTGGACCGGTGCGGCGTCATTGACGACGGCGGCGAACTTCCACGCCAGGTTGTACGCGTCCTGGATTCCTGTATTCATGCCGAGACGCTCACAAGTAAACACCGGCGGCGAACTTCGGGCGGCGGGGGAACTCTGTCGGCGGCAGATGAGCAAGTTCGCGTAGAGGCGCCCTCGTTGCATGCATATGCAGTGCGCTGGTACTCGTGAGTGCGGTCTGCACTCCGTCTGGCGCTCATGTGCGTCAAAACTATATGAGCTCTCTTCCGGACCTGCCTGATCCTGAGTCCATTACCGACGATCATCGGCCGCTGATGCTCTTTCGAGCGCGTTAGTCGCGGCGGCGACGGCGAACCGGACCCTGAGCGTTGCGCCAGAGGCCGAGGAGGAACGGGAGCACGGACCTCGCCATGCCAGGGCAGATGTACCGTCCGACGAGTGGGAAGGATGGCTCAGGGAGTTCCATAGACTCCTGGTAAGGATCGCCGTTAAACATGCTGAGATCGTCTCGTGGTCCGTTAGCGTCGGCACGGACTTCAGCCTTACGGTGAACTTCGCTAGTCGAAAAGCAAGAGCCGAGGACGATTCGGGTTTCTCGGTCTCGGGGTCCTGAGTACATTCACCGCCTACTCGGCGTTCGGCTGTTGCCCGCGGCAACAACGACGGCTCATCTCTGCTGTCCGAGACAGAAGCCGGCGGCGCGCCGGTCGGCGTCGATGGTCTCGCACTGCTGGCTCGCAGACTTGGTCGACAGGCTCTCATGAGTTACGGTCAGCGCAGTCAGCGGCATGAGAGTGCGCGTTTTTTAGACTCCGCTAAGCCCGGACAAGCCGCGAATTTTCGTCTCAAGGATGACATGGTCAGCGGATCACCAATGTTTGATGTGGACTCGTTTAGCAGTTGCTGTAGATGCTCGCAGCCGCTCACGATAGCTCTGCCGCAGGCCCACCGTTACGCCAAGATCCCCCAGCGCTGTGACGACGAGCGCGATCTCGCTGACCAAGCGACCCTCTCCAGGCGGATCCGAAGAAGATAGCATTCGGGTCATCCTCTGGTCATCGAAAGCCTGGTGGCCATGCAGCCCCTGGGACGGGCGGCTTAATCCGGGCTACGCCTGACGGAGAAAGGGCTTGGACTTGGATCTGGTGGCGGTGCTGTCGCGCTCGCTGCGCACGCCGGTATTCCATTCGGAGCGGGATTTCCAGAGGCCCTGGCGTGGCAGATCCAGCTGACGTACCCGCAAGCCCAGATCCGCCTGGAGCCACGGCCGCGGCGGAACATCCACCTGGACCTGCTTGTCCGGATGGGCGAGCGGCGCATCGCCGTCGAGCTGAAATACCTGGTAGCTGCCTTGAGTGCCAGCGCCGCGGTGAGCTGTTCGATTTGCCACACCAGTCCGCGAACGACATCAGCCGCCACGATGTGATCAAGGACATCACCCGGGTTGAGGCCCTGCTGCAACGGCTACGCCGATGAGGGCTGCGTCGTGTGCTCACCAACGACCGCAGCTACTGGCAGCCCAGTTCGAGGCCTGACACCATCGATGCGCATTTCGTCTCCACGAGGGCCGCATCCTGGCAGGCAGGCTCGCATGGGCGTCCCGCGCGGGACGCGGGACGACCGTCAAACGCGATATGCCACTCCAGCTGGCTGGCCACTACCCCTGTCAGTGGCGGGACTACTCCGAAGTCGGTCTCCCCCACGGCCAGGTGGCGCGTTTCCGGTATCTGCTGATTACCGCAGGGCCAGCTGACACTGGCCCGGCGCCCGTCCAGACAACCCCGCTGAACAGGTCGGCCAGCGCGACCGTTTCCCGGTATCAAAGCTGTCGCGACGCCGTCGGCGCCTAAGATGACCTATGCGTAGGGACGAGCTGCGAACATGAAGCGAGGGCGTCCATGATCATTGTGTGACGAATGACGTGACACCCTCGCGACCGCACTCTACGTGAAAACCGATGGCCTGCTGAAGCAGTACCCGGACCTGGCTCCGCGGCGGCCGCGAGCCCGCCTGCAGCCCCGGCTGTCTGATGCGGAACTGGTCACCCTGGCGGTCATGCAGGCCCTGCTGGGCTACACCTCCGAATCGCGCTGGGTGCGCCACGCCCATGCACACCTGGGGCATCTGTTCGGCTACCTGCCAGGCCAGCCCGGCTATAACCGGCGGCTGCGCGCCGCCGCCGGGCTGATCACCACGCTGATCCGTATGCTCGCGGCCGATACCAGCCTGTGGACCGATGACGTCTGGGTAGCCGATTCCACCCCGGTCGAATGCGGCCGGTCCCGAAGACCGCCCGGCGATCTGACCTGGCCGGATGGGCAGATACGGGTACTGCGCCAGCCACTCGCGCTACTTCTGGGGCCTGCGCCTGCACCTGCTGTGCACCCTGCACGGCCTGCCCATCGGCTTCGCCCTGGCCGGTGCCAAAGCGGACAAGCGCCAGGTGCTCCTGGACTCCTGGCCGACCCCGCCCTGACCGCCTGCCGCGGCAGCCAGATCATCATCGCGGACAAGAACTACTACGGGCACGACTTCGAAACCGTCCTGGCCGACGGCCGCATCTGCCTGCTGGCCCCGCCCGCCACGGCGAACCAGAACGGGCGGGCGCCACCTTCTTCAAGCCGCTGCGCCAGGTCATCGAATCCATCAACGACACCTTCAAAGGCCAGCTCGACCTCGAACGCCACGGCGGCTACATCCCCGAAGGCGTCATGGTCAGGGTCCTGCAGCGCATCCTCGCCCTGACCGCCGCGATCTGGCACAACGACCGAACCGGCCAGCCCGTCAAAAGCTCACTCGTGGCCTATGACCACTGAAAGCCCTTGGCATAGGTCATCTAGGGCGTGTTTCATAAGTGGCGTGGGAGCCACTCGTTGATCGCGGCGATGTGCACGGTGGCTTCGTAGCGGACGGCGAGCTTGTCGTAGCGGGTGGCCACGGCCCGGTTGCGCTTGAGCCGGCCGATGCCGCACTCAACCGCGTGGCGCAGCTTGTACAGTCCGGGGTCGAAGGCGGGCGGGCGGCCACCGGCGCGGCCCTTGTTCTTGCGGTGGCGGATCTGGTCAGCTTTCTGCGGGATGGTGCAGGCGATGCCCCGTCTGCGCAGGTAGGCGCGGTTGGCGCGGGAGCCGTAGGCCTTATCGGCCAGTACCCGCCGCGGCCGGGTCCGGGGCCGCCCGCGGCCGGGCCGGGCGACCTTGATGGCGTCCAGGACGGCCTGGAACTGGGGACTGCCGCCCCGCTGGCCCGCGGTGATCAGGATCGACAGGGGTTTCTGGGCTTGCTCGCAGGCCAGGTGCACCTTGGTGGTCAGCCCGCCCCGGGAGCGGCCCAGGCCGTGATCGGCGGGCTCGGCGGCCACCCCGCCGGGCGGCTCGGCCTGCAGATCCCCCTTTTCCGGGCCCCGGCCGCGTGCTGGTGCGCCCGGGCCACCGTGGAGTCCACGCTGACGTCCCAGGTGATCAGCCCGGCCGCGTCCGCGCCAGCCTGCAGCCCGGCCAGCACCTGTGCCCAGGTGCCATCCCGCTGCCAGCGCCGGAACAGCCCATACACCGTCTGCCACGGCCCGTACTCCACCGGCACATCCCGCCATGGCGCACCGGCCCGGACCCGCCAGCGGATCCCGTCAATGAGCTGCCGTTTCGTCCATTTCGGCGGCCGGCCCCGCGTGCTGGCGGGCAGCAGCGGCTCCAGCACCGCCCACTGCGCGTCACCCAGGTCCGCCCGCCCGCTCGCCGCTAAGGTGGCCACGAGGTCTCCGTGCAGATGGTCTTCTTGGTCGTTGACTCATCTACCGGAGACCTCGCTCATTCCGGGGTAGCGACACGCAGGCAACCAAGATCACGTCAGGCCACCTCAACCCACTTTTGAAACACGCCCTAGTGCGGTGTCCATGGACGACCACCGCCTTGGTCATTTGCCGCTGGTGCCCGCCCGATGGGCGGATGTTGCTTCACACTCGGTCCTGTAACTGAAACAGGGTCGAGTGCGGGAGTGGTGATGGCAGAACCTGTCCGGGCGCGGCGGCTGAGTGATCAGGAGGGGCAGCGGCTGCAGCAGATTGTGCGCCGCGGGAAGCACGGGTCGATCCGGGTCCGCCGGGCGATGATCATCATGGCGTCTGCGGCCGGGACCCCGGCCCCGGCGATCGCGCGGCTGGTCGCGGCGGATGAGGACACCGTCCGTGACGTGGTCCACCTGTTCAACGAGAAGGGCCTGGCGGCGCTGGACCCTCAGTGGGCGGGAGGCCGTCCCCGCCTGATCAGTGACGAGAACATCGAGTTCATCGTCACGACGGCCACTACCCGGCCCGCGGCGTTAGGGCAGCCGTTCACGCGGTGGAGCTTGCGCAAGCTGGCGCCTACCTGGCTGGTCATGCCACGCGCCCGGTACGGGTCGGGCGGGAGCGGCTGCGGCAGCTCCTGCACGGCGCGGCAGATCTCCTTTCAGCGGACCCGGACCTGGAAAGAGTCCGCGACCCGGACAAGGACGCCAAGCTGGACCGGATCGAGCACGTCACCACCCGGTTCCCGGGCCGGTGCTTCGCTTTCGATCAGTTCGGGCCGTTATCGATCCGGCCGCCCACGGCAGCGCCTGGGCCCGGCAGAACAAGCCCGTCCGCCTGCCCGGCCACCTATCACCGCACCCACGGGATCCGGTATTTCCACGGCTGCTACTCCCTCGGCGATGACCAGCTCTGGGGCGTCACCCGCCGCCGCAAGGGCGGCGACCACACCCTGGCCGCGCTAGCAATACGTACTTGAGCCAGGCACGACACAGCCATGTGGTCGATGTAGTCGCGCACGGAGCCGATGTCCATGGCCAGGACAGTTTCCGCCCAGTGTGATCGCTGCGTCATGAACCATAGGCCCCTGACCAACCAATCGCCGACGAACCCTACTCAGCGCCAGCAGCGCGTCGAGGGTGATCGACTGGAGCAGCCGCTGCAGCTCGGTGGCGGTGATGATCCCGCGGCCAGCCAGCGCCGCACCGGGCGCGCCATCCGGGACGCCTGGTGAGCCCGGCGGGCTCTCCCGCGCAATCTGATCCCAGACGTCCGGCGCCACCCGCCCGGAGCCGACCAGGCGGGTACCCAGATCGGGCACGCCGGGCGATTCAGCAAAGGTCAGCCGCCCCTGGTTAAGGTACAAAATACCGCCGGGACGACCACTTATTTCCACGGCCCCGGTGGCAGCACTCCGGCCCAGTCTGGCCAGCTCGTTGAGGACACGGTTGACGGGTGCTTCCCAGCCAAGCTCAGCCAAAATATGGCCTCCCCCAGTACGCCCTGAATGAAATCCCTGCGACGGCGCCCGCACATTCACAGGCTGCTCCGGTCGTCTCCGAGGTGCGACGATACGACCCAATCTCGTAAGAGTAGGCCCAAACGAACACCTTAGGAAAGGGGTCAAAGGTCCCAAAAAATGGTTAGCTATCGATCATTTACTGCGACACGATGGCCACTTTTGGTGACCACTTGGAACGGTGCAGCGATAGCGCGATAAAACTCCGCTGATCGCTGAAAACAATGGCAGCGGCAAACCCCCTTGCGTCCTTTCCGGCGGATATCGCCTGGATCCTGTTTGATGCTGGAAAGCGGTTCAGCGGGGCCGGCCCGGCGGCCCGTCAGTCGATATGCCGGAGTCCCTGCAGGACCTGAGCCAGCAGGACGAGATCCGGGGCCTGCGCCGTGTCCCCCGGCATCGGCGACCGTCCCCCCCCCCGTCCCACGGCCGCGCCCGCTCAGCCGCGAGCGCGGTCAGTCCGGCACGGTTTCCCGTACCGTCCGGCACCGCCACCAGGGGGTGCGCCGGGGCAGTAGCGCGGCAACGTCCGCGGCCCTGGCGCAGGCGACCGCCTCCGGCCCAGGGAACTCTTCCACCTCGGCCAGCAGGGCCGACTCAAACGCGGCGGATACAGCCGCCGAAACTCCCCACACCACCGGTGCCCCCTTCAACGCCCGCCTGCGTTGACAGATTATGGGCCGGTACGCGGCGTCGCTACGCACTCCGGGAAAGAAATCGGTTAGCAGAAGATTCTGTAACATTTCCTGACGAACGGTCATGCAGCCGGCACGTTGAGCCAGAAAACGTGCAGCTCAGCGGCTCGCGCAGGCCAACGGCTCAGTAAAGAAACCTGGCTATCGCGAGCCCCGGAATCACGGCGGCCTTCATCGCGGAAGCGGCGCCGCAGGCCTGCATGGCCCGCGTGAAGGCCTCGCCGCGCTCGCGGTAGTCCCGGAACTGGCCAAAGCTCGGGGCCGCCGGGGACAGCAGCACCACACCGTCCGGCCGGGCCCAGGCGAACGCGCGGGCGACCGCCACGTCCAGGTCGGGGCACTCCTCGACGCCCGCCAGGCCTCCTGACGGGCCGGATAGGGCCGGGAACCCGGTAGTGGCTTCAATCTCGGCGCGGATCCGAGGGCCGCTGTCGGGCAGGGTCAGCACCAGGGTCGGGGCGGCGCGGTCCAGCAAGCCCGCCCCGAGCGGAGCGTAATCGATGCCCCGGTCCTGGCCCCCGGCGATGAGGGCCACCCGGCGGCCCGGAAACGCATCCAGGGCGGCGAGCGTCGGCAGCACGTTGGTGGACAGACTGTCGTCGACGAACGTGACCCCGGCGACCTGCCCGGTCACCTGGAGCCGGTGATCCAGGTGGCGGAACCCTTCCGCGGCGGAACGCAGCGCCGCGTCGTCGGACGCTCCGGCGATCCCGAACGCGAGCAGGCAGCGGCGGGCGATCTCGGCGTTGCGGCGGTTGTGGCCGCCGAGCAGGCCGAGCGGCTCCATCCAGGTGGCGTCCGGGTCGTCGGCGGCATGCACCCACTCCACCCGCGGGCCGAGCAGCGCGGCCCGCTCCCGCAGCAGGTCGCTGTCACCGTTGGCGACGGTCAGATCCGCCCCCGGCTGGGAGCACACGGACAGCTTGTCGCGATAGTAGTTCTGCACGCCGCCGTGCCAGTCGAGGTGATCGGGGTGCAGCGAGGTAACGGCCACCACCGGCGTCGAGCAGGACAGGTCGGTGGCCTGGTAACTGGAGACCTCGATGACCCAGAAGTCCCAGGGGCCGGTTCCCCCGGCCGGCCCGGGCGGGCAGTCCGGATCCCACGGCGGCTGGCCGATGTTGCCGCCGACCAGGCAGCGGTGGCCCAGCCCGGTCAGCAGGTGGCCGGTGACCGCCGCGGTCGTGCTCTTGCCCTTGGTGCCGGTGATCAGCAGCACCCGCGTCAGATCGGCTTCCTGCAGCCACAAGCCGAGGCCGCCGGCCACCGGGACGCCGCGCTCTTCCAGCCGCACCACCTCCGCGCGGTACCGGCTGATGCCCGGCGACTTGACCACGACGTCGCACTTCTCCAGCGCGGCGAGCCCGCCGTAGCCGGTGGTCAGGACCGGCGAGCCGCCGATCGCCACCGCGGGCGGGCGGTCGTCGACGAGCACCGGCTCGATGCCCATGGCGCACAGTTTGCGGAGGTTGGCCAGGCCCTCGCGGCCGAGACCCCACAGCCCGACGCGGGCGCCGGACAGATCGGACCAGGAGAGCTTGGGACGTGTTCCGGTCACGCGAGGAGTTCCTCCGCGTAGGGGACGGGAATGAAGTGCTCACCGACGGGCTGCAGCAGGCCTTCCGTGGACGGCCGGCCAGGCAGCGCCCGCACCTCGGCGGCCAGCTCGTGCAGCAGCGGGAACCCGGCCCGGTCGGCCCGCTCGTCCGCCAGCAGCAGCGCCGCGCGGCACTCGTTGACCTCGCCGACGCACTCGAACGGCTTGCTGAGGTCCACGTCGCCGAGCAGCGAGCGGAACCTGCCGGCCAGCGCAGGATCCGCGAGCGGCTCCCGGCCGCCGAAGATGGTCCCGAGCTCCGCCGCGGGCAGGAACGGCGCCAGGATCAGGTCGATGAAGCAGCACTTGTCGCACTGCCCGCACCAGTGGTCGAGCCGCCGGGCCCTGTCGATGTGGAAGGCGCGGTTACAGCTGCGGAAGGTGCTGTGGTACTGCTGCAGCCGGGCGAACCGGGCCGCGATCCACAGCTCGGTGCGGGGCCGCAGCGCCGAGAAGTAGTCCGGCATGACCGCGGCCCCCGGCCCCTGCGGCAGCCGGGCTGAGGTCTCCGCGAGCACTCCGCGGAAGGCCGCCTCGAACGCGGCGCTCTTGGAGTACTGGTGGTTCACCGCACGGTCCCCGGCCTGCATGGTCGGCACCGAGGCGGACCACTCGTTGGACATCACCACCGCGTCCCGGCCGTCCAGCGCCGCGGCCATGACGGCGATGGCCGAGATGATGCCGGTGACCGGGACGTGGCCATTGAGGAACCCGAGCTCCCGCGAGCGCAGCAACTGCGGGTCGATCTCGCGATCGGCGCGGATCACCGGGAGCCCGGTCACGGCGGCGGGCTGCTCGATGGCGTCGAAGTAGTCGCCGGGCCGGCTGACGACGAACAGGGCCACGTCGGCGTGATCCCGGACCAGCTCGACCGTCACGATGGAGTCGATGCCGCCACCGAACGGCACCAGGGCGCGCCGAGTCCCCGCCGCAGGGAGCTGCCAGCCGGCCCGGATCCAGCCGGCCCGGATCCAGCCGCCGGGATCTGCTCCGCCTCGGGCCCCTCGATACGGAGACCGGACAGGTCAATGCCGTTGCGGTAGCCGAACTCGGCCAGGCCGTCCAGGTAGAACGCGCGGAGGAAGGCGCGCTCCCTGGGGGTCAGCGCGGTGCCGCCCATGCTGATGACGGGCGGGGCGGCGGTCTTGTAGTAGGAGACGCCCGCGAGCAGGAAGATCAGCCGCGCGGCCGCGGCCACCGCCGGGCTGTCCCAGCGGGGCACCGGGCCGGGCGAGCTGAACGTGACCCGTTCCTCGAACGGCTGCCCATCCAGGCTGTACCGGCAGCTGAGCAGGCCGGAAGCGGGATCGAGGCGGTAGGACTCGTACCGGAACTCCTGGCCGCGGCGGGCCTGCGGTGGGGTGGCCGCGTCGGCGGTCTGCGCGCTCATCGGCTCTCCCGGGGCCGGAGGCGGGCCAGCAGGCCGAACCGGCCGCAGGGCTGTTCCGCCCGGTGGCTGAAGAACCAGCCATCAAGGGGCTGCGGGCCTGGGGCGGGGGTGATCGGGCCGGTCGCGGTGCCCGTGCCGTGGATCTGGCCGCCGGGAACGCCTGCCGCCTGGAGGACCATGCGGTTCGCGGTCCACAGGTCGAACCGCCACTGCTCCGGCCCGGCGGGGTGCAGGACGGCGGAGGCGCGCTCACCGAAGGCCCTCGCCGCTGCCTCGGCGACCTCGGCGCCGACCTGATAGCGGCCGGGGGCGATCGCCGGGCCCAGGCCGACGACCACGTCGGCAGGCCGGCTGCCCAGCGACACCATGGCCCGGACGGCGGACGCAGCGGCGCCGGCGACCGTACCCCGCCAGCCCGCGTGGGCGCAGGCGAGCACGTGCGCGACCGGATCATAGAGCACGACCGGCACGCAGTCGGCGGCCAGCACGGCCAGCACCGGGCCGGGATCGGCCGTGACCAGAGCGTCGGCGCCGGTTATGGCGTCGGCGGCCCGCCGGGTGCCGCGGCCCCGATCCGCCGGGCCGACCACCTCGGCTGCCGCGCCGTGCACCTGCTGGGCGAAAACGGCATCCTCCAGGCCGGCCCCGAGGGCGGCCAGCGCCCGGCGCCGGTTCTCCAGCACGTGGGCGGGATCGTCGCCAACGTTCAGGCTGAGGTTCAGGCTGGCGTAGGGTCCGGCGGACACCCCGCCGCGGCGGGTCGTCACCAGCACGTCCATGTCGAAGCCACCGAAGGCGGGCCAGGTCAGCACTTCGAGGCCCGCAAGGCCGTCATGGCCCGGTACCTGGCGGAATACGGACGGGGTAGTAGGGGACGCGATCATCGCGAGCGATTTTAACGCTAGACCGACACTGACGCAGCCGCGTTCTCCGCGTCCCGCAGGACGCGCAGCAGGTTGCCGCCGGCCAGCGCCGCGCAGTCCGGCTCGGTCCAGCCCCGGGTCAGCAGCTCGGCGAACAGCGCCGGGTACCCGGAGACGTCGGACAGGCCGGTGGGCATCGCGGCGGAGCCGTCGTAATCGCCGCCGATGCCGATGTGATCGATGCCCGCCACCGCGCGGACGTGGTCGATGTGGTCGGCCACCTGGGTCAGCGTCGCCTCGGGGACGGGGTGAGCGGCTTCCCATTCGGGCCCCACGGCATCCCAGGCCGACATGTCCCGCCGGTCGAGCCCGCGCCGGTCCAGCTCGGCGAGCAGGCCGGCCTGCCAGGCCGCGCACTCCGGTGAGACGAAGGCGGGCACGAACGTCACCATGCAGACGCCGCCGTTGACCGCCAAGCGGGCCAGCACATCATCGGGCACGTTACGTGGATGGTCGCACAGGGCCCGGGCCGAGGAATGCGAGAAGATCACGGGGGCGCCGGCGACGTCGAGGGCGTCGCGCATGGTGGACGGGGCGACGTGGGACAGGTCGACGAGCATCCCGATACGCTGCATCTCCCGCACAACCGCCCGGCCGAAATCGGTCAGGCCACCCGCCTCCGGGGTGTCGGTGGCCGAGTCTGCCCAGCCGACGTTGCTGTTGTGGGTCAGCGTCATGTACCGGACGCCGAGCACGTACAGCGCGCGCAGCACTCCTAGCGAGGACGCGATCGAGTGGCCGCCCTCCGCGCCGAGCAGCGAGGCGATCTTCCCGGCGGCGAAGGCCCGCTGCACGTCGGCGGCGGTGAGCGCAAGCTCCAGGTGCTCCGGGTAAGCCTGGATCATCCGGTGCACAATGTCGATCTGCTCCAGCACCGCGGTCACCGCGGCGTCACCGGTCAGCGTGCCCGGCACGTAGACGGACCAGAACTGGGCCCCCACGCCGCCCTCGGACAACCGCGGCAGGTCGGTCTGCGTCTCCTGGACCGGCCCGGTCAGCCCGGCCAGGACCGGATCGGAGCCGAACCCCGCGCGGATCGCCCAGGGCAGGTCGTTGTGCCCGTCCACCAGGGGGACACGGCGCAGCAGGTTACGTGCCGCGGCCAGCTCTTCTTTCATCGGTTCACCCTAGCCTCGGCCGACACAGTTCGCCGTCTCGAGGCGTTCCTGGCCCGCGGGCTGGATCTGGACCGCCAGGCGCTGCATCAGTTGCGCGGCGCACTGCTGGACCAGTTACACCTGGTCCCGTTAAGCATGATCAATGTCCGGACGGCGGTAACCGGCGCTACGGCGGGACGGGCTCACTTGCGGCGCCCCGGGCTCAGCCGGTTCAGCCGCCACCACGTGATGAGAATGAACACGACGGACAGGGCGATCATCGCGCCGATATCCGTCAGCCAGGTGCTCGCCTGATGCTGCCAGAGCGAATTGATGGTCGAGGACCCTGGGGGAAGGAGCCGGTTGAGGTCGACGGTGGAGGCGACCGCGGCGTAGCCCCAGCGCCCCGGAACCAGCCAGGAGATCTGGTTGATGACCATGCCGCCGACCGGGACCACACCGCCGGACAGCATGATCTGGACGAAGATGGTCAGGACCAGCAGCGGCATCGTCCGTTCCATCGTCGTGACCAGGGAAGACACCATCAGGCCCAGGCACATCGAGGTCACGGCGAACACGGCGATGCCAATGACCAGCTCGGCGAACGGGGCGTGCACCAGGAACGAGCCCGTGAGCGGCAGCGGGCGGCCGAGCAGGCCGATCGCCGCCAGCACCACGGCCTGCAGGATGCAGATGGCGCCCAGCACGATCAGCTTCGAGCTCAGGTAGGCCCCGGCCGACAGGCCTGCCGCCCGTTCCCTTACGTAGATCGTCCGTTCCTTGACCAATTCCCAGATCGAGCTGACCGTGCTGGACAGGCACACGCCGACGATGACCAGGATCAGCACCGTCTGGGCGTTGGGGTTGCTGCCCGGGGCTCCCCGGAGCCCCTTCGTGCCGCCCAGGGCGTAGATCAGGCCGCCCAGGATGACCGGCATCAGGGCGGCGAACAGCAGGTAGCCGCGGTCGGACGCGATGACCCGCGCGTACCGGCGGCAGAGCGTGCCGATCTGGTGGAACGCGCCCCCGCGGACCGGGGCCCGGGTACCCGCGGCCTTCGGGCCGCTGGAGATCGCGGGGAGCGCCTGCGGCTGGGTGATGTAACGCTCGTAGATCCGCGAGCTGGCGAACTCGCCGGCCCAGTCCCGCTCCGGTTGCCGGTCGAAGGCCTGGAACACCTCGGCCCAGCCGGGCTGGCCGAAGTAGCTCAGGCCCTCCTCCGGCGGCCCGAAGAACGCGACCTTGCCCCCGGGCACCAGGACCAGCAGCCGGTCGCACACGTCGAGGTTGGCCACGCTGTGCGTGACCACGATGACGGTCCGGCCGTCGTGCGCGAGGTCGCGCATCTGCTCCATGACCGACTTGTCGAGCCCCGGGTCCAGGCCGGACGTGGGCTCGTCCAGGAACAGCAGCGACGGCTTGGTCAGCAGCTCCAGGGCCACGTTGACCCGCTTGAGCTGGCCACCGGACAGCTTGTCGGCGCGGGTGTCCGCGTGCCTGGTCAGCGCCAGCTCGCTCATGACCTCGTTGACCCGGGCGTTCCGCTCGCGGGCGTGCGTGTCCGGCGGGAAACGCAGCTCGGCGACGTACCGCAGCGCCCGTTGCGTGGTCAGCTGGGTGTGCATGATGCTGTCCTGCGGGACCAGGCCGATCCGGGTCCGCAGCTCCGCGTAGTCCTTGTAAAGGTCGCGGTTGTCGTACAGCACGACCCCCCGGTCGGCGGGGCGCATCCCGGTCAGCGCGCCGAGCAGGGTCGACTTGCCCGCGCCGCTCGGGCCGATGATGCCGACCAGGCACCGCTCGGCGATCGGGAAGCTTACGTGGTCCAGCAGGATCTTGCCCGCGCCGACCTGGACCACCAAATCCTGCGCGACCAGCGACACGTCGCCGGCGTCAATGTATTCACGCAATTCGCCATCGGTCAGCCGGAATGTCGCATGCCCGACGCTGACAATATCTTTCTCCGTCAGGGTGGCGGAAGTAACTCGCTGACCATTGACAAATGTTCCATTGTGGCTGCCGAGATCGACGATTTCGAACTTTCCGCTGCTGGATTTCCGCAATTCCGCGTGGTGCCGGGAGATACTCAGGTCGGAAAGGACGAGGTCATTGTCGGGCGTCCGGCCGATACGGAGCCGGCGGGCCGGCAGCGGCAGCACCGCACTGGGGCGCCGGTCCACGCTGAGCCGGTAATCCGCGGGTCGCCGCGATTGGTCCGGGTCCATGAGCGACGGGACCGGGCCCGCGCCGCCGTCTGCTGGGCCGCGGCCGCTACGCGGGCCATGGTCGTCCTGACTGCCGCTTCGCTGGCCGTTGCCCCGGCCGTTGCCCCGGCCGTTGCCCCGGCCGCCGCCTGGATCGCCCCAGCCTGGACCACCCTTCGGGCGGGCCTGCGGGCCCGCCCGCTCGTCGCCATCCGGGCTGTTGAGCAGGATGCGGGCAGCGGCCGGGGTGGATATCTCGGTCTCCGCGTGCACCGGCCGGGCGGCCGGCTCGCAGCGCAGAACCGGGCCGTCGTCGGGATTTCCGAGCCGGATCACACAGTCGGCACTGATGGTGATGCGGTCCACACGCTTCGTGCCGATGAATGTCCCATTCGTGCTTCCGACATCCTCAAGTATCCAGGCGTCCTGTTCATGCCGCAGGACCGCGTGCCGCCACGACACGCGGGAGTCGGACATGACGATGTCGGAGTCCGGATCCCGGCCCAGCCGGTAAGCAGTCCCGGCCTGCAATCGATAATCTGATTGCCGCGTGCGTAGCACGAGCACCGGGCCAGCCCCCACCGGGCCGGAACGCAGCGTTGACATGTCTACCGAGTGTAGGTGCGGGACCCATAAACGGGAATATGCCGGACCTTATTGTTCTATGGCCCGTCAATTACATTAAACTCAGATCCGCGCCCCGGACAGTGGAGCTGGTGTCATGAGCGAGGACCCGACCCGACCGATGAGGCCCGGGGAGTACGGCTCGGCCGGCGGGTACAGGCCCGCCGGGGACTGGGATTCAGCCGACCCGGCGGGTCCGGCAGGCTCCGCGGGTCCGGCAGGCTCAGCGGGTCCGGCAGGCTCAGCGGGTCCGGCAGGCTCAGCGGGTCCAGCGGGCTCAGCGGGTCCGGCAGGCTCCGCGGGTTCAGCGGGCTGGTACGGGCCGGATGACGGATACCAGTCCCGGACGGCCCGGATGCCGGTCGGCGGATACCAAGGCGAGCCGCCGCGCGGCGGCGAGGCGCCGCCGCCGGGCGGCGGACGGCGGGGGCGCGGCGGACGGCGGCGCAGGCACCGCGGGCTGACCATCACCGCGATCACCGTCGTCGTCCTGCTTATCCTGCTGATCGTCGCGGACCGGGTGGCAGCGGGCATCGCCGAGAACGAGGCCGCCAATCAGATCAAGGCGCAGGGATTCCCGGTCAAGCCGAAGGTGACGATCGAAGGGTTCCCGTTCCTGACCCAGCTGGCGGCGCGTGACTTCCATCACGTCGACATCGCCGCGGACAACGTGACCGAGGGACCCGTCGACATCGCGAGCATCAACGCCACCCTGCACGGCGTGCACGTCACGTCCGGCTTCAACGGCGCGACCGTCGATCAGCTGAACGGGACCGCGCTGATCACGTTCGCCGGGCTGAGCCACGCGGGGGGCATCGGGGACGGGATCACCTTGTCCAACGGAGGCAACGGGGAGGTGAAGGCGTCCATCAACCTCGGGTTCGTCAGCGGAAACGCCTTCGCCCAAGTGGCGAAGGCCGGACCGCACCAGATCAGCGTCCGGGTGGTCTCGGCCGGCGGGATCCCGTTGTCGGTGCTCGGCCCGTTGCAGAGCTTCACCATCACGGTGCCCCACCTGCCAGCCGGGATGACCATCCAGAACGTCAGCGTGACCGGGCAGGGCGTGCTCATCGACATCGCCGGGACGAACACGAGCTTCAGCCAGTGAGGACCGGGGGCCGCAACCGCTTCGCGCAGCGACTGTTCACGCCGCTCCCGGCGCGCTACGACCGACTGGCGGAGATCCTGTCGATGGGCCAGAACGGCCGCTGGCGGCGGGAGATGGTCGGCCGCATCGCCGCGCATCCCGCACCGGCGGCAGCCGCACCGGCGGCAGCAGCCGCGGCCGGCCGGCCGCCGAACGCCGGCTCGGCGGCAGAGCCGCCCCTCGTCCTCGACGTGGCCTCCGGGACCGCCGGGGTCGCCATCCAGCTGGCCGCACGGACCGGCGCCCGGGTCGTCGGCGTCGATCTGACCGAGGCGATGCTGCGGCAGGGCCAGGCCAATGTGGCGGACGCGGGGCTGCGCCGCAGCATCGGCCTGGTGGCCGGTAAGGCCGAGCAGTTGCCGTTCCCCGACGCCAGCTTCGACGCGCTGACCTTCACCTACCTGCTGCGTTACGTGGACGATCCGCAGGCGGTGCTGACCGAGCTGGGCCGGGTGGTAAAGCCGGGCGGGACGGTGGCGAGCCTGGAATTCTGCGTCCCGCCGTCCGCCTTCTGGCGGGTCTGGTGGGTGCTGTACACGCGGATTATCCTGCCCGCCGGCGGCCTGGCGCTAGGCGGCCGGGCCTGGCTGCGGGTCGGGCGGTTCCTCGGGCCGAACATCACCGGCCATTACCGCCGATACCCCGTGCCGTGGACGGCCGAGGCGTGGCGGCGCGCCGGTTTCACCGGCGTGCAGACGAAGATCATGAGTCTGGGCGGCGGCCTGGTCATGTGGGGACAGCGCACCCGTGACTGACCGACCGGCCTACTACGCCGCCCGGCCGGGACAGTGGCGGGACTGGTGGACGCTGCTGCATCCGCCGTACACCGCGTGGCACCTGTCCTACGTGGTCATCGGGGCCATGCTGGCCCCGCGGGTCTACGTCAACCGGCTGCTGTACACGGTGGCGGCGTTCTTCCTGGCCGTGGGCGTGGCCGCGCACGCCCTCGACGAGCTGAACGGCCGCCCGCTGCGCACGGCCATCCCGGCGCCAGCGCTGCTCGCCGCGGCCGCGGCGAGCCTGGCCGGCGCGGTCGCGCTGGGCGTTTACGGCATCACCCAGGCGGGCTGGATCCTGGTGCCGTTCATGGTGGCGGGCCCCATCCTGGTCATCGCCTACAACGCGGAGCTGTTCGGCGGCATCGTGCACAACGACCTCGGCTTCGCGGCCGCCTGGGGCGCCTTCCCGGTGCTCACCGGGTACGCCGCCCAGGACGGGAACCTGGCCCCGGCTGCCGTGGGCGCCGCCGCGGCGGCCCTCGCGCTTTCGGCGGCGCAGCGCCGGCTCAGCACCCCGGCGCGGTACATCCGGCGCCGCGCGGCCCGGGTTGAGGGCTCGATTACGCTGGCCGACGGGACCTTGGCCCCGGTCGGCACGGAAACGCTGCTTGAGCCACTGGAAGGGGCGCTGCGGGCGATGTCGTGGGGCCTGGTCCTGCTGGCCGCGAGCCTGGCCGTGGCCCGGCTGACCTAACCCGTTTCGCCCGGCACCGGCGAGGGAGACGGCAGAACGCACGGAAAAGTGCACCGCTTTTTCGTCGAAATCACGCAAAGGTGTATTGAACAGGCTTAAGACGCGTACGCGGATCTGCTGCCTGCGGGCCATGCTTGGCTCATAATTGGGCTCAGAGGGCCCGGCGAATGGATGTCGGGACACGGAGCGGTGATCCAGGCAATCACCGTGGCACCAAACGGGTGAGAAGCCGACAGGGAGCACCACGTGACAATCGGGACGACGGTCGATAACAGCGCACCGCCGCAGAGTTCCTCGGTGCGGACCATCATCCTCGGTATCGACCGCTCCGGACGGATCGTCCAGCATGACCGGATCGCCCCGGCGGTGCTGGGCCGACCCGCCGATCAGCTTCTCGGCGCGAGCCTCAGCGACCTGCTGACCGAGGCCAGCCCGGCGGACAAGACCGATGAGCCCGGCGCCGTGGCGGGCCAGGGCGGCAAGGCCGGCGGAGATTCCGCGGGCCCGAGCAGCGGCAAGAGCGCCTCCAACGGGACCGCGCCCGGGGCGGGCTCCGCAGGCCAGAGCACCCCAGCGGGCCAGAGCACCCCAGCAGGTCGGAGTGCCCCGGCGGGCCAGAGCACCCCAGCGGGCCAGAGCGCAGCCGGTCAGAGCACCCCGGCGGGCCAGAGCGCAGCCGGTCAGAGCACCCCGGCGGGCCAGGGGACAGCCGGTCAGAACGGGGCCGACATCGTGGCGGGGCTGCTGGAGGCGATCCGGTCCGACCGCGAGGGCACCGGCATGCTCTCGATCCCCACCGAGAACGGCAAGCTGGACGCGGTGGTCACCGTGCACCCGATGCGCGCGGGCAGCTCGGACGTGGCCGCGCTGGCCCTGCTGCGCATCCCCGCCCCGGTGGCCGAGCGGTTCGTGGACCCGGCGCTGATGCGGCAGGTCCTGCTGGACCGGACGTTCAAGCGGATCGGCGACACCCTCGACTTCGACCACGTGGCGCGGGAACTGATGGGCACCCTCGTGCCGCACTTCTGCAACTCGGGCGGCATCGCCGTGCTGGAAAGCCTGATCGGTGACGAGGAGTTCCCGTCGGGCCTCCCGGACGGCTCGCACCCGCTGCGCCGCCTGGCGGTGTCCAACGACATGGACGACGCGGCCTGGGAAGCCACCTTCCCGATCGGCGAGATCCTCCGCTACCCGCCTGGTTCGCCCTACGTGGCGTGCATGGAGACGAGTCGGCCGGTGCTGAAGAGCCGGATCAGCAAAGAAGAGGCGGCCGAGCTGGCCGACCAGTGGCAGCGCCAGCCCGTCGCCGACCTGCTGGCCGACGGCTCGATGCTGGTGCTGCCGCTGCTCGCGCAGGGTCACACGCTGGGCTTCTTCGTCTGCGTCCGGAAGCCCGGATACCGCCGGTTCGACGCCTACGACCAGGAAATCGGGATGGAATTCGCCACCCGGGCGGCCATCTTCGTCGACAACGCGCGGCGCTACAACCGTGAGCACGCCACCGCGCTGACCCTGCAGCGCAGCCTGCTGCCGACCGGCCTGTCCGCGCCGTCGTCGGTAGACGTCCGGCACCGCTACCTGCCCGGCAGCAAGCTCATCGAGGTCGGCGGGGACTGGTACGAGTCCATCGCGCTGCCGGGTGCGCGGGTCGCCCTGGTCGTCGGCGACGTGGCCGGGCACGGCGTGCGGGCCGCCGTAACGATGGGACGGCTTCGCACCGCCATCCACACGCTGGCCCGGCTCGAGCTGCCCCCCGCCGAATCGCTGCAGCAGCTCGACGAGCTCATGCACACGCTGGGTGAACGCGAACCGCACTTCGCGACCTGCGCCTACGCGATCTTCGACGCGGTCAGCGGCACCTGCGAGGTGGCGGTGGCCGGGCACCTGCCGCCGCTGCTTGTCCAGCCGGACGGCAGCAACGAGTACCTCGACGTCGCGCCCGCCCCGCCGCTGGGTGTGGGCGAGGGCCCGATCCAGAGCCGGGTGTTCCCGATCGAGGACGGCAGCCTGTTCCTGCTCTACACGGACGGCCTGGTGGAGAACCGCACCCGCGACATCGATGACGGCCTGCAACGGCTGCAGAAGATCTTCAGCGACAGCGACATCTCGTCCCGCTCGCTGGAGGATCTGTGCAAGGCCACGCTGGATGGCGTGTACGCCGACCAGCAGCGCGACGACATCGCGGTGCTGCTGGCCCGGCTGTCCCGCATCCCGGCCGACCATCACGCGACCTGGACGCTGGGCCGGGAGCTCACCTCGGTGGGCCAGGCCCGGACGCTGATCCGCGAGCCGATGGAGCGCTGGGGCCTGCACGACATGATCCCGGTCACCGAGCTGCTGGTGTCGGAGCTGGTCACGAACGCGCTGCGGTACTCCCCCGGCACGGTCACGCTGCGCCTCGTGCGGGAGGGCGCGCTGGTCTGCGAGGTGGGCGACAACTCCGCCGCGCTGCCCCGGCTACGGCAAGCTGGCCGGGACGACGAGAACGGGCGCGGCCTGCAGGTCGTCAGCCAGTTCGCGCAGCGCTGGGGGGCCCGCCGGACGGCGACCGGCAAGGTCGTCTGGTGTGAGCAACCCCTGCCCGGCCCCGAAGGCGAACCCCGCATCCGCACCCTGCATTAGTGCTGTGCTGGCCCGGGGGGCGACCCCCCGGAACCCCCCGCATGCGCTCCGCGCCCGCGCGGTGGTACTTCGCCGACAGTGCTAGCCCGGGGGGCGACCCCCCGGAACCCCCCGAATGCGCTCCGCGCCCGCGCGGTGGTACTTCGCCGACACACCGGCCGCTCACCCGGGCCTTCGGCCCGGGATCGCTGGGCCGGTAACGAGCGCCTCGCCGTAGCCCGCGGTGGTACTTCGCCGTTACACCGGCCACTCACCCGGGCCTTCGGCCCGGGCTCGCTGGGCCGGTTACTCGACGGTGACGCTCTTGGCCAGGTTGCGGGGCTTGTCGATGTCGCGGCCCAGCTTCGCCGCCATCTGATAGGCGAACATCTGCAGCGGGATCGTGAGCAGGATGGGGTCCAGCTCCGGGGTGCAGTGCGGCACCCGGATCACCGCGTCGGCCAGGTCGACGGGCAGGTCTCCGCTGGTCACCGCGATGACCGGACCGCCCCGCGCCTTAATCTGCTCGATCGTGGAGATATTTTTGCTGAGCAGTTCGTCGTCCGGGACCAGGACCACGCTCGGCATGCTCGCGTCGATCAGGGCCAGCGGCCCGTGCTTCAGCTCGGAGGCCTGGTAGGCCTCGGCGTGCACGTAGGAGATCTCCTTGAGCTTCTGGGCGCCCTCGCGTGCCACCGGCCAGGCCCGGACACGGCCGATGAAGAACATGTGATCGGCGTCGGCGAACTGGCCGGCGATCGCGGCGATCTCGTCTTCCTGGGCCAGCACACGGTTGATGTGCTCCGGCAGCGCCCGCATGCCCTCGACGATCCGGGCCCCCTCGGCGGCGGACATGTCACGGACCCGGCCGAGCAGCAGCCCGAGCAGGGCGAACGACGCGGTCATATTGGTCAGCGCCTTGGTGGAAGCGACCGCGATCTCCGGGCCGGCGTGCAGGAACACCCCGCTGCCGCATTCGCGCGCGATCGCGCTGCCGACCGCGTTGACGGCCCCCAGTACCTGGCCGCCCTTGCGCTTCAGCTCCTGCACGGCCATCAGCGTGTCCAGCGTCTCCCCGGACTGGCTGATCGCGACGTACAGGGTATCCGGGTCGACCACCGGGTTCCGGTAGCGGAACTCGGACGCGGGCTCGGCGTCCGCGGGCACCCGGGCCAGCTCCTCGACCAGCACCGCACCCATCTGACCGGCGTAGTAGGCCGAGCCGCAGCCGAGGAACTTGACCCGGCGCACCGAGCGGAGCTGGCGGGCGTCCAGGTCGATACCGCCCAGGCGCGCGGTGGCGAAACGCTCGTCGAGGCGGCCGCGGAGCACCCGGCGCAGTGCTTCGGGCTGCTCGTGGATCTCCTTGCGCATGTAGTCCTCGTACGCGCCGAGCTCGTAGTCGCCGGCCTCGGCCTCGACCGTCATCGGGGTCTTGCTGGTGCTCTGGTTGTCCAGCGTGCGGGTCTGGAAACCGTTGGCCCGCACCGTAGCGATCTCGGCGTCGTCGAGGTAGACGACCTGCTGGGTGTGCCGGACGAGCGCGGCGACGTCGGAGGCGATGAACATTTCGCTCTGCCCGATGCCCAGCACGATGGGGCTGCCGTTGCGCGCCACGACCAGCTCATCCGGGCGGCGGACGTCCATGACCAGCAGCCCGTAGGTGCCCTCCACGCGAGTCAGCGCGCGCCGGACGGCGTCCTCCAGGCTCGCGCCGGGCTCTCCGTCGTCGATCTCGGCCGCGATGAGGTGGGCGAGCGCCTCGGTGTCGGTGTCGGAGACGAGCCGGACCCCGGCCGCGGTCAGCTGATCGCGCAGCAGTTCTGCGTTCTCGATGATGCCGTTGTGCACCACGGCGATGTGGCCGCCGGCGTCCAGGTGCGGGTGGGCGTTGATTTCGTTAGGCTCGCCGTGCGTCGCCCACCGGGTGTGCCCGATGCCGACGTTGGCGCGCATCCGATCGTTGACCTGGTCGCGGAGGTCCTGCACCCGGCCCGCGGTCTTGATGACCTGGAGCTTGCCGCGGTAGATGACGGCCAGGCCCGCGGAGTCATAGCCCCGGTACTCCAGCCTGCGCAGTCCCTCGATCAGTACTGGCACGGCCTCCCGGCGGCCGATGTAGCCAACGATTCCGCACATTACGCGTCCCCTCCCGTGGAACTCAGCCGTACACCATCCGGCGGAGCTGACGCTCGGTCAGCTCGGGTGCGCCGAACCTCCGGGCGGCCATCTCGGCAGAGAGGACCGACCAGATCTCGGCGTTCTTCAGCTGCCGCAGCTTCATCTCCCGATGCCGCCGCCGCACGAACTCCTCGACCGTTTCGTCGAAGTACGCCAGCACATCCGCGATCACCCGGACCGCGGTGGCGTACGGCAATCCCGTAGAGGCCGTAAGGTGACGGACCAGGTCGGGCTCCGCAGACGAAACAAGCTCCGGCATGGGATCAATTTGCCAGCATTTCCCGCTTCAAGCAAATTTCCTGCCCGGAATCGGGCAAATTTTACCTATTTCTCCTCCGATTGGACCCGGATACAGCCTACCCGGCGGTGAGGGCGGCGCCGGTGAGAACGGCGGCGCTCGTCGGGCGGGCAGGCCGGGTACGCGGATCCGGCGCGCGGCACGGCAATGCCCGTGTCCCCGGGATGCGGGGGCACGGGCATCACGTTCTGGCTAGGAGCCCGCTCAGGAGCTGAGCGTGGTCTTCTGCACCTGGAGCAGGAACTCGGCGTTGCTCTTGGTCTCACGCATCCGCTCCATCAGCAGCTCCAGAGCCTGCTGCGGGTCGAGTGCGTGCAGCACGCGGCGGAGCTGCCAGATGATCTTCAGCTCGTCCGGCGCCATCAGGATCTCTTCCTTACGGGTGCTGGAGGCGTCCACGTCCACCGCCGGGAACAAGCGCTTGTCGGCCAGCTCACGGCGGAGCCGGAGCTCCATGTTCCCGGTGCCCTTGAACTCCTCGAAGATGACCTCGTCCATCCGCGAGCCGGTCTCGATGAGGGCGGTGGCCAGGATGGTCAGCGACCCGCCGTTCTCGATGTTGCGCGCAGCGCCGAAGAACCGCTTCGGCGGGTACAGCGCGGTGGAGTCGACACCACCGGACAGGATTCGTCCACTGGCCGGGGCCGCCTGGTTGTAGGCGCGGCCGAGGCGGGTGATGGAGTCGAGCAGGACCACCACGTCGTGACCCATCTCCACCAGGCGCTTAGCGCGCTCGATGGCCAGCTCCGCGACGGTCGTGTGGTCGTCGGCGGGGTGGTCGAAGGTGGAGTGGATCACCTCGCCCTTGACCGTGCGCTGCATGTCGGTGACTTCCTCGGGACGCTCGTCGACGAGGACGACCATGAGGTGGCACTCGGGGTTGTTCTTGGTGATCGCGTTGGCGATGGCCTGCAGGATCATCGTCTTACCGGCCTTTGGCGGCGAGACGATCAGCCCGCGCTGGCCCTTGCCGATGGGGCAGATCAGGTCCATGATCCGGGTGGTCATGATGCCCGGCTCGGTCTCCAGCCGGAGGCGGTCCTGCGGGTAGAGCGGGACCAGCTTGGAGAACTCGACGCGGGAGCGGGACTGCTCGGGGTCGAGCCCGTTGACCTTGTCCAGGCGGACCAGCGCGTTGAACTTCTCCCGGCGCTCGCCGTCACGCGGCTGGCGCACGGCGCCCTCGATGACGTCGCCCTTGCGCAGGCCGTAGCGGCGCACCTGGGACAGCGAGACGTACACGTCGTTCGGCCCGGGCAGGTAGCCGGTGGTCCGGACGAAGGCGTAGTTGTCGAGGACGTCGAGGATACCCGCTATCGGGATCAGCACATCGTCCTCGGCGATGGTCGGCTCGGGCTCGCCGCCCGGGCCGCGCTCGCGGCGCCGGTTGCGGTTGCGGAACCGGTCCCGGCTGCGGCGCCGGCCGTTGCCGTCCAGATCGTCGTCACCGCCGCGGTAAGACTGGTCGCCGCCGGACGGCTGCGCGGCCGCGGGCTCGCGGCTGTCGCCCCGGTCCCGGCTGTCGCCGCGGTCCCGGGTGTCGCTCGCGGTCCCGGGTGTCGCTGCGGTCCCGGGTGTCGCTGCGGTCCCGGGTGTCGCCGCGGTCCCGGCTGTCGCCGCGGTCCCGGCTGTCGCCACGCCCGTTGTCCCGGCCGTTGTCACCGCGCTCACCGCGGTTGTTGTCCCGGTTGTCACCCCGCCCGCGGGACTGCTGACCGTCCCGGCCGTTGTTGCTGCGGCGGCGGCGGTCGCCGCGCGGGGCGTCAGTGTGCTGGCCGTCACCGCGGGGGCCCTCGGTCGCGGTCTCCGAGCCGCCGGACGCGGTCTGCGGGTTCGCCGAACCCGCTGAGCCGGAGGCGGCATCGGCCGCGGGGCCCGAGTCGAAGCTGAGCTGTTGGCCACCCTGGTCGACGCGGTTGGAAGCCTGCACACCATTGCTGCCGGCCAGCGCGTTACTGCGGTTGCCGGTATCCGTGGATGTTTGTGTTTCCATGGCGTCCTGCTTGAGCGGGCGAGACGCGTCGGCTCCCGCAGACGCGTCCCACGGGGCCGAAACTTCGGAGCCAGCGGCCGCGGTGCCAACCCCGGAGTTAGCAGCCGCAGCGGCCGGGCGGTCGGCGGAGGGCGGGGAACTGCGGCGAGGCTCAGTGGCGGGGCCGCCCTGCTTCTCCTGGATCGCCGCGATCAGCTGGCTCTTGCGCATGCGGGCCGTACCCGCGATCCCCATCTGGTGCGCAACCTGCTGCAACTCAGGTAGCCGCAGCGCGGAAAGACCAGTCCCCTGGCGGCGGCGCCCGGAGGCCGCCGCGGCACCATCCGACCCGGCTGGCGCACTGGACCCGGCATGGGAACCCTCAGGACCGGTGTCCCCTGCGGACGCCGGACGACCGAGGGGGGTTTCCCCGGACGCACCCGTCGCGCCGCTGAGGAATTCGGTGGTGTCGCTCACTAATGGTCCTTCCATTACGATCCTCGGCCGGTCCTTACGGCCGATTGACCGGGTGCCGCCTGTCGCGGTACCCAGGCAGAATTCGCGCTTCCCTGATATGCGTCATTGCCCTGGCGCTTCGGGATGTCCTCCATAAGATGTGCGGTGCGCCCGCAGCCGAGCGAAACAGACCCCGCGCGCTCACGCGGCTGCCCGCCTGAGCTCCCGGATTCCGCTCGCCTGCCAACCTGTCCTCCCCCGGGAAACCGGGCGGGAACGAAAACATCTAACTGACGCATTGCCGGGGGGCCACTGCCTGACCACGGCCGTAGGAACTGCCGGGTCGCAGGTGGCTGGTGAGCACCCGCCCCGGACCGGGGCACCTGGTGCAACACTCAGCCTAACACCACGAGAGCCCACCGCATTCCCTCACCGGTATCCGTGTGTCGCGGAAGAGGACGACCAGCAATGCACGGGACGAATATCGCGTCCGGCCGCCGGATGCACACGTCCCCTGGCGTGGTCACTACGGTGTGCCGCCTGGGGGAACGAAGCCTGGCGTTACGGACTGGATAGTAGCGCCTCGCCGGTCAACGCCAAGGACGCTTATGTCCCACCCAATACCCATATCGCGGGTGGTTGAATCCACGATGTCCAAGCCGTCCATCCCGGGGCCTTCCGCCGCCAGGCCGGACGCGTTTGGCCTGACCAGGAACGCGAGCACGGATGGTCCCGCCCCGGATACCACGGCGGGAACACCCGCGGCGCGCAGTCGCCGGACAAGTTCGGCGGTCACCGGCATCACCCCGGCCCGGTAGGGCTGGTGCAGCCAGTCGCGGGTCCCCTCCAGCAGCGCTTCCTGCGTCCCGGTGAGCGTGCCGTCCGCGAAACTGGTGGCCCCGGCGCCTGTGGCACCCGCGATCCCGGCCGGGTGCGCGGCGGCGGGGAGGTTTTCCGGTGTGCTGGTGAGCGCGGCGACCATCAGGGCGGCGCGAGCGACGTTGGCCGCGGCTTCCGCGTGCGGAACCGACTCCGGCAGCACGCCGCGGGCCGTGTCGGTGGCCAGCGGCTCCGGCGCGACCAGGACCAGCGGCACGATGGCGTGCCGCGGGGCCAGCCGGACGGCCCGCGCCCCGCCGGCCCGAGTCCAGGCGATGGTCAGCCCACCGAACAGGCAGGCGGCCACGTTGTCCGGGTGGCCCTCCAGGTCCGAGGCCAGCCTCAGCACGTCGTCCAGGGGCATCCGCTCGTCGCCGCCATCGGTCAGCGCACGGGCGGCCAGCACCCCGGAGACGACCGCCGCCGCGGAGGAGCCAAGCCCCCGCCCATGCGGGATCCGGTTGACGCAGCGCAGTGTGAGGCCGGGCGGCTGGCCGTCCAGCAGCCCGAACGTGACCCGCATCGCGCGCACCACCAGATGGCTCTCACCGGCCGCGGCGGTGGCTTCACCCTCCCCCGCGACCTCGATCGCGAGGCCGGGCTCAGCGATGTGTGCCTCCACCACGTCGTGCAGGAAAAGCGCGAGGCCGAGCGCGTCGAAGCCCGGGCCGAGGTTGGCGCTGGTCGCGGGGACCCGGACGCGCACGGAACCGTTCATCCGGGTGGTCCTCAGGCCAGCCCGAGGGCGGCCGCCGCCGCGCCGGAGTCAGCGGCGATCGTGGCCGGCGACGGCGCGCCGGACAGCGCCCAGTCGGGATCCTTCAGGCCGTTGCCGGTGATCGTGCAGACCACGCGGGACGCGGGCGGGATCAGGCCGCTGGCGTGCGTGCGCAGCAGGCCCGCCACGCTGGCGGAGGAGGCCAGCTCGCCGAACACCGCTTCCTCACGGGCCAGAATCCGGTACGCGGCGAGGATCTCCCGGTCGGTCACGGCGTGGATCAGGCCGCCCGATTCGTCGCGGGCGGCCTCGGCCAGGTGCCACGAGGCCGGGTTGCCGATCCGGATCGCGGTCGCGATCGTCTGCGGGGCCAGCACGGGCTCCCCGGTGACGATGGGGGCGGCCCCGCTGGCCTGGAAGCCGAACATGCGCGGCGTGCGCGTCGCGAGCCCGTCGGCGGCATACTCCTTATAGCCCTTCCAGTACGCGGTGATGTTGCCGGCGTTGCCGACCGGCAGGCAGTGCACGTCGGGCGCGTCGCCGAGCGCGTCCACGACCTCGAACGCGGCGGTCTTCTGCCCCTGGATCCGGTCCGGGTTGACGGAGTTGACCAGGGCGACGGGATACTCGGCGGACAGCTTGCGCGCGACCTCCAGGCAGTCGTCGAAGCTGCCGCTGACCTGGAGCAGCTTGGCCCCGTGCACGAGGGCCTGGGCCAGCTTGCCAATCGCGATCTTGCCCCGCGGGACGAGCACCGCGCAGGTCATCCCGGCCCGGGCGGCGTAGGCGGCGGCGCTCGCGCTGGTGTTGCCGGTGGACGCGCAGATCACCGCCTGCGCTCCGCGCCCGGCGGCGGCGCTGATGGCGACGGTCATGCCGCGATCCTTGAACGAGCCGGTCGGGTTCGCGCCCTCGACCTTGAGGTAGACGTCACAGCCGGTCCGGGCGGACAGCACCGGGGCGGGCAGCAGCGGGGTGCCGCCCTCGCACAGGGTGACGACCGGCGTGGCCTCGTCCACCGGCAGCCGGTCCCGGTACTCGGCGATCACCCCGCGCCACGGGTGACGCGGGCCGGCGGAGACAGGCGGGCGGCCCGTGCCGGCGGGGACGGGCGGGGCTTCAGCGGGAGGCGCCCCGGGGAGGCGGACACCTGGCTCGGTCATCGAATACCTCCGGTGCGGAAATCCCGCCGACCGCGGTGGGCAGGAGCGCCGGGTACGGCGCGGGA
This sequence comes from uncultured Actinomycetes bacterium, assembly GCA_963742055.1. Taxonomy (GTDB): domain Bacteria; phylum Actinomycetota; class Actinomycetes; order Streptosporangiales; family Streptosporangiaceae; genus RYN-230. The sequence goes on along the minus strand of CAVUKT010000077.1, from coordinate 45,596 downwards.
GATTGGCAGCCGCAGGACCGCCGCGGGGCATGCGGTGGCAGCGCGGGTGAGCATTCTTGGGTACGTGACCCTGGGACCCGTCACCAGCTCGCAGGAATCCTCGCCGTGCACGGCGATGGAGGATGTCACGATGGACTCTCCTCACCCTCGACCCGCATCACGCTGGCCACGGCGCGGACCACGCTGAGAGACTCCAGGTCGCCGACCGTCGCGGCCAGCGCCGCGTCGCGGGCCTGGTGGGACACGATGATCAGCTGCGCGTCGTCGCCACGGGTGTCCTGGCGGGCCGCGCGGATGGACACGTCGTGGCGGGCGAACGCGTCGGCGACCTGAGCCAGCACGCCCGGCCGGTCGGCGACGTCGAGCGAGACGTGGTAGCGGGTGAGCGTCTGCCCCATCGGCATCACGGGCAGCGCGGCGTAGGTCGACGCGTCGGGCCCGCGGGTGCCGGCCAGCCGGTTCCGCGCCACCGCGACGAGATCGCCGAGCACCGCGCTGGCGGTCGGAGTACCGCCCGCACCCGCGCCGTAGAACATGAGCCGGCCCGCCGAGGCGGCTTCGACGAAGACCGCGTTGTAGGCACCGCCGACCGAGGCTAGCGGATGCGAGCGCGGGATCATGGCCGGGTGCACCCGGACCGATACCCCGCCGCCGGACTGCTCGCAGATGGCGAGCAGCTTCACCACGCAGTCCAGCGCGCGGGCGCTGGCCATGTCGGCGGTGGTGACGTCGGTGATGCCTTCACGGTGCACGTCGGCCGCGGTCACCTCGGTGTGGAACGCCAGCCCGGCCAGGATCGCGGCCTTGGCGGCCGCGTCGAACCCCTCGACGTCCGCGGTGGGGTCGGCCTCGGCGTAGCCCATCGACTGGGCTTCCTCCAGGGCCTCGGTGAAGCCAGCGCCCGAGGAGTCCATCCGGTCCAGGATGTAGTTGGTGGTGCCGTTGACGATGCCGAGCACGCGGTGGACCGTATCCCCCGCCAGCGACTCGCGCAGCGGCCGGAGCAGCGGGATGGCGCCCGCGACGGCCGCCTCGTAGTACAGGTCGGTGCCGTGCTCGCGGGCCGCGCCGTGGATTTCCGCGCCGTTCTCGGCCAGCAGCGCCTTGTTCGCGGTGACCACCGACTTGCCGGCCTTCATCGCGGCGAGCAGCAGCGACCGGGCAGGCTCGATGCCGCCGATCACTTCCACCACGATGTCGACGTCCGGCCGGGTGGCCAGCCCGCGGGCGTCGGCAGTGAGCAGGCCGCGGTCGATCCCGGCGGCGCGGGGATGAGCCGGGCGGCGGACCGCGATGCCGGCCAGCTCCAGTCGTGCCCCGGTGCGCACGGCCAGGTCATCGGCCTGCTCCCGCAGCAGCCTGGCGACCTGGGAGCCGACCGAGCCACAGCCGAGCAGCGCGATACGCAGGGTCTTCGTCTCCTGGCGCCCGGTGCCAGCCGGGGCCGGTTTCAGGTCTCCGGCGGTCATCCGACGTCCAGCCGCAGCAGGTCAGCCAGGGTTTCCCGGCGGACGATGGGCCGGGCCTGGCCGTCCCGCACCGCCACCACGGGCAGGCGCGGGACGTGGTTGTAGTTGCTGGAGATGGACCGGCAGTAGGCACCGGTGGCCGCGACGGCCAGCAGGTCACCCGGGGCCAGGTCAGACGGCAGATAGGCGTGCCGGACCACGATGTCGCCGCTCTCGCAGTGCTTGCCCACCACGCGGGTCAGCATGGGCGGGGCGTCAGAGGCGCGGGACACGAGCGCGCAGGTGTACGTCGCGTCGTACAGCGCCGTGCGGATGTTGTCGCTCATGCCCCCGTCCACGCTGACGTACGTGCGCAGGCCGTCCACGTCCTTGATCGTGCCGACTTCGTAGATCGTAATGGTGCCCGGCCCGGCGATCCCCCGTCCCGGCTCGACGGTGAGCCGCGGCCGGGACAGCCCCGCCGCGCGGCACTGCCGGTCCACGATGTCCCGGATGCTCTGCGCGAGCTCCTTGACCTCGGGCGCGCTGTCCTCGTCGGTGTAGGCGATGCCGAACCCGCCACCCAGGTCGAGCTCGTCGATCTCCATCCTGTGCTCGTCACGGATCCGGACCGCCAGCTCCAGCACGCGGTGCGCGGCCACCTCGAACCCGGCGGTGTCGAAGATCTGCGAACCTATGTGCGAATGGAGCCCAGCCAGCTCCAGATCCGGGCAGGCCAGGACGCGGCGGACCGCTTCGTCGGCTGCCCCCGAGGCCAGCGAGAAGCCGAACTTCTGGTCGTCGTGCGCGGTGGCCATGAATTCGTGCGTGTGTGCCTCCACGCCGGTGGTGACGCGGACCAGGACGCGCGGCCGACGGGCCGGTTGGCTCATCCCGTCCGGGTCGACGACGAAGGCCAGGCGGGCGATCTCCTCGAACGAGTCGAGCACGATATGCCCGACGCCGACCTGCACCGCCCGGGTCAGCTCGGCCAGCGACTTGTTGTTGCCGTGCATGGTGATCATGTCCGGGGGCACGCCCGCGGCCAGGGCCACCTCCAGCTCGCCGCCGGTGCACACGTCCACGCCGAGCCCCTCGTCGCTGACCCAGCGCAGCGCGGCCCGCGAGCAGAACGCCTTCGCCGCGTAGAACACCCCGGCGTCGGCCCCGAACGCGTCGCGGTAGTCGGAGCAGCGGCTGCGGAAGTCGGCCTCGTCACAGAGCATCAGCGGCGTGCCGTACGTACCGGCCAGCTCCCGGACATCCATGCCGCCGACCGCCAGCACGCCGCCGTCACGGCGTGCCGAACGCGGCCAGATCGCCGGGGACAGCTCGTTCAGGTCGGCCGGCGGCGCCGGCGGGTGGTCGGCGGGCAGCACATCGGCATAACGGGGCCCCGCCGGGTGGGCGACACGGCTCATGACATTCCTTCGTGGTCGGGCGGTGGGCGCCGGTCTGGTCCGGCCGTTCAGCCGGTCTGGTCCGGCCGTTCAGGCGGTCTGTCCGGCCGTTCAGGCGGTCCGGGTCTGGTCCGGCCGTTTGGGCGGTCCGGGTCCGGGCCGGCCGTTCAGCCGGTCCGGGTCCGGGCCGGCCGTTCAGCCGGTCCGGGCGGCCGGGGCGGCTCAGCTGCTCAGAGGCGGTCCGGCGCAGCCACGCCGAACAGCTCCAAGCCCGCCGCGAGCCCTGCGGCCGCGGCCGCGGCCAGCCACAGCCGGGCGCGCACGGTGCGGGCGTCGCCCGGCCGCCCGGCATGCCGGGCCTCGCCGGGCCACGCCCCACTGTGCGGCGCCTCCGACTCGCGAGAGGCCCCGTCGTGCTCGGCGCCGTCGTGTTCCGGCACCGGCCAGGCCGGGCAGGTCACGCGGCACACCTGATACGTCTCCGCCAACTCCTCCAGGATGACGGCGAACTCGTGCGGCCGCCCGTGGCGCGCAGCCCGGGCCACCTGTTCGGGGAGCCAGGACAACGCGGCGAGCAGAGCCCGCTCCCTGGGGTGCGCGAGCGAGCCCGGCGGCACGGCTGCCGCCTCGCCCCTGCTCAGGCCAAGGGCAGCGGCCCAGCGCAGCGTCGATGCAGCGCAGGAGTGCGCGTACTGAACAGCATAGGCGGGATTGGCCGGGACGTGCCGCGCGCAGGCGACCGGGTCGACAGCGGCGGGCCGTTCCGGCGGGATACGGGCCAGGGCGTAGCGGATGGCGTCCGGCCCGGCGAACTCCACGGCGCACGCGACCGGGCTGAGCCCTGATGTTGCGACTGGGGGCGGTAGGTACTGTCCGGCACCCTGCGGCGGCTGGGCCCGGGGCGTGGTGATGGGGTGCACACAATCCCGTTCAGCATTATTACCGGCGGCCACCGCCGCGCCCGCAGCGGCGGCCAGCCGGGCGGTCACCTGCGCGGTCACCAGTTCCCTGGCCTCGGCCCAGGTCGCGGCGGCGGGCAGCGGGCCGGTGGGGGGTGGCGGCGTCGTGGTGCCGGCCAGAGCGTCGCTGCGGGCACAGGCGGGACCGGCCTCGGCCGCTTCAACTGCGGTCCGCGTGAGTGCTTCGGGAGTGACGGTAATAGTGAGGTAGCCGTGACCAGTGGGCTCGGCGTCGGCGATCCAGTCTTCGGCGCGCAGGGCCACCGCCATGGCCCGGGCCGTCCCCGGCGGGTCGGCGAAACGGAGCGGCAGGCTGCTGGCGTACCGGCCGGGCGCGCCGCCGTCGCGCAGGCCCACGTCGCGCCACGGCCCCGGATGGCCCGCGGCGCGCGCCGCCGCCGCGATCGCGTGACGGAGGTCGGCGGAGAGCATGCTGGTGAGGGTACCGGCCGCTGGTGGGATACCGGCGGCTGGTGGGATACCGGCGGCTGGTGGGATACCGGCGGCTGGTGGGATACTGCCGGGCGTTCGAGGGTTGGCCGCGAGTTTGAGCCGGGCTCCGGCCCGAGGGTCAGCCGATGGGGGCCGGCGGCGCGCCGGCCAGCTCGCGGACCACGCGGATCATCTCCCCCGGGTCGAATGGCTTGGTCAGATAGGCATCGACACCGATCTGGTGCCCGCGCTGCTTGTCTTCCTCCTGCGCCCGGGCGGTGATCAGGACCACCTTGATGTGCGAAGTCTCGGGGTTCTTCCGCAGCTCAACCGCGGTTACCCAGCCGTCCAGCCTCGGCATCATCACGTCCAGCGTGATGACCTTCGGCGCGATCGTCTCCACTTTGTCCAGGCAATCCTGCCCGTCCACCGCGGTCGACACGTCAAACCCCTCAAGCTGGAGATTTACGGCAATAAGCTGCCTGATCACCTCGTCGTCATCCACGACGAGGACCCGTCCCAGTGCCTGCGTCACCCGGGCGAGGTTATCCGCTCCAGGCCACGCAGCGCGCGCAGTTCGGTCGCTTGTCAACCAGACGTCGGGCGCGCGTCACGTGTACCCGCGGCGTAGCAGTGGCATGCTCGTCCCGGGTCGGCCCGGGTCGGCCCGGGTCGGCCCAGGGTCGGCCAGGGTGCCCGTGACAATGCGTTCCGCTTTCCGTTGGGGACGGCCGTGTCGGCCTGGGTGCCCGCAGCAAGGTGTTCCCCCGGAGGCGCCAGGAGCGTTGTGTTCCTCGCGGGCCTGTGACGCGCCCGTGGCCGTGGGTTCCTCGCGCCTACGGGCGTTCCCGTCGCGTGTCGGTCGGCGCCCGTGCAATGTATTTTCGTCGCGGGCCTGTGGCGGCCCGTCACGTGCCTGTGGCGATCCGTTGCGGGCCCGTAACTTGCCCGGACGATGCGGCGCACTGGTAATGTTGCTGCGTCCATCCGGCGCCGGATGGCTCGCCTTGCTCTACGGGCGGGGCTGAGCGTGCGCCGGACGCTGAGCCCCCATAGCTCAGGGGATAGAGCAACGGCCTCCGGAGCCGTGTGCGTAGGTTCGAATCCTACTGGGGGCACTTTTTCGAACAGATAAGCGAGCAAAGCCTGACGGGTTGAAACGCTATGACCTGCGGGAATGTCCAACAGCGGCTACGGCCGCACCCAGTGCGCGCCCCAGGAATCCTGTGTCAGCTGCTGGGACGTTATCAACCCACATCGGTTCCGCTGCCTGGCCCGGACCACCGAAACAGGGTCACACGGACAGCTCTGCTCCGCGAAGCCATCGGTTTTGAGATCACCAGGACTCGTCCAGCCGGTGCTGATCCTGAGAGTCGACAGGTCAGCGTAGAAGGCCGAGGTAGCGCGACAGGCTGTGCTCCACCTGCGCCATGTCATCCCGAGAAAGATAGTCCACGAGCTCGCCAGCGACGTAGGAGACGTCAATTGCGCGGATCTGATCGATCAAGATCTTGGTACCCCGCCCCGCGATGACGGCCTCCGGCCGGAAAACAGAGGCCTGGGCGCTGGTCGAGGTCGGGATGATGGTCACCGTAGACCAGGCGTTCTGCTCGATGCTGACGACAAGCCCGAGGCGCCGACCCCGCTGCTCGTGCCCGCGCTTGGCGTCGCCGAGGTCTACTGGGTAGACCGCACCGCGGATCATGCGCGATCCTGCGACCTCGCCGGCACGGTGAGGCCGGTGCCAATAATCCGGATGTTGCCATCGGCGTCGTACTCCCAGGCGTCAGCTTCGGCGGAGAGGTCTTCGCTCCGCAGCCGGTGCATGTCGGCGCGGGCACGCTCCTCCCACGCCTCGCGGTCCAGCAGCCGCAGCGCCCGACGAATGACATCACTGGTCTTCTCATCCTCGTGGCGGTTAGCCTCGATGACACGGAGGTCTTCTTCGGTGGGACGGAACCCGACACTCATGGACCTAGTGTACAACAATTGTTAGACAATAGCGGTCCGCAGCGCGCCAGAAGGCCCCGACACACCCCGGCACCCGAGGCCATGCCCGGCCCGGGTTTTTACCCGTCCCGGATCCTCTCGTGCAGGCCGTTTCCGCGGCCATGTTTGCTCCGTGGTTGCTCGTCAGTCGGGACGATCGCGCCAATCTTTTGGCGCAGGGACCGCCGTCGAGGCAGATGGTCTAGACCTTTCACGTGAATGCCTGGCCCGGCACCCCCTTCAATGCCGCTACGCAGCGTGATATCTCTCCTGGCAGACGAGCGGTCAGAGCCGCGGTTCCGGCCCGGATCGGAAACCGCCGCTGAGCGAGCCGGTACCCGTAGGGCGGGCGGCACCCGAGTAAGCAACGGCTCGTAGAAGGCCCCGTGCGGCGCGTGCGTACCGCCGTTCGAGGTGCTTCCTTGCCCGCCTGGCGCTTTCTCTGGGGTGGGAACGAGGGAGTGAGTGCGGCACGCCGACAGCGTGTGGCTCGCTGAACCCTCGCTGAGCGTGATCGCCGGCAGCGGCAGGTGCGAGTGGTCCCGCCAGTCGGCAGGCTAGACGCGATGCAGGAGGTAGCCGGGATGAGGCGCCGAGAGGCCAGGCGGGATGGGTGCCGCTCGATGCTGCCAGGGGTTGACGCTTTCCCTGGCTTTACTCCAGCTCCGGCCATGCGCACCGAAATCTCCTGACGATCGATGCTCCGGGCCTCAGCGATTGGCATCCCGCTGAGGTCCGCCAACCTTCTCCGTAGGAAGACTTCCCTAGGTGGCTGGTGTTAATCGGCCCTTGTGCTGGGCTAACCTCGCGCCACGCGTCGTCGATGCCGGCACCAGGACGGCCGCTGTCCCGCTGCCCTGCTCCTTCCGCCCGTCTAGCGCGGCCCGGGATGGGCCGGGCGGGCCCGCAGGCGGACTCTGAGTGGAGCTGGGAGGGGCCCTTCCGGGTCGTTTCCCTGTTTATCAGCCGCCGTCCGTCGCCCAGGCGCCGTTCCGGTAGGCGGCCCCAACGTCGGGACCAAACGCGGCCAGGGCAAAGGATCATTCGTCAGCTCGGTCGTCAGCGCCATCGACCGCTTCTACGCCGAGGTCGTCCAGCACATCAAGCCATGGACGCAGGCCCCGCCGAAAGTAAAGGACGACGAACCATCCCCGGCCGATCAGACCGTGGCAGCAGAGACCGTGGCAGCAGAGATGGCGGTGCCCGGGGCCCAGGACATTGAAATAGGAAACGGGCTACCGTCCAGGGAATCAGCACTGGCGCCAGCCCTGGGATTAACTGAATCGGCTGGACATCGACTATCAGAGGCTCTGGTAAATTGAACCGGCTTATTACCTTCGTTGCGGCCGGGACGATCGGGCTGGTTGCCGCGTGCAGTTCAGGCAGCTCGCGCCCAGCCGTCACGGTCACGGTCACGCAAACACCAGCCAGCAAACAGGCAGCGACGGCCACCCCTTCACAGAAAGCCACCCCAGCACGGAAAACCACCCCCGCACCTGAACCGGCCGCGAGCACCAGCGCACCAGTTCAGAACCGCGTCCCTGTTCTGCAAAGTGGAACAGGACAGCAGCAGCGGAGCACTCGAATATACCGCTCAGGCGACCGTGACAAGCGGGTCCGCTTGTGTCGGCAATGTGTCGATCCGTTTCTACAGTTCCGTTCCCGGCCAGATCTTCCCCGGTACGGAACTGAGCCCGAAAACGATCGTCACACCCGATCGTCCGTGGGTCATATGACAGCCCGTGCCGACCGCTGACGTTGGTGCTAGCGCCGAACCGGTCGGCTGTACCGCGTCGGGGGGCTGACTGTAAGGCGGGCCGTTTGATCGTGAAGCTCACAGACTAATGTGTGCGAGAGCTACTCGGAACAACCCAACTGGCATCGTAGGCACCGAGGCGCTGTCAATCCTCATTCACGCAATTCATCCACGAGTTCGAAAGGCGAGACAGTTCACCCCTGACCCAGACCTAGGACATCGTTTGTCGCGCCGGCCGATCGCGCACCCAACGGGCACGTCGTCTGCGGTCACTCGCGAGAACTGGCACCGCGGTGCCCTGGTCCCCGTCACCACCCGCGAGCTGCGCATTACGAGGGTGTTCTCGGGCGCACCAGTCATAGAAAGAGGCGAGCCGGCCGAGGACGTCGGGCCCGCACGGCGTGGATCTGGTGATACGGGCCCGCAGGTTCAGCGCGTCGCGGAGCTTTTCCTTGCCGATCCAGGCCGCGGCGATCTCCTGGCCGTGCCGGTCAGCGCCCAGGGTGTCCATGACCTTGGCAAACTGCTCCGGCGACCTGCCCGGGGACTTCATCACGGGCCTGCTCGAGGTCACCGGGCTGGCGGGCGTCGGCAACGGCAGCCGGCACGCCAGTCGAGGAATAGATCGTCTCGATGACCTGCCGTGCCCACCGCATCCGGGCGGCGGCGGTCTCGGGGCACTCTCCGTAAGCGGCGGCTACCTCACCGGCGCATCCGCAGACGCCGGCGTGAGCACGGACGGCACTCCTGATTGCTGCCGCCACCTCGGATTTATCCGGGTGGCATTGATTAGAAATATCACTGGCAAAGAGGGCCTCGGCGCGAGCAGCGATCAGAGCATCTTGTGCCATTGTGACTCCCCTATCACGTTCTCAGGTTCGGAAGCGATGTCTGCGACAGGCAGCCGCCGTTGCAGCGGCCTGTATTGACCAATCCGGTCGCGCCAGGCCGAGCCGTCTCCTTTTTGCATCCGGCCAGCAAGCCCTGATGAATTATCGGCAGTCAGGAGTGTGACGACTATCTCCGATTTCATCGTGTTCTCCTGTTGATCTTTCTGGGTCATGAAAATCGTTTCTCCGCATGCAAGCAGGAACTGTGCCATTTATGTAGGGCCGCTCCCGAGCAGGGATGCTGCGTTCTTTCCCCACGCCAAGCACGGCGCTTGTTTTTCTTGCTGTACGGTCCGATAATTACGGTTGGGTGCTGACAGCCCGCTGACAGCATGGACGGGGGCGGAACGATGCAGGTACACATCCTCGGCCCGTTCCGGCTCGAGGAAGGCGGCCGACGGATCAGGATTGGCGGGGTCCGGCAGCGCGCTGTGTTTGCCGATCTGTTGCTGAACGTGAACAAGGTCGTGCCAAGCGAGCAGCTTCTGGTGGATCTGTGGGGCGAGGACTCCCCGCCCAGCGCAACGAATGCTCTTCAGGCAGCGATCTCACGATTGCGCAAAGTGCTCCCGCCGGGCCGCCTCATTACCAGAGAGCCGGGCTACGCACTGCGGATCTTTCCCGATGAACTGGACGTCACGCAGTTCGAGCGTCTGCTTTCCGATGGCAGCGACGCTCTCGCAGCGGGGGCCGTAGCAGACGCTGCCAAGACGTTGGGCCAGGCGCTTTCCTTGTGGCAAGGTCCGGCGCTGGCCGATTTTCGCTACGAGCCGTTCGCGCAAGCCGAGATCGCCCGGCTGGACGAGCTGCGGCTGACGTGCTTGGAGGAGCGCATCGAGGCGGACCTGGCCCTCGGCTCGACGGGTGCACTCACAGCCGAGTTGCAGCGGCTGGTCAGCGACCATCCCACGCGGGAGCGTCTTCGAGGTCAGCTCATGCTCGTCCTGTACCGCGGGGGACGGCAGACCGAAGCGCTCGAGGTCTACCGCGAGTTTCGGAGCGTGCTGCGGGAAGAGCTGGGTTTGGACACTTCGCCGCGCCTCCGTCGCCTCGAGGAAGCGATCCTGTGCCACGACCCAGTACTTTCACTGGCCTCGCCCGCGACCGGAGAGTCACTGGCGCGTAGACCTGTGACCGTGCTGTGTGTGGTGTTGCAGGCGGCGTCTAGCTCGGGTACGGCGCTGGACCCGGAGGCGCACCAAGTCGTGAACGATCACTCAGTTCCTGGCCTTGAAGCGATCCTGGAGCGGTACGGGGGAAGGCTGGCGATCAGCACGGGCGAGCGGCTCATGGGCGTCTTCGGCGTCGCTTCCATGCACGAGGATGATGCGCTGCGAGGGGCGCGGGCGAGTCTGGAAGCGCGAAGCGCACTCACCACCCAAGCAGGCATTCTGCTGCGGCGGCATGACGTCAGCCTGGCATTTCGCTTCGGCCTTGCGACGGGCGAGGCGCTGGTGGGAGGGTCAGGACCGCTTGGGTTCGCAGGAGACGCGGGGGCCCGGGCGGTGATGCTTGCGGAGGCCGCCGAGCCCGGCCAGATCCTCATCAGCCGAGAGACGCAAAGGCTGGCTGCGGCAGCCATCGAGGCGGAAAGTGCCGGGCCTGATCGATTCCTCCTGCGATGCGCGCACGCGGCCACGCGTCCGCTAGCGCTGCAACTCGATGCGCCCCTGGTGGGCCGGGACGAGGAGATGCAGCGCCTTGAAGCCGCGTATCGTCGGGCCAATCGTGAGCGGCTGACGATGCTCGTGAATGTGACCGGCGAGGCAGGGCTGGGGAAGACGCGGCTTGTGCATGAGTTCGTTGCGCGTCTCGGCGGTGAGGCGAGCGTACTCACCGGCCGATGCCTGCCCTACGGGGAAGGCATCACGTTCTGGCCGCTGCGTGAAGTGGTTCGCCAGGCGGGCGGCGGCGACTCGCCGGGCAGGATCAAGGCCCTCCTCAGTGGCGAGGCAGATGCGGCGACCGTTGCCGAGCGGCTGAGTCACGCTTTAGGCCCCGGTAACCGGGGCAGGTCGGACGCCGCAGAAATTTTTTGGGCAGCCCGTCGGCTTCTTGAAACGCTTGCGCGGCCCCGCCCATTGCTGGTCGTCTTCGAGGACCTGCACTGGGCCGAACCGACCTTCCTCGACCTGGTGGAATCCCTCGCCGTTCAGCAGGAGCGATCGGTGCTTGTCCTGGTCTGCATCGCCCGCCCGGAGCTGCTGGAACAGCGTCCTGCCTGGTCGGCCGGGGCGGCCGGGGCGGTTTCCATCGATCTCATGCCACTCGCCGAAGGCCCGTGCCACCGCGCTGCTGGACGCGCTGGCAGGCGATCAGCAAATCTCACCGTTGACTCGAGCACGGCTTCTTGAGACCGCTGCCGGCAATCCGCTCTACCTTGAGCAATTGGCGGTCTCGCTCAGTGAGCAGGCCGGGAGCGAGATCCAGCCCGTACTGCCGCCCACGATCCAGGCTCTGCTTGCGGCGCGCCTACAGCGTCTTGGGCCAGGAGCAAGCAGCGTACTGGCCCACGCGGCCATCATAGGTAAGGACTTCGGAGCGCGGGCAGTGCGAGAACTACTCCCCCTCGAGGCGCGCGGCCCGCTGACAGGCAACCTGCAAACCCTCGTTTCGAAGGGGCTTGTCCAACACGGGCCGCCCGATCGAAGCCCCGAGGACGAGTACAGCTTTCACCACATCCTCGTACAGCAGGCGGCCTACCGGGCGATCCCCAAGTTGCTTCGCGCCGAGCTACACCATCGCTACGCCGACTGGCTCGAATACGTTGCCTGGGAACCGGCGACCCAACGCGCGGAAATCCTCGGGTATCACCTCGAGCAGTCCATCCGCTATCTCAACGAACTAAGGCCGGCTGAAGCTGAGTCGAGTCCGTTGCCGAGCCGGGCGGCCGCGCACTTGGAGACGGCCGGCCAAGCTGCGCATGACCGTGGCGACGCGCTCGCGACGGTGAATTTGCTGGATCGCGCGGCGGCGCTACTCCGGGACGACGACCTAGCTCTCGCGCGGATTTATACAAGCCTTGGCACGGCTTTGACAGAAGCCGGGCAGCTTGAGAAAGCAAGAACCACACTCGACCACGCTCAACGCATCGCCGCCGACGGCGGCGACGCGGGCCAGGGCGCCCACGCCAGGGTCCAGGCCCTGCTATTGGGTCTCAAAGTGGACCCCAATGGGGCCGCGATCGAGATCACTCGCGCGCTTCCCGAATTGCACCGTAAATTCGATCGAAGCCGCGACGAGTTGGGACTCTGCCGGACCCTGCGGCTACAGGCCGCGCTGCAGTGGATCCACGCGCGGTCGGCCACCGCCGAGGAGGCCTGGCAGCAGGCTGCGGAATACGCGCGCCGGGTGAACGACCGAAGGCAACTGACCGAGATACTCGGCTGGCTCGCCTCAGCTGCTCTGTGGGGTCCCACACCGGCATCGGAAGGAATACGGCGATGCGAGGATTACCTCGATGAGATCGGGAGCCACCCCAGCGGACGGGCCGTGATTCTCCACCATCTGGCTGGCCTGCACGCGATGCAGGATGATGTCGCCACGGCACACGCAACGCTCGGCCGCGCGAAAACCCTCTTGGACACGCTCGGTCCGACGATGACGGCGGCGATCACCCAGCCCGCCGCCTTCGTCGCGATGCTCACCGGCGATCCGGCGACCGCCGAAACATACCTTCGCCTGGAATACGAGGCCCTCGACCGGATGGGCGAGAGGGACATCCTGGCCACCACGGCGGCGCTACTGGCCAGAGCCATCGCGGCACAGGGGCGGAGTCGGTACGACGAAGCCGCCCGCTTGATCACGATAAGCAGGGAAGCCGGTGCGGCCGAGGACCCGCCGACCCAGATCATCGGCCAAGGACTGTCGGCCAGGATCCTCGCCGACCGCTGCCACCCCGTCGAAGCAGAAGAACTCGCACGCTCGGCGGTGGCGCTCGCCGCGCGGACGGACTTGCTGAGCGTGCACGCCGATAGCCTGCTCGATCTCACTGACGTCCTCGCTACGGCCGGCCGTGTCCCCGAAGCGCGCGCCGCGGCCGCCCAGGCTCTCGTTCTCTACAAGCGCAAAGGCAGCCTTCCGGGAGTACGGGAGTCGGAGCGATACCTTGCCTGCCAGAATCCGCCTGTTTGAAAGGATCACCTATGTCACTTTCCCAGGTCCTTGAGATCGAACTCAGGGACGACGGCCGTCTCGCCCTGACCGTTGAGGTCTTCGGGTTCGAGGCCGGCACTCTTGTCGAAGTATCCGGCAGCGCAACCCAGGTCAACGGAGCCATGGCTACCTTCTATGACATCCAGGTCCTCCCTCCCGCCGGTCCCGACGGCGGCTCCTTCATGAGGATGACAACCCTCCCGACGACGGAGTTCGCGGCAGGAGAGGTGATCACGGTCGCCGGGCGTGCAGCGAAGATCTGGGGCACCGTGCTGCAGGCGGACCCGCATGACCTCCCCCCAGGGGGCAAGGCAGTATGGAAAGCTGAGCTGAAGACCCAGTGAGGCTCCGCCTCTGAGCGCCAAGCGGCGTGGCTGGCCTCCGCACCCTGGCGGCACCGATCGAACGCGGCACAAGCTCAGGCAGAAACCCGCGGTCAAGATCGGGTCCGGGCGTGATCGTAGCGGCAGGTGGAACGGGGACCTAGAAATAGGTCCTCGAGGTGGTCATCTCATCCATCACCGCCCTGGGCATGGCTTCGCGACGAAGTCCGCGGGCGGGGGGAACTCGTCAGATTCCGACGTCCAGGTGCCGGCGAGGCCGGCGTACTGCGGAGAGCGTTCAAGCAGGTCGCGGTGGGTCCCAAGCATGGGCAGGCTGCCGTCGAGCACGAGGATTCTGTCTGCGCGCTGCGCGGTGCTAATGCGGTGGGCGATCAGGAGGAGCGACCCGCCGCGCTCCGCGAACGCCCGCTCGACCTGCCTCTCAGCCGCGGGGTCGAGGTGGCAGGTGGCCTCGTCGAGTATCACGACGGTGGCGTGCGACAGGTAGACCCGGCACAGAGCAATCAGCTGCCGCTCGCCGTCGGAGAGGGCAGGATCCGCGCCGCCGAGAGTCGCATCATAGCCGCCGATCCGTTCAAGCAGGGGCGTCAGCCCGCAAACGGCCGCGCACGCGTCGAGCTGGGCGACGGTCGCATCTGGCCGCAGGTAGCTGAGGTTCTCCCGGAGCGTGCCGGTAAAGATGTACGCCTCCTGCGGGATGAGGGCGATCCGCTGGCGGAGCAACGGCTCGGCGATCAGGTGCAGCGGCGCCCCACCGAGGGTGATCCGGCCGCGCTGCCCGGCCTGGATGCCTGCCAGCAGGCTGGCGAGCGTTGACTTCCCGATTCCGCTGGGCCCCACGACCGCGAGATGCTCACCTTCCTCGAGCGTGACGGACAGATCCTGGATGACGGGTTCGGCGGTGACGCCGTAGGCGAATGTCAGGCCGGAGGCCCGCATTTGCGATCCAGCTGGTATGGCGGTCCCGGGGCTGCGCGCCGGGGCTGGCGGCGCACATGCCTGCTCGAGCCGCCGCAGTACCGAGCCAAGCTGGATTCCCCACGAGCCGACCGAGCCGGTGAAGGAGCTGAGGGCAGGCCGAGACGCTGGCCCGCAGATAGGTGACAGCGCCGATGACCTGTCCGGCTGTGAGCCATGCGTGGCCGGTCAGCCATGGTGCCGTGAGGAGCAGGGCGATCAGCGGAACGTAGTATCCAAGGGCGACAACGGCGATGCGTACCGATCCGGCCCAGGCCACGGCGCGGGCCGCGCGGGCCTGGGTGTCGATCGCTGCGCCGACATCAGCGGCGGCCTGGTCCTGCGCGCCGAATGCGATCACGTCGCGAAGGCCGGCGAGGACGGCGCCGGCTTCTTTCGCGACGGTCTCTCCGGCCATGACCATGGCGGTCCGGCGCCTACTCAGGGAACCGAGGGATGCGTAGAACAGCAGCAGGGCCAGGGCGAGCGGCGGGAGCACGATCGCAGGGACGGCCGGGGACAGCAGCGTCATCCCGGCTACGGCGGCTATCAGGGAGAACGCCAGCGGCCGTACCGAGCGGATGAGTGCGGAAACCAGCTGCCTGGTCATCTCGACCTGCGAGGTCAGCTGGGCCACGCTGGAGGTGTCCGGCCGGTCCGTGCTGGCTGCGGCGCGCCGCATCGTGCCGGCGACGAGCGCGCGGACGAGGTTGTCCCTGAGCGGCTCGACGGCTGCGCAGAGCCAGGGGAAGCTCATGCGCGTCGCCGCCGCCTTGCCGACCAGGACCAGACCGAGGACGACCAGCCAGAAGAGGCCCGTCCACGGACGATGGGCGAGGAATCCGCTGTCGAACGCGCGGGCGACCAGGAGACCGGACACCAGCGCCGGCAGCGCCTCGGGCACGGACCACGCCGCGACCCCCATGAGCGCGCGGCGCTGCTTCGCCAGTTCCCGGCCGAGCATGCGCCAGCCCGCACGATGCGCTTGGCGATCAGCGTTCATCGGGGTCCCCCGCCGCGTCGGCGCGTTCTGCGGCATTATCGCCGCAGAAGACGGCACGGTAGGCGGGATCGCGCCACAGATCCCGGTGCGGTGCCATCCCCCGCACGCGGCCGTCATCGAGCCAGATGACAGCGTCCGCGTGGGCGGCGGTACCAGCCCGGTGAGCCACGATGAGCGTAGTCTGGGCTGCACGCAGTTCCTGAATCGCCCCGTTGACCTGTGCTTCGGTCGCCGTGTCGAGGCTCGAGGTCGCGTCGTCGAGCACGAGTACGCGCGCCGCGCGCAGGAAGGCCCTCGCGATACCGAGCCGCTGCCGCTCCCCACCGGACAACGGCGCCTGGGCCATGGGCGTGTCGTATCCGCCGGGGAGCCGCGCGATGAAATCGTGCGCGCGCGCCAACCGGGCGGCCCGCTCGATGTCGGCCCTGGCCACGGGCGGCGATCCGTAGCCGATGTCGTCCGCCACGGTCTTCCCCAGGCAGGCCGGCTCGGCGAACGCGTACGCGACGCCACGGTGCAGCTCCGCGGGCAGGAGACAAGAAACGGGCGTCCCATCGAGCAGGACGTCGCCTTCGTCCGGATCGGTGAGCCGGCCCACCAGGGCCGCCAGCGTCGTCTTGCCCGTGCCGGACCGGCCCACCACCGCCACCGTCACTCCGGCCGGGATATGCAGGTCCAGCCCATCGAGGATCCGACGGGCCCCGGATCGCACTGTCACGTGGCGGAAGGTCAGGTCACCGCCCCCGGCGCCAAGCCGCGCGGTCCCGTTGCCCGGGCCCGCCGGGGGGGTCTCGAGCACCTCGGTGACCCGCACCGCGGCGGCCCGGGAATGGGCGATCCCCATGATGGCGTCGATGCTCCCGAATACCCCCAGAGCAAGCGTCGTGTAACCGGCCGCGGCCAGCCACCCGCCAGGAGACAGTCGGCCCGCCGCGACCTCCCAGCCCGCGGTCGCGAGAACGGCCAGTTCCATCAGCGCGAAGCAGAGCGAGGCGCGCCAAGTCACCCGCCGCCAGACCCCCCACATCGCGGCTCCTGCCGCCGCCAATTCGGGCAATGGCCGCAGGATCCTTCCGACCTCCAGGCCGGTGGTCCCGCTTGACTGGATCGTGCGTATCCCGGCCAGCGCTTCGCTGAGCCCGGAGGCTATGCGTCCCTGCGCCCGCTGGTAACGCAGGAAGATATCCTGCGCGCCCCGCATCGACGAGCGCGTCATCATCACCGCCGGGCCGGCCGCGACCAGGAATACAACGCCGAGCAGCCAATCGGTCAGCCAGAGAGCCGCGACAGCGCCCAGGGACGTCACCAGGCTCATGGCGATCTCCAGGGCGCTGAGCGCGGCATCTGTCGCGGCAGGGATGTTGTCGAGCAGGCGGCTCGTCATATCGCCGGGGGGAAAGTCCGCCTGCCCGCGCATGCCGAGCGAGATCACGTGCCCAAATAGCCGGCGGCCTAGCCAGGCCGTGCTGCGGGCCAGGATCGACGGCCCGGCGAAGCCCGCGGCCAGTGAGCCGAGCGCGCCCGCGAGCAGGATGGCGGCCAGCCGTACTGTCGCCGGGGTGGCGTCCCGATGCGTGATCACCGTGTTGACCACCGTGCCGAGCGACGCAGGAACCAGCAAGCTGGAAGCCGCCGCCGCGCACATCCCGGCCAGCAGAAGCACAGCCCACCCTGGAGCGCGGAAGCCAACGCGGATCAGCAGGCGATCGGCCCGGGTGAATCTTCTTGCCCGCATTTCAGTCAGACCTTCCCGGCAGGATGCCCGGTTCATCGAACAGCGCCAGGGCGCCACGGTCATGAAGGGTGAAGAAGCGGACGATCTGCCGGCGCGACACCTCGTCTGCGCCGCCCTGGAAGAGGTCATGGCCGCCCGGTATCTCCCGATAGATGAATTCTGCTCCGCTGCGACGGCCAGCCCGCTCGAGCGCCGCTACGATACGCCGCGGCTGGCTGACCGGAATCGTCCCGTCGCCGGTGCCGTGGACGATCAGCAGCCGGGCGGTGATCCGGGCCGCCAGCCGATCGAGATCACGGGGACCGAGAGCGTCATCGACGACATCAAGTGCGCCGAGCCGGCGCAGGAATGACCTGACGCCATCCGATCCGTCGGCATAGAGGCTGCGGGCCGAGGAGAAAGGCCCGACAGCCGCGCAGCGGGACCACACAGCCGGCGCCGCGGCCGTGGCGAGCAGCGCTAGAAAGGCCCCGTAGCTCACGCCGAGGAGCATGGGCGGCGGAAGGCCGCGGCGGTGCGCGGACACCGATTCGGCGAGATGGCAAATGTCCGCAAGGTCGGGGCCGCCCCATGCCCCGCGGATGGCGTCACGGTGCGCCGGGCCGTAGCCGGTGCTGCCTCGCTGATTCGGCGCTACCACCGCCACACCGGCGGCGGCCAGAGCCTGCAGAAGCGGGTCGAAGCTCAGCTTCCACGCCGCATGTGGGCCTCCGTGCAGGGCAATGAGCAGGCGCTCCGATTCCCGCCACTGCCGTCCCCCATAGATCACCGCCTCGACCGGGCCGGCCGGGCCTGCCAGCGCCTCGGCATGGGCCGCCGCCCACCCCCCCGGCGGGGCAGGGTCCACGTCGGTCAGGTGCCGGCGCAGACCCGGCGTGACGGTCGTGATGTTCGCGGGGCGGTCCGGACCGCTGGTCACCAGATGCAAGCCGCCGCGCGTCCACCGGGCAGCCGGCAGCATCGTCCCGGCAGGGATGCCGACCGGCCTGCGCCGGTCCATGCCGGGCTCACAGACAAACAGTTCGGACCGCAGCCCGTTCTCGACGCATACTGCGAGCAGCCTGCCAGTCGGATCGATCGCCAGCGGGGTAACGGTGCCCTCGAATGAGTTGAGTCCGTCCGGGAACGTCAGCTGCCAGTCCCCGCGATGCCAGCTGCCCCAGCCGAGGCGCACGTCGCCATCGACGTTCCGCGCAGCCAGGAAACGTCCCGACCGTCGTTCGGACATCAGCAGGTGGTAATCCTCTTCACCCGGGCCTGACTGCGCGGGCCCGGCCGCTGCGCCGGTGGCAAGATCCACCGCGAGGATTCTGGACCGATTGTCACAGTGGTAATCGAGGCCAAGCGTCCGGCCCCCGTCATCCAGCCAATGGCCTCCGTGCAGGGATCCGGCACCGATGCCCGGCGTCGGAACTGCACGAATGTGCGGACTGGTTTCTGTGACCAGCCACAGCGCCGCGTCGCCGTCGTGGCTCATGCCCCTGGCCACGGCTAGGGTGCCGGGCTGCGGACTGGGCAGCAAATGCAATCTGCGGCTTTGGATGCGGCCAATAGTTTTCTCTTCGCGCCCCGGCGCCAGCAAGACCAGCTGATGGACGCCGGCACCGGACCGCAGGACGAGGACCCGGCCATCGTCCAATGGCAGAGGCTGCGTGTACGGACTTTCGCCGTCCGTGCTCAGTATCCGGCGTCTTGCCGCCCCGCCGCGCCACGACCAGGTCCCGACACCCAGCCTGCGTCCGGCCGCGCCATGCAGGAATGCCGCGTGGTCTCCGTGCGCGGAGAAGAAGAAGCTCATCCTGCACGGAACCCGCGCCGAACCCACCCGGTCTGCGCCTGGGCGGCCGCACGCCCGAGCGGGCGCCGCCGCCGAGGCGTCATTCTTATGCGGAGTCATTTCCATTATTCCTGTCGGTTGGTGAATGCGGGCGTTCATCGCGGTGGCAGCAGGCCGTCGGGCATCCACCAGCGCGGCCCTTGATGGCGCAGCCGCAGCAAGAACCCCAGAACCCCGCTCAGGCCGGTATTGAAGTCCGCGATGACTGTCGTCGAGTCCTCGCCGCAGACCACCGCCAACCCGTCGAGATAGACCCGTCTCGCGTACACGAGGGCAGCGATCTCCCCGGCCCACTCCATGTACTTCCCCTCGCCGGTGAAGTGGGCCATGTCCAGCAGGAACTCCCCGTCGCCCGCGAGCCCGTGGCAGGCGCAGTTGCCTGCCCGCCAGCGATGCCGGTGAACCGTCATGGCCGCCCGCTCAGCAAGGTCGAGGAAGCGCCCGTCCCCGGTGACGTGCCACAGCCTGATCAGGAAGGTACCGATGCCCGAAGCCCCGCTGCACCAGTGCTGTACGCCCGGCTCGGCAGGCTCGGGTCCCGCGGCTGACGGCCAACGGGCGCCATCTCCGTCGGTGCGTGCCGCGAGGCTCAGGGTGTGCCCCGCCGCCACCGCCGCGGCTAGGAAGCTCTCCTGTTCATCTGCCATGGCGGTGTACATCAGGAACGCACCGGCGCCGGCCACGCCGTGCGCGAACCCGTAGTGCTCCAGTCCCGCCAGCGAGGAGTCGAACGTGGCGGGTATGGGCCATAGCGTCTCCGCGCCGCGGCCGCGGGCCGCAGTGAGGACGGCGTTCGCGCACAGCAGCGCGCGCTGCCGGAGGCTGCTGAGCCCAGTAGCCTGCCACAGGTAGAGATGTGCCAGGCCGGGCGCCCGCGAGGCCGTGTGCGATATCCGGATTTCCCCAGCCTGCGATCGGCGCCCGCCCGGCCAGGCCAATGGCCCGCGAGGCCATCTTCGCGTCGCCGAGATAGCCCGCGGCGTCGTGCAGCGCCCACGCGGTCCCGGACCGGCCGAAGTACAGACCGGGCAGGATGCGCGGCACTGTGCCGAGCCGCTCGTCGATCCAGCCAGCCGCCGTCGCCACCACGTCACGGAGCCCGGGACGCCCGTCAGCCTGGGCCGCCCGCACGAGCACGGCCAGGACGCCCGCGGCTCCGTGCTGCACATTGCACGGGTCGGTGCTGGAACCGAAGTCACCGGACGCCCACAGCCGCGGCAGGCCAGGTGTCATGGCCCCGATCATGTACGTGAGGCCATCGCGCAGCAGGCCGTCCACGTCCGGCGGGCACGGGCTGCGGTAGTTGTCCAGCCGGGGGTGCGCGCGCTCGCGCAGGAACTCGCGGGCCCGGGTCACGGTCCAGCGGTTCTCGGGAACCTCGTCCATCAGGCCGCGGATGAGCGGCGCGAGAGCCGCGAGCGGCGCGCTGTCTGCCGCCATGATCGAGATGAGCTCCCGGAGCCTCTCGCCGAGCCCGCGCCGCGGCGGGACATCCGCCGGGAACAGCGGGGCAGCCCCGGTGAGCAGGTAGAACAATGTAGCCCCCAGGCTGAAGCGGTCCGCGTCCTGACCGGGCACCGGGCCGAAAACCGGCGCCGCGTTCTGCTCGGGTGCGGCAAACGCCATCGTCCGGCGGCGCCGGGCAAGTACGCCGGGGTGCACAACGTACTCAAGATCGATGAGGCGGAACTCCTCGTCCGGCGTCACCATGATGTTGTTGGGGTTGAAGTCCCTAAGCACCAGACCCGTGCTCTGCGCCATGGCGAACAGGTCGACGAGCCGGGCGGCCAGCCCGATCGCGGCCGACGGAGCAAGATGCTCGCCAGGGTGGCGATCGGCCCGCGCGGTTACCCATTTCTCGAGCCGTACGCCCGGTATGAGCTCCTCCGCGAGGAACAGGTCGCCCTGCTGCTCGAACAGGGCGATCTTGCGGGGCGATATCCGCAGCGGAGCGAACGTGTCGAGCATCTCGGCCTCGTGCCGCAGGTCATCGCGGGAATCCGTGCCGTCCAGGCCGGCCCCTATATGCCTGCGTGCTTGCTTGACGATCACATCGGTCTCCGTCTGCGCGTCGGTGGCTATATACACCCCGCCCTTGTTCGCATGCAGGATCGCCCGGCGGACGATGAACCGGCCGGCCAGCCGGACCGCCGCGGGCGCCGCCTGGGGCGGCCGCGTGGCCTCGGCGAATGGCGAGCCTGCCCACCGCGGCGGGCAGAACCAGGCCAGCCGCTGGTCCGCAACAGCGGTGCCGTCCGGCGCGACCAGCAGCGAAGCGAAGCTCCCGTCGTTTGTCAGTACCGGCCGGGTGCCAACGACTCCGTACCGGTAGTGCACGAGGCTTCCGGGCCGCAGCGGTCGGTCGGAAAGGATCTTCGGGCCATGCAGGTCGCGGGTGGCGCCATCGAGTTCGGCGGCAATCTGGCGGAACCTGTCATCGTCGGCTGGATAGGCGGTAAGGAACTTCCCGCCGCTGCCCCGCGGACAGTGGCCGTCGACCAGTGCGCCGACGTGCGACAGATCGCGGGCGAATTTGAAGGCGCATCCGCTACGTATCAGCACCGCGGCGCACCGGACCAAGACCATAGGAGCGGACAGCGGGGTGGCGGAAACATGCACCTTCCATCCCTGCGGCCGGAAACAATAGCCATCCGGGGTGACCCTGCTCCAGAAGGCATCAGTGCTGATCCGCCAGTTTCCGTCCCCGCTCCTGGCCAAGGCCGCCTGTATCAGATCAAACAGGAGCGGTTCGTCCATATCGTAATTGGCCGGCATCATCGACATATCTTCTGCGGGCACTTCACCATCCTCCTTACAGATGCTCTTCCAAGCCTTGCGATAGCCAGCGGGTTGAGACGGGAATGCGGATCATTCGAGTCGCGGTCAGGACGGCCGACCAGGCCGGCCGCCCTGACCACTGGTTAGCGCACGGCACGCGAAGCCGCGCTGCCGGGCAAATCGCCTACATCACCTTTACTTCCGTGACGCCGCACGTGTAGCCGCAGGTGTAACCACAGAGGCCATCCGGCTCGTCGCCTGGAAGCATCTCCAGCGCAGTCACGTCGAATTCCATATCCATCTCACCTCCTTTCCTAAATGCATCGGTCTTGTGGCGTCAGGCCGCATAGCGAGCAGGGAACCGTACGTTCCAGCCAGGCCGAGACCCCGCGAACCCAGGGCTAGCCCCCACCTGACGCGGGCCAGTGCTTACGCACGGTTCCGTGAATCGCTTTGCTGACGCACGCTTCGAGAATGAACGAGGAGTGCTGACAGTTCGCTGACAGTTTGGCCGGGGAGTGGAAGATGCAGGTACGCATCCTCGGCCCTTTCCGGCTTGAGGACGGCGCCCAGCAGCTCACGATCGGCGGCGCCCGGCGTTCTTCGGCGTCTCCCTCATGTACTTCTTCGAACAGGCCGAAGCGGATCGCGGCGCTGTTCCGCCGAAACTCGTCGCGGCACTGAAGGACGACGATGTCCGGGACATGGCATTGCGTGCCGCCGGGCTGTCGGAGCGGTCACTGCGGGTGATCAGGACATGATCGAAAGTGCGCGGGCTGTAGAGGGCCTGGCCGCGGAAGATCATCGAGCCCGGTCCAGCGACGGCGGCGACACACCCTCAGACATGAGCGCGGATGGAATCATTAGGAACACGGCTTCCGTCAAGATCGAATCGGCGCAGGAACGCCTGCCACAGCCGGTCCACCTCCCTGGGCGGACGGGGCGTCCGTCCGGGAGCACCACAGCCACACGGGCTCGGGATCGCGGTCGCCGGGCAGGTGATCCACCTGCAGCCGGATCAGGGTGCCCTCGATCACCGGCAGCGGGCCGTCGTGGTCCAACCAGGCGGAGCGGTGGGTCAGCCGGGGATGCAGCCGGTCCCACGCCTGCGCTGCCGCGGTGCCATAGCGGGTGGTTTCCGTCGTGGTGGCTGCACGGGGCGCTGGCCAGGTGGCGGGGCCGGCGAGGGCGAACTCCCGGCCATGCTGCGGTGGCCGGCCGTTGGTGCCGGGCCGGCGCTGCGGGGCGGGGAAGTGCAGCACCCGGTCACATCGCAGCCGGCCCAGGACCTCTGCAGGCAGGTCAGCGAGCTGGTAAGCCAGCCGCATAGGTCATACCCGGCGTCGAAGATGACCAGGACCGGCGGGTCCCCCTCCCGCCAGTGCCCGGCGGAGATCAGCCGGGTGATCACCTCACGGACCTGGGCGGCAGTGACCTCGGCCTCATCGTCATCCGGGCCCAGGCGCACCGCATCGAGCACCGCCGTCCAGGAGGTGCGGCCTGGCTCCAGCGCGGCGACCACCGAATACGGCCAGCCCGGGATCATCTGCGCCTGCCCCTTGCCCCGCCCGTAGACATGGCAGAACAACCGGTCCGGGCTGGTCGCCGCGCCCGGGCGCAGCCAGTTGCTCACATCCACCGCGAGCATCAGCCGCCCATCCGCCGCCCGTGGTAACGGCAGCCCCGCCAGTGACCACCGCAGCCGCCCGATATCGATCCGGCCGTGATTCACCGCGTCGTACAGCGCCCCGTGCCCCCGCCGGTGCTCCGGCGCCAGCGACAAGGCAGCCAGATTCCGCACCGGGCCGTCTGCGCACAGCACCGCCTCTGCGAGCTCAGACAGCTCATCGGCACGGGCGGTCAGGCAGGCATAGAAATCGCGGCGGAACCGCGACAGCACGGCGACTGGCCCGCCACCGGCATCCTCTGGCAAGCTGTCCATCACGGCCTTCGTTCATGATCACGCTCTCTTGGCGAGAACACATGATCATGCGGAGGCCGTACTCACGCCCCGCGACACGCCGGGCACACCGGTTCAAGATCCGCGAAAGCCCCCGGCCACAGCCGGGCAGGTTAAACGACAAGATGAGCTTGGGTTTTGACGTCGGGCTGGATCGGGGGCGGCTGAGCCGCGCTGGGTCTGCTGTGGCGCTGGAGGTGCCCCGGCCGGGGGCACCGATGCCTATGGGGAGCGTTTTCAGTGACTATCCCTGAAAACGCACCCCGTAGGCCGGGGTGCCGGCACCCGGTTACGGCGCGGAAAATGACTCAGCAGTCACATCAGCACCTGGGGCACCTATTCATTGGTCGGGTCACAGCGCACGCGGGGGCGGCGGTGAGCGGTGCGGGGCTGGGCGCAGCAACCCAGGCGCGGGATATGCGCGGGATGATCTTGCTGGGCGAGCCATCCCAAAGCGCCGAAAAGGCAGGTAGCAGCGGTGGCGAGTCGTGAACCATGAACGCTCTTGAAAACCGTCGGCTCTATCGCGGGGCGCTGCCCTGGGCGTTGAACATAGCCCGAACCTGACCAAATGCCCCGGCTTGTCGACGTCGGTGATGGTGCCGAGCGCTCTCCGACTGACGGGCGCGGGCGCTACCCTGGAGGGTTTCCCAGCCAGGCGGCATTCAGCCAGCCAATGAAGGGCCACGCTATGACGATCTACCAGCACGTACGCCATCCGCACATCGCCGCGCGGCGGGCTGACCGCCCGGTGAAGGTAGCTGATCAGCACCGCCAGGACTCGGCGGTCAACCGGTTCAACACGAAGGTCGCGATTTTAATCACGCAGGTGGTCGGCAGCATGTGGTGTGCCTACGCCTTTGCGCTGTTCGACCTGATCAGCCTCCCGGACGCGATCCGTGGCGGCGCGTCGACGATCGTCTCTTGGGTGGCGCAGACCTTCCTGCAGCTAGTGCTGCTGTCGATCATCATGGTCGGGCAGAACGTGCAAGCCGCTGCCGCGGACAAGCGCGCGGAGGCGACCTTCGATGATGCGAGCGCCACCCTCCACGAGATGGCGCACGTGCAGGGCCATCTCGCTGCGCAGGACGAGGTGCTGACCCGGATCGCCGCGAAGATCGGCCTCGACCCGGTGCCTGTCATCGACAACCCGGAACTCGATGAGACGGCCAACCCGGACCCGGGATGCTGACGACCAGGCAGGCCTTCTCTCGCGGTCGCCAGCCACGGCAGCAGTCAAGCCCCATTCACGAGCCAGCCAGCACGACCACCAAGCAACTCGATCGGCATCTGGCAGCACGGCCCCAGGAAGACAGAGGTAACAACCTCCCAGCAAGCATGATCCGGAATATACGCGGAACGGTCACGGCGCCCGGCTCCACCCGGACAGTAATTGACCAGCTCACAGCGCAATTAAGCGCACTGTCGGAGGCGGCCTCCGGAGCCGTGTGCGTAGGTTCGAATCCTACTGGGGGCGCCCACCGTGAGCAGCGCAAATACGGCGCTGAGCTGGCGAAATAGTCGGGCGGCCCTGTCATCGCTGATGCCAGCCTGCGACAGCAAACGCCACGATCTGACGGCTTCCACGTCCCAGACGCGTCCCAGGATCATTCCGGGTCTGCCCCGTCCTCGGCTGCGGTCCTGCGGTCATCGTTGTGCTGCGGATCTTGCAGGTGCAAGGCGTCGTTCATGCGGCCGATCCAGACGTCCTCCAGGCCGGGCATGCACTTGGCGTAGACGCGCATCAGCACTTCGACGCTGTGCCCGGCCCACGCTGCTACTTCGGTGGTGGCACGCCGGAGTTGAGCCGCAGGTGACGCCGGAATGGCGCAGATCGTAGGGCCGCTGTAGCAGCGGCGTGGCCTGCTGTGCTGGGGTCAGGCCGAACGCTCGGGCCTTCTGCCAGATTCGCCACCAGGTCGATGGCTGGAGCGGATTCCCGGCCTCGCTGCGGAATAGGCGCCCGTCCGGGCCGGTGCCGTACCGCTCGAGGTGGTCGCGCAGCAGGGTGACCAGTTCCGGCGGCACGGGGACCTGCCGTGCGGGCCTGCGTGCCCGCCGTCCACTGGCCGGCCTGCCTTTGGTGCGGCCTTTGAGCCGGCGGTGCTCGTGGACCTGGCCGTCGTCTGTGACCGCCTTACCGCCGCAGTGCTGGAGTCTGTGAAGGTGAGCCGCCCCCAGCCGTGCTCGGGCAGGTGGCAGTCGTCGCGGGTGAGGGCGGCGACCTCGGCCGGGCGCATCATGGCGTAGTACATGCAGCCGTAGAACGCGGCGAACCGCGGTCCCTGGCGGTGCCCGACATAGCTGCACGCTGTAAGCATTTCGGTGATGAGCGCTGGGCTCCCGCACACATCGCGGGTCGATGGCGTCGTCTGGTGCCTGCGGCGGTGTCCAGCTCTCGGGCAGGTTGCCTTGCTGAGTGGGTTCTTCTCCAGCCGCTGTTTGCGGACGGCGTAGCCGAGGACCCGGTGCAGGACCCGGCGGCGCCGGGAGAAGTATTCGGGTGCGGCCTGGGCTCCGTCGAGGTTGACGGCCAGGGCATCGAGGACATCGCAGACAACCGCCTCATTTTCGAACGCGCTCACCGGGCGGGATACCTTCTCCAGCCAGGCCATCGCCTTGCGTTCCGCACCGTCGAGCTGGCCGCCATACGTGGGCCTTCTCGGTGACCGGCAACCCGTCGGCAGGGCGGCCCAGCTCGGAGAACCGGACGCCGAGATTGGTCAGGGAGTCGGCGAGGTGCGGGCGGTAGCGGTCCGGGCTGGCGGCGGCCAGCTCCCGGTACATGGCGACGGCCTCCTCGGTGACCGGCAGCGCGTCGGCCGGACGGCCCAGCGCGGAGAACCGGACGCCGAGGGCTGACAGCCAGTACGCCCGGTCTGCTGGCTCGGAGTCAGCAGGCAGGAGACCGAGGATCTGCCGGGCCAGGATGACAGCAGCCGGGGCAAGGATGACGGTCCGGTACGGGATGGCGTTGTAGATGGCCGTCAGCGTTTCCCGGGGCGCGTCGAGATCCACAATGAAATCGGCGACGTCAGGCAGGGTCTGGCTGAGGAGGGCTTCAGCGTCCGGGTCATCGGAGGAAGCCCGGGCGAGCAATGTCACGGCCCTTCGGGCTTGCCGGGAATCCAGACTGGTCAGGCACGCCTGGGACAGTTCCGGTGACGCGACGAGTTCGCGTACGGTGTGCAGTTCCGCCAACCGGTCGGGCTGCAGGTAGCCGAGCCAGTCCGGCTCACCGGGCCCCGGGGGATACAGGTCCCGCAGCCACCGTGCCACCCGGACTGATGGCGACAGCCCGGGCACCCGTCCGGGCAAAGCGCGTGCCTCCTGTTCAGTGGCCGCGCCGAGCAGGCAGCCAGCCGCGACGACCTGGCGGAGCATCGGCGGCGACATCCCGTCCGGGCCATCGGACACTCCCGCGGCTCGCGCGCTGTCGTACCACAAATGCTGCTCATGACGCAGAAGCTCGCCCAGCACCGTACGGATATCGACTCTCACCGTCTCGACTGCCGCCTCGGACAGGACCGCGAGGAGTGCTGCTGCGTGCAGGTCCAGCACCCGCCTGCGCCCGGTGCCATTACCGCCATAGATCTCCACCGTCTTCTCCGGCAGGCCGAGCTCGCGGGCGAACGACGTCACGGCCAGGGCGATGACATCAGCATCGGACAAATCAGCGGCAACCACCGCCCCAAGCGTCAGTTCGGCGGCCTTCGCCGCCTGAACCACATCCCAGACCGCGGGCTCCCCGACGCCGAGCTGATCCCACCAGTCCCCGGCCGACCGGGCCAGCAGCAGCACCCGCACGCCATCGCCTTGATCACCGGCCAGGACGGTCAGCATCTGTTTCAGCCCGACACGGGTCTCGGCATAGTCCACCACCAGCAAGACGCGGCCACGGGTCACTGCCCGCAGGGTGGTAATCGCCTCACCCTCCTTGCCATCGGCGACTCGTTCGCACGTCCAGCCAAGCTTGTTCATGCGCTCGGCCAGCTGCACCGCCAGCCGGGTCTTCCCGACTCCGCCCGGGCCCATAACGAGCCTCAGCCGGGAGGCCTCCTCGTCCTGGCACCAGGCCGCCAGTGCCGCGAGTTCTTCCTTGCGGCCGACGAAGCCGACCAGTTCGCGTCGCGGATCCAGCAGCCGTGCCCAGCTCTGCGGAGGCGGGCTTTCCAAGCTGCCCTGCCACGTCTCGCGGATAACACCTCGCTCGCGTACGCTTTCGTAGACCGAGTGCAGCAACCGCACCGCGCGCCACCGACTCTATGTGACCGCTAAAGGCCTGTGACCTACGCCAATGACCCTCATCGACCGCCTTGCCCCTAGATGGTAAGGAGAGGGCCCCACGGTGTGATTTCGTCTCTCCAGCAATCAGGTCATATGTCACTGGGCTAAGCTGTTTTTAGATCCTGGCGCAGATGCCACTGGTTGCAAAACTGCGGCTAGATCCTCCTCTACCTCAACCTTATATTCGATTGCGAGATCAGCAAGTAGCGGGTTAACGGAACCACGCATTTCACCCAAAGCTAGCACTTGCCGATCCCGAATCTCAAACTCCGTGATCGATCCTGAGTTTTGAAGCTGTTTGATCTCATCAAGAGCATCCGCAAACTTTCGAACCGATTTGCGCATTCTTTCCAGGCGCTCCTGTAGCTCTCTGCCAATACTTTTGCCACTGAGCTCGCGCGTGATCATATCTCTAATCTGTATAGCAGACTCGCCAACCCAGAAGAAAGTCTGGGCGTCTAGCGGCGTATACAGTACCCTTCGGTCTTCGAGGAATATAAAAACGCGACGAACAATATCCTTATCGCTATCACCATATTCCCATGACACGCCGAACCACGGAAAAGAGACACCGGTTACTCGGACTCTTGTCATTAGTATCTCCTCCTTGAGCTCAACAAATCCCGAACAGCACGGCACCGGAGGGAGGTCCGCGATCGGCGGCGTTCGCCGGTACGACAGATTCGGCATACCCACTGCCAGGCATCGTGGTGATCGCGATCAATTGGTCACGGCTAACGGCGAGCGTGCCGCACATGTCGCAGTAGTGATCGCCAGGTGTCCAACCCATAGAAGTGAGGGTACTTCCGACGGGCTCGACCTGTGGCCACCAAGCTGGGCACGTCGGGACAAGGAACCGTAGACCAGACCCAACATCGCCAGAGAGCATGTCTAGAGAACCATGGCTCAGACCGGGGCACATGGGGGCACATGGGGGCACATGGCCCGCGATCAGCCAGAAACAATGAGAACAGTTGAGATCGCAACCCCAGATCAGCCCACATACGGACGGTATCGGCCGGGGTCAGCGACCCCCTTGCACAAGACCAGGCCTACATGCCGACTCGTCAAGCCGTGTTCCGTCTCTGTTCCGTCAGGTCCGGGAAGACAACGGAAGAATGCTTCCAGCAAGCCAAAGGCGAAGCCGGGCTCGATCACTACCAGGTCCGGTCCTGGCGGGCGTGGTATGCCCACATCACCTTGTCCATGCTCGCCCTGGCCTGGCTCGCGGCGAGCAGGGCCCAGGCGGAAAAAAGGGGATCGGCACCAGCGACCCCGGCATGATCGGCTACACGTTACCGGAGATCCGCCGGCTGCTGATCAGCTTGATCCAGAACCATTCACCCGACCCCGGACGCATCTGGTCTTGGTCCACCTGGCGGCGAAAACGCCAGCACCAAGCCCGGCTATGCCACTACCAGCAAGGCGGATACCTGCTCACCTAAGTGCCGTTGCAGTATTAAGCGTTATTGACAACCAGCCGTGGCACATCACCATGCGATCTGCCGTGAAACGATAAGAACCGCTAAGACCTTCGCCGCTGGCCAGACGAAATATCGGGTGTATTCACCAGGGTCAGAGAGATGCCTGCACTAGACCCGGCCTACAGGCCGACTTCATCTTTAGCGGGTGCACGCTAAAGACGACGGCCAGGCTGGAGAGCGAGGCCCTCGCGCCGGGTCGGGCCCATGGAGATGCGCGTACCAGGGGCGTCCCAGATACCTAATACGGGGCCATTTGAGCTGGTAGACAGGATGAAGAGGAGCCCCCTCCGGAGCCGTGTGCGTAGGTTCGAATCCTACTGGGGGCGCCTTTTTCGAACAAGGCTTCAGAGCGCTCGATTCCAGCGCGCGTTTCTGACCTGCACCTTTACAACCCGGCGACCAACATCACTGCCCGAGAGACTCCCGGTCGGCCGTCGGCCTAGGCCTACCGCGGGTCAGAGACGGCGAAAGCAACGGCTTGCACGGCCGTTGCTTTCGCCGAAACGTAAGCAATGTGGCCAGTCACTAGATTAACGGATGCGACTTAACGAATATTTGGTGTCTCTCTACGGGCCCAGCGCCACATAAAGTTCGGACCCCTGGCAAGGACGCTGTGCTACGGCGATCGACCTACCGTCGGCAGGGACGGCGGGGTCCGGTGTCTTATTAGCCACCGCACGACACTGCCCGGGAGCACGTGCGGTAAACCACAGCTTCCAGCGGCTTCCGTGCCCATCCTCAATGTCACGAACGGAACGCTTATCCGAATCTCGTACTTCTGTCTTCTGTGCCCCACTCATCACACTCTGATCGATAAGGAGGGCCGTCATCGCGTCAGTGGTGCGCCTGATGCTCCATCTCGCGCTTGATCTGGCTCTCAGAAACCGGCCTGCGCAGGTACACGCCTAGACCGCCCGCGATCTCCAGGAACACCCACGCGATCGCCGGGTAGATGATCCAGATGTTCCACACGTTGGGGATCCCCGAACTCTGGCTGAATCCCTGGGTCGGCCAGCCGCCCGCGTTGTGGTATTCCCCGATCGCCCAGATAGCCGCGACGATAAGCACGCCGACGAAGGAGATAGCGCTGCTGATCCAGTAACGGCGCTTACGCTCGATCTGCTTGATCGCCTGCTCGCGGGCCAGCTGCTCAGTGTCAGAGGGCACGGTCGGGCTGGAATCCGCTGG
Source organism: uncultured Actinomycetes bacterium (assembly GCA_963742055.1). GTDB lineage: Bacteria > Actinomycetota > Actinomycetes > Streptosporangiales > Streptosporangiaceae > RYN-230. Next base: position 14,994 of record CAVUKT010000077.1, on the reverse strand, counting down.
CCTCTCATCAGTGATGTGCGTCATGTCGGCTCCCTCCATCACAGTGGGAGCGTGGGCCCTTTCGGGAGCTCACTCGTCTCCCAGCATCAGTGTGGAGCCCTCACCAGACGGCCAGCCAGGAACATAAGTCACCGCCGCCGGGGACCATAGCCCTGCAAGGCCGTGGCCCCCCTTGTTGACGGCACGTTCATCTCGACACCAAGTCATGATCAACGGCAATGCTCTTCATGCATCGTCTTCTTCACGGTTGCGATCGCTGTCTGCCCGCAACCGCAGTCCACATGGAGCGCCCGGAGCGAGGCGAGGACGAACGACCTGGACGGCGGCCAGAATGTCGGCGGTGGAAGCGGCATCGGCGTAGCGTAGCCGGTCAGGTGCCATCTGGTAGGCCCGGCTTGGCTGGCTGCGGCGCTATCGTGGCCAGCGGAGGTCAAGGATGCTGGGCAGGCGCGCAGGCACAGGTTTGATCATCGTGGGTGCGGCGGCAGGGCTGTATTTCCGTTTCCTGCGCCCGTGGCATCTGCACTGGGGCGCCACACCACAGGAGGTGAGCGGCGAGGTCGCCGGCGACGAACTGATGCCGCACCCGGACATCGTGGCGACCCGCGTTGTCGAGATCGACGCACCACCGTCGGCGATCTGGCCGTGGCTGGTACAGATGGGGCCAGGACGCGGCGGCGCCTACACCTACGACTGGATCGAGCGCCGGCTCGGTATCGACATCCGCAACACTGACCGCGTTATCCCCGAACTGCAGCACCTCACGGTCGGTGATGAGATCCCGATGCCCGGATACACGATGCGCGTCGAGCGGCTCGACCCCGGTCAGGCGATGGTCGTCCGCTCCAGCAACCACGCCTGGGTGTGGTCATTCGAGCTGCGGCCAGCCAACGGGCACACCAGGCTCATCAGCCGGAACCGCTTCGACACCGCCGTCTTGCCGGTAAAGGACAAGCTCGCGTACCCGATCATCGAACCAGGCTCGTGGGTGATGGAGCGCAAAATGCTCCTCACCATCAAGCAGCGGGCCGAACGCCTCGCCCGAACACAGCCGCCAACATAACGAACGGCCGGCATAGGATGCGGTGCTGAGCGGGCCGTTAAGACCCTGGCTGTGATCCGCGCGCCACGGTTGAGCAGCGACATCTGCCGGCCGCGCGCGGGGGACCCGCCGGTGTTCGCGGTCGGCCGCTAGCGCCCGGCCGCCTTGTCCGGATGGATGACGTCGTGTACGTCAGGTCCGCCCAAGCCACATCCGGACGGTCCGTTCGGCGCGGGTCGATAGTCACCGGTACAGCAGGCCAGGACGTGCCGAACGGGACTGTGCGTACCGTCTGGGCGGGCCATCATGTACCGGAAGACTAAGCTGCCTGCGTGGGTGGGCACCAGGGCGCTCATATGTCATCGGGGGGGAGAGCCGCGGGTGAGATCACCGTGGCGGTTTCGATTAGTTCGCGGAGTTCGGCACCGAAGCGGGTAGCGGGTGCTCCGTCGACCACCTTGTGGTCGATTACCAGGGTGAGGTCCAGGACGTCCCGGATCTCGACCTGGCCGTTGACGGCTCGCGGGCGCTGGGTCATTCCGCCGACGACCACCTCCAGGCTCATCATGGTCGGGGGGTGAGGCCGAATCCTGCCCCGCCAGCGAACATGCCCACAGCGGTCACGGCGACCGTGCCGACGCGCTGCCGGACCGCGACCGATCGTGCCATCACGGCGTACATCGCCCCGGCCGCGCCCGGGATATGAGTGGCGACCGGTGCAGCTCGTTCGAGCAACCTGCCGCTGCCGCTGGCCGATGGCTCGCGTTTGACATGATGTAGCTCGGCGGTCAGATCAGGCACGTCCCGGACATCGGCGTCGCGCAGGACATGGGGAAGGCCGAACGGGCCTTGCGCGGTCGAGATCTCGACCATCGTGGTGACATCGACGTGGCGATGGGTTACCAGCTGCCCTCGCCAGTTGCGGTAGGCATGGACGTCAGGGTGAGCCGCCGCGGCACGGGCGACGCTGGCGACGACGAAGGCGGTCAGGGACGAGGGCGGCTCGTGGGCGGTTAGGAGCCGGTTCGCCTTGGTCACGTCCACGTCGACCAGCCCGTACATCGGTGCTATGCGCCTGCCGGCGCGCATCGACCACTCCGACCTGCTCCGGTCTGAGCGGGTGCGGCCCCGCCTGGCCACCGGATACCAGCTGGGCTCCCGCGGGCTTAAGGCGGTCGCCGACCGCGAGGTCGTGCAAGCCGGCGCTGGTGCGGTCTACTCCACCACCCATGACATTGCCCGCTACACCGCAGCCCTGCTGGGCGGCGGCGCCAACGCGCGCGGCCGGGCGCTCAGGCCTGAAACGCTCGCCACCATGTTCCAGCCGCACTACCAGCCCGATCCCCGGATACCCGGCATGGGCCTGGCGTTCTTCCGCAGCTACGCCGGCGAGCACCAGACCGTAGGTCACGATGGGATCTGGACCGGCTTCCATTCCACCCTGCTGCTTGTCCCTGGCCAGGGCACCGGTGTCGTCGCCTTCGCCAACACCGGGCCGTTCAGCCCGCTGGCCGCGCCGGGCCCGGTCGCCCATGCGGTCCTGCGCGGCCTGCTCGATCTTCCCGACGACGCCGTGCGCACCGGCGTCCCCGAGCAACCTGCGGCCTGGAGGGACCTGTGCGGCCGGTACTCCCTCGGACCGGGCGTGCTCACCGACCCCCAGCCCCGGATGCTCGGCGCGCTGGAGGTCGCCGTCCGCCGCGGCCACCTGGTCCGCGGGCAGATCCCGGTCCCCGCGATCCGCCGGGGACTGCGCCTGTATCCCGACGGCGACGACCCGTACGCCTTCCGCATTGAGCTCCCCGGCTTCGGATCGGGCACCTCCCAGGTCGTCTTCAGCCGCGGACCCGCAGGCGAAGTGACGGCCCTGCACCTCGGAGTTCAGCCGCTGTCCTTCCGCAAGCGGCCCGGCATCCAGAACCACAGACCCTGGGCGGCAGGCACGCTGACGGCCGGCGCCCTGGCACTGGCCCGCCGGCCCCGCCACGAGCACGCGGACTCAGACTGACCTATATACGCGGCTCCTGATAAGCGGAAAGACCGCCCGGGCCGCGCCGATTGATTCCTCTTTGTGTCAAGTGGTTCGGGGGGCCCTTTTTCTGGCGTTTGAGGTGGTCTTCTGGGTCTGGGACCGTGATCGTAGGGTGGGGGCAGGTCCGGGAGTGGCTTGGCCGAAGAGCTGGCGTTCGGGGTGTGAGCCGCCGGCGTCACCGACAATTTACTGTTTATGCTGGCAGTGGTCTTGCGCCGACCTTGGATTGCCTTTCCCTGTGCTGGACTGGCCTGAGGCGGGAACGTCATTGATCAGGCTGCGGACCTTACCGAGCAGGGACACCTCGGAGAAGGGTTTCACGACCCCGATCCGAGAGCGGCTACCACGCTTGGCTGCGTAAGGCCGCTTATCAAGATCGATGTCGGCCAGCTCGTCGCTCATCCGAAGGCTACTTGAGCGAAGCCGCGTCGATGACGAACCGGTATTTCACGTCGTTTTTGAGCATTCGCTCGTAGGCGGCGTTTATCTGCTGAACAGGGATGACTTCGACGTCGGCCGTGATGTTGTGCGCCGCGCAGTAATCCAGCATTTCCTGGGTCTCCGGCAGCCCGCCGATCACAGAACCGGCGATGCACTTCCTCGTGAAAATAATGTTCACGGCTGGGACCTGCATAGGTTCCGAAGGAATCCCCACACAGACCATCGTCCCGCCTGTTTTCAGCATCTCCAAGTAAGTGTTGTAGTCGTGCGAGGCCGAGAGCGTATTCAGGATTAAGTCAAACTGGTTGGCGACGGCTTTGGACTGCGCGTCATCTGTTGTGAGAACGAAGTTGTGGGCCCCCAACCGCGGGCTGTCCGACTTCTTCGACTGAGACGTGCTGAGCACCGTGACCTCGGCGCCAAGCGACGCGGCGAGCTTGACCCCCATGTGACCGAGGCCGCCCAATCCGACGATGGCGACCTTATGTCCTTTGCCGATCTCCCACCGCCGAAGCGGCGAATACATGGTGATGCCCGCGCAAAGGAGCGGCGCGGCCTTGTCGGGAGGCAGGTCGGGCGCCACCTTCAGGACAAACCGCTCCTCCACGACGATCGTGGTGGAATAGCCCCCTTGGGTGACAGTGTTGCCGTCCTTCTCGTAGCTGCTGTAGGTGAATACCAACCCGTTCCGACAATGCTGTTCAAGTCCATTCGCGCACCATTCACACTCACGGCAGGAATCGACCAGACAGCCTACGCCAACCGTGTCGCCCGGTCGGAACTTTTTGACGTCGTCGCCGACGGCGGTCACTTTCCCCACGATTTCGTGCCCTGGGACCACGGGATAAAGCGACATGCCGAAGTCGTTGCGGACAAAGTGTATGTCGGTATGGCATACCCCACAGTGGGAGATCTCGATCACTACATCGTGGCGACCGGGGTCCCTTCGCTCGACACGGTACGGCGTGAGTGGAGAACCAGCGTCCTGCGCAGCATAAGCCTTGGTCACTAACATGGCGGCATTCTCCCACACACTGTCGGTAACCGTCCATCCTTAAGCTTAACGGGGCGAACCCGGCTTCTCCGCACGGGCTGTGAGCAGGGCACAATGCCTGCAAGGATCTATCTACGGTGAGTAGTCCGATCGGCGACGGCCGCCATTGCCCCCACCGCCGCCCGCAGCAGCCTCGCTGCGCTAAACGGAGGACGACCGATGCCGACATACGTGCATCTGATCAATTGGACCGACCAGGGCATTCGAAACTTCAAGGAGACGGTCGGCCGGTTCGAAGCCGCCAAGGCGGCGATAGCGCAGCACGATGTGTCCTTATTAAGCAACACGCCGCGCGATCCAGTGGGTCCGGGCGGCTGACAGCAACTGCGCCAGTCAGTCCCCGCCGCACACACCACAACATCCAGCCACCCTTGGACCTGATCAGCCGAACAGGCAGACCGGTACGCCTGAAAAACGGACGGTCGTGCGACGGCGCCACTCCATAGCGACTCCATCGAGAACCTGGCCTACGCAGTACGGGCGCGTGCCCCCGAGATGCCCCTGAACGGCCATCAACAGCCAGCGATTGCCACCAGCAGCAACCTGCGAACATGAAACTAGCGCGGGCTTTGAATCCTGCGAGCAACGCACGTGACACGCTCGTAATGCGTAGGCCTAGCCGAGACGGTTGCAGCCAGGCGTTGAACATAGGCCGGCCAACCCGGACCCGGGATGCTGACGACCAGGCAGGCCTTCTCTCGCGGTCGCCAGCCACGGCAGCAGTCAAGCCCGATTCACGAGCCAGCCAGCACGACCACCAAGCAACTCGATCGGCATCTGGCAGCACGGCCCCAGGAAGACAGAGGTAACAACCTCCCAGCAAGCATGATCCGGAATATACGCGGATTCGCCACGCAGGCGATATAGCTGGCGATGGCGAATCACCCGGGTCAGCTCCACAATTCGACAGATAGGATCGGCGGCCTGGCTGTACGATTAATGACTGCCGAGCAAATGCCCGCAGCTCCACACACTGCGAAATTGGGCCCGGTGGTTCTCCATCCCGTCTGGCGCCAAGCGACGGGTTTTCTTCGGGCGCCTCCTCAGGCGGATCCGCGCCTGCAACGGGCCCGTCTCAAGGTAGCCCGGCGACCGGCCGCCCAGAGTCTGAGGGCGGGTCTGCAAGCCCCTCGGCTGAGAAAACTTTGCCCCCGATGGCTCCCATCGTTAGCCAATCCGGATGGTCCCTGGTGTGGAGCGGCCGGAAATACTTCCCAGGGCTACCAGGACCCATCACCGAGCCGGGCGAATCGTCTCGATCGTCTTGCCGCCCGCCGTGGCGCGCCCGGCTCGGGCGCATCGGCCTACAGGGCAGATGCTGGGACCGCGTCGAGCGCACCGATGGTCTGGGCGCAGGCCAGGATCTGGCCGTACATCAGGCGCTGGTCCAGCTTGTCGAGGTCCAGCAGCTGCGGCTGCTGCGCATCCCCTGCCTGCAGCAGGTAGGTGGGGGCCGGGCACAGCGAAACGGTGCCGAGCCCGGCCGCGTACAGCGACGATCCCTCGCCGACGTAGAACGGGATGGTTCCCGGCCGCACGGTGGCCACGGGATAGTCCGGCCAGCCGCTGGCGTTGACCGCGGCGACCGCGGCGAGGTACGCGTCCTGCTCGGCGTTGACCAGGCTGAGGATGTCCCGCTGCATGGTGTACGTGGTGCCCCAGTCGGAACCGCCCGTTGGCACATACTGCCCGGTCACGGGGTCGTTCGTCCACATCGTGGCGCCGAGATGCTCGACGGTCACGCCGAGCGTGGCGGCCTGGTAGATGTCCGGGTGATCGAGCATCCACTTGCTGATGGCGCCGTAGCCGACCTCGGGATGGGCGAGGTCCAAGATCTCCCCGCCAAACTGCGGCAGCTGGAAATGCCCGGTGACCAGCGCGAAGTACATGTCGTGGTTGCGCGAGGGAAGCCCCGCCAGGTACTGGGCGAGAGCGATGAGCCCGAGTCCGCCGTTCTCCTCGGTGGCGTTCGGCCCGTCGGTGTGGGTGTTGATGATGATGTTCTGGCCGGTGTCGCCCGAGCCTTTCAGCGAGCCCCAGACCGTCTCCGTCGCCGCGGCCGCGGTGATGTCCGCGGTGAGCACGAGCGTCGCGCTGGCCTGGCCGCTCGCCGCGAGCCCGGACAGCTCGGTGCCGGTCGAGTCGCCGACCCATACCGCGGGGCAGCCCGGATCGCCAGGGACCGGCAGGCCGGATGCCGCCGGATAGCCCGTGGTGAACGGGTTGTACTGGTTGATCACCTCGTCGTCGGGCAGCCCGGTCCAGGTAACGACCACGCCGAGCACCCCGGCGTTCTTTGCGTCGAGCAGCGGCACCGGGTCGAATATGCCCTGCCAGAGGGGATGGGCCAGCGCGGCAGCGTAAGCGGTGTAGTCCACAGCGGCCTCAGCGGAGGTCTTGCCCGGCTCGTAGCCGCCGATCGCCGTCTGGCCCGCATCCAGCGAGAACACCGACGGCGCGGCCCGCACCAGCGCGATCGCGCCCCGGGCCGGTACCCAGAACGCCTCGGTAAGGCCCGTGGCGGGCGTGGCGGGCGGGTAGACACCAAGATCGACGAGGTCACCGGTCACCCCGTCGGCCGTCGTCTGCCCGGAGTAGGGGTAGTAGTAGGTCAGCGGGACCGCGCCCGACTTGCCCACGGTCGCGGGAACGCTCACCGTCAGGGCGAAGTCGCGGGCCAGCCAGCGGTTGAAGGTGAGCCGGTCGGTCTGCATGCTGAACCCGGGGATCGCGGAGAACTGCTCGGCGAGCCAGTCCACATAGGCCACGTGACCGCTGCTGCCCGTGTAACGGGTTCCGAACCCGACGAGCTGCTGCTCCCAGCTCCACACCTCGGGCAGGCTAGGCATGCCCGTGGCCGCTCCACCGGTACTTAAGCTCATTCTCGCTCCTCGTCAGGGGGCTGGCGCCAAAGAGCGTGCAGAACAGGTGACCCAGAACGACCGCGGTGCGGACTGAACCACGATATCCGGAGTCGGCCGCGGCGCCGGCGGCCAGCTCCTGAACAATGTCTCCCGGCCGGCTGGGCGTTGTGCACGGATCCCGCTCCCTCGCCAGCGTAGAGCGGCATCGCGCCGATGTGCCCGCGGGTGGCGCCCACGGGTGCTTGGGGTCCGAGAGCGGCAATCCCAGGATGGTGTCGCCGATGGTCACGGTGGCAACGATGTCGTCGGTGCATTGTTGCGCAGCGGTGATACAGGAGGTCAGGACGCGCCTCGGCGAGACAGGCATTCAGCCGGGTCAGCGCACTATCCTACGAACCTTCGGAGGCGGCCTCCGGAGCCGTGTGCGTAGGTTCGAATCCTACTGGGGGCACTTTTTCGAATAATATTGCGAATCAAGCGCAACCGATGACGAGCTGATCATCATCCAGGCCCAGTATCACTACGACGGCTGATTGCGCCTCTGTCATCACAATCGGGGCTGTCTGCGTCGGGTGCTCAGTCCGTCACGTCCAGATCATAGGGACGGCGCATCAGAGGCGTACCGGCCAGCTGCACGGTCAAGGCCAAGACCCTGGTCCTCCGCCAGACTGGCCTTCGTCCGGGACCTGGCTGCCTCATCGCGCCGCGGTACGGTTCAGGGCGACCCGGCATGCGTCGAGGTAGGAGCGGAAAGCCTCAACCCCGCCACGGTCGAGCTCGGCCGTCATGTCCTGTTCCAGGGCGGCGACTGCCGCGGCGTACTCAGCAAGAAGCTTGTGCCCCGATGCGGTGAGGCTGACGACGAGCTCGCGCCGGTTGTCTGGGTTCCGGTCCCGGCGGACGAGCTTTCGTCGTTCCAGGTTCGCGACCAGGTCCGCGGTCGATTGAGGGGTCACGAAGGAATCGCGCGCCAGCTGCGCCGGGGATAGGCCGTCGTGGTGATCGAGAACGGTCAGCGCCGTGTACTGCAGCGCAGTGATGCCTGCGTCCTTGAGGATGTCGTCCAGCCGGGCCCGGACCGCAAGCTCAAGCTGCTTGACCATGTACAGCAACGACGGGCGCCCCGATCCGGCTACGCCGCTCGATATGTCAGTTGGCTCAGTTTCGAGAGTCATGTCCCCGGGTGCTCTGTCCTTCCGCCGGCCGAGCGAGCTCCGCCGCACCGCGTGCTCGATTTTCTGAGATTCATCCTAGCAGAGTATTGACAGGAAACCTGTTGGTCATCAGGATGCAATCAACAGGATTCCTGTCGATGCGCCCAGCCGTCAGCTAGTCGGCTCACGGCGCGGGGCCCCGAATCCACGGTCATATGCAGACAAGGGAGTCAACGATCATGGCGCGACAGCTACCGCCCGGAGTAAGTGAAGAGTCCTTCCAGGCTGCACTGGCGGCGTTCACCGAGATCGTCGGCGAGAAGTGGGTGGTCTCCCACGAGGCCGAGCTGGCCAAGTACGCCGACCCGTATCCCGTCGGAGCGGACCTGGCGGGAGGCCCGTCGGCGGTGGTCTCGCCCGGATGCGTCGAAGAAGTCCAGGCGGTCGTCCGGGCCGCCAACAAGTACGGGGTGCCGCTCGCCCCGGTGGCGACAGGAAAGAACAACGGCTACGGCGGCGCGGCGCCGCGGCTCGCAGGCGCCGTCGTGGTCAACACCGGCGCGCAGATGAACAAGATCCTCGAGGTCAACGAGAGGTACGGCTACGCCCTCCTGGAGCCGGGCGTCTCGTATTTCGACCTGGCTAAATACCTGGAAGACACCAACAGCACCCTCATGCTCGACTGCCCCGACCTCGGCTGGGGAAGCGTCGTCGGAAACGCGCTGGACCGCGGCGTCGGCTACACGCCTTACGGGGACCACTTCATGTGGCAGACCGGCCTGGAGGTCGTGCTGCCCCAGGGCGAGGTCATGCGGACCGGTATGGGCGCGATCCCCGGGAGCAATACCTGGCAGCTGTTCCAGTACGGGTTCGGCCCGTTCCCGGATGGCATGTTCACCCAGTCCAACCTGGGCATCGTCACCAAGATGGGTATCGCGCTGATGCAGCGTCCGCCCGCGTCGCTCACCTACCTGATCACGTTCGAGAACGAGAACGACCTGGAACAGGTCGTCGACATCATGCTCCCGCTGCGGATCAACATGGCACCGATCCAGAACGTCCCGGTGCTGCGCAACATCATCATGGACGCCGCAGCGGTGTCGAAGCGGACCGAATGGCACGACGGCCCTGGCCCGCTGCCAGCCGAGGCGATCGAGCGGATGAAGTCAGAACTCAACCTCGGCCACTGGAACTTCTACGGCACCCTGTACGGGCCCCCGCCCATGATCGACATGTTCTACGGAATGATCAAGGACGCTTTCGGCCAGATCCCCGGAGCGAAGTTCTATACCAACGAGGAGCGCCACGACCGTGGCGGTCACGTCCTCCAGGACCGCCACAAGATCAACAACGGCATCCCGAGCCTCGACGAGCTCCAGCTGCTGGAGTTCGTCCCGAACGGCGGGCACATCTGCTTCTCCCCGGTCTCCGCACCAGACGGCAGGGATGCCCTGCGGCAGGCGCAGATGGTCAAGCAGCGCGCTGATGAGTACAACAAGGACTACGCCGCCCAGTTCATCGTCGGGCTCCGGGAAATGCACCACATCTGCCTGTTCCCCTACGACACAGCGGACCCGCAGGCTCGCCAGGAAACACTGGACATGACCAGGGCCCTCGTCCGGGAGGCGGCCGCCGAAGGCTATGGCGAGTACCGCACCCACAACGCGCTGATGGACGACGTCATGGGCACCTACAACTGGGGCGACGGTGCGCTGCTGAAGTTCCACGAAGCGGTCAAGGACGCTCTTGACCCCAACGGCATCCTCGCACCAGGCAAGTCCGGCATCTGGCCTGCGCGTTTCCGCCGCCAGGGCCTGTGACGGGGGACTGACGATGACTGACACCAGCATCGACGACGGCCAGCTCTACATCGGCGGCAAGTTCACTCAAGGCTCCAGCGGCCGCCGCTTCGGCGTCACCGACCCATCCACCGGAGCCGTCGTCGGGACCGTGGCCGATGCGGACCCCGCCGACATCGACACGGCCGTCGCCGCGGCGCGCCTGGCGTTCGACGAGGGGCCGTGGCCGAGAATCAGCGGCCGGGAGCGGGCCCGGATCCTGCACAGAGCCGCCGACCTGATCCGCGCCCGCGCCGAGGAGATCGTCCGGCTGGAGAGCCTCGACGTGGGCAAGCCCGTCAGCCTGTGCCTGCCCGTGGACGTGCTGACCACGGCCGAGCAGTACGAGTACTATTCGGCCCTCGCTCAGTCCGTGGACGGCGCGACACGGCGGATCCCGATCAACGCGCACGCCTACACCCGGCGCGAGCCGCTCGGTGTCGTCGCGGCCATCACACCGTTCAACTTCCCGCTGATCCTGTCCACGTCCAAGATCGCGCCCGCGCTCGCGGCCGGCAACGTGGTCGTGCACAAGCCCGCCGAGGAGACGCCGCTCAGCGCCTTGTTCATGGCGTCGCTGCTGAGCGAGGCCGGGGTGCCGGACGGTGTCGTGAACGTCGTGACCGGGCACGGATCGGTCATCGGCGACACCTTGCTGGAGCATCCTGGCATCGACAAGATCGCCTTCACCGGATCCACCGCCGTAGGGCGGCACGCCGCGGCCATCGCCGGGCAGAACCTCAAGCCCGTCACCATGGAGCTCGGCGGCAACGCGGCCAACATCGTGTTCGCCGACGCCGATCTGGACAAGGCGATCGGCGCCGTGATCAAAGGTTTCGTCTTCAACACCGGGCAGTTCTGCATGGGCGGCCCCCGGCTGCTGGTCGCCCGCGAGCTGTACAACACCGTCCTGGGCATCCTGGCGCAGGCCGTTCCCGGCGTCCCGGTGGGTGATCCCGGTGACCCGGTCACCGTCGTCGGGCCGATGGCCGGGGCGCGTCACCGGGACAAGGTCGAAGAGTACGTGGCCCTCGCCCGCCGCGAGGGAGGGCGCATCATCTGCGGCGGGGAGCGCCTCGAACTGGGCGGCGGCTTCTACTACCAGCCGACGGTCATCGCCGGCCTGGCCAACGACTCCCGCGTCGTGCAGGAGGAAGTCTTCGGGCCGGTCCTCACGGTCCAGCCGTTCGATTCCGAGGACGAAGCAGTCGCCCTGGCTAACAGCACCCGTTACGGACTGGCCGCCGGGGTGCAGACGACCGATCTGGCCCGGGCGCACCGGGTCGCGGCCGGGCTTCAGGCCGGCATCGTCTGGGTCAATGACTGGGCCATGCTCGACCCGGCGATCCCGTTCGGCGGGGTCAAGGACTCCGGCTTCGGCCGCGAGTACGGGCCTGAGGCCCTGCAGTCCTACACGAAGGTGAAATCCGTCGTCGTGTCCCTCGCCTGACCTTTGACCTGCTTGCCTGCCTGGGATGCGCCGGGCGCCATCGCACCGAGGAGACCTGCTATGACCAGCACTCGCGCCGCCGTCGTCGAATCCGGCGGGGCCCCGTTCATACTGTCCGAGGTCGAACTGGACGAGCTTCGCGAGAGCGAGGTTCTCATCCGGATGGCCGCGGCCGGCCTGTGTCACACCGACCTGGGTGTCGCCAGCGGCGGACTGCCGTTCCCGCTGCCCGGAGTTCTCGGCCACGAAGGCGCTGGGATCGTCGAGCAAGTCGGCAGTGCCGTCACGGCCATCCAGCCGGGTGATCACGCCATCCTGTCCTTCACATCCTGCGGAGCGTGCGCCAGCTGCCGCGACGGGCACCCGGCGTACTGCGCAACCTGGCTGCCCGCCAACCTGATCGGCGGGAAACGGCCCGACGGCAGCGCGACCGTGCGCCGGGACGGGCAGCCGCTCGGCGGGCACTTCTTCGGGCAGTCGTCGTTTTCCGAGCGGGCCATCGTCGACGTGCGCAGTGTGGTCAAGGTTGATCCGGGGGTGCCGCTGGCGCTGGTCGCACCGCTGGGCTGCGGCGTGCAGACCGGGGTGGGAGCGGTCTGGAATGTGCTCGCGCCACGGCCGGGAAGCACGCTGGCCGTCCTCGGGGCAGGCGCGGTGGGGCTTTCGGCGGTCATGGCCGCCGCGATGTCCCCGGCCGCCCGCATCATTGCCGTCGACCGGATCGCTGAGCGGCTCGAACTGGCCCGTGAACTCGGCGCGACCGACACCATCGAAGCTGGCCCGGGCAGCCTGGCCGAGGTCATCGGAGAGCTCACCGGCGGAGCCGGCGCGGACGGTGTCGTCGAAACCACCGGGAGCACCGCGGTGCTGCGGCAGGGAGTTGATGCCCTCGCGGCCCGGGGCACCCTGGTGATCGTCGGCGCTCCGCCGTTCGGCTCCGAAGTCTCTGTCGACGTCAACGCCATGCTCGCAGGCCGCACCGTCGTCGGGCTCACGCTCGGTGACAGCGAGACCCAGACCCTGATCCCCGCCCTGGTGTCCCTCGTCGGCCAAGGACGCCTGCCCGTCGGCCGGCTCATCACCGAATACGCATTCGAGGACATCGGCCAGGCGGCCCAGGACATGTCGACGGCCAAGACCATCAAGCCCGTCCTGCGGTTCTAAGCCCACGCTCGAGCCACCACCCAGCCCGCGACGACATCAAGACGCAGACGTTGCGGCTATAGAAGGAGAACATCATGATCCCTCCCATCTACCCCCCGCGCCTCGCGCTGGCCTACGCCAGCACTGGCCACCGATGCGATCGCCGAGCTGTGGCCCTCCTCGTTCGCCGATCACGCAGATCGTGGCCACTTCCCCCGCATCGACCTCGCGAGCGTGACCGCGATCGACACGCATGTGCACATCGAAGCCGACGCGCACGGCTGTTTCGCCCTCGATGACGAGCTGGTCGCCGCGTCCGCCAAATACTTCCGCGCCGACGACGACCGGACCCCCACCCTGGACAAGGTCGCCGACTATTACCGGTCCCGGAACATGGGCGCGGTCGTGTTCACCGTGGACGCGCACACCGCGACCGGCCATAAGGCGCTATCGAGCCGGGAGATCGTCGAGGGGGCCGCCCGGCACTCCGACGTGCTCATCCCGTTCGCGTCCGTCGACCCGCACGACGGCGCCGCGGCGGTCGAGTCGCTGCGCGAGCTGGTCACGGCGGGAGCACGCGGGCTGAAGCTGCATCCATCGCTGCAGAGTTTCGTCCCTAATGATCCGGCGTTCTCCCCGCTGTACGCGGCTGCGGCGGATCTGGGCGTGCCGATCATCTTTCATACCGGGCAAACCGGAATCGGCGCTGGCCTGCCGGGCGGGCGCGGGATTAAGCTCCGGTACTCCGACCCGATGCTGCTCGACGACGTTGCGGCCATCACCCCGGCCTCACCGTGATCATGGCGCACCCGTCGGTGCCGTGGCAGGACGCGGCGATCTCGGTCGCGACCCATAAGGCGAACGTGTATATCGACCTGTCCGGCTGGTCGCCGAAATACTTCCCGCCTCAGCTGGTCAGGGCGGCGAATGGGCTGCTGAAGCACAAGGTCATGTCGGCTCCGACTATCCGCTGCTGACCCCGGACCGGTGGATCAAGGTCTTCGTTGCCCTCGACATCAAGAACGAGGTCCGGCCGCTGATCCTGAAGGGCAACGCGATCGGCGCCCGGGGCTGGACCCGGCATGAACAGCCAGCCTGCCGACACGGCCTGGGTTCCTGGCCCGCGAGACGCGCCCGGATGGAGCCCGACGCCATCGCGCTGACCGAGGGCCGCCTGCAGCTGACGTACGGGCAGTGCGCGACTGCAGCGCATCCTCGCCTCGGCCTTGGCCGCGTTGGCCGCTGGGCCCGGGGACCGGGTTGCCGACCCGGCCCGATGGATCGCTACGTCCGAGACGCTGTCCGCCGCTGCCGCCCTCGGGGCCATCTTCGTCCCGTTGAACACGCGCCTCGCGGCGCCAGAGATCGCCTACATGCTCGACGACAGCGCCCTGGCGGTGCTCGTGGTCGCTGCCGAGCTTCAACCGATCGCGGCAGCGGCACTGACCTGCAGAGCGCCGCTGGCCACGTTCCCCACCTCCAGGACGGGGCCGCGCTGGGTACGAGGCCGAAATCCAGGAGCAGGCCGGGTGCGTTCCGCCCCCGGTCGGCGAGGCGCTTTCTGACCCGGCCCTGATCCCGACACGTCCGGCATCACCGGCTTGCCGAGGGCGCGGTCCTCACGCACGGGAACCTGACCTGGAACACCCTCAACCAGTTCGCGCACTTCAACATCTCACGCACCGACGTCAGCCTGCGCACCGCTCCCTGTTCCATGTTCCGGGCCTGGGCCAGTTCACCGTGCCGACACTGTCGCCGGCGGCACCGTGGTCGTCATCCCCAAGTTCGACCCCGGCTCGTTCCTGGCGACCATCGCCGCCGAGCACGCGACCGCGTTCCCGCTCGCGCCCACCATGCTGCAGATGTTCTGCGAACAGCTCGGCTGGGGACTGCCGACCTGTCCGGCGTCGCTGCGTCGCTGATGGCGGCTCTCCGGTCCTGGAGCGAGTGGCGAAGGCGTGGCTGGCGCGCGGCAT
>CAVUKT010000076.1:0-80020 GCA_963742055.1 uncultured Actinomycetes bacterium | reverse complement strand
CCCGCTGCCGGTAGTACTCGGCGTAGCCGCGCATCGCGGTGAGCGGGGTGCGCAGCTCGTGGCTGGCGTCCGCGACGAACTGGCGCATCCGCTCCTCCGACCGCCGGGCGGCCGCCTCGGACCGGGTCCGGGCCTGGAACGACGACTCGATCTGGGCCAGCATCCGGTTCAGCGACCGGCCCAGCCGGCCGACCTCGGTGCGCGGGTCCAGGTCGGGCACCCGGCGGGACAGATCGCCGGCCGCGATGGCCCGCGCGGTCTGCTCGATGTCGTCGAGCGGGCGCAGGCTGGCCCGGACGATGGCCACGCCCACCACGGCCAGGGCCACCACGATGATGACGCTGACCAGCAGGTCGATCCGGGCCAGCCAGCCGAGGGTGGTGTTGACGCTGCCCAGATCGACGCCGACGACCAGGATGACGGTCTGCGGCGAGCTGCTCGACCGGCCGAACGGGTTGGAGATGACTGCGTTGCTGAAGACCCTGGTGATGACCCGCCAGTTGTCGCCGTCCGGACAACGCGGGCACGGTGGTCACGCTGCCCGGAATGCGCGCTGAGCCATGCCTTGCTGGTGGGCACGTTCGGGCCGGCCAGTCCCGCTGCGGCCGGGCCGGTCGGGCGTGAGCACCTGCCCCTGGGCGTTCAGCACCTCGACCAGCTCCGGCGGCGCGTAGGACCCGAAGATACGCGTCACGGGCCGGCCGAACAGTGACTGCGGGCGCATGTTGCCGATCGTGCTGTTGTACAGGGTGGTCAGCTGGGTGTCGGCCTGTCCCTGCAGGTAGTTGCGGAACACGGTCGAGGCTGGCCACGCTGATGATGGCCAGCGCGATGATGACCAGCGCGAGCAGCGCGGTGATCATCTTGACCCGCAGCGGGGTACGCCCGGACAGCCGGCGCAGGTTCCCCCGCCAGCGGTGCAGCCCGGACGTCGTGGTCATGCCCGATCAGCTAGGAAGAGGGCAGGCGGAGCACGTAGCCGACCCCGCGCAGAGTGTGGATGAGCCGGGGCTCGGTGGTGTCCACCTTGCGGCGCAGCACGGACACGTACGACTCCACGATCCCGGTGTCGCCCCGGAAGTCGTAGTCCCACACGTGGTCGAGGATCTGCATCTTGGACAGCACCCGGTTGGCGTTGCTCATGAAGTAGCGCAGCAGCTTGAACTCGGTGGGGGAGAGCTGGACATGCTGCCCGGCCCGCCACACCTCGTGGCTCTCCTCGTCCAGCTCCAGGTCGGCGAACTTCAGCCGCGGCGTGGGCTCGGCCCCGTCCCCGTGGGTCCGGCGGAGCACCGCGCGGATCCGCGCGATGACCTCTTCCAGGCTGAACGGCTTGGTGACGTAGTCGTCCCCGCCCAGGGTGAGGCCGCGGACCTTGTCCTCCATCGCGTCCCGCGCGGTCAGGAACACCACCGGGATGCGGGCCCCGCCGCCACGCAGGCGGCGGACCACGTCGAACCCGTCCATGTCGGGCAGCATCACGTCGAGCACGATGAGGTCGGGCCGGTGCCGCTGCGCGGCCTGGACCGCCTCGGTGCCGCCGGTCGCGGTGAGCACATCGAACCCGGCGTAGCGGAGGCTGGCGGACAGCAGCTCAAGGATGTTGGGCTCGTCCTCGACAACGAGAAGCCTGGCAGCCGGCTGGGCCCGCCCATTAATCGACGGCATGGTCATGGCCTGCATTTTCCGACCTGAACCTGAGGATTTCCTGAAGGTGCCCTGGGGCTGGCCTGATGATCAGGCTAGCCGCAGGTCAGCCACCTGCGGGCCGGCTCAGGTGCCCGCGGCTCCGCGCGTCGTCCCCAGCGGGTGATGGCCGCCGCCCGGGACTGCGCCCCGAGCTTGGCGTAGATCCGGTTCACGTGATTCTTGACGGTCTTCTCGGCGAGCACCAGCTGGGCCGCGATCTCCCGGTTGGAGTGACCTTCGGCGATGAGCGTCATGATCTCGGCTTCGCGCAGGGACAGGCCGAGCGGGCGGGCCAAGCTGGGGATACTGCCGGTCCTCAATCGAACCTCCAGGCCACGGCTACCAGCGGTAGGGATGCGACGCATGGTACGAAGGCAGCCACGGTGAGCGCAAGGGGCCGATATGGCACAACTTGCACACGATTGCCGGTCGCGGCCCTGCCCGGCAGCCGGTGCGCCACCGGCAGCCGGTCAGCTGGCCGCACGCCGACCTTCGAGCCGGTGATCAGGCTCTTGGGCACGGGCTGGTCGTTCTTCATCGCGTCGAACAGGCGCGCCGCCTGCGCCGGGTCCCAGATCACGACGTCGCCGACGGCCAGGTCAGGCTCACTGCCGATGGGCACCGTGGTCGTCTCGGGGTGGCGCAGCGCGAAGGCCACCTGGATCAGCTGGTAGAGCTGGGTGCCCTTGTCCACGGTGAGCGAGCTGGCGGCGCCGTTCGCGGCCGGGAACGCCGCGAACGGGTTGGCCAGCGTGCCGACGCTGGTCATCTTGGTCAGCAGCGCCTTGATGAACACCCGCTGATCCTGCTCGCGCTGCAGGTCCTGGGTGGCGAACAGGTGCCGGGTCCGGACGAAGCCCAGCGCCTGCGCCCCGTCCAGGTTCTGGCAGCCCTTCTTCAGGTGCAGCCCGGACGCCGGGTCGTTGATGTTCGCGGGAATGCACATGCGCACCCCGCCGACCGCGTCCACCACGTTGACCAGGCCACCGAACCCGATCCCCATGTAGTGGTTGATCTGCAGCCCGGTGGCGTTCTGCACGGTCTTGGCCAGCAGCTTCGGCCCGCCGAAGGAGTAGGCGGCGTTCAGCTTGTTCATGCCGAACCCGGGGATGTTCACGTAGGAGTCGCGCGGCAGGCTGACCAGCACGGACGGCCCGCCCGTTGGACGGGATGTGCAGGATCAGGACCGTGTCCGAGCGGTGCCCGCCGATGCCCACCCCGGTGGCCAGCTGGTGCTCCTGCTTGACGGTCAGGCCCTGGCGGCTGTCCGACCCGGTGATGAGCCAGTTCTGCCCGGCCGAGGCGACCGGGCGGCCGGCGTAGTCGACCAGCGCGTTGGCCCGGGTCAGCTTGGAGTTCAGGTAGAAGTACGTGACCCCGCTCGAGCACCAGGACCACGACGATGACCAGGGCGATGATGGCCAGGATCCGGCGCGGGCGCAGCCACCGGCGGCCGCCCGTGCTCCGCCCGCCCCTGCTCCGGCCAGCCGGGCCCCCGTAGCTCCCGCGGCCCGATCCCTGCGGGCGGCCGCCCTGGTACTGCGGCGTGCGCCCGCCGTGTACCGGAGGCTGCTCGGGCCAGCCGCCGGGGCTGCGGTAGCCGGCCCCGGCGGGCTGCTGGCCAGCGGGCTCCCAGGCGGATCCCCGGCTCCCCCCGCCGCGCAGGCCCTCGGCTGGCTCACTGGCTCCCGGATATCCCGAACGCCCCGAGGAGCGCGGCGCGGGATCGCGGAACCAGTCGTCTGGCCTGTCGCTCACGCGGAACCCTCCCACCAGATCGTCACCACTGAGCGCCCGGAGGTGCCCAGGTCGAGAGGCTGGCCGAGGTGCCCCGCGTCGCGGAGCGCCGCTTCCACGTCGCTGGCGCGCTCGGGTGGCAGGCACAGCCGGCGCCTGGTGGTATCCACCAGCTCACTCCCTGTCGCATAATCGGCCTGAGCCGGACGATTCCATTCAGTGTGCCCTGCCCGAAGGCCCATCGCGTCCAGGATGGCAAGGACGTCAGCCGCGGCCGGCCCTTCCGGCCGCTGCAGGCCGTGGAAGCGCAGCCACAACGGGTTGAGGGAAATCAGCGGATGGGTGGCGGTGAGCTCGACGACCACCTGCCGGCGCGCATGCCGGGTCAGCGCCTCGATGAACGGGACCAGGTCCGGCACGTTGTACAGCACGTGGTGGCAGGTGACCAGGTCGGCGGGGTCCGCCTGGCCGGCCACGTCCGGCCAGCGGCCCAGCAGCAGCCGGGGATCCAGGCCCGCCGCGCGGGCCCGGTCGGCCAGCCGGCCCAGCATGCCCGTCGTCGGTGTCCACCACGGTCAGCGCGGTGGTCCGGCCGGCCAGCGGGAGGCAGGCCGCGCCGGCCCCGGCGCCCACGTCGAGCACGCTTCCCGGCGGGTCGAGCACGGCCCGTTCGCGGTCATAGGAAGGCCCGCCCGGTGCGCGGCGCAGGCGGTCAGCGCGGCGCGCGAACACCTCCCGGGGCAGCACCCAGGGAGATTCGGTGACGGCGGAGGTGATGTGCCCGGGAATGGCCCAGCCGGCCAGGTCTTCCCGCCACTTCCGAGCAGGTCGGTCAGGGACGCCATGGTGTCGGCCTCCGGCCGCCCGCCTTACGGAACTGGCCGCGAGGGGACCTGGGGTCCCCCCGCGGAGTGGGGTGAGTGATGGGATTCGAACCCACGACATCCAGGACCACAACCTGGCGCTCTAACCAACTGAGCTACACCCACCATCGCCGACGGCTGCATGAAGCATAGCGGCGCCGGGGAAGAAGTCTGAACCGGATACCGGACTAGCCGCCGGATCAGCCGCCAGCAGGACCGGCCGCCGGCGGTGCCCGGGCCGTCCCCGTCGGGGGCGGCGTGACCGGCCGGGGCGACGCCGTAGTGGCTGGCGATTTCCCGCGCCGTGGCCGAGTCGGGACCCGGCTGCGGGACAAAGATCGCCTCGCGGTAGTAGCGCAGCTCCTGGATGCTCTCCCGGATGTCGGCCAGCGCCCGGTGCCCGCCGTGCTTGGGCGGGCTGGCGAAGTACGTCCGCGGGTACCAGCGCCGGGCGAGCTCCTTGACGCTCGACACGTCCACCATCCGGTAATGCAGGAAGGCGTCGAGTTCGGGCATGTCACGGGCCAGGAAGGCGCGGTCGGTGGCGATGGAGTTGCCGCACAGCGGCACCTTGCGGGCGTCCGGGATGTGGCTGCGCACGTACCGCAGCACCTGCTCCTGGGCCTCGGCCAGGGTGACGCCCGCCCCCAGCTCATTGATGAGGCCGGAGGTGGTGTGCATGTCACGGACGACGGGCAGCATCCCGTCCACCGCCTCGGCGGGAGGTTTGATCACGAGATCCACCCCCTCGTCGAGCACGGTGAGGTTACCGTCCGTAACCAGGCAGGCGATTTCGATCAGGGCGTCGCGGGCGAGGTCAAGCCCGGTCATCTCGCAGTCGATCCAGACGAGCCGGTCAGTCATCCCCCAAGACTAGAGCCTCGGCGACGTTCCCTCACCCACGTCCCCCGCCAGGTCAGCGCCGTGGGGCCGGCCCGCCAGCGCCGCGATGTGCTCGGGGACGCCGATGCCCGGGGCCAGCGTGGGGTCGGGCTGCTGCTCACCGAGCGTGAGGAACGCAGGCAGGACCCCAGCCCAGACGTCTAGCCCGTAGTCCGCCGGGTCGTCGCCGGGCGGCCCGGTGCGCACCTTGACCGATGCCTCGGTGAGCGGAACCTCGAGGACCGCGGTGGCGGCCATTTCCTTGCGGGAGGGCGGCCGCGCGGCCGCCCACCGGCCCGGGACCAGTTGCTCGGTGATGATCCGCAGCCCGTTCATCCGCTCGTCCTCGTCCTCGGATCAGCCGGGCCGTCCCGAAGACCACCGCGCAGCGGTAGTTCATCGAGTGGCTGAACACCGCCCGGGCGCAGACGATCCCGTCGAGGTGCGTGACCGTGACGCAGACTTCGTGGCCGTCGGCGGCCAGGATGCTCCGGTTGGCGGACGAGCCGTGCAGGTAGAGCCGGTCGCCCTGGCGGCCATAGGCGGTCGGCAGCACGACGGGGGCGCCGTCGATGGTCACGCCCAGGTGGCAGATCAGGCCCGCGTCGAGGACCGCGTACAGGTCGCCGCGGTCGGTCCGCGCCGCGCTCCTTGTGCCGGTGCAGGGTGGTCTTCGGGGTGGTGGACAGCGAGGTGGTGGATGGCGGAGTCTCAGTGCTCATGATGGACTACGGTACCGAGGAAGTGGACTGTTGACTGTAGCCACTTCACCGGAAGATCTGATGACCACTTTTCCCCCGACGGCAGCGTCAGCCCCGCAGCAGGCATCTGCGCGGCAGGCATCCCGCGCTCCGGGCGCCGGCGCGGTTGCCCGCGACGCTGCCGGTGGAGCTCGCGGTGACGGCCGACCGGCACGCGGAGCTGCCGCTGACCGAGCAGATTGCGGCGCAGCTGCGTGACGTCCTCACCGGCGGCCGGCTGGCCGCCGGGGAACGGCTGCCCTCCACCCGCGCGCTGGCCGCCGCGCTGGGCGTGAGCCGGACGGTGGTGACCGCGGCCTACACCCAGCTGTTCGCGGAGGGCTGGCTGGAGGGACGGCACGGCTCGGGGACCTACGTGGCGGCGGGCGCCGTCGCGCCGCTGGGGGCTGGCCCGGACCCGGCCCGCGCCGGTGGCCAGTCCCGGTCCCGGCCCGGGCTTCGCCGGCCGGCCTCGCCCCTTCCCCCGGTCCCGGCGGCCGGCCGCCCGGCGGCCGGGCCCCGGGCGGCCTGGCTGCAGCCGGACCCGGTGCCACCGGTCAACCTGTGGCCGGGCATCCCGTGGCAGGCCGGCATCGATCCGGCGGCCTGGCGCCGGGCCTGGCGGCACGCGGGCACCGAGCCGGTCTCCGCCCAGCCCGATCCCGCGCGGCCGCGCCGCCCTGCGTGAGGCCCTCACCGGCTATCTGCGGCGCAGCCGCGGCGTGTGCGCCACGGCGGACCAGATCCTGGTCACCCGCGGCGTGTCAGCCGGCCTGGGCCTGGTCGCCGCCGCCCTGCTCCGGCCGGGGGACCGGGTCGGCGTCGAGGAGCCTGGCTACCAGGCGGCCCGGGCGGTCTTCGCTTCCCGCGGCGCGCGGCTGGTGCCGTGCCGGGTGGACGGGGACGGCCTGGTGGTGGACGAGCTCCCCGGCGATCTGCGGCTCGTCTACACCACCCCCGCGCACCAGTACCCGCTGGGCGGCCGCCTGCCGGTGCCGCGGCGCCAGGCGCTGGCCGCCTGGGCGAGGTCCACCGGGGCGCTCATCGTCGAGGACGACTACGACGGGGAGTTCCGCTACGACGTCGCGCCCCTGCCCACCCTGTTCGGTCTCGACCCGGACGTCGTCATCTACCTCGGGACCACCAGCAAGACCCTCACTCCCACCCTCGGCGCGGGCTGGCTGGTCGCCCGGCCGGACCTGATCCCGGCGCTCACGGCGGCCGCCGTGGACCTCGGCGAGCGGGTGTCCGGGCCGGTCCAGCACGCCGTGACCGAGCTGCTGGCCAGCGGGGAGCTGGAGCGGCACGTGCGGCGGATGCGGCACGAATACGCCCGGCGCCGCGCCGTCATGGTGACCGCCCTCGCCGGGCGGCTGACCGGTGACACCGCCGGCCTGCACATGGTCCTGGAGCTGCCGCCCGGCACGGCCACGGCGGTCGCCGCGGCCGCCCGCGAGCGTGGCGTCGAGGTGGCCACGCTGGACCGCTACTTCGGCGGGCCGCCCACGCTCGAGGGCCTGATCCTCGGCTACGGTGCGGCCGACCTGGCCGCGGTCAGCCGCGGCTGTCAGGTCATCGCGGAGATCCTGGCCGGGCTGCCGGGCACGCGGGGCCGGGCGCCCCGCTGACCGGTGAGCGGCCCGGTCAGCCGTTCGATGTCGATGGCGCCCGGCCCGGCGCCACTGCAGCCGGGCACCTGGGAGGCGCCGAAATGGCCACCCCGGGCCCAGTGGCGGCGGCGCTGCTGCCCGGCCCGGGCGGAGCCGGGAAAGGGCGCGGGGTGCCCGGCGGGCCAGCCGCGGGCCACGTGCCACGAGTCGAGCCAGCTGACGATCTCACGCGCGCGCTGCACCGGGCCGGTGGTGAACGGCGTCCACCCGTGGCCGATCACGCCGATCTGCACGCAGACCCGCCCCTCGTTGTTAACGCCAGCCAGACCGTCCCGGGCCGAGGGCGCGATCGGCTCCTGCGGAGGCCGGCCCCGCCGCGACCATCGGCCTCCCGCCCGAACCGTGGGTCCAGCCGATGCCCTGCGTCCAGTCCGCCCCATGGGTCGAGCCGATGCCCGGCGTCCAGTCCGGGTCCTGGGTCCAGTCCGGGTCCTGGGCCCGCTCGTGGCGCTGCACCCAGTCGCCCGGCTGCATCCAGTCGCTGTTTGCGGCCCAGGCCTGGCCCTCCGCCTCCGTCCCGGGCGCCCAGGGCGGGGCCTCCGCCCAGCCGCATCCGCTGCCCCAGCCCGGCTGTCCCGCCCCGGGTCCCGGTCCCCAGCCCGGCCCCGCTGATCTCGGCCCCCAGCGCGGGCCGTCGGCCCAGCCGAGCGCCCGCGCGGCCCGGACCACGGGAATGAGCTGGGCCACTTCACCGGACAGCGGATTCCACACCAGATGGCAGGGCCGGCCCAGTTCGATGAGGCGCTCCGCCGCGTCGCGGGCGGACACCGTGATGGGGTCGGCGTGCAGCACCAGCCAGACCGCCCGCGGGGCGCCACCCTTCAGGCCGCCGCCGTCAGCGGCCGCGGGGAGTCGCTGAGCCCCCGGCATCCACGCGTCAGTCACTACGATCCTTCCGAGGGGTCTGGATCTATGGCCGATCTGGCTCCCTTTAAGTACCTACGCCAGGGCAGCCCATTAGTCCAGAGCACAGTTCCGGGCACGGCGGGCCGCCCAGGGCACGAGCGCGCGACAGGAGTGAGGGTTGTGGCGGATGACGACGTCCCCGGGATTGACGATGTCCCGCGGCTCGGCCGGTGGCTGCAGGAGAACGGCATCACGGCCACCGCGGCGCCCCCCCGGGTGCGGCTGATCGCGGGGGGCCGGTCCAACCTCACCTACCTGCTGGAGCCGGGGGACGAGGCCGCCCCGCTGGTGCTGCGCCGGCCGCCGCTGGGCCATGTGCTGCCCACCGCGCACGACATGAGCCGCGAGTACCGGGTGCTGAGCGCGCTGGCCGGCACCGAGGTCCCGGTGCCGGACCCGGTGGCCCTGTACCCGGAGCCCGACGTCATCGGGGCGCCGTTCTACCTCATGCAGTACGTGCCCGGGCTGGTGCTGCGCAGCGCCGAGGACGGGGAGCTGCTCACCCCGGTCCAGGCCCGGCAGCTGTCCGAGGACTTCACGGACATGCTCGCCGCGATTCACGGGGTGGACCTGGCCGCCACCGGGCTGTCCGGTTTCGGCCGGCCCGAGGGGTACATGGAACGGCAACTGGCTCGCTGGCAACGGCAGTGGGAGCTGTCCGCCAGCCGGGAGGTGCCCGGGTACACCGAACTCACCCAGCGGCTCGCGGCCGGCCTGCCGGGCCGGGCCCTCCCGACCCCGGAAGGCACTCTCGTGCACGGCGACTACCGGCTGGACAACACGCTGGTCGCGCTGGACCGTGACCGGCGACCGCGGCCCGGCCCGCGATCGCGGCCGTGCTGGACTGGGAGATGTCCACCCTGGGCGACCCGCTGGCCGACCTCGGGCTGGCCCTCGTCTACTGGACGGAGCCGGAAGACGGTGACTCCCTGGACGTGCAGTGGGCCCCCGAGGTCACCACCGGCCCGGGGTTCCTCACCCGGGCCGAGATCGCCGGCCGGTACGCCGCGGCGACCGGGCGGGACGTGAGCGCGCTGGGCTACTACATGGCCTTCGGCTGCTTCAAGCTCGCCGTGGTGCTCGAGGGCATCCACGCCCGGTTCCTGCAGAACAAGACGGTGGGCGAGGGGTTCGAGCGGGAGGGGCCGGCCGTCCCGCTGATCATCCAGCGGGCGCACCGGCTGCTCGACGAGGGTGTCTGAGCCGCGACGCCAGAGCGGATGCCAGAGTCCGGACAAGGAAATGAGGTCCGGCACCCCGCTCTTGCCGGACCTCATGTCCCGTCCCCGGCTAGTGGCCCGGTGAAAACTCGCGCCGGACCGACCGTGCCGAGGGGCTACCGCGAGGTCCGGCACCCCGCTCTGGCCGGACCTCACGCCCTGCTCTCCGGCTAATGCCCCGCGAACCTGCTGCCCAGGGCCCGGCCGGAGAAGTACCGTGAGGCCCGACGCCCCGCTCTCGTCGGGCCTCACAATGAAGACGCGGCGCTCCCCAGGGGGGTTGTCATAAAGCCGTAAGAAATTTTGGCCTGGTCGGCGACCGGGCCATCGTGCCTGCTAGACCCCGCAATTGGGGGAGCAGAGCCGCCGCGCGATCGCGCTGAAGAACACCTTGCTGATCTGCGTCGGGTTGGTGATGTCGTACGCCTGGCCGCCGGTGGCGCTGGCGATCTGCTGCAGCGAGTTGAAGTCGCCGGCGTTGCCGAACTTGATGATGATGATCTCGACCCGGCGCTTGGGGTTGTACAGCGTGTGCAGCTGCCTGATCAGCTCCGGCGGCGGAGATGTCGCCCGGGGCGTTCTCCACCCCCGCCGTCATGACCAGGACCGCGTTGTCGTACCGGGCCTGGTAGGTGCTGGTCATCTGCTTGAAGCCGGCCAGGATCGACCCGTACAGGGCGGCGGGCGCGGGCACCGGCTTGGCCAGCCGGTCTCCGAGGTGATCTGCTGCCGGCGGGTGATCAGGCCGAGCGGGGCAGGCAGCGGGCCGACCGAGACGAGCTGCTTGTACGGGAGCTTCCCGTCCAGGCCGGCGGCGAACGCCCAGACCCCCATCTGGGTGCTGTCCGGGAACTGGGACAGGCCCAGCCCGGCCGCCTTGGCGAGCACCTGTTCCAGGGTCGGGCCGCCGGGCGCGACCGGGGTGGCCATCTGCTTCGAGACGTCCAGCAGGACGAGGTCGCGGGATCCGAGGCTGAGCCGCTGCCAGGCCTGCAGGCTGGTTTCCGCCTCGCCGCTGGCGGTGGCCGGGGACACGGCCGGCTGCCCGGTGTCCAGGCCGTACTGGCCGATCCAGGCCGGCGCGCTCCCGGTGGCGGACCGGAAACCCTCGTAGCGCACGTAGGACGTGGCGTAGCTCGACTGCAGGGTCTTCTCGAACTCCCGGGCCGCCTTCAGCTTGAGCCGGTTCGAGGTGGTCAGCACGTAGGGGTAGTCGAGTTCGGGCGTGCCCTGCACCGGGTAGCGCCCGGACAGCGGGTCCTGGGGGTGGGCCCGGTCGAACTGCGCGACCGCCTGCTCGGAGGCGATGGTGACCGGCCGCTCGTCCCGCGGCGGCTGGGCCAGGCTGGCCAGCGTGGCCAGCGCCCCGTCGCTGCCGGAATCCTTGGTGACCTGCACGTTGAACACGAAGTCGGTGAACGCGGCCAGGGTCTTGGCGGTGGTGTGGAGCTGATGCTGAAGCAGTCCCTGAAGCTCGATGAGGGTGGCCAGCCCGGCGGAACTCTGCGCCGGGTCGGGGAACTCCACGTGCAGCCCGAGCGCGCTGGCGGGGCCGCCGACGCGCTGGGGGAGGAGGAACTGCCAGCCCACCTCGGTGCCGAAGGCCGGCATCTGCGCGGCCACGGACCGCGGCATCACGATCATCAGCGGGGACCTGGCCACGGTGATCCCGGTGGGCTGGACCAGCTGGCTCCCGCCGGGGAACTGCGGGCCACGTCGACCCAGAGCGAGGAGTCGGGGATCCAGGCGTCGAATGCCGGCGTGGCCGGACGGTGACTTGAGCCCGGACACCGCCGCGGCCGCGGTGGACGGCTGCTCGCTGACCACGTGGACCACGGCGCAGTGCCCGTCCACGCTGAGCGCTGCGCGTTGAAGTACTTGCTGACGTGCCTGATCGCCGGGGCGACCTCGTCGGCCGCGGCCAGGTTGACCACGACCGGGTGGTCCGTGCAGGAGGTGCGGGACACGACGGCCTTCGCGCCGAGCGCGACCAGCAGCGTGGCGGCGATCACGCCGGCCAGCGTCAGCGCGATCACCAGTGTGAGCCGGCGCGGGCGTCCGCGCCGGTCGCGGCTCTCCGGGTGCCCGGTGACTCCAGCGTTCACGGCGTCCCTCGATCAGGAAATCCGTGGTTCCCCACGGCTTTGGCTCCCGACTTTATCGGGGCAATGCGGGACAGATCAGGCAGTTCCCCGGTTTGTAATCTGTCAGGGTGACTGGCCCCATCGAGGTGCGCGACCCGGCTGACCCGCGGCTCGCCGACTACGTCTCGCTGACCGATTCCGCCCTCCGCATCAGTATGGAGTCGCGGGACGGGGTTTTCGTGGCCGAAGGGGAAAAGGTCATCCGCCGGGCCCTGGCCGCGGGGTTCGCGGCCCGGTCGCTGCTGGTCACGCCGGCCGGCTGGCCCGGCTGGGCGACCTGGCGAGGACTGCGGCGTCCCGGTGTACGTGGTGGCCGACGACGTCGCCCGCCAGCTCACCGGGTACCAGGTGCACCGCGGGGCGCTGGCCTCGATGGCCCGCCGCGAGCTGCCCGCGGTGGCCGGCCTGCTGGCGCGGCGCGCGGCGGGTGGTGGTGCTGGAGGACCTGGTCGACCACGGCAACGTGGGCGCCATCTTCCGCTGCGCCGCGGCGTTCGGCACCGACGCGGTGATCTTGTCGCCGCGCTGCGCCGACCCGCTCTACCGGCGGGCGGTGAAGGTGTCCATGGGTGCGGTCTTCGCTATCCCGTACGCCCGGATGACCGACTGGTACGGCGGCCTCGCGCAGTTGCGCGAGGCCGGGTTCCGGCTGCTCGCCCTGACCCCGGACCAGTCCGCGACGCCGATCGGCACCGCCCTGGGCCCGGGAGCCGCCCGGATGAGCGGGTCGCGCTGCTGCTCGGCACGGAGGGCGACGGCCTGTCCTCACGCTGGATGCACGAGGCCGACCTGGGGGTGTGCATCCCGATGGCCCCGCACGCCAGGGCGGCCGGGGTGGACTCCCTCAACGTCGTCGCGGCCGCCGCCATCGCCTGCCACGCCCTAGCCACCCCGCCGCCCCCTCCACCCCCGTAGCCCCCCGCCAACCCCGCCAGCCCCCCAGCCCCCCTTCCCCACGAGCGTGGTTGAAGGTTTGGTGCGCATCTATCTACAGCAGATTTACATCCACGGGCTGGGGTCCGGCGGAGGGCAGGCGGCGCGGAGGCGGCGCTCGGCGGCGGGGCCCGCGCCGGCCCGGTCCAGGCCGAGCAGGGCGGCACCCGCGATGGGCGGCACCTCCACGACGCTGACCTGGGCGCGCGGCGCCTGTACGGCCAGCCGCTCGGTGATCCACGCCGGTCAGCTGCGGGTCCCGGGCGGTGAGCACCCCGCCGCCCAGCACGACCGGGACCGCCTCCCCGGCCAGGCCGAGGCGCCGGATCACCGTGCCCGCCATCGTGACGATCTCGTCGGCCAGCCGGCTGACGAGATCGCGGGCCACCTGATCACCCTGGCGCGGCGGCGGCCAGCAGCGGCGGGGCCAGGCCCTGCAGGTCGTCCTCGTCGATCTTGCCCAGGTGGATCGCCACCGCGACGTCGCGGACCGCGGGCCTGCCGAAGTGGCCGGCCACCACCTCGCGCAGCGCGGTCTGCGGGCCCCGGCCGTCCTCGGCGCGGATCGCCCACCACAGGGCCGCCCGGCCCAGGCCGTAGGCGCCGCCCCAGTCGCCGGTGATGCCGCCCAGCGCGAGGAACCCGGTGGTCCGCCCGTCCGGGGCGACGCCCTGGCAGTTGATCCCGGCGCCGCAGGTCACGGCCACTCCCCAGGGGAGGCCGCGGGGGGTGTCCAGGCCCGCCCGGAGCACGGCGAACGTGTCGTTGGCCACCTCGGTGGTGGTGCTCCACCCGGCCGCCGTGAGCATCGCGGCCAGCCGTTCCTCTTCCTCGGGCAGGTCGGCGTTGGCCATGCAGGCCACGGTGCAGTCCGCCACCGGCCACCCGGGCGGAAGTCCCGCCTCCTGCGCGGCCGCCGCGATCACCGCGCCGATCGCGGCCAGCACCTCCGGGGTGGGGAACGTGCGCACCCCGGGACCGCGGCCCCCGGCCAGCAGCGTCCCGTCCGCGGCCACCAGGGCGATGTCGGTCTTGCTGTTCCCGCCGTCGATGGCCAGGACAGCGGCGGGCGGTCCGCCGCTCACGCCCGGCTGCCCAGGGCAGGAAGTCCCGGTTCTCCGCGATGAGCCGGTCGGCCAGCCCGTCGGCCAGGTCGAGCTGGCCGACCAGGGGATGGGCCAGCAACGCGGCCCGGACCCGGTCCCGGCCGCCGCGCAGCGCGGCGTCCACCGCCAGTTCCTCGTACGCGGACACGTGCGCGACCAGGCCGCGCATCAGCGGGGGCAGCGGCGCGGCCAGCACCGGGCGCGCGCCCGCCGCGCCGATGACCGCGGGCACCTCGATCACCGCGTCGGCGGGCAGGAACGGCAGCGTGCCCGCGTTCCGCACGTTGACCACCTGGGTGTCCCCGGTGTCGCCGACCAGCGAGGCGAGCAGGGCCACCGCCGCCTCGGAGTAGTACGCGCCGCCGCGCTCGGACAGCAGCTCCGGCTTGTGGTCCAGGTCCGGGTCGGCGTACATGGCCAGCAGTTCCCGCTCGATGGCCGCGACTTCCTCGGCCCGGGTCGGGCCGGTCCGCTCCTCCGCCACCACCGCGTCGTGCGCGCAGAAGTAGCGCAGGTAATAGGACGGCACCGCGCCGAGGTCGTGCAGAACCGACGCGGGCAGCCCGGTGTGCGAGGCGATCTCCTCGCCGTGCGCGGCGATCAGCCCGGGCAGCCGGTCGGTGCCGTCCACCAGGACGGCCCGCTCCCAGGTCAGGTGGTTGAGGCCGACGTGGTCCAGCAGGACCTGGGCCGGGTCGGTGCCGAGCAGCCGGGCGAACAGCCGCTGGAACCCGATGGCCACGTTGCACAGGCCGACCGCGCGGTGCCCGGCGTCCAGCAGGGCGCGGGTCACGATGCCGACCGGGTTGGTGAAGTCGATGATCCAGGCGCCGGGGTCGGCCCGCTGCCGGGCCCGCTCGGCGATGTCCAGCACGATCGGCACGGTGCGCAGCGCCTTGGCCAGCCCGCCCGCGCCGGTGGTCTCCTGGCCGACGCAGCCGCACTCCAGCGGCCAGGTCTCGTCCCGCTGCCGGGCGGCCTGGCCGCCGACCCGGAGCTGGAGCAGGACCGCGCCGGCCCCGTCGATGCCCTGATCCAGGTCCGTCGTCCAGCTGACCCGCGCCGGGTGGCCGTACGCGCGCATGATCCGGGCCGACACCGGCCCGACCGCCGCCAGCCGGCTCTCGTCGGGGTCGACCAGGGTCAGCTCGGTGACCTTGAGCGCACCGGTGAGCCGGGCCACCCCGTCGACCAGTTCCGGGGTGTAGGTCGATCCGCCGCCCACGACCGCGATCTTCATCAGAAAGCCTTCACGTCCGCGCCGGCCTGGGCCACGAAGCACGCGGCCGCGTGCTGCGGGACCCAGCTCAGCCAGGCTCCGGGGTGGCCTGGTGGCACTGGTCGATGGCCAGCGGGCAGCGCCAGCGGAACCGGCATCCGGGCACCGGGTCGATGACCCGGGGCGGCTCGCCGCGGTCGGTCTCCGCGGTGACGTCCAGCGGGGCCCGCGGGTCCGGCACCGCGGACAGCAGCAGCTGGGTGTACGGGTGCTTCGGTGCCTCCAGTACCTCTTCCACCGGGCCGGACTCCGCGATCTGGCCCGCGTACATCACGATGAGCCGGTCCGCGATGTAGCGCGCGCTGGCGATGTCGTGGGTGATGTACAGGATCGAGACCCCTTCCTCGTCGCGCAGCCGGGCCATCAGGTTGAGCAGCCCGATCCGGATGGACACGTCCAGCATGGACACCGGCTCGTCGGCCAGGATCAGTTTCGGCCGCAGGGCCAGGGCCTGCGCGAAACCGACCCGCTGCCGCTGGCCGCCGCTCAGCTCGTGCGGGTAGCGCTGCAGCACCTCGGCGGCCGGGGCCAGCCCCACCACCTCGAAGACCCGCTCCGCCTCGGCGCGCCGCTGCGCGGCGGACAGTTCCGGCCGGTGCAGCTTGAGGCCGCGCAGCACGCCGTGCGAGATCCGCAGCACCGGGTTGATGGAGCTGAACGGGTCCTGGAAGACCATCGGGACCAGCCCGGTGTAGTGCAGCGTGTCGGCCCGGGAGCGCAGCCGCGACACCGGCTGGCCCTGGAAGTAGATCTCCCCGCTGGTCGGCTTGTACAGCTTGGCCAGCAGCCGGGCGATGGTGCTCTTGCCGCTGCCGCTTTCCCCGGCGAGCGCGACGATCTCCCGGTCCCCGATCTCGAGGCTGACGTCATCGACCGCGTGCAGGGTGCGGCGGGACAGCGCATTGCCGATCTTGAAGTGCTTGCTGAGTCCCTCGGTCCGCAGCAGCGGCACGGAGCTGGTCTGGGCGGCCCCGGACTGCGCGGTGCCGGACTGGGCGGCCCCGGACTGGGCTGGCGCCTCACTCATCAGTGCCACCTACTCATCAGTGCCGCCTCGTTCCGTGCCGCCTCGTTCCGTGCCGCCCTCGTCCATGGTCCTACGCCGCCCGCGGCGCCGCTGGTGGCCACCCCGGTCATGCTGCCATGGGGGGAGTCCGCCGCCGGGTTTTCGTTGCGGGAACTATGCAGGAGACAGCGGACCTGTACCCGGCCGGCCTGGTAGAGCGCGGGCGGCGTGGTCCGGCATTCGTCCATGACCTTGGGGCAGCGCGGCGCGAACCGGCAGCCCGCCGGGGGCCGGGCCAGGTCCGGCGGGGCGCCCGGGATGCCGGTCAGCGGCAGCCGGGGCCCGCGGATCGAGGGGAACGCGTCCAGCAGCCCGATGCTGTAGGGGTGCAGCGGCGCGTCGAAGACCTCCCGGGTCGGGCCGAACTCGGCGACCTGCCCCGCGTACATCACCATCAGCCGGTCGGAGAAGTGGCTGACCAGCGACATGTCGTGGGTGACGAAGATGATCGCGAACCCGAGCCGCTGCTGCAGGTCCTTGATCTGCACCATCAGCGAGCGCTGCGCCACCACGTCCAGCGCGGAGGTCGGCTCGTCCATGATGACCAGGTCCGGGGTGAACAGCATGGCCATCGCGATCATCGACCGCTGCCGCATCCCGCCGGACAGCTGGAACGGGTAGCTCTTCAGGTGCACCGGGTCGATGCCGACCATGCGGAGCACCTCGGCGGACCGCCCCGCGATCTCGGCCTTGGACGTCACGCCGTGCGCCCGCATCGCGTCCTTGAACTGCGCGCCGATCGACTTGACCGGGTTGAGCGCGTTCATCGCGCTCTGCATGACCACGGACAGGTCCTTCCAGCGCACCGCGGCCAGCTGGCGCGTCGGTCAGCCCGACCATGCTGCGGCCCTGGAACGTCACGCTGCCGCCGGTGATCTCGGCGGGCGGGACCAGCAGCTGGGCGATCGCGAACAGCAGGGTCGACTTGCCGCAGCCCGACTCGCCGACCACGCCGATGAACTCGCCCGGGCCCCAGGTCGAAGCTCACGTCCTCGACCGCGCGGACCGCGCCGCGCTCCATCTGCGTAGTCCACGGTCAGGCCGCGTGGACCTCAGAACAGGGCCCTGGAGGATCTCAGGCACGGGTCACCCGCTTCCGTCGCACCGGCCGCAGCGCGGGGTTGCCGATCTCGTCGAAGGCGTAGTTGAGCAGGGCGAACGCGGCCCCGAGCGCGGCGATGCAGGCGCCCGGGGCGATCGCCCACATGGGCTGGCCGGTCTGCAGCGCCGCGTTGTTCTGCGCCCAGTAGAGCATCGTCCCCCAGCTCTGCGTGTTCGGGTCGCCCAGGCCGATGAACTGCAGGCTGGACGCGAACAGCACCGCGTACAGCGCGTTGGTCAGGAAGCTCGCCACGATCAGCGAGGTCATCGTGGGGATGACCTCCACCACGATGATGTAGAGCCGCCGCTCGCCGCGGACCCGGGCCGCCTCCAGGAAGTCCCGGTGCCGCAGCGACAGCGCCTGCGCCCGGAGCTGCCGCGCGGTGTAGGACCAGCTGGTCACGGTGATGACGAAGATGAGCACCAGCGTGCCGCCGCCGTGCGCGTACCCGGCGATGATGATCAGCAGCGGGAACAGCGGGATGACCAGCAGCACGTCGGTGAGCAGGCTCAGCGAGCCGTCCCACAGGCCGCCCAGGTAGGCCGCGGCCACGCCGATCAGGACCGCGATCCCGGTCGCGGCCAGGCCGACCACGAACGCGATGATCATCACGTTCCGGGTCCCGTAGACCAGCTGGGCCCACATGTCCTGGCCGTAGGCGGTGGTGCCGAGCAGGTGGGCGGTGGACAGCCCCAGCTTCGGGGTGTAGGCGTCGGCGCTGGGGCTGTCCTTCGCGATCAGCCCGGGGAACAGCGCGGCGAACAGGAAGATCAGCAGCAGCACGGTGCCGGTGGTCGCCTTGCGGTTGTGCCGGATCGCCCGGCCCATCCGGGCCAGCGCGTGGTCGGCCGGCGGGCGGGTCCGCCCGGCCACGGGGCCGGGCTCGGTGCCGGCCAGCTGGCCGGTGGTGTCGGGGGCGGTGGGCATCCCGATGGGCAGTGACATGGCTACCCCGCCGCCCTCGTGCGCGGGTCGAGCAGCGCGGTGGCGATGTCGGCGACCAGGATGGCCAGCAGCACCGCGACGGTGATGAACAGGAACAGGGCCTGCTCCAGCGGGTAGTCCTCGCCCTGCACGGCCTGCAGCAGGAGGAAGCCGACGCCCGGGTAGTTGAACACGTACTCGATGAGGATCGCGCCGCTGACCACGAACCCCAGCGACATCGCGAAGCCGGTCAGGTTGGGCAGGATCGCGTTGCGGGCCGCGTAGTCGGTCATGATCCGGCGGCCGGGCAGCCCCTTGGCCCGGGCCATCCGCACGTAGTCCTCGGCCAGCGTGGTGATCATCGTGTTCGCGCATGGTCAGGATCCAGGTGCCGATCGTGGTGATCAGCAGCGCCATGGCGGGCAGGAACGCGTGCGACAGCACGTCCTGGAAGTAGGTCAGGTTCAGGCCGGGGCTGTCGGTGGAGACGTAGTAGCCGCCCTGGCTGGGCAGCCAGCCCAGGGTGACCCCGAAGATCAGCACGAGCACCATGCCGACCCAGAAGTACGGGATCGCCGAGGTGATCACGAATACCGGCGGCACGACGCTGTCCAGCCGGCCGCCGCGGCGCCAGGCGGACACGATGCCCAGCCCGGTGCCGAGGACGAAGGCCAGCACCGTGGTCACCCCGACCAGGCCCACGGTCCACCAGATCGCGCTGCCGATCACCGAGGTCACCGACTCCGGGTAGAAGTCCAGCGACGGCCCGAAGTTGCCGGTGAAGACCTGGTGCAGGTAGCTGAAGTACTGCTCGATCAGGGGTTTGTGCGTGTTGACGCCGAACAGGACCTCCAGCGCGTGCAGGGTGCCCGGGCCGAGCTGCCCGTGGAACTTGGTCAGCATGGCCAGCGCGGGGTTCCCCGGCATCAGCCGGGGGAGCAGGAAGTTGAGGGTCAGCGCCGCCCACAGCGTGACCACGAAGAAGCCGAGGCGGCGCAGCGCGAATCTCAAGCCCGTCTCCTCGTGATCATGATCTGCTCCTCATCCGTATCGTCGCCCGTCCGCGCCCGGGTCAGGGACCGGGGTGGTGCGTGCCCGGGGGGAGGCCCCCGGGCACGCACCCGGTCACTTCGCCCTGAGGTGCAGCAGCACCTGCTCCATGTCCGGGTAGGCGTACGCGGACGGCTGGGCGTAGGGGTTGCCCGGCGTGGGCCAGCCGGTCAGCGACGAGTCGTCGTACTGGTACCAGTCCACCGCCTGCACCACCGGGATGATCGGCAGGTCAGACAGCATGACCCCCTGGATCTGATTCATGATCGAATGCTGCTGCGTGGCGCTGGTGGAGGCCGCGTACTGAGTGAACAGGCTGTCCGTGGCCGGGTTGCTGTAGCGCTCGTAGTTGGTGGCCGCCTGCTGGCCGATCGGGGCCGTGCCCGCCGAGTCCAGCCAGTCCCGCAGCTCGTAGTACGGGCTGGGGCCGAACGTCTGCTGGTCGTAGTAGGCGAGCTGGTACTTGCCGTTGTACAGGTCGGCGTCGAAGTCGGTGTTGGACAGGTTGTCCGGCGTCAGCTGGATGCCGACCGCCTTGAGTTCCTGCTGGATCACCTGCACCGAGGCCACCCAGTCGGAGTAGTCGCCGATGTTGATGATGTTGAAGGCGAGCTTCTGGCCCTGGGCGTTGGCCATGATGCCGCCCGAGCCCATCTTGAAGCCGGCCGACGCCAGCAGCTGCTTGGCCTTGGCCGGGTTGTAGGCGTAGTTGCCGTACTTGGCCAGGCCGGACTTGTCCAGCCAGCTGGTGAACGTCGGCGTGACGATGCCGGCCTGGTTCGCGGGGGGCTCGTATCCGGACTCGCCGATCGAGGAGACCTTGGCCCGGTCGATCGCGTACGACATGGCCTGGCGGACCTTGACGTTGCTGAGCAGCGGGTTCTTGAGGTTGGGCACCACCGAGACGTTCACCGTCGGCGGGAACCAGTAGTGGAAGCTGGGGCTCTTCGCGGTATAGAACGACTTGATCGACGGAATGTACTGCGAGCCCCACTGGGCCTGGCCGCTGGCCAGCTGGTCGTTCGCCGTGTTGTTGCTGGTGTACGCCGGGTACTCCACCTTGGTGACCTTCGGCAGGCCCGGCTGCCAGTAGTGCGGGTTGGCCGTGTAGGTGATGTTCGCCTTGGTGCACGGGTTCACCTTGTACGGGCCGGTGCCCACCGGGTTGGTGTTCGGGAAGGCCACCGGGTTGGCGATCTTGGACCAGATGTGCTTCCGGCACGATCGGGGTCTGGCCGGCGATGTAGTAGAAGGCCGGGACGGCCGGCGACTTGAAGTTCATCGTGACCTGGTCCGAGCCGGTCTGGGTGACGCTGGACAGCACCGACCAGTCCCCGGTGAGGTCCAGGGCCGGGTACTTCTTCAGCAGGTTGAACGTGTACACCACGTCCTTGGCCGACATCGGGGTCCCGTTGCTGAACTTGACGCCCTGGCGGATGGTGAACGTGAGCGACTTGTTGCCCGCGCCCCATTTCCAGGAGGTGGCCAGCATCGGCGTGGTCTTGCCGCTCTGCAGCGGGTTGACGTAGACCAGCGGCTCGTAGACGAACCCCACCGACAGCAGGGTGTCCGACCCGTTGAACGGGCTGAAGTCGCAGGTCCAGAGGGCGCCGTTCTCGTTGGAGATCGTGACGGTGTTCGTTGCCTTGGTACTGCCGCTGCTGTTGCCGCTGCCACCGCCCTTGCCGGCGCTGCAGGCGGCCGCGAGCAGGCCGACCGCGACGAGGGCCCCGATTGCCTTGAGGCGTCTCATGACTGAAGCCTTTCGGTTTGTGGATGGGAAGTTGGGTTACCGGGGCGCCGTCGATGGCGCCATCTGCCCGGGCGGTGTGCGTCCGGGCGTTATCTGCGTGTGGGGCGTTGTCTGCGGTGGCGGGCTCTGTGGCGCGGGTCGGGGGTCGTCGGTACGGTGTGCGCTGCGTGGCACCGTCGAGGCTGATGTCCGCTCCGGCGGCGTCCGCGGCCAGGGCCACCGCGCCGATCAGCGGCGCGTCGGCGGGGAAGCGGGCGGTGACGAGTTCGGGCGGGAACGGGGTGCCCGCCTTCAGGGCCTGCTCCAGGCCCGGCCGCAGCCGCTCCCAGGACTGGACCAGGCCGCCGCCCACCGCGATCCGGGCCGGGTTCACGCTAATGGCCAGGTTGACCACATGGAATGCCAGTTCGGTGACGAATTCGCTGACCAGGCGGTCCAGCCCGGGCTCGGCGTCGGCCGCGCCGAACACGTCGGCGGCCGCCATCGGCTGGGGCGCCCGGCGGGCCAGGGCCTGGCCGCTGATCATGTCCTCCAGCGGGACCCGGGCGCCGAGCGGGAGGCCCACGTCGGACAGGGCGCGGAGGTTGTAGCCGATCTCGCCGGCCGCGCCGTGCGCGCCCGCGACGACCTGGCCCCCGATGACCAGGGCGGTGGACAGCCCGGTGCCCAGGTTCAGGTAGACCGCCGGGTCGTAGCCGGCCAGCGCGCCCCAGCGCACCTCGGCCTGGGCCGCCGCCTTGGCGTCGGTGGCCATCCGGATCGCCGCCCCCGGGAACGCGGCCCGCAGTTCGCGTCCGAACGGGAGGTCCCCCCAGCCGCTGATGGCGGGGGCCAGGTCCACCCGGTCCTCGAACGGGATCCCGAAGGTCGAGACGCCGGCGGCAGCGAGGGTGGCGCCGGGTGCCACGCTGTCCAGCAGGTCGCGGGCGGCCTGCACGCCCCGGCCGAAACTGGCCCGGGCGCCGAGCTCGCCGCCGCTGCCCACGGTGGCGGAGCCCAGCCTGGTCCCGTCCAGGCTGCAGACCGCAACGGCGATCTTGGTGCCGCCGAAGTCGAGCCCGAGAATGACGGGAGACCGGAGCATGGCGCCTGCCTGGGATAACTCGGCTGATAGGACGTCCTTGCGGAAGATTGTTAGGACAGTATCCTAACTATCTAGGGGCCACAAGCCCGCTCTGAGAAGTTCGTCCGGCCACCCGTCCCGGGCACCATCCGGGGGCTGGCCGGGCCGGTCAATGCCGGCCCGGTCTGGGCCGGTCCCGTCCCGCTGGCGGGCGGTTCCCGCGGTCCTGGCGGGGGCGGTTCCCGCGGCGATGGCGGGGCGGTTCGCGCGGCGGGCGCGGCGCGGTTCCCGCGGTGATGCGGGCGGTTCGCCGCGGTGATGCGGGCGGTTTCCGCAGTGGTGCGGGACGATGATGCGGGAGGTGGCGGTGACAGTCACGTCGGCGGCGGGCTGGATGGCGCGGCGCCTGGGCTGGATGGCGCACCGTCCGGCGTGGCCGGCTCGCTGTCCGCGGCGCGCCCCCCGCTCATCCGGGCCATGAACGAGCAGTTGCTGCTCGGCCATATCCGGGACCTGGGCCCGCTGTCCCGCGCCGACCTGGCCCGGCTGTCCGGGCTGTCCAAGCCGACCGTCTCGCTGGCGCTGGCCGCGGTGGAGCGGTCCGGCCTGGTGCGGGTGGCCGGGCAGCGGACCGGGGTGCCCGGGCGGTCCGCCCGGCTCTACGAGGTCCGCCCGGAAGCGGGCTACGTGCTCGGCCTCGATATCGGGCACAAATACGTGCGGGGCGCCCTGGCCGACCTGGCCGGCGGCATCCTGGCCGCATCCGCGATCCCCTCGCGGGCCTCCAGCGTGCGCGGCCGGGTCGGCGAGCTGATCCGGCTGGCCGACGACCTGTGCGCGCAGGCCGGGGTGCCCCGGCAGGCCGTCACCCAGACGGTCATCGGCAGCCCCGGCGTCTACGACCCGCGGCGCAACTCGATGGCCCTGACCGGCGGGCTGCCCGGCTGGGACCGGCCCGCGGTCCTGGCCGACCTGCGCGCGGCGTTCGGCCAGTCCCTGGTGGTCGAGAACGACGTGGACGCCGCGGCCCTGGCCGAGCGCACCCATGGGCACGGCCGCGACGCCGACAGTTTCGCGTTCGTCTCGGTCGGCAGCGGGATCGGCATGGGCCTGGTGGTCGGCGGCCGGCTGCACCGGGGCAGGCACGGCGTGGCCGGGGAGATCGCCTACCTGCCGATCTCCGGCGGCCAGGGCGCTGACCCCGGCGACGCCCGGCGCCGGGGCCCGCTGGAGGCCGCGGCGTCCGCCCCGGCCGTGGTCCGCGCCGCGCGCCGGGCCGGTATGCGGGGCCAGGTCTCCGCCCGGCGGGTGTTCGAGGCCGCGGCGGCCGGGGACGAGCGGGCCGCCGCCGTCGTGGCCGGGGAAGCCGAAATAGTGGCCCGGGTGCTGTGCTGCGTGGTGACCATCGTCGACCCGGCCCTCATCGTGCTCGGCGGCGGGGTGGGCCAGGCCCCGGGCTTCGCGGCCGCGGTCACCCGCGAGCTCGAGCAGATCGCCCCGGTCATGCCGGAGGTCCGGGTCAGCGCGCTGGGCAGCGACGTCGTGGTGCACGGCTGCCTGGCGGCCGGGGCGGAGCTGGCCTGGAAGCAGCTCACCGCGACGCTGCCCGCGGTCCTCGGGCCGGAGAACGGGTCGCCGGTGCCGGCCCAGGTCATGAACGCCTGAGCGGGGCGCGGAGCTCCGGACTGAGCCCGGGCCCCCGGCCGGAGCTACTTGGACTGGGACGCGGCGAAGTAGGCGCTCGATATCTTCTGCCACAGCAGGACGACGGCGCCCAGCCCGGCCAGCCAGACCAGCAGCGAGACCACGCGGCTCAGCGCGGGCTCGGCCTGGCGGAAGCCGGCCAGCACCGACAGCGTGTCGAGGCCGAAGAACACGGTGGCGGTGATCCGCGCCCAGTTCTTCCCGGCCTTGTTGGCCCGGGCCATCCACAGCCACAGCCCGATCCCGATCAGGCCGAACACGATGGCCACCACGACCGCGGCCACCTCGGCGGAATGCAGTTTGGTCGCCGTGAGCGAGGGGTCCGCGTTGTGGATCGCGGTCCGCAGGCTGCCGACGGTCACCAGCGTGATGATCAGGCTGATCGCGCTGATCGCGGCGCCCGCGTACATGAGCCACACGGCGTTCACGACCGGGGGTGGCGGTGCGGGGCGAACCGGCTCTGGCTCTGCTCCGCCGGTGGGATAAGGCTGATACATGACTGCTCCTGGATGAGCTCCCGACAGGCGCGCCGAACGGCTAACCACGGTCACCGGGCCGGCAGCGCACCGAGCTTAGCCGGGTAGGTCACCGTGTGCCTAGGCCAAATGACCGCGCGCACGCGCCCAGCCGGACGCAGGGGCCGGCTGGATCGGCCTGGGCCTGGATCAGGCGCTGAGGGCTCAGGCGTCGGGGTGCAGCAGCGCCCAGACCACCTTGCCGCCTTCGTCGAGCAGGTGCCAGCCCCACCGGACGCAGCACGACTCGACCACGTTCAGGCCGCGGCCGTTCTCCGCGCAGGGTCCGGGCTCGCGGAGCACCGGGATGCCGCGTGCCCGGGTCGGTGACCATGCACATCACGTAGGGGGCCTGGCCCAGCAGCCGCAACCGGATCGGGCACTCGCTCGTGACCGGCGGCCCGGCGGGCACGCCATGGCGCAGCGCGTTCGTCACCAGTTCCGAGACCACCAGCCCGGCCGTGTCGGCCAGGTCCATGCAGGCCCCAGTCGCTGAGGACGGCGCGGGTGAAGTCGCGCCCGGTCTTCACTGACTCGGCGACCGGCCACAATCCGCAGGTCGCAGAGGGCTGGGAGGCGGCCAGTTCGTCCAGCATCGGAACCGGAGGGCGCAGTGGGCTTGCGTAGCGCATCCCGGTGGGCTCTCCCGCGGAGAGGACCCACTCATGGCCCACGCTCATGACCTCCGTCTTGACTGGCGAGGCCGCCCGGTGTGCGGTCATCGGGTTCCCGTCTGTCTCCTGGCACTTGTCGTGCGTGTGGCGCGCAAGCGCTATCATCGCCTATGTACCTTGCAAGCGCAAGGGCGGATGCACGTGCAGATGAAAG
This sequence comes from uncultured Actinomycetes bacterium, assembly GCA_963742055.1. Lineage (GTDB taxonomy): Bacteria > Actinomycetota > Actinomycetes > Streptosporangiales > Streptosporangiaceae > RYN-230. Next base: position 54,846 of record CAVUKT010000076.1, on the reverse strand, counting down.
TGCGGGACGCACGTGCGGACCGTAAGGAGGCCTCAACGGGAGGAGCTGCTGACGGATTCCTGAGACAGATATCCAGGGGGATGGCGTGATCTCAGTTCAGCCGGGGAGCGGCCCGACGGTTCTTCGCATCCTTCTCGGTTCGCAGCTGCGGGGGCTGCGCGAGGCAAAGGGGATCACGCGCGAGGAGGCCGGGTACGCGATCCGCGCATCCGGTTCCAAGATCAGCCGCATGGAGCTCGGACGAGTCGGCTTTAAAGAGCGCGACGTTGTCGATTTGCTGGAGATGTACGGCGTCAGCGATGAGACAGAACGAGTCAGCCTTGTGGCCCTCGCCAGAGAGGCGAATTCGCCTGGCTGGTGGCACAAATACGGGGATGTTCTGCCGGACTGGTTCCAGGTGTACGTGGGCCTGGAGGAAGCCGCGGCACTCATCAGGCTTTATGAGGTGCAGTTCGTTCCGGGCCTGCTCCAGACGCCGGACTACGCACGGGCAGTCGTGGCCCTCGGCCAGCCCGGCGCTTCGGCCGAGGAAATCGAGCGCAGGGTAAGCCTGCGGATCGCCCGGCAGGAACTGCTCTGCAAACCAGGGGCCCCGCGGTTGTGGGCCGTGGTCGATGAAGCGGCGCTGCGGCGGCCGATTGGTGGCGGGGAGGTGATGCGGGCACAGCTCGAGCGGCTGATCGAGGTGACCAAAGAACCCAACATCACACTCCAGGTAGTGCCATTCAGCTCCGGTGGCCATGCGGCCGAAGGTGGTGCGTTCACGATCCTCCGGTTCCCGGAGGTCGACCTTCCGGACGTGGTGTACGTGGAGCAGCTGACGAGTTCCCTCTACCTGGATAAGCGCGACGACGTGGAACGGTACACCGAGGTCATGGAGCGCCTCAGTGTCGAGAGCGAGTCGCCTGAACACACCACAGAAATCCTGAGCGGAATGCTTAAGGAAGTCGGATAGATGAACACATACAACGGAATGCCTGCTACCGACTTGGTTGATGCTTGCTGGCGCAAGAGCAGCATCAGCAACTCGCAGGGGACCTGCGTAGAGCTGGCCCGCCTCACCGGAGGCGAGTACGCCGTGCGGAATTCACGCAACCCCGATGGCCCCGCCCTCATCTACACGCGCGCCGAGATCGCCGCCCTGATCGAGGGCGTGAAGCAGGGCGAATTCGACGATTTGCTGGTCTAGGACCAGGCCGTTTTTCCGCGGGTAACGCCAGGCCGTTGGTGCGGCCGCCCGGCGCCGCGGAGAGTGGCCACCGGCCGCCGTGTTCCTGCGCGACACGGCGGCCGGCGCATCTGTCCGCCGCCCTCGCCTCGCTCCGCGCCCGCCTCCGCCCCCGGCCACCCCTCGCTCGCTTCGCCTCCGCTCACGGCATCGCCGGTTCCTGATCACCCACTCTTCACGTGGACGTGCGATTCCTGAACGCCGGAGCGTCCGGCGTGTAGTCAGTGGCCGGTGAATGTTGCCGGGACGTGGCGGTGCCCGCCGGCCGGGACCCGCGCCGGTGCGGGGACCGGACAGGGATGCGGGAGGGCGGAACGGCTGCGGGCGGCGGGCGGCGGGGCGCCGCCGCGCAGGTTAGAGTCCTCACGTGGCTCAGCACAGGAGCCGGCCCGTCCAGCTGACCAAGCGGCTGCTGGTCTGGGAGATCGTCATCGTCTTCGCGCTCTCGCTGGGCGGCAGCGCACTGTTCGCGATCATCGACCTGATCGCCTCGCTGACGGCCAACAAGGCGCTCGGCAAGCAGCAGGCCCTGATCGTCGGCTCCCTCGCGCCGGGCCGCCCGTTGCTGGACCTCATCCTGCAGCTGGCCAACCTGCTGATCGGGCTGGCTCCCGTCGCCCTGGTCTGCTACCTGCTGGTCCGGGAGGGCACGACGCCGTCCGCCGCGATCGGCCTCGACGCCCGCGAGCCCGGCCGCGACCTGGCCAAGGGCGCCGTCCTCGCGGCGGTGATCGGCGGCTCCGGCCTGGCCCTCTACATCGCCGCGTTCAAGCTCGGCGCGGCCCTGAACGTGGTCCCGGAGAACCTGCCCGCCGTGTGGTGGCGCATCCCGGTGCTGATCCTGCAGGCGGCCCGGGACGGGATCCTGGAAGAGATCCTGGTCCTCGGCTACCTGCTCCGCCGCCTGGACCAGCTCGGCTTGTCACCGGCCTGGGCCATCGCGATCAGCGCGGTGGTCCGCGGCTCCTACCACCTGTACCAGGGCTTCGGCGGTTTCCTCGGCAACGCCGTGATGGGCGTGATCTTCGCCGTGCTCTACCTGCGCTGGAAGCGGGTCACCCCGTTCATCATCGCGCACGGCCTGATCGACACCGGCGCGTTCGTGGGCTACGCGGTCCTGCACGGCCACGTGTCCTGGCTCCCCTAGCGCGCTCGCTCGTGACCGTGGTGCCGGTGCCCCACCGGCGAGGCACCCCATCAGCGGGCCGCCGAGCCGGGAGCGGGGGCCGGGCGCGGGTCAGCGGGCCAGGCCGGGGATGACCAGGGCGCCGGGCAGGTGCGCGACCGCCGCGCCGGGCAGCACCAGCTTCGAGCGCCGCAGGCCGCTGCCGATCACCACCGCCGGGGCCGCGGCCACCCGCGCGTCGACCAGGATCGGCCACGCCGCGGGCAGGCCGACGGGGGTGATCCCGCCGTACTCCATCCCGGTCTCCGCCACCGCCACGTCCATCGGCGCGAACGACGCCTTGCGCACGTCCAGCTCACGCCGGGCCACGCCGTTGACGTCGGCCCGGGTGGTGGCCAGCACCACGCAGGCCGCGAACCTCGTCTCGCCGCCGCGGCGCCCGCTGATCACCACGCAGTTGGCCGACTCCGCCGGGTCCACGCCGTAGCGCTCGCAGAACGCCGCGGTGTCGGCCAGCGCGGGGTCGATCTCCGCGACCCCCGTGGCGTCCCCCGCCAGCGTGCCGTCCAGCCCGGCCAGCGCCCCGGCCACGGCCGGGGCGAGCAGGTCCGGCCGGTCCCGGGCCGGGACCACTTCAAGATCACCCATGGTCATCTGCACCCGGCTATCCTGCCACCATGCCCGAGCCCGCCGCCGCGCCCGGGCCGGCGCCGGGCCAGCGCCGGGCCGCCGCGCCGGACGGCACGGCCAGCCGCCGGCGCCGCCGCTCAGGACTACTCGTCCGCCGGGCAGACCACCCGCTACCTGGAGCGCATCGCCGAGCTCAACCCGCTGCTCGGCGCGGTCATCACGGTCAGCCCGGACGCCGCTGGGCGAGGCCTCCGCCCGCGACCAGGAACGCCCGGCCCCCGCGGCCCGCTGCACGGCGTCCCGGTCCTGGTCAAAGACAACATCGACGTCCGCGGCCTGCCCGCCACCGCGGGCTCGCCCGCCCTGGCCGGCGCGGCGGACCGGGGCGACGCGTTCCTGGTCGCCCGGCTGCGCGAGGCGGGCGCGGTGATCCTCGGCAAGGCGAACCTGTCGGAGTGGGCCAACTTCCGCTCCTACCGCTCCACCAGCGGCTGGAGCACGCTGGGCGGCCAGGCCGCCAACCCGCACGCGCTGGACCGCAACCCCTCGGGGTCCAGCTCCGGCTCGGCCGTGGCCGTGGCGGCCGGCCTGGCCCCGATGGCGGTCGGCACCGAGACCGACGGCTCGATCGTCTGCCCGGCGAGCGCCTGCGGGGTGGTGGGCATCAAGCCCACGCTGGGCCTGGTCAGCCGGCACGGGATCGTGCCCATCTCGTCGGCCCAGGACACCGCGGGCCCGATGGCCCGGACCGTCGCGGAGGCCGCCGCGCTGCTCGGCGTGCTGGCCGGGCCGGATCCGGCCGACCCGGCGACCGCCGCCGCGGCGGGCCGGCCCACCGACTACACGGCCTTCCTCGACGCCGGCGCGCTGGCCGGCGCCCGGCTCGGCGTGTGGCGCGACGGCTGCCACGAGGCGGGCGACACGATCATGGCCGTCCTGGACGCGGCCCTGGACGTGCTGCGGGATCTCGGCGCGACCGTTCTCGACCCGGTCGAACTGCCCGGCGCGGCGGGATATCAGCGACCCCGAATGGGTTTCGTTGCTGCATGAATTCAAGCGCGACATCAACGGGTACCTGCGGGCGCTGCCCGGCCATGCGCCGCGGTCGCTGGCCGAGCTCATCGACTTCAATATCCATAACGCTCCGTCCGTGCTCGCCCACTTCGGCCAGGAGATCTTTATCCAGGCGGAGGCCACCAGCGGGGATCCTGCCGACCCGGCCGCCCTGGCGGCGCGGGCGGAGGCGGCCAGCCGGGCCCGGGAGGCGCTGGACGGTCCGCTGACCAGCCACCGGCTCGACGCCATCGTCACGCTGACCGCGAACCCGGCCGGCCTGACCGACTACGTGCTGGGCGACAACGGCGTGTTCCACACCTCAGGGCCGTCCGCGGTGGCCGGCTACCCAGCCGTCTCGGTCCCGGCGGGCCAGGTCAGCGGGCTGCCGGTGGGCCTGTCGTTCCTCGGCCCGGCCTGGAGCGAGCCGGCGCTGATCGCCCTGGCCTACGCGTTCGAGCAGGCGTCGCAGGCGCTGAGCTGGCCGTCTCTGCAGGCCACCGGGCCGGATCCCGGTGCAGGCCATCGCGGCGGCCACCCGGCCGGCCAACGGGAGCAGCAGAGATAGCCTGCGCTCATGGACTCCTGGCGTGGCGTAAGCATTCCTGAGTTGCCGGGGCGCGGCCCCGAGCCCCTTGTGTTCGACACCTCCTCCGGCGAGCTGGCGGTCGCCGCGGCCGGGCCGGACGCCACGCTGTACGCGTGCGGGATCACCCCGTACGACGCCACCCATATCGGGCACGCCGCCACGTTCCTGGCCTGGGACCTGCTGGTCCGGGCCTGGCGGGACGCGGGCCATCACGTGACCTACGTGCAGAACGTGACCGACGTGGACGACCCGCTGCTGGAGCGGGCGGCCCGGGACGGCGAGGACTGGCGGGAGCTGGCCGACCGCGAGATCGACCGCTACCGCGCCGACATGGCCGCCTTGCGGGTGCTGCCGCCCACCCGGCTGGTCGGCGCGGTCGAGGCCCTCGGCGTCATCGAGCGCTTCGCGGGCCGCCTCGCCGAGCGGGGCGCCCTGTACGACGTGGACGGGGACGAGTACTTCGCCCGGGCCAGCGACGACGCGTTCGGCTCGGTGTCCGGGCTGGACCGGGACGAGATGCTGGCGCTGTTCGCCGAGCGCGGCGGCGATCCCGGCCGGCCGGGCAAGAAGGACCCGCTGGACGCGCTGGTCTGGCTGGCGGCCCGGCCCGGACGAGCCGGCCTGGGCGTCCCGGTTCGGCCAGGGGCGGCCCGGCTGGCACGTGGAATGCGCGGCGATCTCCACCGAGTACCTGGGCACCACGTTCGACATCCAGGCGGGCGGCACGGACCTGATCTTCCCGCACCACGAGATGAGTGCCTCGCACGCCCGGGTGGCGCTCGAGCCGGACGCGTTCGCGCGGCACTACGTGCACGCCGGGATGGTCCGCCTGGACGGCGAGAAGATGTCCAAGTCGCTCGGCAACCTGGTGTTCGTGTCCCGGCTGCTGGCCGACGGCCACGACCCCATGGCGGTCCGGCTGGCCATCCTGGCGCACCATTATCGGCGACGACTGGGACTGGACGGACGCCGGGCTGTCCGCCGCCGCGGACCGGCTGGCCCGCTGGCGGGAGGCGGTCCAGGTGGCCGGCGGCCGGTCCGCGTCCGCGGCCGGTGGCCCTGCGTCCGCGCCCGGTGGCCCGGCGGCCTCGGGCCGCGGCGAGGCCGTGCTGGCTGCGGTGCGGGAGCGGCTCGCCGACGACCTCGACGCCCCGGGGGCGCTGGCGGTCGTGGACGGCTGGGCCGAGGACGTGCTCGCGGGCGCAGCACCGCCGGCGGACTCCGGGGCGGACCTGGTCCGGGACGCCGTGGACGCCCTGCTCGGCGTAGCCCTCTAGCTCGCCCGGCGACCCGCCCCGGCCTGCTCCGGCCGCCCGTCCCTGCCGGCCCGCTGCGGCGTCCGGCCCGCTCGCACGCTCGGCATCCGCTGACGGCCTCGACCTTTCTGATCACGGCCATACTGACGCCGGAGCATATTTCGACCGTGATCATGGAAGAGGCTGCCGCGAGGCCCTCCCGGTCTGGCCGTGGGCGCGATATCGTGATATCGGTAGGCGATATCGCACGCCTCGCGTCAGGAGCCTTCGATGACCGGCATCCCCCCGGACCGTCCCGACCCGCCCGATCCCCCGGACCCGCCGGACCCGGTCGAACCCGCCCGAGCCCCCAGAGCCCGCTGACCCGCCAGCACCGCCCGGCCCTGCTGAGCCCCCGATCCCGGCCGGCACCTTCGAGCCGGACGACCTGGAACCATTCGTCCCGCCGGATCCGTGGCCGATGCCGAGGCCACGGACGCCTCGCGGCTGCTGGTCCAGGCCGTCGGGCAGCTGCCTCCCGCAGACCGCGACCGGGTGTACGCGTGGCTGCTGCGTACCGGGTTCCGGTCGTCGCCGGCCGCGGTGCCCGGCCCGCTGGCCCGGCGGCTCGGCTGGGAGCTCGGCCGCCAGCAGCGGGTCCAGACGCAGACCCGGGAGTGGGGCGCAGGCCGTCGTGGCCGAGCTGGTCCGCGGCTCGTCGTCGCCGGCCCAGCAGATGGTGCCGGTCCGGTTCTCCGCCGACCAGCACGCCCGGCTGCGGGCCTGGTGCGGCGAGCACGGCTTCTCGATGGCGACCGTGATCCGCGGGCTGGTGGACCGCTTCCTGGAAAGCCAGCAGCCCGAGCGCGGCTGACCTGGCCTGCCGAGCTGGCCCTGCCTGAGCTGGCTGCCGTGCTGCCTGAGCTGGTCCTGCCTGAGCTGGGCCGCCGGTTGAGCTGGGCGGCTCAGCCTCGCGGCGCGATGTCCACCCGGCGGAGCGACTGCTGCCCCCGGTCCAGTTCCACGGTCAGCGTGAGCCCGGCGTGCTCGCCGTCGAGCTCGATCGCGGTGCTGGTCTGCCCGTTGCCGCCGCAGAACGCCCCGGGCCGGCACGCTCCCGCCCAGGCGCTGGCCATCCGCAGCTGGCGGAGCAGCAGGCCCGTGTCGACCAGCCCGGACACGGGCAGCTCCGCGGGCCAGGGCGGCACACCATCGGTCAGCGACGAGTTGAGCAGGTCGATGAGGGCCTGCGTCTGCCGCCAGAGCGGGGAATCGGCCGCGGGCGGCACGGTGACCGTCAGCGACTGGACCCGGGGCGGGTTCTCCGGCGTGAGCAGGATCTCGACCTGCGTGTCACCGCGTTCGCCGTGCAGCCACCAGCGGCAGTGCGCGGGGGAGTCGAACTCCGCCGGCCTCGGCGCCGCCTGGGTGCTGGGCCGCGGCGGGCCCAGGCGCTCCCACATCCGGCCGATACGCTCGCGGCGCCGGCCCAGCGGCTGGTCCAGTGCGACGTTGTCCGCGAACAACTGCTCCGCCACCTGGTCATCCCAGTGGGTCAGCAGGCCGGTGACCACCTGCTGGGCGCTCAGGGTCTCCGGCCAGGGCCCGCCGGGCGCAGGCGCTGGGCCGCGGACCACCGCCCGGGCTCTCCCCGGAGCCCCCTCTCCGGCAGGCAGCCGCCTGGAGCCTGCTCCCGCGGCTGACCCGCCCGGAGCCTGTTCTCCCGCGGCTGACCCGCCCGTGGCCGGCGCGTCCTCGGCCGCCGCGCCTTCAGTACCTCCTCCATGAGCCTGGCCGCCAGCACAGATGCGCCCGCGTAGGTGCTGTTGGCCAGCACGACCACGCCGAGGCCAGTATCCGGGTGCCAGCGCATGTGACTGCCAAAGCCCGGGTAACCGCCGCTGTGGTAGACGAGCCGCCCCCAGGCGCTGGTCTCCTCGGTGAACAACCCGAACCCGTACCCGTACTGGCTGCCCGCGGCGGGACTTCCCGGGAACCGCGGGTGCGCCTCCGGCAAGGTCACGGCGGGCTGCTGCATCTCCCGCCGGGTGGCCGGGGTCAGCGGATGGGCATCGCCGCCCCGCTGGCCGCCCGGCGGGAAGGCCGCGGCAAAGCCGTTGACCCAGCGGGCCAGGTCACGGACACAACTGAACACCCCGCCCATGGGGGCGAACGCGCCATAGCGGTCCGGGGTGAGCTCGGTCCAGCCGCCCGGACCGCGGGCGTACCCGCGGGCCAGTCCGGCCGGGTCGAACTCCGCAGCCTCGAACCCGGTCCGCGTCATGGCGAGCGGGCCGAGTATCCGGTCGCGCACGAAGTCGGCGTAGTCAGCCTGGGCCACGGCCGCGATGACCCGCCCGAGCACCGCGTAGCCCAGGTTGGAGTACTCGAAACGGGTGCCCGGCGCCCAGGCCGGGCGCACGCCCCGGGCCAGGATCGCCGCGAAATCGGGCAGCGGGGTGCCCTGCTGCCGGTCACCCCACGGGTCATCAGTCGGGAAGCCCGCGGTCATCGTGAGCAGATGCCGAAGCGAGATAGCCGGTGAGTCGGCCGTCGCCCCCGGCTGGCCGCGCAGTTCGGGGACGAAATCCGTGACGGGATCGTCCAGCCGGAGCACCCCGCTGTCGCGCAGCGCCAGCACCGCCGAGGCGGTGAAGCTCTTGGTCATCGAGGCGATCCGGAACACCGTGTCCGCGCCGGGCGGCGGGCCGCCGAGCCAGCTCTGGCCGACACCGCCGGCGTGGGCGAGCGACCCGCCGGCCACGATCCCGTACGCGATGGCGGGCTGGCCCTCGCCGCGCTGGAAACTCGCCACCACCCCGTCGGCGGCCGCGGCGGCACCGGGCGGGAGCCCCCGGGGCACGGCGGGGCGGGCGGGCTCAGCTGGCCGATCGGGCATGCCTGTTCCTCCAGATCAACAGAGTCCTCCAGATCAACGACGAGACCGGGCCAGGGCGGCCTAGGCCCGCAGAAGCGCTGCCACGTAATATGTCACCCGGTCCGGCGCCGACGGCTGGCGCGCTGCCCTCGCCGTCGGCTGAGGGCCCCGTTCACCGCCCGCCAGGGCCGCCGCGGCCGGCCGGCGTGGCCCGGCCGATGAGGCGAGAGTAGGTGCGGTGACTGCGCGGGAGACCAACTGGGCCGGCAACATCGTCTACCGGGCCGCCCGGGTGGCGCGGCCCCGCAGCGTCAGCGAAGCCCAGGAGCTGGTCGCCGCGAGCGGCCAGGTGCGGGCGGTCGGCACCGGTCACTCGTTCAACCGGATCGCCGACACTCCGGGCGTGCTCATCTCGCTGGCGGACCTGCCGCCAGCCATCGAGATCGACCCGGGCCGGGCTGCGGTCACCCTGCCCGGGGGGATCAGCTACCGGGAACTGACCGAACAGCTGAATGCCGCCGGCTTCGCCCTGCGCAGCATGGCCTCGCTCCCGCACCTGTCGGTCGCCGGGGCGGTGGCCACCGCGACCCACGGCTCGGGGGACGCCAACGGGAACCTGGCCACCGTGGTGTCGGGCCTGGAGCTGATCACCGCCGACGGCAGTATGCGGACCCTGCGCCGCGACACCGCCGGGGAGGAGTATCGCGGGTGCGTGGTCGGGCTTGGCTCGCTCGGCCTGGTCAGCGCGCTGACCCTGGACCTCGTCCCGGCGTTCAGCATCCGCCAGTACGTCTACGAGGGCCTGCCCGCGGCCATGCTGCGGAGCCATTTCGATGAGATCTTCGGCAGCGCCTACAGCGTCAGCGTGTTCACGAACTGGCGTGATGACCGGCACGGGCAGGTCTGGCTCAAGGTCCGGGACGAGGAGCGCGACGCGTGGCGGCCGCCCCCGCGGTGGATGGACGCGACGCTGGCCGACCGGCAGGTCAACCCGGTGCCGGGTGGTGATCCTGCCCACGCCACCCAGCAGCTCGGTGTGCCGGGACCGTGGCACCAGCGGCTGCCCCATTTCCGGGCGGAGTTCACCCCGAGCAGCGGGCAGGAGCTGCAGTCCGAGTACCTGGTGCCGCGGCAGGTGGCGGCGGGCGCGTTCGACGCCCTGGCCAGCCTGGGCAGCCTGCTGGCCCCGGTGCTGCAGATCGCCGAGATCCGCACCGTCGCGCCGGATGACTTGTGGCTGAGCACGAGTTTCCAGCGGGACACGGTGGCCCTGCACTTCACCTGGATCAAGGACACGGCGGCGGTGACGCCGGTGATCGCCGCGATGGAGCACCTGCTGACCCCGCTCGGCGCCCGCCCGCACTGGGCCAAGCTGTTCGGCATGCCCCCGCACGTGGTGCGCGCGCTGTACCCGCGCTCAGCCGACTTCCAGGACTTGCTGGGCCGCTACGACCCGGACGGCAAGTTCCGGAACGGCTTCATCGACAAGTACTTCCCGGTCCGGCACTGAGGGCTGTCCGCCCGGGCGCCGCAGGCTCCGGGCCGGGGTAGTCAGCTACCGCTGGGCTGGGGCACGTGGCAGTTCACCTTGGGATTCACCCCGACGTAGTTCAGCGGACCGGCCAAGATCGTCACGATGATGGTGCTGGCTTTCGTGCAGCTCGAGATGTTGCCACTGTAGTAGTGGCGCTGAGCTCCAGCGATAGCCCCGATGATCAGCCAGATAACAAGCAGGGCCGAGCCTATGCGCACAGCTACCTCCGGAAAGCGAGTTCCGCTGGAGCGCGTGATGCGCCGCCCAGATCCCGAAATGTTCGCGTCAGCCTATCGCTCAGGTGCCTGGTCGTCCCGGCGTGTACCGAATAGTAATTTTTGGCTGGGAAATAAGCGGGACGTCCGGTCCCGCCCTCGCTCCTACCCAGCCTGCGCCGTTTGTCAAGGCGAGTTTCCGCGACGTGGACAAGCGTGCGAACTTCGCGCTTGACGTGCTGCTTTACTAACAGAACGTCGTTCTGTGCTGGCCGCCGGCGGGCCCTGCCCGCAGCCTGGTGTCATGGACAACACACCCTCAGTCTCAGGTTCCAGCGCGTTCTCCCGTCAGCCCCGGGTGCGAGTCAGTTCCCCGGCTGACGTCCTGGCCGTCGTGCCGCACCTGCTGGGCTTCCATCCCGCCCGCAGCCTGGTCGTGATGGGGATCGGGCGGCCGCGGGCCCGGGTCCAGCTCGCCTTCCGTTACGACCTTCCCGACCCGCCAGATGCCGTCCACGCGGCGGACATCGCCGAGCACGCCACCGGGGTGCTGCGGCAGCGCCGGCTGAGCACCGTGATCGGCGTGGGCTACGGCCCGGGCGCCATGGTCACGCCCGTCGCGGACGCCCTGGCTGGAGCCGTTCGGCAGGCGGGACTGCGGTTACACGAGCTCCTGCGGGTGCAGGACGGCCGCTACTGGTCCTACCTCTGCGAGAACCCCGGGTGCTGTCCGGCGGACGGCGTGCCGTTCGACGTCCAGGCCAATCCCGCGGCGGCCGCCATGACCGTGGCCGGGCTGGTCGCCTATCCGGACCGGGCCGCATTGGCCAGCACCCTCGCCCCTGTCACTGGCGCCGCGGCGCGGTCCATGGAACGGGCCACCAGCCGGGCCCGGGAACGCGCGGCCGGGTTGATCGCGCAGGCGTCCGGGCCTGGCGCGGGCCGCCGGGAGAGATTGCTGGTGGACGCCGGGCGCCGCGCCGTCCAGGAGGCCATCGCCACGTACCGGGCCGGCGGCCGGCCGCTGGCCGACGAGTCGGTGGCCTGGGTCACGGTGGTCCTGGCTCACCTTGCGGTCCGGGATGACGCGTGGTCCCGGATGGATCCCGGGTTCCGCGCCGCGCATCTGCGGCTGTGGACCGATGTGGTCCGCCGGGCCACCCCCGCCTACCTGGCCGCCCCCGCCTCGCTGCTCGCCTTCACCGCCTGGCAGTCCGGCGAGGGAGCTCTGGCTAACATCGCGATCGACCGGGCGCTGGCCGCGGACCCGCGATATTCGCTGGCCCAGTTGCTGCGCGACATCATGGACGCGGGCGTGCCGCCCTCGGCGGCGCGGGTCCCGATGACGCCCGAGCAGGTGGCGGCGAGCTATGACCTGGCGGACTCCGGATCGGCCGCCCGGCCGGGCGGCCGGGCGCGGACCGGACGGGCCCGCAAGGCCGCCCGGAAACAGCCGTCACGGTAGGCCGCTACGGCGGGGACCGGTGCGGGACCTGAGCGGGAGTTCAACCGGAGGGCTACCGCGCGGTAAACTTCCCCCGCCGTTCGCCGGAGTCCGCCGGGAACTTGCCCACATGAGCCCGCTGCGTTCGTCCTCAGCTTCGAGGCCGGGCCGGCCCTGAGCGAGGAGAGGCAGAGTGACTGACTCTAGCAGTAGCGGAACCAGGCCGCAGAGTAATCGTGGTGGCGCCGTGAGCGTGGATTCCGCTGGCGTGACGGAGGACCAGCCGGGGTCAGGCGGGGCCGCCCCCGCCGGCGCGGCGGAGGCACTCGCCGCCGCGGCGCAGGCCCTTCCCGCGGGGGTGCGGCAGGCCCACGAAGCCGCGGTAGCCACGATCCAGCAGGCCTACGCCGCCGTCCCGCCCGGCGCGAAAGTGAGGCTGGCCAAGCGCACCTCCAACCTGTTCCGGTTCCGCGATCAGTCGCCGGAATCCCGGGCTGGTGAGCTGGACGTCTCCGCGTTCAGCCGGGTGCTGCACGTCGATCCGGCGTCCCGCACCGCCGTGGTGGGCGGCATGACCACCTACGAGGACCTGGCGGACGCGACGCTGGCGCACGGCCTGATGCCGTTCGTGGTGCCCCAGCTGAAGACCATCACCCTGGGCGGCGCGGTCACCGGCCTGGGGATCGAGTCCACCTCGCTGCGCCTGGGCATGCCGCATGAGTCGGTCCTGGCCATGGAGATCCTCACCGGGGACGGCCAGGTGGTGACGGCCACCGCGGACAACGAGCATGCGGACCTGTTCCGGGGCTTCCCGAACTCCTACGGCACCCTGGGCTACGCGCTGTCGCTCACGATCGAGCTGGAGCCGGTGGCGCCGTTCGTGCACCTGCGGCACTTCCGCTTCGGCGACCCCGAGAGCTGCATGGCGGCCGTCGCGCAGATCGCGGCCGACGGCAGCTACCAGGGGCACCGCGCGGACTTCCTGGACGGCACCATGTTCAGCCTGGACGAGATGTACCTCACCGTGGCGGCGTTCAGCGACGTGGCCCCCTGGACCAGCGACTACACCGGCAGCCAGATCTTCTACCAGTCGCTGCGCGGGCCCCAGGAGGACTTCCTCACCGTCCGCGACTACCTATGGCGCTGGGATACCGACTGGTTCTGGTGCTCCCGGCCGTTCGGGGTGCAGAACCCGGCGATCCGCAGGCTCTGGCCGCGCCGCTACCGGAGGTCCGACGTGTACCGCTCGCTGGTCGCCTTCGACCGGCGGCACGGCATCTCCGGCCGGATCGCCCAGCGTCGCGGGCAGCCGCCACGTGAGGACGTCATCCAGGACGTCGAGATCCCGGTCGGCCGCGGCGCCGAGTTCCTCCGGTTCTTCGCCTCCGACGTCGGCATGAGCCCGGTCTGGCTGTGCCCGCTCCGGCTGCGCAGCGACCAGCCCTGGCCGCTCTACCCGCTGGCGCCCGGCGAGGTGTACGTGAACTTCGGCTTCTGGGGGATGGTCGCGCTGCCGCCGGGCCGCGCGGACGGATACCACAACCGGCTGGTGGAGGACGAGGTGGCCGCGCTCGGCGGGCATAAGGGGCTGTACTCGACGTCCTTCTACACCGAGGAGCAGTTCTGGGCGAGCTACAACGGGCCCGCCTACGCCGCTCTCAAGCAGAGGTACGACGGCGGTGGCCGGCTGGCCGGCCTGTACGAGAAGTGCGTGCGCGGTCAGTGAGCGCGCAGCAGAAGGGATGGCAGGGATGGCGCTAGCTGACGTATTCGAGAAGGTGGCAGGCCCCGATGCCCCCGTGGAGTTCGTCGCCTACGACGGGAGCCGGGCGGGCGCCTCGGATGCCCCGGTGCGGATCACCGTGCGCTCCCCGGTCGCGGTGTCCTACCTGGCCCAGGCGCCGGGCGCGCTGGGCCTGGCCCGCGCGTACGTGTCCGGGCACCTGGACGTCGAGGGCGACATGTACGACGCGCTGTCCCGGATGGTCCAGGCCCAGCAGGTCCACATCGACCTGGCCGAGCGGCTCCGGCTGCTGCAGGACCTGGGCGGGCCCAGGCTGCTGCTGCCCCGGATACCGCCGCCGCCGCAGGAGGTCCGGGTGAACCGCCGCTGGATCGCCGGGCGGCTGCACTCCAAGAAGCGCGACGCCACCGCCATCTCGCACCACTACGACGTGTCCAACACGTTCTACGAGTGGGTGCTCGGCCCGTCCATGGCGTACACCTGCGCCTGCTACCCGCGCGCCGATGCGTCGCTGGAGGAGGCCCAGGCCTACAAGCACGATCTGGTGGCCCGGAAGCTCGGCCTGCGCCCGGGGATGCGGCTGCTCGACGTGGGCTGCGGCTGGGGCGGCATGGTCCGGCACGCGGCCCGGGAATACGGCGTCAAGGCGCTCGGCGTGACCCTCTCCGCCCAGCAGGCGGCCTGGGCGCAGCAGGCCATCGAGAAGGAGGGCCTGGGCGGGCTGGCCGAGGTCCGGCATCTCGACTACCGCGACGTGCCCGAGGGAGAGTTCGACGCGGTGAGCTCGATCGGGCTGACCGAGCACATCGGCCGGGCCCAGCTGCCCGGCTACTTCTCCTTCCTGTACGGCAAGCTGCGGCCCGAGGGGCGGCTGCTGAACCACTGCATCACCCGCCCGGACGACCAGCGGCCGGGCCGCGTGGTCGGCGGTTTCATCAACCGCTACGTGTTCCCCGACGGTGAGCTGGAAGGACCGGGCTACCTGATCTCCCTCATCCACGACACCGGGTTCGAGGTGCGGCACGAGGAGAACCTGCGCGAGCACTACGCGATGACCCTGGCCGGCTGGTGCGCCAACCTCGACGCGCACTGGGACGAGGCGGTAGCCGAGGTCGGCGAGGGCACCGCCCGGGTGTGGCGGCTCTACATGGCCGGATCGCGGCTCGGGTTCGAGCGCAACGTCGTCCAGTTGCACCAGGTACTCGGCGTCCGGCTGGGTTCCGAGGGCCAGTCCGGGATGCCGTTGCGGCCCGACTGGGAGCCGCTGGCCCAGGTGTCCGCGGCCGGCTAGCGCCATCGGCGGCGGCCCGGCGCGGCGGCTGAGGCCGGCTGGCGGCTGGCGCGGCTGGCGGGCAGCCCGGCCGGGTGGCTGCGGCAGGCCGGGTGGGCGGCCGGCTGCGGTGCTGGCCGGCCGGGTGCGACGGCGGGCCTGGCCCGCATGGCGGAGAATGGCGGCATGGAAACAGCGCAGCCCGGGCAGAGCGGCCCGGTCCGTGACATCGTCCTGCTCGGCTCGACCGGCTCTATCGGGACCCAGGCCGCGGACATCGTGCGGCGCAATCCGGGCCGGTTCCGGCTGGCCGGGCTGGCCGCGGGCGGAGGTAATCCCGGCCTGCTGGCGGCTCAGGCCCTCGAGTTCGGCGCCGAGGTGGTCGCGGTGGCCCGGGAGGACGCCGCCGGAGAGGTGCGCGAGGCGCTGCGCGCCCAGGCGTCCGGGACCGGCCACGCCCGGCCGCTGCCCAAGGTGCTGGCGGGCCCGGACGCGGTGGCGGAGGCCGCCACCTGGCCCTGTGACGTCGTGCTGAACGCCGTCACCGGATCGGTCGGCCTGGCCGCCACGCTGGCCGCCCTGGAGGCGGGCCGGACCCTGGCCCTGGCCAACAAGGAGTCCCTGATCGTCGGCGGCCCGCTGGTGGCGGGCAAGGCGGCCCCCGGCCAGATCGTGCCGGTCGACTCCGAGCACTCGGCCATCGCGCAGTGCCTGCGGGGCGGCCGCGCCGGCGAGGTGGGCCGCCTGGTGCTGACCGCGAGCGGCGGCCCGTTCCTCGGCCGCGGCCAGGCCGAGCTTGAGCACGTCACGCCGGCCCAGGCCCTGGCCCACCCGAACTGGAACATGGGCCCGGTGGTCACGATCAACTCGGCGACGCTGGTCAACAAGGGCCTGGAGCTGATCGAGGCGCACCTGCTGTTCGGCATCGGGTTCGACCGGATCGAGGTGGTGGTGCACCCGCAGTCGGTGATCCACTCCATGGTCGAGTTCACCGACGGCGCGACCATCGCCCAGGCCAGCCCGCCGGACATGCGGATCCCGATCGCGCTGGGGCTGGCCTGGCCGGACCGGGTCCCCGACGCGGGGCCGGCCCTCGACTGGAGCCGCGCGCACACCTGGTCCTTCCAGCCCCTGGACCACGAGGCATTCCCGGCCGTCGGGCTGGCCCGCGAGGCCGGCAGCACCGGCGGCACCGCCCCGGCCGTCTACAACGCGGCCAACGAGATCTGCGTCGAGGCATTCCGGTCGGGCCGGATCGCGTTCCCCCGAATCGTGGACACCGTGGCGAAGGTAGTCTCTGAGCATGAGAGCGCGGCCCGGGACGCGGTGACCCTGGACGACGTGCTCGCCGCGGATCGCTGGGCGCGGATCCGCGCGCTGGAACTGACTGGCGAAGGACGAGGCGGCGTGCGCGAGGCCCGCACCGGGTCACGCGGGGAGGGGGAGTCGGCCGGATGACCCTGCTCGGCTGGATCATCTTCATCTTCGCCCTGCTCTTCTCGATCATGCTGCACGAGTTCGGGCACTTCGTCACGGCGAAGAAGTTCCGGATGAAAGTCACCCAGTTCTTCGTCGGTTTCGGGCAGACCCTGTGGTCCACGATCCGGGGCGAGACCGAGTACGGCGTCAAGGCCATCCCCGCGGGCGGTTACGTCAAGATCGTCGGCATGACCGCCCTGGAGGACGTGGACCCCGAGGACGAGCCACGGTCGTTCCGCAGGAAGCCCCCCTGGCAGCGGATGATCGTGCTGGCCGCCGGGTCGTTCATGCACTTCGCGCTGGCCTTCGTGCTGCTGTTCATCCTGGCCGTGGGGATCGGCCTGGCCAACACGAACTCCTCCACGATCGGGTCCATCGACCCGTGCGTGCCGACCAGCATCACCGCCGCCAGTTGCGCCAAGTCTGATCCCGCGTCCCCGGCGGTCAAGGCGGGTTTCCGGACCGGCGACAAGATCATCGCGCTGGGCGGCACGCGGGTGCACACCTGGAATGAGCTGGGCGCGGCGATCCGCGCGCAGAAGGCGGGCACGCCGGTCACGGTGACCGTGATCCGCGACGGCCACGAGCTGACCCTGCATCCCTCGCTGGCCGTGGTGAACGGGCGCAAGGGCTCCTACCTCGGCATCTCCCCGGCGGTGCTGTACGCGACCGTGAACCCGATCCGCGCGGTCACCTATGCGGGCTCGGAGTTCGGCACGATCGTGGTCGGCTCGGTGTCGGCCCTCGGCAGTATCCCGAAGGCCATCCCCGAGCTGTTCGCGAAGAACCGGAGCAGCACCGCGGGCGGCAACGTGACCAGCGTCGTCGGAGCGGGGGAGTACACCGGCGAGGCCTTCGCGGCCCAGGTCGGCTGGCAGACCAAGGTCTCGATCGTGCTGTTCATCGTCATCTCGCTGAACATCTTCGTCGGCCTGTTCAACCTGCTGCCGCTGCTGCCGCTGGACGGCGGCCACCTGGCCGTCGTCATCTACGAGCAGATCCGGTCCTGGATCGCCCGGCTCCTGCGCCGGCCGGACCCGGGGCTGGTGGACATGCGCAAGCTCCTCCCGGTCAGCGTCGGGGTGTTCGCCCTGCTGGTCGGCTTCGGGCTGCTGCTGATCTTGGCTGACCTCGTAAACCCGGTGCACATACCTTCGTGAGGGTGATGCGGATCGGCCGGCCTACCCGGGATGCTTCAGCCCCCGGTGGTGGTTGGTAGCAGCGGTGGTTGGTACAAGTGGTGGTTGGTACAAGTGGGGCGAACGTGATGGACCCAGGATCTGAATAACGGGACCCTTCGGCTAAGACACCCTTTGACCGGGACACAGTGAGGGATAAAGGATCATGAGCATTGATCTAGGCATGCCACAGCCCGCGGCCGAGCCCCTGGCGCCGCGGCGGAAGTCGCGCCAGATCATGGTGGGCAAGGGCAAGCACGCGGTCCCGGTAGGCGGCGGCGCCCCGGTGTCGGTGCAGTCGATGTGCACCACGGTGACCGCGGACGTGAACGCCACGCTGCAGCAGATCGCGGAGCTGACCGCGTCAGGCTGCCAGATCGTCCGGGTCGCGGTGCCGTCGCAGGACGACGCGGACGCGCTGCCGGAAATTGCCCGCAAGTCGCAGATCCCGGTGATCGCCGACATCCACTTCCAGCCCAAGTACGTGTTCGCCGCCATCGACGCGGGCTGCGGCGCGGTCCGGGTCAACCCCGGCAACATCAAGGCGTTCGACGACAAGGTCGCGGAGATCGCCCGGGCCGCGTCGGCGGCCGGGATCCCGATCAGGATCGGCGTGAACGCGGGCTCGCTCGACAAGCGCCTGCTGGCCAAGCACGGCCGGGCCACCGCCGCGGCCCTGGTGGAATCGGCGCTGTGGGAATGCTCCCTGTTCGAGGAGCACGGCTTCACCGACATCAAGATCTCCGTGAAGCATCACGACCCGGTCGTCATGATCGCCGCGTACCGGCAGCTGGCCCAGGCCTGCGACTACCCGCTGCACCTCGGGGTCACCGAGGCCGGCCCGGCCTTCCAGGGCACGGTCAAGTCCGCGGCCGCGTTCGGCGCGCTGCTCGCCGAGGGGATCGGGGACACCATCCGGGTGTCGCTGTCCGCGCCGCCGGTCGAGGAGGTCAAGGTGGGCATCGCGATCCTGGAATCGCTCGGCCTGCGCGACCGCGGCCTGGAGATCGTGTCCTGCCCGTCCTGCGGCCGGGCCCAGGTGGACGTGTACACGCTGGCCGACCAGGTCACGGCGGGGCTCGAGGGCCTGGAGGTGCCGCTGCGGGTCGCGGTGATGGGCTGCGTCGTCAACGGCCCCGGCGAGGCCCGCGAGGCCGACCTGGGCGTGGCCTCCGGCAACGGCAAGGGCCAGATCTTCGTCAAGGGCGAGGTCATCAAGACCGTGCCGGAGTCGCAGATCGTGGAGACGCTGATCGAGGAGGCCATGAAGCTGGCCGAGGCCATGCCGGGCGACCAGCCGCCCGCCGGCCCCGGAGTCACCGTCTCCTGACTAGCGCGGCCCAGCGCGGCTAGCCGACCTGGCCGTCGGACTGCGCCGTCCGCGATGATCAGTTCGCTCACCCGCTCGCTGAGCAAGGCCCGGGCCTCTCGTGGAGCAGGCCGTCGGTGATGAAGGTGTCCACCTCGTCCAGTTCGGCGAACGAGCTCAGCCCGACGATGCCCCACTTCGTGTGATCGGCGACCACCGTGACCCGCCGGGCGGCCTGCACGAAGGCCCGGTTGGTCTCCGCCTCCGCGAGGTTGGGCGTGGTCAGGCCGGCCACCGGGTCGATGCCGTGACAGCCCAGGAACAGCAGGTCCACGTGCAGGGAGCGGATCGCGATGTCCGCGATCGGGCCGACCAGCGCGTCCGAGGGAGTGCGGACCCCGCCGGTGAGCACCACCTGCGGGGTGGCGCCGAACTGCCCCGCGGCCCGGGGGACCCCGAAGATGCTCGCCACCCGCACCGAATTGGTAACGATCGTCAGCCCGGGCACGTCCAGCAGCTGCTGGGCCAGGGCGAAGGTGGTGGTCCCCGCGGACAGCGCGATCGCGGTGCCGGGCGTGACCAGCTCGGCGGCCGCCCGGGCGATGGCCTCCTTCTGCGGCTGCTCCAGCACCGACTTGGCCTCGAAGCCGGGCTCGTGGCTGCTCGGCGAGCCGGGCAGCACGGCGCCGCCGTGCACCTTCTCGATCAGCCCAGCCCGGGCCAGGGCCTCCAGGTCACGGCGGATGGTCATGTCCGACACGCCGAGGCGCTGGGTGAGATCGCTGACCCGGGCGCTGCCGGCTCGCCGGATGTCTTCCAGGATCAGCGACTGTCGGTGTCTGGCGAGCATCCTGGACCCTCCTTACCCCTGGGGCGGGATCGACGTCTGCGCAGCCGACCTGTGATGACGCCGGAACCGGATCTTTATATCTTGTGCGTTGACGATCGAGTCTGTGTGTTTTAGCTTAAGGCTCCAACAAGGGGCATGTCGTTCTCGATCTTGAGCCGATTGAGAGCGCTAACCTGGGGGCGGAGTCAGCCATCCGGGCGCCTGAATGTGGCTGAGCACCGGAGCTCCGCGGCCGCCCAGCCTCGGAACACGACAACGATTCGAGGACAGGCGATGCAGCGAAGGCGGCCCATGCTGGCTGCTGGGCCGCATCATCCAGCTGAGCCTGCGGGGCGCCTGGGATCGCGGCGTTCCCCGCGTCCGAGAGCTATCCCGCCTCGCGAAGCTGCCCCGCATCAGCGGCAGCTTCCGCGGGCCGGTCCCCCGGGGGGCGGGCCACCCATCCGCTTTTCCGGTGCGCCGCGCTGTGGCGGCACGCCGAGCACTGAGGAACTTCTCCTGGAGGTAGATAGATGAAGATCGACCCCAAGGTCGACGAGGCCATCGAGACCCTGAACATGAAAGACGGCCCGACCCGCCGCCGCCTGCTCGGCAGCGCCGGGCTGGTCAGCGCCTCGGCGGCGGCGGCCGGCCTGCTCGCGGCCTGCGGCGGGTCCAGCACGGCCAGCAAGGCGGCCGCGAGCACGGCGGGCAACTTCCCGAAGACCCCGGCCTGGCAGTTCTGGTACGTCAACCACGTGACCACGAACCCGTTCTTCGTGCCCACCCAGTACGGCTTCCAGGACGCGGCCGCGCTGCTCGGCCTGCCCACCCCGAAGTGGGGCGGCTCGCAGACCTCGCTGGCCTCGGAGATGGTGAGCTACTTCAACACCGCGATCTCCGCCAAGGCGTCCGGGATCGCCTACGCGGGCATCGACGCCACCTCGTTCACCACGCCGACCACGAACGCGATGAACGCGGGCATCCCGGTGATCAGCTACAACGCCGACGGCCTGATCAACAAGGGCGTCGCCGGACATCGGCACCAACCGGCTGGCCTACGTCGGCCAGGCGCTGTACATCTCCGGCCAGCAGCTGGGCACGAAGATCAAGTCGCTGGTCCCGGGCGGCGGCGACATCGTCATCTTCATCGCCACCCCCGGCTCCGGCAACATCCAGCCCCGCTACGACGGCGCGGTCTCGGTGCTCGGCAGCAGCTACACCGTGCACGAGGTCGCCACCGGCGCGGCCACCGGCCAGGAGCTGTCGGCGGAGAAGGCGTTCCTGACCGGGCACAAGACGGTCAAGGGCGCGTTCGCGGTGGACGCGGGCTCCACCGAGCTGCTCGGCCAGGCCCTGGGCGTCGACCGGGCTGTCGAGCATCCCGAACGGCGGGTTCGACACCACGCCGACCACGCTGTCCAACATCAAGGCCGGCAAGACCAACTTCACCATCTACCAGGACCCCTACCTGCAGGGCTTCCTGCCCACCCTGTACTTCTACCTGTACAACATCTCCGGCGGCACGATCAGCCCGTCCGACACCGACACCGGCCTGACCTTCATCACCAAGTCCAACGCCAAGCCGTACACGGCCAGCAGCCGGTTCCAGGGCTCGACCAGCGCGCAGAAGTACATCCCGCGCCCGTCGGGCGCGATCAGCAACCCGCCTGCCACCACCAGCACCTGATATCCGGTAATCCCGGGTACTAGCAGGCATGACCGGCGGCGGGGCAGACTGGCTACTAACTGCCAGCCTGTCCTGCCGCCGGTTGACGTGGTGAGCTGAGGGAAACTGGAGTCGACATGAGCGAGATCACCGAGCGCAGCCCGCAGACCGTATCGCCGCCCGGGGGCCAACCCGCGCGGGCGAACCCGCTCGGCAGCGTGTTCGGGCTGCTGGCCCGGCAGCGTGAGGCGACGGTCTTCGTGGTGGCCGTCGTGCTGCTGCTCTACTTCGGCATCAGGTACAACTCCACCTTCGTCAGCTCGACGAACCTGGCCAACCTGCTGTCGGAGACCGCGGCGCCGATCATCATCATCGCTATCGGCGAGGTGTTCCTGCTGATCTGCGGCGAGATCGACCTGTCGGCCGGCTTCGTCTACCTGTTCGCGCCGTTCCTGATGCACTACCTGATCGACTTCTATGGTTTTCCGGTCATCCCCGCGATCATCATCTCGCTGCTGTTCGGCGTGGTGGTGGGCTGGGTCAACGGCTTCCTCACGGTCACTATGGGCCTGCCCTCGTTCATCACCACGCTGGGCACCGGCTTCATCCTGCTCGGCCTCACGCTGACCACCTCCCACGCCTACCCGGCCAACATCCCCGTCAAATCGGTGGCCATCGGGCGCTGGATCGGCGCGGCGCCGTGGTCCCAGTTCATCTGGGCGGTCGTGCTCACCGCGATCTTCTACGTGGTGCTGACCCGGACCAAGTGGGGCCTGCACACGATCGCGACCGGCGGGAACGCGCTGGGCTCCCGCGAGGCAGGCATCAAGACCGGCCGGATCAAGTACGGCAACTTCATGCTCACCGCCATCCTGGGCGCGCTGGTCGGCCTGCAGAACGCCTTCTACACCAACACCATCGACCCGAGCGCCGGCGGATACCAGCCGATGTTCTACGCGGTGACCGCGGCGGTCATCGGCGGCACGGCGATGCTCGGCGGCCAGGGCACTATCCTCGGCGCGTTCCTCGGCGGCATCGTGCTCGCCACCCTGATTAACGGCCTCAACGTCGCCGGGATCAGCGCCAACCCGCTGGACATCGTGTTCGGCCTGGCCATCCTGCTGTCCATGATCGCCAACGTCCGGCTCGCACGGCTGCGGGCAGCGGGGAGGAACTGATGACCACCGAACCAGTCCCAGGCGCGCCGGAGCGCGCGACGGCCGACCCCAGTGGTGACGCGCTCCGGGTCGAGCACATCAACAAGCGGTTCGGCGCGGTGACCGCGCTGCACGACGTGAACCTGCACCTGGGCCAGGGTGAGGTGCTCGGCCTGCTGGGTGACAACGGCGCGGGCAAGTCCACGCTGATCAAGATCATGTGTGGTTTCCAGCCGCCGACCTCGGGCCGGATCATCCTGGACGGCCAGGAGGTCGCGCTGAAGTCGGTGGACCACGCCCGCACGCTCGGCATCGACACCGTGTTCCAGGACCTGGCGCTGATCAACGAGCTCACCGTCTACCACAACATGTTCCTGAACCGGGAGCGGACCCGCTGGACGCTGCTATCCAACCGCAGCATGCGGAAGACCGCCCGTGAGGAACTGGACCGGATCGGGATCAATATCCCGTCGGTGGACTCCGAGGTGGCCAAGCTGTCCGGTGGCCAGCGCCAGGCCATCGCGGTGGCCCGGGCGGTGACCTCGAACGCCAAGGTGCTGCTGCTGGACGAGCCGCTGGCCGCGATGGGCGCCAAAGAAGGGGCGATGATCCTGGAACTGATCAAGGACCTGAAGAGCCAGGGCCAGGTCTCCATCATCATGATCATGCACAACTACGGCCAGGCGCTTGAGGTCTGCGACCGGATCAACCTGCTGCAGCACGGCGAGATCACCTTCGACAAGCTGGCCAAGGACACCTCGGTCCAGGAACTGAACGACATCGTCATCGAGGAGTACCGGCGGGCCCTGGCCGAGCGGCAGCGGTCGGCCTGAGCGTATCCCCCGGCCGCGGCCCGCGCCCCGTGGCCCGCGTCCGGGGGGTCCAGGTCCCCGACCTGCGTCGTGGGGGCAGGCGGCCGGGGCGGGTCGCGCATCGGGCAAGATGACAATCATGCCATCGCGCCGCCGGATGAACCCGCCCCGCCGGATGACCTCCGCTGCCGCGCGGCCCGGCCGGGGTGGCTGGCGGCCACGGGCGCCGTCGGCGCCGTCCTCCTGGCCGTGGCGGGCTGCACGGCCTCCGGCGGGGCGACGGCAGGCTCATCCGCATCCGCGGCGCCGGGCTCAGCCACGGGCTCGCCCGGAGCGTCGGCGCTGGCTCTGGCATTCCTGTTCCCTGGAGGGCGCCAGCCTCCAGTGCGCCCGCCTGTCGGTGCCGCTCGATTACGCTCACCCGGCGGGCCGGAAGATCACCCTGGCGCTGTCCCGGGTGCCGGCCACCGCACCGCCCAGCCAGCAGCAGGGCGACCTGCTGGTCAACCCGGGCGGCCCGGGCGGCAGCGGCCTGTCCCTCGCGGCGTTCGTGGCGGACGGGCTGAACCCCCAGGTGGCCGCCGACTACAACATCATCGGTTTCGACCCGCGCGGGGTGGGCTCCAGCCAGCCCGGCCCTGACCTGCGACCCTTCCTTCTTCTCCGGGGAACGGCCGGACTACATCCCGGCCAGTGCCGCCGCGGAGCAGACCCTGATCAACCGGGCCAAAACCTACGCGGCGGACTGCGAGAAGCGTTATGGCTGGCTGCTGCCCTACATGACGTCGGTGGACGCGGCCCGGGACATGAATTCGATCCGGGCCGCGCTCGGCGTCCCGGCCATCAGTTACTTCGCTTACTCCTACGGGACATACCTGGGACAGGTGTTCGCCACCCTGTTCCCGCACCGGCTGCACCGCATGGTCCTGGACAGCACCGTGGACCCCACCGGGGCCTGGTACGCCGACAACATCGCCCAGGATTACGCGTTCGAGGGCCGGATGGAGGCGTTCTTCTCCTGGGTCGCGGCCAACCACGCCACCTACGGGCTGGGCAGCACCCGGGCCGCGGTCGACCACGCCTGGTACCAGGCCCGGGCCCGGCTCCAGGCCCACCCCGTCGAAGGCCGGATCGGGGCGGACGACTTCGACGACACGTTCCTGCAGGGCGGGTACAGCAACGCGCTGTGGCCCGGCCTGGCCGCGGCGCTGGCTGCCTACCTGCACACCGGCGCCACCGGGCAGCTGGTCAGCCAGTACCAGCAGGAGGGCGTGCAGGGCGAGAACGAGTTCGCGGTCTACAACGCGGTGGAGTGCAGCGACGTGAACTGGCCGCGGAACTGGGCGAAGTGGAACTCCGACACCCGCCGGGTGTACCGGACCGCGCCGTTCCAGGCCTGGGACAACGCCTGGTTCAATGCCTCCTGCGCGTTCTGGCCGGTGCGCGGGCCCGCGCACCCGCTGCACATCAAGGGGGCCGGCCTGCCGGGGATCCTGATGATCCAGGGCACCCTGGACGCGGCCACCCCCTACGCGGGCGCGCAGATCGCGCACCGGCTGCTGCCGAGCGCCCGGATGGTGGTGGTGGAAGGCGGCGGGAATCACGGCCAGTCCCTGGCCCAGCCGCCCAATACCTGCGTCAACGGCTACCTGAACCGTTACCTGGCCACCGGCGCGCTGCCCAGCCGCCCGGGCCTGGTCAACGCCACCTGCCCGGCCCTGCCGCCGCCGTCCGCGACCGGCTGACCTGCCTGGGGAGCATTCCTCATGACGGACCGATACGCTGGAAGGGTGCTGCGCACCAAGGCGTCGCGGTCCTCATCGCTGCGCCTGCTGAACGACCGCGATCGCGACGACGTGCTCGAGTTGTGCGACCGCGACCCGGTGGTGAACGTCTTCGTCAGCTCCCGGGTCCATGAAGCAGGCCTCGATCCGGTCCGGCTCGGCGGGCAGATGTGGGGTTTTGTGCCGGGCGGCAGGCTGACTTCCGCCTGTTACGCCGGGGCCAACCTGGTCCCGGTCGGGGCGACACCGGCCGCCGCGACCGCTTTCGCCGGCCGGGCCCGGCTCCAGGGCCGGCGCTGCTCGTCCATCGTGGGCCCGGCGGAAGCCGTCCGGCAGATGTGGGAACTGCTGCGCCCTTACTGGGGCCAGCCCCGGGAGATCCGGGACGCGCAGCCGGTCATGGCGATTTCCGGGCCGCCGCGGACGGCCCCGGACCCGCAGCTGCGCCGGGTCCGGCCCAGCGAGCTCGACGTGCTGCTGCCGGCCTCGGTGGCCATGTTCACCGAGGAAGTGGGGGTGTCCCCGCTCGGTCCGGACGGCGGGGCTGCCTACCGGGCCCGGGTCGCTGAGCTGATCGCGCTCGGGCGGGCGTTCGCCCGGATCGAGGACGGCCGGGTGATGTTCAAGGCCGAGATCGGGGCGGTCACCCCGCACGCCTGCCAGGTCCAGGGGGTATGGGTGCGGCCCGAGCTGCAGGGGCCAGGGGCTCGCCGTGGCCGGGATGGCGGCCGTGGTCCAGGAGGCGCTCCGGTCCATCGCGCCCGTGGTGTCGCTGTACGTCAACGACTTCAACGCGCCGGCCCGGGCCGTGTACCGGAAGGTCGGATTCACCGAGGTGGCCACGCTGACGTCCATCCTCTTCTGACGACCGTCACCGGCGGGACGAGCGGGTGAACCGCAGCGAGGTGGGCGGCGCGCCGCAGGCGGTCCTCGCCGAGGAGGCGCATGGCGGGGGTCCAGGGGGCGCCCCCCGGACGAGAGAGCCCGGAAGGGACGGGCTGCCGACGGCGGCCCGTCCCCCCGGTCCCCTGTCGCCGTCTCGCCCGTAGCCCGAACTTCCCCTCCCGGCGAGATCTGCGTCGTACGCTAGACGGCATAGGTCGCAGTAAGTTCGCAATGCAGTAGCAGTGAGCGGATAGAGCCATGTCGTGACGGAGCCGCAGCTCGCGGCGGGCCGCGAGGCCGCCGGGCGTTACCTGCGCGAATTACTGCTGCGCCCGGGCCGGTACCGCCAGCTCTGGGAATCTCACGCGCAGCGGTCCCGGCCCGGGGCCATCAACCACCTCGCCGTGGCCGACGTGCTGGCGCAGTACCTGTGGAATTCGCCGCGCGCGGCCGGCCATTCCGATGTGCTCCCGCATCAGCTCAAGGACACCGTGGGCCGGGCGCTGTCCGGCCGGCTGCTGAGCCGGTCCACGCTGGCCCTGTTCGTGGCCGCCTTCGGGTTCTCCGCCCAGGAAGAAGAGCGGCTCTGGCGGCTGTGGCGCGGCACCGGCCGGATCACCGTCCTGGCCGGGCCGCGGGCGATGCGCTCCGGCGCGGCCGCCGAGGTGGCGGGCGTGCTGGGCCCGCGCCGGCACCAGACGGTGTCCCTGCACGACCACGTCTATGTCGGCGCCGACCGCAGGCTGGCCCGGACCCGGACCATGCAGGTCGTCGAGGCCATCGTCGAGGGACTCGACGCGATCCCGTACCTCTACGACACCAACGCGGTCACGCTGGAAGTCGGGCAGGGATGCGCGGGCGCACCCGGCCCGTTCCGCCGGATCGGCGACGTCCTCTACGTCACCGACATCCCGCTGGCCCACTCGCTCGGCCTCGGCGAGACGCTGACCCTGGAGTACTGGACCTCCTACCACTACGACGGGAACCCGGCCGATCCCGAAGAGCGGGAGTACCGCCGCGCGGTCATGAGCACCCTGGAGAACTTCGACATGCGCATCGAGTTCCACCCCGACCAGGTGCCGGCCGCGGTGTGGTGGGCGGTCTGGGACGGCATGGAAGGAAGGGTGCTGGAACAGGAGCAGGTCACCCCGGACAGCCAGCACTCGGTGCACCGCTACCTCCGGTCGCTGGAGCGGTCGGTGGTGGGCTTCCACTGGCGCTGGGAGCCGGCCGGCGCCATGCCCTAGCATCGGCAGCGTGTCTGATGCGCAGAAGGCTGTGATCGCCGGCGGCGAAGCCGCCCGGGACAGCGCCGCGAGCCTCGCCCAGGCCACCGGCGATGTCATCAACCAGGCGCTGCGGGAGATGGCGTCCCGGCTCACCGAGCGGGCCCCGGAGATCCTCGCGGCCAACGCCGACGACATGGCCGACGGCGAGGCCGCGGGCCTGGGCCAGGGACTGCTGGACCGGCTCCGGCTCGACCCGGGCCGGATGCAGGAGATGGCCCGCCAGATCGGGCTGCTGGCCGACGCGCCGTTCCCGCCGGAGACGACCCCGCTGGGCGACCTGCCCGGCGGCCCGTCCGGGGCGGGCTGCGGCTGGCCGAGCGGCGGGTGCCGGTCGGGGTCATCGGGGCGAATTTCGAGGCCCGGCCCAACGTGACCATCGACATCGCCTCGCAGCTGCTCAAGTCCCGCAACGCCGGGGTGCTGCGCACCGGGGGCGCCGCGCTGCGGTCCGCCGCCGCCCTCGCCGACCACGTGATCGCTCCTGCGGCGCAGGCCGCCGGGCTGGATCCGCGGGTCGTGCAGCTGGTCCGGTCCGCGGACCGGGAAGCCGCGGTCGAGCTGGTCCGCCAGCCGGGCCTCATCCCGCTGGTCATCCTGCGGGGCAGCGGGGAGACCACGCGCAGCCTGGCCGCCGAGGCGGCCCGGGCCGGGGTGCGCACGCTCGCGCACGCCGACGGGGGCGGCGTGCTCTACCTGGATCGTGCCGCCGACCCGGCGCTGGCCGCCGAGATCGTCACCAGCAGCCTGGACCGGCTGGGCGTGTGCAACCGGCTGAACCTCCTGCTGATCGCCGCACCGGCGTGGGACCAGCTGCTCGAGGTGGTCCTGGAGCCGGTCCGCGCGCTGGGTATCACCCCGTCCCTGCCGCCGCACGCGCACCCGCTGGGCCACGAGTGGGCCCTGGACAGCGGGCACGAGGCCACCCTGACCATCGCCCCGGCGGACGGCCCGGCGGCCGCGGCCGCGCTGGCCAACGACTGCACGTCCGGGCTCGCGGCCGGCATCGTCACCGCCGATCCCGCCGCGGCCCGCGAGTTCCTGGACGCCTACCGGGGGACCGGCGCGTTCTGGAACGCCACCACCCGGCTGCTCGACGGGTTCAAGCTGCGCGGTGTGCCGGAGACGGGCATCAACGTGGACCACGTGCCCGGCCCGCGCGGCCCGGTCACCTTCCACGACCTGTGCCTCCGGCAGTACGTGGTCGTGCCCGCTTGACCCGGGGCCTGCCGCCTCCGACCTGCGGCGGGTTACGCGACAGTAGCCCCCGGCCCGGCCGGAGGTTATCGTGCGCTAGGAACACGGCCTAACCCGGCGCCGGGGCCGGGGCGCTGGCCCGTGCGGCATGACGGAGACACTGGTGAGCTGGTGCAGCCGGTCGGCGGAGCCCCGCGGCCAGGCCGCCCTGCTCGAAGTCAGCGGGCTCACCAAGAGCTTCGGCCCGCTCACCGTGCTCCGCGAGGTCAGCCTCCAGGTCGGCCACGGTGAGATCGTCGCCGTGGCGGGCGGCAACGGCGCGGGCAAGTCCACCCTGATCGGGGCCATCGCCGGGGTGCTCGACGCCGACGCGGGCGAGGTGATGTTCGCCGGGCGCCCCATGCCGGCCCGGCCCGGGCAGGTGCGCCGGGCCGGCGTCGAGACGGTGTGGCAGGAGCACGGGCTCTGCGACGACCTGGACGCGGTAGCCAACATCTTCCTCGGCCGTCCCGGCCGCTGGGTGGTCCCCGAATCGGCCCTGCGTGAGCAGGCCGCTGCGCTGCTGCGCCGGGTCGGGGCGCGTGACCTGCGCCTGGACGTGCCGCTCCGGGTCCTGTCCCGCGGCCAGCGGCAGCTGGTCGCGGTGGCCCGCGCGCTGCTCACGCCGCCCCGCCTGCTGGTGATGGACGAGCCGACCGCCTCGCTAGGCGTGGCCGAGACCGCGCTGGTGGAGTCGATCCTGCGGGAAGCCCGCGAGGCGGGGGCCAGCGTGCTGCTCGCCACGCACGACCTGGAGCAGGTCTTCACGCTGGCCGACCGGATCGTCGTGCTCCGTGACGGCGCCGTGGTCGCCGACGTGTCCCCGGTGGAGGTGCAGCGCAGCGATCTGGTGGCCCTGATGTCCGGGGTCGAGGCCGACTCCATCGCCAGCCGCCAGATCAGGCGGCTGCAGAGCCTGGCTGACCAGCTGTCCGAGGCTGAGCCCGCCGCCTCGCTCCCGCTGATCGTCTCGGCGATGGCCGGGGCGCTCGAGGTGGACATGCTGTGCGTGCACCTGCTGGAGACCACCGGCGAGCCGGCCGGTGCTGCGCCGCCTCGCGGCGACCGGGCTGCCCGCCGAACTGCTGGAGCTGAACGCCGCCCTGCCGGTCGGTGCGGAGGGCGGCCCGGCCGGGCTGGCCGCGGCGGGCGGCGCCGTCGTGGTGGTGGACGACCTGCAGACCCGGTCCACCTGGCCCGCGGGCACCGCCGCGGCCGCCGCGTCCGGCGTGCGGAGCGCCTGGGCCGCCCCCATCCTGGGCAGCGACGGCGTGCTGGGCACGGTGTCCGGCTACGCCGCCTCCCCCGGGAACCCGGCCCCGGAGCGGCTCGAGCTGGCCACCATCTACCTGCGCTACGCGGCGTCCGCCATCGAGCGGGAGCGGCTGCTCACCGAGGTGTCCCGGCGCAACCGGGTGCTGGAATCACTGCGCGGGCTGCTGGAGAGCCTGGCCGGGCCGGAACGGCTGCAGGGCGGCCTGGAGATCTCGCTGCTGGCCCTGCTGGACGGGCTGGGCGCGGACACCGCGGCGGTGATGGCCGCCGACGGCGAGGCCGCCGAGTGCCGGAGCGTCGCCGGGCCGAGCGGTCCCGGCGTGCTGCCCGGGCTCCGCACGGCCGCTGCGGCAGTGCTCTTCTCCGGGCACGAGACGGCACGGGGCCGAGACCGATGCGCGGGGCCGACATCCCGGCCCGGCTGGTGGCGCCCGGGCTGGCCGCGGGCTCGCTCCGGCTGCCCGGCCAGCGCGGGGCGCTGGTCGCCTGGTGGAGCCCGGGCAAGACCGTCACCGAGGACGCCCTCGAACTGCTCGACGACGCGAGCCGGTCGCTGGCCCTGGCCATGGAGCGGGAATCGCTGGAGACCGCGCGGCGCGAGGCGGCGGCGCTGCGCCGGTCGCAGAGCATCCAGCGGGACATGCTTTCCTCGCTCAGCCATGAGCTGCGCACCCCGCTGACCGCCATCCACGGCTACGCCTCCACCCTCTGCCAGCCCGACCTGACCTGGAATCCGGAGGCGACGCGGCGGTTCCTGGGCTCCATCGCCGCGGAGTCGGCCCGGATGGAACGCCTGGTCGGCGACCTGCTCGATTCGACCGCCATCGAGTCAGGCGTGCTGCGGCTGCAGCGCGACTGGTGTGACCTGGCCGCTGGTCGTCAGCGCCGCGGCGAACTGCCTGTCCCGGGGGCCGGCGGTGCGGGTCCACGTGGCCGGGGCCGTCGAGCCGGTCTGGGCCGACCACGACCGGCTCGAGCAGGTCTTCGTCAACCTGCTGGAGAACGCGGCCAGCCACGGCGCGTCGCCGCGGGGCACGGACGTCACCGTCCGGGCCGGCGGCGCACCGGGCTGGGCCGAGGTGGAGATCACCGACTACGGGGCGGGCATCCCGGCCGGGCTGGCCGAGAAGATCTTCGAGCCGCGGGTCCGGGGCACCACCGAGGTGGCGGGCACCGGGCTGGGGCTGCCCATCGCACGGGGGATCGTCGAAGCGCACGGCGGCACCCTGGTGGTGGCGCCGGCCCATCCCGGGGCGTCCTTCGTGGTCGCGCTCCCGGCTGATCCGCCACCAGATCCCCGGTCAGCGACGGCCGGCGAGC
This sequence comes from uncultured Actinomycetes bacterium, assembly GCA_963742055.1. GTDB lineage: Bacteria > Actinomycetota > Actinomycetes > Streptosporangiales > Streptosporangiaceae > RYN-230. The sequence goes on along the minus strand of CAVUKT010000076.1, from coordinate 23,681 downwards.
CGTCCGGGGCATCCTGGAGCGTGGTGGAGGAACCGGAGGAACAACGTGGTGGCTGACAAGACGGTCGTCCTCATCGTGGAGGACGACCAGAACATCGTCGACCTGGTCCGGTCCAACCTCTCCGCCCGCGGCCACGACGTGATCGTGTCCAAGGACGGGACCGGGGTCAGCGAGACCCTCCAGGCGCGGGGCCTCGACGTGGTGCTGCTCGACCTGATGCTGCCCGGGCGGGACGGCTTCGAGCTGTGCCGGGAGATCCGGGAGCAGTCCGGGGTCGGCATCATCGTGCTGTCCGCGCGCCGCGCCGAGACCGACAAGGTCCGCGCCCTCAACCTGGGCGCCGACGACTACATGACCAAGCCGTTCGGCATCGAGGAACTGCTGGCCCGGATCAACGCGACGCTGCGGCGCAGCAAGCCGGCGCCGGACGGCCGGCCGGAGCCGAGCGTCGTGCGGATCGGGGACGTCGAGATCGACCTGGAGCGGCGGCGGGTCACCAAGGCCGGCGGCCTGGTGCACCTGACCCCGACCGAGTTCGCGCTGCTCCGCCAGTTCGCGATGAGCCCGGGCGAGCTGCTCACCCACGCGACCCTGCTGCGCCGGGTCTGGGGTCCCGGCTACGAGACGCAGACCGAGTACACCCGGGTCTACGTCGGGCGGCTGCGGGCCAAGCTCGAGCGGGACGGGGATGAGCCGCTGTTCATCACCGAGCCGCGCTCCGGCTACCGGTTCGCCACGGCATGAGCCGCCCGCGCCCGCGCGGCCGGCTACCATGAGCGCCGGCGGAGCCGGCCATGAACACGCAGCGGCTGGCCTCCGCGCTGACGGCCTCGCTGGCCGCGGCCGGGCTGGCTGGCGCCGTGCTGGCTGGCGGAGGCTTAGCGGGCTGCAGCCGGCCCCCGGCGCCCGGTCGGCGGCCGCCCAGGGCGAGGTGATCCCCTCGGTCTCGGCCGGGTCGTTCACCACGGACTTCTCGGTGATGCGCAGGCTGGCGGACGCTCAGCCGCCTCGGCACCGGCAAGATCGGGGTGCTGCTGCCCGACACCATGACCTCGCCGCGGTACAGCGAATTCGACGCCCCGTACCTGGCCCGCGCGCTGCAGGCGGCTGGCCTGCGCCGCAGTCAGTTCTTTATCACTAACGCCCAGGGCAGCGACGCCACCGAGCAAGCTCAGGCGGAGTCCGATATGACCCAGGGGGCCACGGTGCTGCTGCTCGATCCCATCGACTCGGGGGTGGGCGCGTCGATCGAGTCGGCGGCCGCCTCCCTCGGCGTCAAGGTGATCGACTACGACCGGATGACGCTCGGCGGCACCCGGGCCTACTACGTGAGCTTCGACAACGTGGCGGTGGGGGCCCTGATGGCCCGCGGGCTGGTGAACTGCATCCGGGCCTGGCACGTGCGCCAGCCGGACGTGCTCGTCATGCGCGGGGCGCCGACCGACAACAACGCCACCCTCTTCGCCCGGGGCTACGACCAGCGTGCTCCGGCCGTACTTCGCCTCCGGGCGCTACACCGAGCGCGGGGCAGCCGCCCGGCAGCTGGGACCCCACGACCGCGCAGACCACGTTCGAGGAGCAGTACACCGCGAACAACAAGATCACGGCCGTGCTCACCCCGAACGACGACACGGCCAGCGCGGTCATCTCCTACCTGAAGACGCTGAACACCCCGCCCCGCACCTTCCCCACCACCGGCCAGGACGCGACCCCGGCCGGGCTGGCCAACATCCTGGCCGGCTACCAGTGCGGCACCGTCTACAAGCCGATCTACCTCGAGGCCCAGGCCGCCGCGGCCCTGTCGCTGTACCTGCGGGCCGGGCAGGTCCCGCCGGCCAGCCTGGTCAACGGCACCACCTTCGATCCGACCGCGCCAGGTCCAGGTGCCCGTCCGTGCTGCTGCGAGCCGGTCTGGGTGACCGCGGCCAGCATGGCGGCCACGGTGATCAGGGACCGGTTCGTGGCGGCCGCCCAGCTCTGCGGAGGCTCGCTGCGGGCCGCCTGCCGCCGGGCCGGGATCGCGAGCTGACCGCGATGGCACGGGCGCGATATCACGATGCCGCGCCGGGCCGGCCGCGGCCTGGCTGGCTCCCGGCGAGAGCGGCGCCATCTCGGTGATCACCGGCCTGATCGTGATCGGGGTCATCTTCCAGTCGCTGAACGGGCACTTCCTGTCCCCGGTGAACCTCACCGACCTGCTGGTCCAGGGCGCGGTCTTCATGCTGCTGGGGATGAGTGAGGTGTTCGCGCTGCTGCTCGGCGACATCGACCTGTCGATCGGCTTCGTCTCCGTGATCGGCGGGGTGATCACCGCGGAACTGCTCATCGGGTCCCGCGACTGGCCCTGGTGGGCGGCGGTCGTCGCCGCCCTGGTGGTCACCACCGCTATCGGCGCGCTGCAGGGCACCCTGATCGCCCGGCTCCGGCTGCCCTCGTTCGTGGTGACCCTGGCCGGCCTGCTCGCCTGCAATGGGCTGGTGATCTGGATCCTCGGCTCGGGCGGGACGCTGCCCATCTCGGATAACGTCATCAACGACCTGGCCAACGGCTGCCTCACGCCGGCCGCCAGCTGGCTGCTCATGGCGGCCATCGTCGCCGGGTTCGCGGTCGTCACCATCCGCCGTGACGCGGACCGGCGGTCCGCCAGTGCCGGCGACGGCGGCGGCGGCGCGGCCGGCCCGCCGGTCAGCCGGACCGTCGCCAAGGTCGGCGCCGCGGCCGCGGCCGGCCTCGCCATCGTCGCCGTGTGCGACACCAACCGCGGCGTGCTCAGCCCGGTGCGCGGGGTGCCGTGGGTGGTGCTGATCGTGCTGGGCGTCCTGTTCGCCTGGTCCTTCCTGCTCAACCGGACCCGGTTCGGCCGGGACGTGCACGCGATCGGCAGCAATGCGGAAGCGGCCCGGCGGGCCGGGGTCAGCCTGACCGGGATCCGGACCGTGTCCTTCGCCCTGGCCGGCCTGACCGCCGGGGTGGGCGGCATCATCTACGCCTCGGAGCTGCGGTCGGTGTCGTCCGGCACGGACGGCGCGACGCTGGTGCTGTACGCCGTGGCCGCCGCGGTGATCGGCGGCACCAGCCTGTTCGGCGGCCGGGGCAAGCCGCTGGACGGGGTGCTCGGCGGTCTGGTCATCGCGGCCATCTACAACGGCATCTACCTGCTCGGGATGAGCGCCGCCGCCCAGGACCTGATCTTCGCGCTGGTGCTGCTGGCCGCGGTGAGCGCGGACGCGCTGGCCCGCCGGGCGGGCAGCCGTGTCGACCGAGCGCCGGCTGAGGAAAGCCCCGGCCGAAGCACGGCGCCGATCGCGCAGGCATGGACCGAGCCAAGCACTGACGACCGCGAGGCCCAGGCCGATGGCAAGCGCACATGACGCGAGCCACCGGGACACAGCGAGCACGCGAGCTTGTCATAGGCATGCCCGGCATGATGACATGCCCCGCCCGAGCGAGCCCCGCCGCAGCGGCCGGCGCCGCGGACAGGAAACCGGGTGACCAGGCCCGGTCAGGTTGCTAGGCTCTTGGCTCTTGTGCCTACCCCCGACGCCATCGAGGTGATGACCCATGCCCTCGGCCAGCGGGACCCAGCAAGACCCGCCGCCCGATCCCGTCCCGACCTCCGCTGCCCAGCCGCGCGCCGGGCGGCGCCGGCCCCGATCCGGTCCTCGTTAGCGGAACGTGAGTACCTCAGCCAGTCGCGGCAGTTCCTCCGGCTGATGCGCGAGGACGTGCTCTCGCTCCGGGCGCTGGGCGGCGACCCGGTGTCCGAGGAGTACCTGAAAGCCGACCTGTACCGGCGGGCCGAAGCGCTCAGCGACCTGCCGGACACGCCCGCTGTTCTTCGGCCGGCTCGACTAGCGCCGGCCCGGGCCGCGACGGCGGCGAGTTCGCGGGCGAGCGGTTCCACGTCGGCCGGCGGCACGTGCACGACCAGGCGGGCCAGCCGGTCGTGGTCGACTGGCGGGCGCCGGTGTCCCGGCCCTTCTACCGGGCCAGCCCGGCCGAGCCGATGGGGCTGGAGCTGCGCCGCCGGTTCGGCTTCTCCGGCGGCGAGCTCACCGCGCACGAGGACGAGGTGTTCACCGGCGGCCCGGGCGCGGCTGGGCCGGCCGGCGGTCAGCCGCATCCTCATCCAGGAGATCGAGCGGCCGCGGTCCGGGCCGATGCGCGACATCGTGGCCACCATCCCGCCGGACCAGGACGACATCGTCCGGGCCGGCCCGGACCACACGCTGTGCGTGCAGGGCGCACCCGGCACCGGGAAGACCGCGGTCGGCCTGCACCGGATCGCCTACCTGCTGTACGCCTACCCGGGCCGGATGACCCGGGGCGGGGTCCTGGTCATCGGGCCGAACCGCGCCTTCCTGTCCTACATCCGCAACGTGCTGCCCGCCCTCGGCGAGGTCAACGTGACCCAGACGACCCTGGCCGACCTGCTGGCCCGGGTGCCGGTCCGGGCCCCCGACCCGCCCGGGCCGCGCAGGTCAAGGGCGACCCCCGGATGGCCGAGGTGCTGCGCCGGGCGCTCTGGGCCGGGCTGCGCGAGCCCGCCGAGGCGGTCGCTGGTGGTCCGCGGCTCCCGGCGCTGGCGGGTCGGCCCGGGCGAGCTGGCCGGCCTGGTCGGCGGAACTGCGCGACCGCGGGGTCCGCTACGCCGCCGGCCGGGAGATGCTGGGCCACCGGATCGCGCACGTCATCCTGACCCGGATGGAGGCCGCCGGGGAGACCTGCGACGACCGGACCCACGAGGCGGTGCGGCGGACCCGGCCGGTGCGCGCCGCGGTGGACGCCATCTGGCCCAAGGCCGACCCGGTGCGGCTGGTGCTGCGGCTGCTGTCCGACCCGGACGCTGCTGGCCCGGGCCGCCGGGGGGCTGCTGGACGAGGCCGAGCAGCAGGCCATCAGCTGGGACCCGGCGCCGCGCGGGCCGGCCTCGGCCCGCTGGAGCCCGGCGGACGCGGTCCTGGTCGACGAGGCCAGTGACCTGATCGAGCGCACCCCCAGCCTGGCCCACGTGGTGCTGGACGAGGCCCAGGACCTGTCCCCGATGGAGTGCCGGGCGATCGGCCGGCGGTGCGCCACCGGCTCGGCCACGGTCCTCGGCGACCTGGCCCAGAGCACCGCCCCCGCCGCGGTCGGCAGCTGGCCCGGGATGCTCGCCCAGCTGGGCAAGCCCGGCGCCGAGGTGCGCGTGCTGGAGACCGGGTACCGGGTGCCGCGGCAGATCCTCGACTACGCCAACCAGCTGCTCGGCGCGCTGGCTCCCGGCCTGGCCCCGGCCCGGTCGCTGCGCCAGGACCCGGGCGCGCTGACCGTCCGGCACGCGTCCGCGGACGCGCTGCCCGCCGCCCTGGCCACGGCCGGCGCCGCCGCCCTGGGCGACCCCGGGTCGACCGCGGTGATCGCGGCCGATGACCAGGTGCCGTCGCTGACCCGGCTGCTCGGCGCGGCCGGGGTGCGGCACAGCGTGCTGGACGGGTCGGTGGACGGCCTGGCCAGCGGCGGCCTGCTGGTGGTGCCGGTCACGCCTGGCCAAGGGCCTGGAGTTCGACCACGTCATCGTGGTCGAGCCGGGCCGCATCGCCGCGGCCGAGGCCCGCGGCCTGCACCGGCTCTACGTCGCGCTGACCCGGGCCGTGTCCCGGCTCACCGTGCTGCACACCGAGCCGCTGCCCGCCGCGCTGCTCGAGCGCCTACTGGTCCTTGATGACCGGGTGATCAGGCGGGTCGGAGTCCGCGAAGGACAGCGCGGTGGCGCGCAGGTGGTTGAAGAACATGTTGTAGCGGTCCACTTCGTCCACGTTCTCCACGTAGAGCGCGCTGGTCAGGTCCTCGAGATAGACCACGTCCGGGTCGGCCCGCTCCGGGAAGGCCAGGATCACGAACGGCCGCCCCATGGCCGGGTGCGCGCCGGCCCCGAACGGCAGCACCTGGATGGCGACGTTCGGCAGGCGCGCTCATCTCCAGCAGGTGCTCCAGCTGCAGCCGCATCAGCCCGGAGCCGCCCACCCGGCGGTGCAGGGCGGCCTCGTCGAGCACGGCCCACAGTTGCGGCGGGTCCTCGGTGAGCAGGGTGGGCTGGCGGGCCATCCGGACGGCGACGTTGCGCTCCACCGCTTCCGGGGCGCCGTCCACGGCCCCCGCGGCGATCACCGCGCGGGCGTAGTCCTCGGTCTGGAGCAGCCCCGGGATCAGCGTGACCTCGTAGATCCGGATCTCCGAGGCCGCGCTCTCCAGCCCGATGTAGGTCGCGAACCGTGGCTCGATGGCGTCGCTGTACGCGTGCCACCAGCCCTTCTGCCGCGACTCCCGGGCGAGTTGGACCAGGCTGTCCTGCTGTGGCCCGGGCACGCCGTAAAGCTGGAGCATGTCCCGGACGTCCCGGGGTGAGACAGATACCCGGCCGGTCTCGATCCGGCTGATCTTGGAGGTGGAGCACTCGAGGTGCTCGGCAACTTCCTCACAGGTCAGGCCGCGCCGCATCGCGGAACCGGCGCAGCTCCAGCGCGAGCCGGCGGCGCCGGACGGTGGGGCTCTGCTGAGTGGCCGTGGGGATCTCCTTCTGTCCGTATAGCCGTGCCTTCAGTGTGACACCTGGTACTGGCCCTCCGGAGCCGCTTGGCCTGAGGCCCCGTTACCTGGCCGGACAACTTTGTTGCCTCGGGCATACCCGGTTCATGCCTACAGGCGGGGTTGGTCCGGTTACAGTGCATTCGTTGGGCATTCGCCGGGCTGCGGCCCCGCGGATTGCCCGATCGCCGGGCCGTGTCCCGGCCGCCGGCTTACGGGCCGGCGGCCAGGGTCCCGGCCGCCGGCCTCCGGGCTGGCGGCCTGCGCCCCGGCCCTAGGCGGGCGGCTGTCGTGCGTGGCCGAATCTGCGAAGTCCTGAATGCATGTTGCAAATGGCAATCGTACGCGGCATCCTGGTCTAGGCACTCTTCGCTGTCGTCTGATTACTAGAGGTGATTTTGATGGTCATGGGAGCTCCTCAGGTGAGTTCCCTGTCGCCGCCGGACCAGGCCTACCTGGACCAGCTGGACAGGTTGGCTCCGGTGCTGGCCCAGCACGGGATGGCCACGAACCTGATGGCCCCGGCGGGCCGCGTGCCGAGCCTGCGCGTGATCAATCCCGCCGCACCGGCTCTGGCCGAGGACGTCTACGCCGGCTGCTGCGAGGACGGCAGCTGGTGGTTCTGGTGGTCCTGGGCCGAGCGGATCGCGGTCGCCACCGAGCTGGAGCGCGCGGCGGAGCGTGTCGCGCACGTGCTGTCCGCGCCACACGGCAGCTGACGCAAGCGCTAGCCCGGGCGAACCAGGCCCCGGGCGAACCGGCCCGGCGCGCACTGGCCGCCAGCGCGGGACCTGCAGCACTGCTGCCGGACTGGCACTGCGGAATTACGGCGAGGCCGAGGGCCGCGCCGACGCAGCCGAGGCCGGAGGTCAGCCCGGGAAAGGCCGCGGTCCGGCCCAGCCAGGTCGTCGCGCGCAGCGCGCAGGCCTGCGCCTGCCCGGCCCCCCAGGCCCGCAGCCGCGGGTCGTCCAGCGCGACGATGCCGAGGTAGGCCGCGGCGACCTGGTTCTCCAGGTAGCCCGCGAGCGAGATCGCGGCGCGCGGTGCCGTGCACCGGGAAAGGCAGCTGGTAGGCGGCCTGCGCGGCCACCGGCTTGACCCCGAGCGAGGTCAGCATGGCTTCCAGCCGGTCCCGGGCCATCTGATGCTGAGTCCAGTCCTGCAGGGCCAGGTCCCGGGCGGTGGCGCCCAGTTGCGCGCCGGCCACGCCGTAGCCGTAGACGGCGGCGTTCTCCGCGGCGAGCGCGGACTGCAGCGCCGCGGCTACCTGCCCCGTGCTGGCTGATCCCGTGCTGGCTGATCGGGTGCTGGCCGACCCCGTGCTGGCCGACCGCCCGGCTGGCGACCCGGGCTGCCGAGCCCGTGCCGCGGTCATCCGGTCGCCCCGTCCGTGCGCAGCAGCAGGGCGTGGCTGGCCTCGGAGGCCGCGATGCTCGCCAGCAGCTGGGCGAGGGCCGGGGGAGCCAGGGCCAGCCGCCGGACCAGGGAGCTGGCCGCGTCGGTCTCGGCCGCCTCGAGCGCGGCGAGCGTCGCCGCCCGCGGCCGCCGCGGCGCCCGCCGTGGCGGAGGCCGATGGCCGCGGGGTGGCGCCGGGAGTGGCCGGGACGATCAGCATCGACGTCAGCCGGGCCAGATGCTCGCGGTGCTGGGCGAGCAGCGGCCCGAGCGTGCCCGCCAGTCCCGGCGACCCGGCCAGGGCCGACGTGGTACCGGGCGATCAGCGCCTGCTCGGTGGCGATCGCGTGGCGCAGCACGGCCACGTCCGGCGCGGCCTTGGGCAGGGTGCCGAGCCCGCCCACGCCCTTGCAGCCCGCTGCCACCAGCGGCACCGTCATCGCGGCCGCGGCGAGCACGCTGCGCCGTCTCAGGTCTGCCCGCACCGCTCCTCCAGTCGCTGTCCCGGGTGCTTCCGCTGAGCGTAGGGGCAGCCGGGGAGTGCCCGGCGGGCGCCACCCCGGATGGACATCCCGGGCTTCCCGGATGATCGCCGGCGGGCCGCTGGCCACTTCGCGGGCGGGCAATTCTCAACTGCCGGGCGAGCCAGGGCGCGGACGGGCCGAGTCCCGGCGCGGGACGGTTAGGCTAGATCGCGCCAGACAACAGCACAGGTCGCGGACGAGGAGGTCGTGATGCGTGGTGAATCCCGTCACGTACCGTCACGCCCGCGCCCAGCCGGGCGTGCGACCGGGCGCGCCCGTGGCGGCCAGTGGCGAGCAGTGCCGCCGAGACCGCGCGGCTGACCCGGGTGCTCGAGCCGGTCGTCCGGTCGGCGGCCTGGACCTGGAATCGGTGCGGGTCGCGGCCGCAGGCCGGCGGCGCCTGCTCCGGTCGTGGTGGACGCCGACGGCGGCCCCGGCCTGGACGACATCGCGGTCCTGTCAGCCGCTCGCTGTCCGCGGAGCTCGACAGCTCGGGCGTCATGGGCGAGGACCGCGTACACGCTGGAGGTCAGCTCGCCCGGGGTGGACCGGCCGCTCACGGCGGAGCGGCACTGGCGCCGGGCCCAGGGCCGCCTGGTGCGCGTCCCGCTGGCGCCCGGGGCGCCGGGGTACCCGGACACGGTGACTGGGCCGGGTCATCGATGGCCCGGCCGGACGGGGTGGTCCTGGAGATCGGCGGCCAGCGGCTGGAGTTCGGTTATCAGGAACTGGGACCCGGCCAGGTGCAGGTCGAGTTCGGCAGCGGGGGCGCAGCGCACGACGAGCCCGGGGACGAGGGGGAGCCAGATGGACATTGACTTGAGCGTCCTGCGCAGCCTGGAGAGCGAGAAGGACATCTCGATGGACCTGGCCATCAAGGCCATCGAGGACGCGCTGCTGCGCGCCTACCACTCCACGACGGGCGCCGCGCCCACGGCCCGGGTGGAGATCGACCGCGGGACCGGGCACGTGACGGTCTGGGCCAGCGAGCCGGCCGAGGAAGGCGCCGCGGCCCGGGAGTACGACGACACCCCGGACGGCTTCGGCCGGATCGCCGCGACCACCGCACGCCAGGTGATCCTGCAGCGGCTGCGGGACGCCGAGGACGAGCTCACCTTCGGCGAGTACGCCGGCCGGGAGGGCGACATCGTGGCGGGCGTCATCCAGCAGGGCAAGGACCCGCGGGCGGTACTCGTCGACCTGGGCAAGATCGAGGCCATCCTGCCCCCGACCGAGCAGGTCCCGGGGGAGCGCTACGCGCACGGCGAACGGCTGCGCTGTTACGTGCTGCACGTGCGCAAGGGATACCGGGGACCGTCGATCACCTTGTCCCGCACCCACCCGAACCTGGTCAAGAAGCTGTTCGCGCTGGAGGTCCCGGAGATCGCGTCGGGCGCGGTGGACATCGTGGCCATCGCGCGCGAGGCGGGTCACCGGACGAAGATCGCGGTCACCTCGAACCAGCCCGGGGTGAACGCCAAGGGCGCCTGCATCGGGCCGATGGGCAGCCGGGTGCGCAACGTCATGACCGAGCTGCACGGCGAGAAGATCGACATCGTGGACTACTCCGAGGACCCGCCGCAGTTCGTGGCCAACGCGCTGTCCCCGGCCCGGGTGCTGCGGGTCAACGTGGTGGACGCGCAGGCCCGGGTGGCCCAGGTCATCGTGCCCGACTACCAGCTGTCGCTGGCGATCGGCAAAGAGGGGCAGAACGCGCGCCTGGCGGCGCGGCTCACCGGGTGGAAGATCGATATCCAGCCGGACAGCCCGGCCGATCCGGCCAGCGCGCCAGCGCGCCCGGGCGACGCCGCGCCGGGGCGAGCCTGCGACGCCGCCCCGGAGCCGCGGACGCCGCCGCAGAGCCCGGCCAGGAGGCGCCCGCGGCCAGCCGGGGACGAAACCGGCCCCGGCCGGGCGCACCGGGAACTGTGCGCGGTGGCGCCGACGCGCCGGCGAGGTAAGCTTGCACCGACCATGGCCAGACGGTCCCTGCGGCCGGTGCGTTCCGCGCCTGCGATTCGCACCTGCGTAGGCTGCAGGGTCCGCGAAGCCAAGTCTGACCTGCTGCGTCTGGTGGCGGTCGGGGGTGACATCGTCCCTGACCCGCAGGCGCGGCTGCCCGGCCGGGGCGCGTATCTGCATCCCAGCCAGGAATGCTTCGAGCTAGCCCAGCGCCGCAGGGCACTACCGCGGGCGCTGCGGCAGCCGGCACCGCTGGGTGCCGGCCCGCTCGAGGACTACCTGGCGGGACGATGTGATTCGGGCCCTCATGGGCGGGCGGGTGAGTCCCTGGGACGGGCCCGGCAGGTGAGACGGTCGAAGCTAAAACGGCAGCAGTGCCGGGAAAGCGGGATCAGTTGTGATGAGCGCGCGATGAGAACTCGGCGATGAGAACCAGAAGCTGAGGCCATCCGGAGCACGCGCTGCCCCGGATCGGCCACGATGGCCCGGCGGAGCCGGGCCGACAGAGGGAGCGCAGTGGCGAAGGTCCGGGTATACGAACTCGCGAAGGAGTTCGGGGTAGAGAGCAAGGCCGTGATGGCCAAGCTCCAGGAAATGGGCGAGTTCGTCCGTTCGGCGTCATCCACCATCGAGGCGCCAGTAGTTCGCAGACTTAAAAACGAGTTCGCCGCCCAGGGGCCCAAGGCCCAGGGCCGGGGACCCCAGGGTCAGGGCTGCGCCGGCCCCGGCCGGCCCGCCGAGGGCAATGGCAACGGCCGTCCCGGGCCCCGTCCGGGCCCGGCCCGGCCGCAGGCCCCCGCCGCGTCCGGCCCCCAGGTCAGTGACCGTCCGCAGGCCAGTCCCAGCGCGCCGGCCGTGAGCCCGGCTGCGGGCAGCCCGGCGGCGCCCGCCGCAGGCGAGGCGGCCCGGCCGGCGGCCAGCACGGATTCCGGCGCGCCGGCCCCGTCCACGCCGCGGGCCCCGGTTCCCCCGGTGCCCTCCGACGGCGGCCCGGCGGCCCGCCCGGCTGCGCCTGGCCGCAGCCCGGTGCCCGGGCCCCGGCCCGCGGGCCCGCGTCCCGGTGGCTCAGGACCTGGCGGTTCAGGACCGGGTGCTCCGGGACAGGGCGCCCCAGGGCGCGGTGCCCCGGGCCAGGGTGCCCCGGGCCAGGGCAGCCAGGGACCGGGTGCTCCCCGGCCTGGTGCTCCCCGGCCCGGCGGCCGCGGTGGCCCGCGGCCTGGCCCGCGCCCCGGTAACAACCCTTACGCCCCGGTCGCCTCCGGCATGGGCTCCGCCCCGCGTGGCGCACCGCCGCGGCCGGGCCAGCCCGGCCCGGGCAGCGCCGGGCCCTCGTCGCCTGGCCAGGGCGGTCCCCGCCCCGGCGGGCCGCGTCCGGCCGGCCCGCGCGAGCCGGGACGGCCCAGCCCGGCGAACATGGCCCGCCCCGGCGGGCCGCGTCCCAGCCCCAGCAGCATGCCGCCGCGGCCCGCCCGTGGTGGTCCCGGCGGCGGTCCCGGCGGTCCGGGCCGTGGTGGTCCCGGCGGCGGCGCCGGCGCGGGCGGACGCCCGGGCGGCGGCGGCCGTGGCGGTCCCGGCACGGGCGCGCCCCGTCCCGGTGGCGGTGGCGGCGGTGCCGGCCCACGCCCGGGTATGACTGGCGGGCGGCCAGGTGGCGGCGGAGGCCGCGGCCGCAGCGGCACCCAGGGTGCGTTCGGGCGGCCCGGTGGCCGGCCCTCGCGGGCCCGCAAGTCGCGCAAGGCACGCCGCCAGGAGTTCGACAACATGCAGGCGCCGTCGATCGGCGGCGTGTCGATCCCGCGCGGGAACGGCCAGACGATCCGGCTGTCCCGCGGCGCGTCACTGAGCGACTTCGCCGACAAGATCGGGGTCAACCCGGCCTCGCTGGTGCAGGTCATGTTCCACCTGGGCGAGATGGTCACCGCCACCCAGTCGGTGAACGACGAGACGCTGCAGCTGCTCGGCGCCGAGCTCAACTACAACGTCCAGGTCGTCTCCCCGGAGGAAGAGGACCGGGAGCTGCTGGAGTCGTTCGACATCGAGTTCGGTGAGGACGAGGGCGGCGAGGAAGCCCTGGTCGCCCGGCCGCCGGTGGTGACCGTGATGGGCCACGTTGACCACGGCAAGACCAAGCTCCTCGACGCGATCCGGCACACCAACGTGACGGCCCGCGAAGCGGGCGGGATCACCCAGCACATCGGGGCCTACCAGGTCACCACGGAAGTGGACGGCCAGGAGCGGAAGATCACCTTCATCGACACCCCGGGTCACGAGGCGTTCACCGCCATGCGGGCCCGCGGGGCGGAGACCACCGACCTGGTGGTGCTCGTCGTCGCGGCTGACGACGGCGTGAAGCCGCAGACGACGGAGGCGCTCAACCACGCCCAGGCGGCCGGGGTGCCGATCGTGGTGGCGGTCAACAAGATCGACAAGGAGGGGGCGGACCCGCAGCGGGTGCGTTCCCAGCTCACCGAGTACAACCTGGTCGCTGAGGAGTTCGGCGGCACGACCCTGTTCGTGGACGTCTCCGCGCGGGAGGGCCGCGGCATCGAGGAACTGCTCGAGGCCGTCGTCCTGACCGCGGACGCGGAGCTGGACCTGCGGGCCAACCCGGAGCAGCAGGGCCAGGGCGTGGCCATCGAGGCCCACCTCGACCGCGGCCGCGGCCCGGTGGCCACGGTGCTGGTCCAGCGCGGCACGCTGCACGTCGGCGACTCCATCGTCGCGGGCGAGGCGTTCGGCCGGGTCCGGGCGCTGCTCGACGAGAACGGCGCGCCGATCCCGGACGCACCGCCCTCGCGGCCGGCGATGGTGCTCGGCCTCACCGCCGTGCCCGACGCGGGCGACAGCTTCCTGGTGGTCAGCGACGACCGGGTGGCCAGGCAGATCGCCGAACGCCGCGAGGCGCGCGAGCGCAACGCCATGTTCGCCCAGCGGCGGCCCCGGGTCACCCTGGAGGACCTGGAGTCCGCGCTCAAGTCGGGCGAGCGGGAAGAGCTCCTGCTCATCGTCAAGGGCGACGTGTCCGGGTCGGTCGAGGCCCTCGAGGACGCGCTGCTCAAGATCGATGTGGGCGAGGAAGTGCTGCTGCGGGTCATCGGCCGCGGCGTCGGCGCCATCACCCAGGACGACGTGAACCTGGCGATCGCCTCCGAAGCGGTGATCGTGGGCTTCAACGTCCGGCCGGCGGGCCGGGCCGGGGAACTGGCCCAGCGCGAGGGCGTGGACATCCGCTACTACTCGGTCATCTACCAGGCGATCGAGGAGATCGAGGCGGCCCTCAAGGGCATGCTCAAGCCCGAGTTCGAGGAGGCCCAGCTCGGCACCGCCGAGATCCGGGAGATCTTCCGGGTGCCCAGGGTCGGCAACGTGGCCGGGCTCGCTGGTCCGCTCCGGCACCATCAACCGGGGCAGCAAGGCCCGGCTGATCCGCGACGGCGTCGTGATCTCCGACAACCTGACCGTGGACTCGCTGCGCCGGTTCAAGGAGGACGCGACCGAGGTCCGCGAGGGCTACGAGTGCGGCATCGGCATCGGCTACAGCGACATCCGGATCGGCGACACGATCGAGACCTTCGAGATGCGGGAGAAGCCGCGGGCCTAGGACAAGGCCCCCGGTCCCGGCTCCGGCCGGGACCGGGGAGCCCCAGACCATGCGGACACAGCCGGGAAGGGCGTCGTGTACCTGGGGGCCCTGACGCTGGATGTGCTGCTCGGTGACGTCCGTTCCCTCAAGCAGAAGAGGTCGGCGGTGGCCTCGGTGGTGGCCGAGGTCCGCCGCCGCTACCCCGGGGTTGCGGTGGCCGAGAGCGGGCACATGGACCTGCATCGCAGGGCGGAGATCGGAGTCGCGGTAGTGTCCTCCACGGCCGCTCACGCCGTCGAGGTGCTCGACGCCTGTGAGCGCCTGGTGGCGGCGCGTCCCGACATCGAACTCCTGTCCGCGCGGCAACGGCTCCTGACTGAGGAGGAGTGAGCTCATGGTGGACCAGGCCCGGGCACGCAAGCTCGCCGACCGGATCGCCCAGATCGTGGCGGAGATGCTCGAGCGGCGGATCAAGGATCCCCGGCTCGGCTTCGTCACGGTGACCGAGGCCCGGCTCACCGGCGACCTCCGCGAGGCCACCGTCTTCTACACCGTCTACGGATCAGACGAGGAACGGACCGCCACCGCGGCCGCGCTGGCCAGCGCGACCGGGGTGATCCGGTCCGAGGTCGGCCACCAGACCGGGCTGAAGCACACGCCGTCCCTGACGTTCGTGGCCGACACCCTCCCGGAGGGGGCCCGGCACATGGAAGACCTGGTCGCGCGGGCTCGCGAGGCCGACGCCAGGCTGGCCGCGGTGCGCGAGGGCGCGGTGCCGGCCGGTGACCCGGATCCGTACCGCGAGCCGCCGGGCGCCGCCGCGGACGACCTGGATGACGACGACCTGGCCGGCGATGAGCTGGATGACGACGATCTTCTCGGCGGAACGTCCGCCGCCGCCGATCACGGCGCGGGATACTCACCACCGTGACTGACCTGGCCAGCCAGCAGGCCCGGGCGCTGGCCCTCCTGGACGCCGCGGACGAGGTGTGCCTGGCCTGCCATGTGCGCCCGGACGCCGATGCGCTCGGCTCCATGCTGGCGGTCGCGCATGCCCTGCGCGCCCCGGGCCGCCGCCCCAGCGCATCGTCGCCTCGTTCGGCGACGAGCCGTTCGAGGTCCCGGAGATCCTCCGTTTCCTGCCCGGGCTCAGCCTGCTCAGCCCGCCGGACGCCTACCCGCACCGCCCCGAGCTCATGGTCACCTTCGACGCGGGCAGCATCGACCGGCTGGGCGTCCTGGCCGGGCACGCGTCCCGCGCCGACCAGCTGATCGTCATCGACCATCACGCCTCCAACACCCGGTTCGGCACCGTCAACCTGATCGACCCGGCCGCGGCGGCCACCGCCATCCTGGTCCTGGACCTGATCGACGCGGCCGGCGTCGGGCTGACCCGGGACATCGCGTTCGGCCTCTACGCCGGGCTGGTCGCCGACACCGGCTCCTTCAAGTACTCCGCGACCACGCCCGCCGTGCACGAGGCGGCGGCGCGGCTGCTGGGCACCGGGATAGAGCCGGGCATGGTGGCCCGCGAACTGTGGGACCGGGCCCCCTTCGGCTACCTGGGGCTGCTCTCCGCGGTGCTCGGCCGGGCCGTGCTGGAGCCGGACGCCGCCGGAGGCCACGGCCTGGTGTGGACCTCGGTCACCCGCGCCGACCGGGCCGCGCACGGCCTGTCCCTCGACGCGGTCGAGTCCGTGATCGACGTGCTGCGCCGCACCGACGAGGCGGAAGTGGCCATCGTCCTCAAGCAGTCCGACGACGGGCTGTGGCAGGCGTCCGCCCGGTCCAAGGGCAAGGTGGACGTGGGCCGCGCCTGCTCCCGGCTGGGCGGCGGCGGGCACCGCAACGCGGCCGGCGTCACGCTGGCCGGCAGCGCCGAGGACGCCATCGCGCGGCTGCGCGGGCTGCTCGCGGAAAGCAGCTAGGCCCATGTCCCGCGACGCCCGGGGGAACGCCCCGAGCGGGCTGATCGTGGTGGACAAGCCCGGCGGCCTGACCTCGCATGACGTGGTGGCGCGGATCCGGCGGCTGGCCGGCACCCGCCGGGTCGGGCACGCCGGCACCCTGGACCCGATGGCGACCGGGGTGCTCGTCGTCGGCGTGGAGAAGGCGACCCGGCTGCTGGGCCACCTGACCCTCACCGACAAGGAGTACCAGGCCACCATCCGGCTCGGCCAGGCCACCGACACCGGCGACGCCGAGGGCACGGTCATCGCCGGGCCGGCCCGCGGGCCACCTGTCCCTGGCCCAGGTGCAGGCGGCCGCGGCCGCGCTGACCGGGGAGATCCAGCAGGTGCCGCCCACGGTCAGCGCGATCAAGGTCGCGGGCCGCCGGGCCTACCAGCTGACCCGCGAGGGAGCTCCCCCGGTGCTCAAGCCGCGGCCGGTGACGGTCTGGTCCTTCACCGTCCAGGCCGTCCAGCCCGCCTGGCGGCTCCCGGGCACCGGCCTCCGGTGCTGGACCTCGGCCTCGCGCCGGGGACCTGCTGGACGTGGCGGTCGAGGTGCGCTGCTCCAGCGGCACCTACATCCGCGCCCTGGCCCGCGACATGGGCGAAGCGCTGGGCGTGGGCGGGCACCTCACCAGGCTCCGCCGGACCCGGGTCGGCCCGTACGACCTGAGCGCCGCGCACACTCTGGACGAGCTCGCCGGCCAGCTGACCGTGCTGCCGCTGGCCGAGGCCGCGGCGGCGGCCTTCCCGGTCCGCGAGCTCACCGCGGACCAGGCCCGCTCGCTCTCGCACGGCGGCCGGCTGCCCGGCGCGGGCGGCGAGACCGGCCCGGTGGCCGCGTTCGGACCCGACGGCACGCTCATCGCGCTGGTGCAGGAGAAAGACGGCGT
This sequence comes from uncultured Actinomycetes bacterium, assembly GCA_963742055.1. Lineage (GTDB taxonomy): Bacteria > Actinomycetota > Actinomycetes > Streptosporangiales > Streptosporangiaceae > RYN-230. The sequence continues at coordinate 6,805 of CAVUKT010000076.1, read as the reverse complement.
GGCCCGGCCGCTCGCCGTGTTCGTTCCCTGACCAGCCCGGCAGGTCCGCCGGAGCCGGGAGAGTGGCGGGCGGGAGACGGTTTTCGTTGCGGCTGATGAATTTCCGCGCGGGGCCGTGCGCTCACGCAGGTGCCCGGCCCCGGGCTGCGGTCCCTGATCACGCCGCCCCGTCCGGCAGAATGGCAGATGCGGGCAGCCCGCTCGCGGGAGGAGAGCGTGATGCCGCACACCAGCGATACCCGGATCCTGGGCTATGAGCCGCTGCTCTCGCCCGCGGCGCTGCTGGAGGAACTGCCGCTCGGGCCCGCCGAGGCGGACATGGTCGAGCGGTCCCGGGCCGAGGTGCGCGCGGTGCTGGACGGCGAGGACGACCGGCTCCTGGTGGTGGCGGGCCCCTGCTCGGTGCACGACCCGGCCGCCGGGCTCGACTACGCGCGCCAGCTGGCCGCGCTGCGCGAGGCGCTCGGGCGAGGACCTGCTGGTGGTCATGCGGGTCTACTTCGAGAAGCCGCGCACGGTGACCGGCTGGAAGGGCCTGATCAACGATCCCGGCATGGACGGCACCCACGACGTGCACCGGGGCCTGCGGCTGGCCCGCCGGTTCCTGCTCGACGTGATCTCCCTGGGACTGCCGGTCGGCTGCGAGTGGCTGGACCCGATCACCCCGCAGTACATCGCGGACGCCGTGGCGTGGGGCGCGATCGGCGCGCGGACCACCGAGAGCCAGGTGCACCGCCAGCTCGCCTCCGGCCTGTCCATGCCGATCGGGTTCAAGAACGGCACCGACGGCGACGTGCGGGTGGCCGTGGACGCCTGCCGGGCCGCGGCCGCCGGGCACACCTTCTTCGGCGTCACCCGGGCCGGGGCGGCGGCGGTGGTCACCACCGCGGGCAACCCCGACTGCCACGTCATCCTGCGGGGCGGCCGGCCCGGCCCCAACTACGAGCCCGGGCCGGTGCGCACGGCGCTGGAGATGATCACCGGGGCCGGGCTGGCCCGGCGGGTGATGGTGGACGCCAGCCACGGCAACAGCGGCAAGGACTACCGGCGCCAGCCCGCCGTGGCCGGGGTGCTGGCCGGCCAGATCGGCGGCGGTGAGCAGGGCATCGTGGGCATCATGCTGGAAAGCTTCCTGCGGCCCGGGCGGCAGGAGCCCGGGGACCCGGCGACGCTGGTCTACGGGCAGAGCGTCACCGACGCGTGCATCGACGTCGATGCCACCGCCGAGGTGCTGCGCGGGCTGGCCGCCGCGGTCCGGCAGCGCCGGGCCGGCCTGCCCCCGCGGGCCGGCGGCCGGGCGCCGCCGCGCCGCGCCCGCGTCCTGACGGGCGAGCGTCCTGACCCGTGCCCGGGCATGGCACCCTTGAGGTGAACACGTCGAGCATCGAAGGAGCAGCACCGTGCAGCGCTGGCAGGGCCTGGATGACGTGCCCGGAGACTGGGGCTCCTCGGTCGTCACCATCGGCGTGTTCGACGGTGTGCACCGCGGTCACCAGCGCATCGTGGGCCGGGCCGCCGCAGGCCGCGGCCCGGCTGGACCTGCCCGTGGTCGTGATCACCTTCGACCCGCATCCCATGGAGGTGGTCCGGCCCGGCTCGCATCCGCCGTTGCTGTGCACCGTCCGCCGCCGGGTGCAGCTGCTGGGCGGCGAAGGCTGCGACGCGGTCTGCGTGCTGCCCTTCACGCTCGACTTCTCCCGGCTGGGACCGGATGACTTCGTCCGGGCCGTGCTCGCCGACCGGCTGCACGCCCGCTGGGTCGTGGTGGGGGACAATTTCCGGTTCGGCCACCGCGCCGCCGGCGACGTGCCGCTGCTGGCCGAGCTGGGCGAGAAGTACGACTTCGGGGCGGAAGGTGTCCCGCTGCTAGTGAAGCCGAGCACGGGGAGCACGGAGCAGGGGAGCCCGGCGTCACGATCTCCTCCAGCGGGATCAGGGACCTGCTGAACCAGGGGGACGTGGCCGGCGCCGCCGGGGACCTGGGCCGCCCGCACCGGGTGGAGGGGGTGGTGGTGCGCGGCCAGCAGCGCGGCCGGGCGCTCGGCTTCCCCACCGCCAACCTCGAGACCGCCCCGCACACCGCCATCCCCGCCGACGGCGTGTACGCGGGCTGGCTGGTCAGCCTGGACGCCGAGGGCCAGGAGGAGCAGCGCTGGCCCGCCGCGATCTCGGTCGGCACCAACCCGACCTTCGACGGGCGGGAACGGACCGTGGAGGCCTACGCGCTGGACCGGGACGACCTCGACCTGTACGGCCTGCACATGGCGGTGGACTTCGCGGCGCGGCTGCGCGGCATGGTCCGGTTCGACTCCGCGGACGCGCTCACCGAGCAGATGCGCCGCGACGTGGACGAAGCCCGCGACCTCGTCGGCGGCATCCGCTAGCGCCTGCGCGGCCGCATGCCCCCCGGCGCGGCGGGTACGGCGCTTACGGACCGGCCCGCGTGATACCTTTAGGTAACGGTCGGCATGTTCCGGCCTGGTTAGCTGCACCCTCAAGCGGCTGACCGAGGGGCTTCCCCGCACTTCCAGTGTTATCTGGGCCGCGCCGAGCCTCTTCTTGCCTCATTGACTGACACAAAGATAGGAAAGCCACGTGCCGCTGGACACAGCCGTGAAGAAGGAGATCATCGCCGGTAACGCGACCAGTGAGGGTGACACCGGTTCGCCGGAAGTCCAGGTTGCGCTGCTGACGCGACGGATCAACGACCTGACCGAGCACCTCAAGGTGCACAAGCACGATCACCACAGCCGTCGCGGCCTGCTGCTGCTGGTCGGGCGCCGTCGGCGCCTGCTCAAGTACCTGGCCAGCACGGACATCGAGCGCTACCGTGCGCTCATCAGCAAGCTGGGCCTGCGCAGGTAGGTCCGGGACAACTCAAGAACGACTTCCCGCGGCCCCCGATCCCGGAGCGCTCAGGGCGCCAGGACCGGTCCTCGGTAGTGGTTCTCGGGTCGCGTGTGCGCGCTTACCGGCGCGGCACAGGCGGGCCGAGGGCTTCGATCGAAGACCGGGCCGGCCGCTGGCCGGGCCAGATGGAACGGACTGCACGACTCATGCCCAGGGCATGGGCCGCAGAGCACCGACCGGATAGCACCGGCCGCGTACCACCGGCGGCGGGCGGAGCGGGACCTCACAAGGAGGTCTCACCCATGGAGGGTGTGTTTACCGCCGAAGCCGTTATCGATAACGGCACCTTCGGCACCCATACGATCAAGTTCGAGACCGGCCGGCTCGCTCGCCTGGCCGCCGGTTCTGCCGTCGCCACCCTGGACGAGGAGACGGTGATCCTGTCCGCCACCACCGCGGGCAAGCACCCCAAGGAGGGGCTGGACTTCTTCCCCCTCACGGTGGACGTCGAGGAGCGGATGTACGCGATCGGCCGTATCCCCGGGTCCTTCTTCCGCCGCGAAGGCCGCCCGTCCGAGGACGCGATCCTCACCTGCCGCCTCATCGACCGGCCGCTGCGGCCCTTCGTTCGTCAAGGGTCTCCGCAACGAAGTTCAGGTCGTCGAGACGATCCTCGCGCTCAACCCTGAGCACCTGTACGACGTGGTCGCCATCAACGCCGCGTCCCTGTCCACCATGCTCGCCGGGCTGCCGTTCTCGGGCCCGATCGCCGGCGTGCGGGTCGCCCTGATCAAGGGCCAGTGGGTCGGGTTCCCCACCCACGAGCAGCTGAGCGACGCCACCTTCGACATGGTGGTCGCGGGCCGGATGCTCCCGGACGGTGACGTGGCCATCATGATGGTCGAGGCGGAGTCCACCACCGGCACCATCGGGATGCTGGCCGACTCCTCCAGCGGCGCGGTCGCGCCCACCGAGGAGACCGTGCCGGAGGGCCTGGAGGCGGCCAAGCCGTTCCTCAAGCTCCTCTGCGAGGCCCAGCAGCGGGTCGCCGACCAGGCGGCCAAGCCGACCGGCGAGTTCCCCGTGTTCGCGGACTACCAGCAGGACGTCTACGACGCCGTGGCCGCGGAGGTCTCCGACGAGCTGGCCCGGGCGCTGACCATCGCGGGCAAGCAGGAGCGCGAGACCGAGACCGACCGGGTCAAGGCGCTCGCCCAGGAGAAGCTGGCCAGCCAGTTCGAGGGCCGCGAGAAGGAGATCAGCGCGGCCTTCCGGGCGCTGACCAAGAAGCTGGTCCGCGAGCGGATCATCTCCGACGGCGTCCGCATCGACGGCCGCGGCCTGACCGACATCCGCCAGCTGTCCGCCGAGGCGCACGTGCTGCCCCGGGTGCACGGCTCGGCCCTGTTCGAGCGGGGTGAGACGCAGATCCTCGGCGTCACCACGCTGAACATGCTCCGGATGGAGCAGATGATCGACACGCTCAACCCGGAGCGCACCAAGCGGTACATGCACAACTACAACTTCCCGCCGTACTCCACCGGGGAGACCGGCCGGGTCGGCTCGCCGAAGCGCCGCGAGATCGGTCACGGCGCGCTGGCCGAGCGGGCCCTGCTGCCGGTCCTGCCGAGCCGCGAGGAGTTCCCCTACGCGATCCGCCAGGTCTCCGAGGCGATCGGGTCCAACGGCTCGACCTCCATGGGCTCGGTGTGCGCGTCCACCATGTCGCTGCTCGACGCGGGCGTCCCGCTGCGGGACATGGTGTCCGGCATCGCGATGGGCCTGATCCACGAGGGCGGCCAGTACGTCACCCTGACCGACATCCTGGGCGCCGAGGACGCGTTCGGCGACATGGACTTCAAGGTCGCCGGGACCAAGGACATCATCACCGCGCTCCAGCTCGACACCAAGCTGGACGGGATCCCGGCCGCCGTGCTCGGCGCGGCGCTGCGCCAGGCCCGCGGGGCCCGGCTCACGATCCTCGAGGTCATGCGCGAGGCCATCGACGCCCCGGGCGAGATGAGCCCGCAGGCGCCGCGGATCATCACGATCAAGGTCCCGGTGGACAAGATCGGCGAGGTCATCGGGCCCAAGGGCAAGATGATCAACTCCATCCAGGAGGACACCGGCGCCGAGATCACCATCGAGGACGACGGCACCATCTACATCGGTGCCACCGATGGGCCCTCCGCCGAGGCCGCGCGGACGACGATCAACGCGATCGCCAACCCGCACATGCCCGAGGTGGGCGAGCGGTTCCTCGGGACCGTGGTCAAGACCACCACGTTCGGCGCGTTCATCTCCCTGCTGCCGGGCAAGGACGGCCTGCTGCACATCACCCAGCTGCGCAAGCTGCACGGCGGGGCCCGGATCGACAACGTCGATGACGTGGTGAAGGTCGGCGACAAGATCCAGGTCGAGATCCGCGAGATCGACGACCGCGGCAAGCTGTCCCTGGTGCCCGTCGAGGTCGTCGAGCGCTGAGGCGGCCGCCGGGAACGGTGACGGCGGCGGGTCCGGCTCGCCTGAGTCGTCCGGCGGCGGCCCGGCCGCGGGCCAGGCTGGTGGCGGCGACAGCCACCGGACCCGGCACCGCGAGCGCCGGCACAGCAACAACTCGTGAGCAGCCCGGGCGTGCAGGCCGGACGGCCGGATGACGGCCCGGGGACCGTCCGGCGCAGCGTGCTGCCCGGCGGGCTCCGGGTCATCACCGAGTCGCTGCCGTCGGTCCGCTCGGTCGCGTTCGGCATCTGGGCGGGGGTGGGGTCCGTTGACGAGGACCCCGCCCACGCCGGGGCCACGCACTACCTGGAGCACCTGCTGTTCAAGGGCACCAGGCGGCGCACCGCGCTGGAGATCTCGGCCGAGATGGACGCGGTCGGCGGCGAGCTGAACGCGTTCACCGGCAAGGAGTACACCTGCTACTACGCGCGGGTGCTGGACGCCGACCTGCCGCTGGCCATCGATGTGCTGTCCGACATGGTGACCAGCTCGCTCATCGAGCCGAAGGACGTTGACGCCGAGCGCGGCGTGATCCTCGAAGAGATCGCCATGAACGACGACGATCCCTCCGACACGGTGCACGAGGCGTTCGTCGGCCAAGCTGTTCGGTGACACCCCGCTCGGCCTGCCGATCCTCGGCACGGTTGACTCCATCAACAGCATCACCCAGGACGCAGATCGCCGAGCACTACCGGGCCCGGTACACCCCGGACCACCTGGTCGTGGCCGCGGCGGGCAGCCTCGACCACGAGATGGTGGTGGAGCACGCCCGGCGCGAGTTCGCCCACGTGCTCAGCGGGCGACGCCAGGCCCGCCGGGCCGCGGCTGTCCACGCCGGGCGGCCCGCCGCCGGTGGCCGGCCGCGGTGGACGGCGACCCGGGCCGTGGCGTGCGCTGGTGTCGCGGGGGATCGAGCAGGCCAACCTGATCCTCGGCTGCGAGGGCCTGAGCCGGACCGACGACCGGCGGTTCGCGCTGGGCGTGCTCAACGCGGCCCTCGGCGGCGGCATGTCGTCGCGGCTGTTCCAGGAGGTACGCGAGAAGCGCGGCCTGGCCTACTCGGTCTACAGCTTCACCTCCCAGCACGCCGACACCGGCATCTGGGGGGTCTACGTGGGCTGCCTGCCGTCCAAGGCCGACGAGGTGCTGTCGATCTGCCGGGACGAGATCGCCAAGGTGGTGTCCGGCGGCCTGTCCGACGCCGAGCTCGACCGCGGCAAGGGCCAGGTGCGCGGCTCGATGGTGCTCGGCCTGGAGGACCCGTCCTCGCGGATGAGCCGGCTGGGCAAGTCCGAGCTGGTCTACCCGCGGCTGGAGCCGGTTGACGAGATCCTGGCCTCGATCGAGGCGGTCTCGCACGACGCGGTGCGCAGCGTGGCCGAGGAGATCCTGACCCGGCCCAAGGTGCTGGCCGTGGTCGGCCCGTACGACGACGACGCGCCGTTCATCAACG
>CAVUKT010000075.1:0-42428 GCA_963742055.1 uncultured Actinomycetes bacterium | reverse complement strand
CCGGTGCCTGACCGTGGCGAAGGTCAACTCGATGGGGCCGGATCTTCCATAAACGCGGTGGCGTGATCGGCGACCGACTGGCGAAACGATCGCGGCGCCGATCCGAGGATGTCGGACACCGTAGAGGTGACGAACGCCGGCCTTCCGATCGTTGCGCCCCACGCGGCGAGCAGCATGTCCACGACCGGGCGCGGCCAGCTTCCCTCCGTCTCGCTCCGGAACTCGCTCCGGCGACAGCTCCTCAAATCTGATCCGGCGCCCCAGCACGTCACCGATGATGCTCACCTGCTCGGCCTGACTCAGTGACTCGGGGCCGGTGAGGACGTAGTCGCCCCCAGCATGCCCGTCCTGATACAGGGTCCGCGCCGCGACGGCGGCCACGTCGCGCTCATCGACGGGTGCCGTCTCGGCAGCGCCGTAAGGCCACCGGACGACACCGCCGGCGCGAATCGCGGGCGCCCACCAGAACAACGCGTTCGACGCGAACATCCCCGGCCGGATGATCGTCGACTCGAGCCCGGTGGCCGCGATGAGCCGCTCAATATCGGCGTGCAGCACCGCCATCGGATTCGGTTGCTGGAAGAAAGGGTGCGGGGTCTGGTGCGGTGATGAGAGAAAGACGACCCGCCGCGCGTGGGTTGCGAGACGCCCGACAACTGCCGGGGCGGTCGCCGGCGGGACGGTCCAGACGAGGAAGACGGCACTGACACCACGCAGCCCTGCGTCGAGCGACTCGGGCACGGTGAGGTCGCCGGTGACGACTTCGACGCTCGCCGGCAGCGCGCCGCCGCCTCGGGGCGATGCGTGAGGGCCCGGACCGGCACGCCCGCGTCGACGAGCAGGTCGACCACGACGCGCCCAACCCGGCCGGTCGCTCCGGTGACGAGCACCGGAGGCACTCGCGTCCGGGTCATGAGGACCCCGACGTCGTCCGTGGCAGGCGCACGGAGTGAATCATGTCATCTTCCCGGGCAGGGAGGGCCCGGGTAAAAATCGCGCCTGCGAGGTGTCCTCTCCAGCCCCGCGACGGTAGCTTCAGCAACTCCCATCGTCCCAGCTCAGAGGGCACCTTTCGGGTCGCGCGCCCTGATGAACCCCCATCCACGCGGTGGCTTAGACAGCGTTAGACTCCCTGGCATGCAGCGGCGGGACAACCCCTGCACGCTGCAGACCCGTCGTAAGCGGGGTGTGAGACCCAACCAGTGGAGGTGCCAGATGGCCGAGCTCCCACCGCCCCCAGAGGGAATTGTGCTGGCCCACTTCATCGTCTCGGACGATGTCGAGCGCTCTCGGCGCTTCTACACCGAAGTGCTCGGCGGCAGGCTGGCCTTCTCCGGCCCCGGAGGGCTGACCTATGTCGCGCTGTCCAACAGCTGGATCATCATCAACGTCGGCGGAGGCCCGACCGACGACAAGCCGCGGTCACCCTGGAGACGCCACGCGATCCCGACCGGGTCAGCAGCTTCCTCAATATCCGGGTCAAAGACATCGCAGGCCGTGTACGCCGAATGGAGCGCCCGGGGTGCTCATTTCCTGACGCCGCCGAAACAGCACCAGTACGAGATCCGTTGCTACATCCGCGATCCCGACGGTCATCTGATCGAAGTGGGGCAAACCACGGACCCAGAGGGGGACTGGTCGCCCGCTCACTGGCCGTCGAGTACGTCCGGCGGGGAGTCCGAGTGAGCCGAGATCGCCGCGGATGCCGAGGAGGTTCCGGTCATGACCACCGCGATCATCGGCACTGGAGGGATCGGATCGGTCATCGCCCGCGAGCTCGCCTCAGGCGGCGAGACCCTGCGGCTCTCGAGCGCCGACAATGAGTCGGCACGAAAGCTGGCCGCGGAGATCGGCCGGGCTGCGGTCGTCGCCGCCGACAACCGCGACGCGTTGCGGGGCGCCGATGCCGTCGTCCTCGCGCTGCGGTTTACCGTGCTGAAGGGCGTCATAGACGAGATCGCCGAGCCGCTGACCGACAAGGCTCGTGGTCGTTCCGAGCAACCCGGTCGGCATCGACGCACAAGGCAACGTCTCACGTCTCCTGCCGAAAGGGCAATCCTCGGGCGAGGTTGTAGCCGGGTGGTTGCCGGCGGGGGCGCGCTTGGCCATGGCGTTCGGAACCATGTCGGCCGATCTCTTCGAGTCCTCCAGCAACCGGTCACCGGAGCCGGCGGTCCTCTTCTACGTGACCGACGACGACCGTGCCGGCGAGGAAGTCGAGCGGTTGATCCGAACGGCCGGCTTCGAGCCGGTGAAGGTCGGCGGGATCGAACAGTCGGGTCGGCTCGAGGTGGGCGGCGACCTTCACGATCTCGTAGTCGGCCCCGCAGAGGCGCGGTCATTGATCGGTGGGGCCTGACCATCGCCATCGGCGTGGTGACGCTGGCTGGCCTGAGCGATCTTCGCGGCGGCCACCACATGCGCTGGACGCAGGGGAGCAACCCCCGCGCGCGGGAGCAGTGGCGATGCCTGCCCCGGAGCGGTGAACCCGAGAGACACGAAGGCCTGCGGAGGCGACGGGATCGCGGCCTGAAGTTCGCCCGCCCGGACCATGCGCAACTCCGGCATCGCAACTCGGGCACGGGCGCGGTGAGCCGTCCGCGCCTTCTGCTGGCGCGGGACTCGAGGTTAACGACGCGCTCGGGTACCAGGCCGGGGTGACCACCCTGGTGATCCCGCTGGCGGTGGCGGTGGTCAGCGCGGTCGCGAACTACCTCGTCGTCCTCATTCACGCGCTGGACGGCTCAGACGAGGTCGCCAGGCTGGACAAGCTCGCGGCGGCCACCCGCCGGCCCACCCGCAAGGCGCACCGGCTGCGCGGGCGGGCCGCGCAGCAGGCTCACCGGTGAGCTCAGCGCGTGTCGTCCCAGCGGCGGCCCGGTGTCCCTGGACTGGCCTCGTGCTCGCCAGGGACGCCCCACGCTCGTCCGCCGCGGCACCGATGTCCCACGCCGAGCCATCGACGGCGGGCAGGCCACCGATGATCGGCACGACCGATCCGTCCTCCCCCACCGACCTCGCCCGTCTCGGTCAGGTATCCCGGATCCTCAGCAGGCTCGGGGGCCGGTGGCTCCTCCTCGCCGGGCACCGGCTGCCCCGACTCGGGCGGCGTTGTCCGGGCGGGTAGTTCTCGAGTCATCAGCCCTTCCCTCGGCAGACAGAGTCATAGTTGGCCCGCCGTCCGCCGCTTAGGCGGTAAGCCCGTCGGGTACACGTTGGCTCATGACCGATCTCATTGACCTGGCCGGCAAGTCGGTGATCGTCACCGGCGCCTCCTCCGGTATCGGTGCGTCCACCGCACGCCTGCTGCACGCCGCCGGGGCCTATCCGGTGCTCGCCGCCCGCCGGCGACGGCCGGCCAGCCGCGCTGAGCGAGGAACTCAACGGGGCGCTGGCCGTGCCCACCGACGTGACCGACCCGGCGCAGGTGCGCCACCTGGTGACCGCCACGCGCCTCGACCGTACCAGCGGATCGACGGACTGGTCAACAACGCCGGCGCCAGCCTGCACGGGCCGCTGGACCAGGTGGACCTGGCCGAGTTCAGCCAGGTCCTGCGGCTGAACGTGGCCGGCCCGCTGGCGGTGACCCAGGCGGTGCTGCCCGCCATGCGGGAGCAGGGTTTCGGGCGGATCGTGAACTCAGCTCCGGCACCACCCGGCGGCCGCGGTCGGCGTCGGCGCCTACGCGTCGACCAAATCGGCGGTCAACATGCTCAGCGCCGTGCTCCGCCAGGAACTGGCGCCAGACGGCATCGCGGTGTCGCTGCTGCTGCCCTCGATCACCGCGACCGAGTTCGGCGACGGCATGTTCACCCTCGGCACCTCGCCCCGGCCGGGCATGGTCGCGCACAGCCCGGACTACGTGGCCGGCGTGGTGCCGTGCGGCTGCTGCGACCGGCGAGGAGTCGTTCGACATCCCGCACGGCCCGGAGCAGCCCGGCCTCGCCCAGGTGCCGGGCCGGCCTGACCCGGGCCGGGCCGGATCCGGCTGCCGGTCAGCCCGTCATGCTGGCGAACATGCCGGGCTCGTAGGAACCTCCCTTCTGGCGCACGATCACGGCGAGCCGGTTGGCCGCGTTGATCATGGCGACCAGGGCGACCAGCGCGGCGATCTGGTCGTCGTCGTAGTGCTTGCGCACCTGGGCCCAGGTCTCGTCGGACACGCCGTGGCAGGCGTCGGCGAGCCGGGTGCCCTCCTCGGTGAGCGCCAGCGCGGCCTGCTCGGCCTCGGTGAACACGGTGGACTCGCGCCAGGCGGCGACCAGGCTGAGCCGGACCGGGGTTTCACCGGCGGCCGCGGCCTCCTTGGTGTGGATGTCGACGCACCAGCCGCAGCCGTTGATCTGGCTGGCCCGCAGGCTCACCAGCTCCTGGGTGGCCTTGGGCAGCGGCGACTGCTCGATCACCAGGCTGACGTTGTAGATCCGCTTGGCGATCTTGGCGCCGATCTCGTTGCTGAACAGGTCGATACGGGGTTCCATGACGTCGTCCTCACTCGTGGAGTCGCGTGCCGCGCGGATCGTCCGCGCGGCGTCCTTACGAACATGGAGATGCCGGCCGACCCGGTCCCTGTGACGCGGCGGCAATGTGACGTACGGCACCGGCCGCAGGTGTCACAAAGCGGCTGGGGCCGGCGTCTTGTGCGTGTGGCACAGTCGGGAGCGAGACGGGCAGGAGCCAGCTATGAGCGAGCACAGCGAGCCAGCACCGGGCCCGCCGGGCCGCCTGCTCGTGACGGCCGCATGGACCCCGCCACCGAGGCGTTCGTCGCCCACCGCAACCTGCTGTTCACCGTCGCCTACGAGATGCTCGGCTCGGCCGCCGACGCCGAAGACGTCCTGCAGGAGACCTGGCTGCGGTGGGCGGGCGTCGATCTCGGCACCGTGCGGGATCAGCGTGCCTACCTGGTCCGGATCACCACCCGCCAGGCGCTGAGCCGGCTGCGCACGCTGCGCCGGCGCAAGGAGTCCTACGTCGGCCCCTGGCTGCCCGAGCCGCTGCTCACCGCGCCCGACGTGGCCGAGGACGTCGAGCTGGCCGACAGCGTCTCGATGGCGATGCTGCTGGTGCTGGAGACGCTCACGCCGACCGAGCGGGCGGTGTTCGTGCTGCGCGAGGTGTTCGATCTGGAGTATGACGAGATCGCCGAAGCCGTCGGCAAGACCCCGGCCGCGGTCCGCCAGATCGCCCACCGGGCCCGGGCCCACGTCGCGGCGCGCCGGCCGCGCGGGGTCGTTTCCGCAGCCGAGACCCGCGCCGCGCTCGAGGCGTTCCAGCGGGCGATCGAAACGGGCGATCTGCAGAGCCTGCTCGACATGCTCGCGCCGGACATCGTCCTCCTGACTGACGGCGGCGGAGTCAAGCGGGCCGCGGTGCGTCCCATCGTCGAGGCCGGCCGGGTGGCTCGCTTCCTGGCTATCGGCCTGCCCCGGATCGGCGGCGAGGTGTCGGTCGAACCGGTGCAGGTCAACGGCCGTCCGGCCCTGATCATCCGGCTCAGCGGGGAGATCGAAGCCCTCGTGGCGATGCGGATCGACGACGGCCTGATCACCGGGCTCTACGTCGTGCGCAATCCTGAGAAGCTGTCGCGGGTCGAGCGGGAGACCGCGGTGAGCCGCTGAGCGTATCCGGCTAGCGCGGCAGGGTCGGGGGCAGCCCGAAGCCGGGGAACAGGCTGTTGTCGCCGAACCGGGTGATGGCGCAGATCTTGTCGCCGGCCAGCGTGAGCACGACGAGGCTATGGGCGTGCGCGACCGGCGCGTGCGGATCGGCGAGGTAGTAGCCGAACGCGGGCTGGCCGTTGGCGCGGGTAGGCACCAGCCGGGGCACCCGGGTCCCCCACCGGGCCGTCCGGGTCTGGAAGAACTCGGCGATCGCGGCGTGGCCCTGGTATTCCAGCGGCTCGGGCGGCATCGTCAGCCACGCGTCCTCGGTGAGCAGGGCCACCAGGCGGTCGGCGTCGGCGGCCTCGAACGCGTCCGCGAACCGGCTGGTGAGCTCGCGCTCCCGGGCCGACCGCGGCGCGGGCGCGCTGTCGCGGCCCGCGGCAGGAAGCTGGGCGGCGAGCGTGGCGCGGGCCCGCTGCAAGGCGCTGTTCACCGACACCTCGCTGACTCCGAGCAGGCCGGCGGCCTGCGCCGCGGGGTAGCCGAGCACGTCGCGCAGCACCAGGACGGCGCGCTGGCGGGGCGGCAGGCGCTGCAGCCCGGCCACGAACGCCAGCGCCACCGCTTCCCTGGTCTCGTAGCGTGCTTCGGGACCGGGCGCGTTATCGGGCAGGTCTTCGAGCAGCGCGTCCGGGTAGGGCTGCAGCCACAGCGGCTCGGTCCGGCGGGTGGGCTCTGGCGGGGGGGCAGACCACTGGTACCTGGCCGCGGCCGCCGGGCGGCGGCCGGTGTCGCGCAGCGCGTTCAGGCACCGGTTGGTCGCGATCTTGTACAGCCAGGAGCGCATCGAGGCGCGTTCCTCAAACTGGCCGAGCCCGCGCCAGGCGGCCAGCAGCGTTTCCTGCAGCATGTCCTCGGCGTCCTGGACTGAGCCGAGGATCCGGTAGCAGTGCAGCTGCAGCTCGCGCCGGTGCGGGTCGGTGAGCTCGCGGAACGCCTCCCCATCGCCCGCCCGGGCGCGGGCCAGCGCTGTCGTGGTCACGATCACATCCTCCATCGCCGCACCCTCGCCGGGTCCTTAACGAAACGACACCAGCCGGGCCGCAAACTCACCGGCCAATTCGCGGCGCCCGCGGTGTCTGAACCAGCAGCAAGCATCACAACGCAGAACATTGGAGGACACGTGAACACCGCGAGCAGGCAGGACGCCATGACCCGCGCCCAGGGCTGGGCCCTGGCGCTGGCGTCGGTGGCCTCGTTCATGGTCGTGCTGGACCTGCTGGTCGTCGCGACCGCGCTGAACACGATCCGCCGCGACCTGGGCGCCTCGATCGGGCAGCTGGAGTGGACGGTCAACGCCTACACCCTGGCCTTCGCGGTGCTGCTGATGACCGCGGCCGCCGTGGGCGACCGGTTCGGCAGGCGGCGGGTCTTCGCCATCGGCCTGGGCGTGTTCGCCGCGGGCTCGGCGGCGTGCGCGCTCGCGCCCGGGGCCGGCGCGCTGATCGCGGCGCGCACGGTGCAGGGCGTCGGCGCGGCGATGGTCATGCCGCTGGCGCTGGCGCTGCTGAACGCGGCCGTCCCGCCGCAGCGCCGCGGCTGGGCGATGGGCATCTTCGGCTCGGTGACCGCCCTGGCGGTCGTGGTGGGGCCGGTGCTGGGCGGCGCGATCACCCAGGGCATCGCCTGGCAGTGGATCTTCTGGCTGAACGTGCCGGTCGCCCTGCTCACCATCCCGCTGGCGCTGCGCCACCTGGACGAGAGTTACGGGCCGCGCGCCGCCCTGGACCTGCCCGGCGTGGCGCTGGGCACCGGCGCGGCGCTCGGGCTGGTGTGGGGCCTGGTGCGCGGCAGCTCGGCCGGCTGGGCCAGCCCCGAGGTCGCCGGGGCGCTCGCGGCGGGCGCGGTGCTGGCCGTGGCGTTCACCGGCTGGGAACTGCGGGCCCGCGCGCCGATGCTGCCGATGCGCCTGTTCGCCATCCGGGGCTTCTCGGCGGGCAACGCCGTGGTCTTCCTGATGAACGCGTCGATCACCGGGGCGGTCTTCTTCATGGCCCAGTTCCAGCAGGTCGGCCTCGGCCAGGATCCGCTCGGCGCCGGGCTGCGGCTGCTGCCCTGGGGCGTGGCGCCGTTCCTGATCGCACCGAGGGCGGGGAAGCTGGCCGACCGGATCGGCGAGCGGCCGCTGGTCGTCTCCGGGCTTGCTGCTGCAGGCCGCCGGGTTCGCCTGGATCGCCGTCATCGCCTCCCCCGGGCTGGCCTACCCGGCGCTGCTCGCGCCGATGGTGATCTCCGGCGCCGGGCTGGGCCTGGCCGTGCCCGCGGTCACCAAGGCCGTGGTCGGCTCGGTCCCGCGCGGCGACATCGGCAAGGCGTCGGGCAGCTTCAGCATGATGCGCCAGCTGGGCGGCGCGTTCGGCGTCGCGATCCTGGCCGCCGTGTTCGCCACGGCTGGCGGCTACACCTCGGCCGCCGCGTTCAGCGACGGGTTCGCGCCCGCCATCGCGGCCGCGGCCGGCCTGGCCCTGGCCGGGGCCCTCGCCGGGCTGGCCCTGCCGGGCCGCCGGCCAGGCCAGCGGTCCCAGGACGCGCGTCGGCCGGGCGGGTGGCCACTCGGCGGGCTCAAGGCATGCCTGAGCCGAGGGGCGATCTGGCGATCACGGCCGGTCATCGCCGGCGGCCTCACGCATCCGGGCCGTAGGCCGCCGCGACGTCCTGCGAGCTGCCCCACCCGCTGTAGGTGGGCGACTGCGGCCAGCCCTCGGGCGAGTCCTGCCACTCCTCCTGCCGCCCGTAGGGCAGCAGATCGATCAGCGGCAAAGGTGTAACTGAGCTGCTCGGTGCCACGGCCGTTGGTGTGCCAGGTGCGGTAGACGGTGTCGCCGTCACGCAGGAACACGTTGACCGCGAACCCGCCGCCCGGCGGCGCGCCGACGTCGGCGCCGAATGGGCTGTTCGCCGTGGAATACCAGGTCATTGTGTTCCCAACGCGCCGCTTGTAGGCCAGTGCCTCGTCGATCGGGCCCTGGGTGACGATGACGAACCGGGCGTCGTAGCTATCCAGGAACTCCAGCCTGGTGAAGTGCGAGGTGAACCCGGTGCAGCCCGGGCACTGCCACTGCTCGCCGGGAAACCACATGTGGTTGTAGACGATCAGCTGGGACTTGCCGTCGAAGACGTCCGCCAGCCGGACCGGCCCCTCCTCGCCGTCCAGGGTGTAGCCGGGCATCTCGACCATCGGCATCCGGCGCCGCTGCGCGGCGATCGCGTCGAGTTCCCGGGTCGCGGCCTTCTCCCGGGCGCGCAGTTCGTCGAGCTGGCGCTGCCAGGTGCCGGCGTCGACGACGGGCGGCAGTGCGCTGGTGGTCATGGCTTCCTCCGAGGATGCGTCCGGCTGCGGTTTGCAGATAGAGACGCTGCCCAGAAGCCGGACTCACCGGTGGCCGGCGGAGCCGCTCTGCGCCGCCGCCCGCGGGCGGCGGCGCAGCACGATGTATCACCCGGGGGAATTCGGCTCTCCCCTAGGGTGACGCCGCCGCAAATGGCGGCGTGACGCAGGATGCGGACACTGGCGCCATGCCCTTCCATCCCTTGGGCTGGTCCGCATCCACGATGGTCAGTGCCTGGAGTCGTCATGGGCGCTGACCCAATGAGCCCCGCTCCCGGCGACCCTGGCCAGCTCAGCTCCGAGATCCGGTCACTCGTCGTGCGGGCCTGGATCGAGCATGCTGGCACGCCGCGGATCAGGGTCCGGATCGCTGAGCTCATCCCTGGCCGTGAGCCAGCGCCCGTGCTGGTCACGGTCTCGCTCGACGAAGCGTGCCAGGCCGTCCGCGGCTGGCTGGAGGCGCTGCCCCGGCCCGCGGCAGGTGGCCCCGGTGACGGCCGTGTGACGCACGGTGGGTGACGTTCCCCGGTAGGAAGGCCGGGCCGGATCCCGCAGCCCTGGCCCCGGCCAGGGCGCGGGGCCAGCCTGCCCGGGCCAGCCTGCGGGGGCCATGGAGGGACTGGGGGACGACGTGACCGCTAACCCTGCACGGCGGACACCGCCGTCCGGCGAGCCGGGAAGGCCGGTGCGGATCGCGCTGCTCGGTGGCTTCAGCCTGTGCCGCGGCGACCGGGAGGTCGCCGTCGCCTCAAGCGGCCAGCGGCTGCTCACGCTGCTCAGCCTCCGCGACCGGCCGGTCCGCCGGCTGTACATAGCCGGGACGTTGTGGCCGGACGTACTCGACCGAACGCTCCCTCGCCGACCTGCGCACCGCGCTGTGGCGCGTCAACCAGTCCGGTGCCGCGTGGTCACCGCCACCCCGTCGGTGCTCGGGCTGCATCCCGGGACCGAGGTGGACGTCCGCCGGCGGACCAGCTTCGCCCAGCGGCTCAACCAGGCGGCCGCCGGGGCCGCTGACGTCGATCTTGACGCGATGAGCCTGGCTGAACTCTCCGGCGAGCTGCTCCCCGACTGGTACGACGAATGGCTGCTCGATGAGCGGGAGGGGCTCCGGCAGCTCAGGCTGCATGCCCTGGAGACCCTGGCCATCCTGCTCAGCCGGTCAGGCAGGACACGCGGACGCGATCCAGGCCGCGCTGGCGGCGATCCGGCTGGAGCCGTTGCGGGAGACCGCCCATCGCACCCTGATCGAGATCCACCTCGCCGAGGGCAACTGGTCCGAAGCCCGCCGCCACTTCCTGCGGTGCTCCCAGCTGCTCCGCGATGAGCTGGGCGTGGCGCCATCCCCGTCGATCTGCCGGCTGCTCGACCAGCGGCCCAGGCTCGCCGCGCAGCAGGCCGCCACCAGGAACGTGGCGACCCGGCCGGCGGTCGCCGCAACCCGGCCAGCGGTCGCCGCGGCCCGCGACGCGGTCGCGACGATCCGGTGACGCACCCTCGCGATGCTGGCCGTATCAGCGCGGGCCGCTGGGTGACCAGGGCCCGCGGCAGCGGCACAGCCTTCCGAGGAGGCGGCGATGGCTGAGTGGCAGGAGGAGTTCCCGCGGCTCGGCTCGGCCCTGGCCGAGGAGTACCGGGCGCTTCCCGCGGGCTCAGGTAGAGCAGCTGGTCGAAGGCGCGTTCGGCCCGGGCACCACGCTGGAAGACGCTGAGGGCTTCTTCGACAACCTGAGCAAAACGCTGGGCAATGTGGGCCAGGTCGTGGGCAAGGTCGCGGCCCAGGCCGCGCCGGTGCTCGCCAGCGCGCTGCCGGGGGTGGCCTCCGGGCTGGCCGCGGGGGCCCCGATGGGCCCCTTCGGCATGCTCGGCGGCGCGATCCTGGGCGGCCTCGGCAGCGCGCTCGGCTCCGCCGGTCACCCGCCGCCCCCCGGCCAGGCGCCGGCCCCCGGTCAGGCGCGGCCCCGGGGCTGGGCTCGCTGGCCAGCGCCCTGCCTGGCGTCGTGTCAGCCCTCGCCCCGGCCCTGGGCAGCGGGCCGGGCGGCGCGGTCGGGCAGCTGCTGGGCATGCTCGGCAGCCCGACCACGCAGCAGGCGCTCAGCTCAATGCTGCTCGGGCAGGCCGGCGCGCGGACCGTGCCGGTGGCCGGCGGCACCACCCAGGCGCCGGTCGCCGCGGTGACCAACCTGCTCGGCACGCTGGCCAATCACGCCACCGCGGAGTGGGAAGGGGTCATGCCCTACCCCGGCCACGCCGACTACCTGGCGGAAAGCGTCAACCTGGGCAACCCGGAAGCGCGAGCCGCTTTGCTGTACGCGCAGCTGATGCCGATCCCGGCCGCGGAGGACGCCCCCGCGGAGGCCGTCCGGCCACCCCTGACCGCCGCACCGGCCGAGGACATCCAGGAAGCCGCGGACGCCGGGGACTACGAACAGTGGCTGGGCGATGCCTACGACGACGAGGAAGCCGCCTTCTACGGCGAAGTGCTCGCCGAGGATGCCGAAGACTGGAAGACGCCGAGGACGCGGAAGACGCCGAGGATGCCGAAGACGCCGAGGACGCCGAGGACGCCGAGGTGCTGGCGATATGACCACCGCGATGGACCCGGTCCGGCAGCTGCTGCTGTCCCGGATCACCGGGCAGGGCCCGGCCACCGCCGGGCTGTCCCTGCCCGACCTGGTCGAGCAGCAACTGGGCGACGACCCGATCGCCGCCCCGCTGGCCGCGGCGATGCGGCAGCGAACCGCGGCCGCGGAGCTCGCCGAACCGGAAGTCCTGGACGAGGTCATCGAGGACGAGGTCATCGAGGAGTTCGGGCCGCCGGAGCAGGGCCCGGTCACTGAGTTCGGCCTGCCGACGACGCCGGCGCCATCGCCGTCCTGAACCAGATGTACGCCGAGCTCGAGGTCTTCCGGCAACGGAACAACCTGCTCGCGGAGGCCCTCGGCGGCTGCCCCGTCTGCTGGGGCGAGGACGGGCGCTGCCCCCGCTGCCGCGGCCGCGGCCGGCCAGGCGGGCGGCGGCCGGACCCGGAAGCCTTCCAGGCCCTCGTCGTCCCCGCAGTCCGGCGGTATACCGCCGGGCGCGCTTCGCCACCCACGGCCACCCAGTCGCCGGCGTTAATCGTGCCGCCGGGACCAACCATGAAGGAGCGACGATGACGATTCCCCTGTACGAGGACATCGAGTCGGACGAGGACATCGGCGACGACTATGACGCCTTCGCTGGGGCCTCCCGGACCCGGCCGGTGCGTACCGCCCGGCCGGCCCAGATGCCGACCCGGCCATCCGGCACGCCGGTGACCCAGAACCAGTTCAACATGGCGATCGCCGAGCTGAAGCGCAACATCAGCCAGAACTCGACCGCGATCCAGCGGGTCAACACCAGCGTGACCGCGGTGGGCCGGGACATGGCGCGGGTCCGCAAAGACGCCGCCGACCGGCGCAAGGACATCACCGGCATCAAGAAGACGCTGGGCCAGACCGCGGACACCGTGATGATGCTGCCCCTGCTCCAGCAGTCGCTCGGCGCGAACAACCAGCTCACCGAGCTGCTGCCGTTCCTGCTGCTCAGCGGCATCGACACCGGCTCCGGGAGCGACGGCGGCGGCATGCTCGGCGGCAACATGATGATGTGCTGCTGCTCGTCCTGACCCTGGGCAAGTCAACTCCGTCGTCCTGACCAGGACCAGTCCACCCCATAGCGGCGCGCGCGTGCCGGCTGTGCCGCCACGTCCAGCGGACCGTTCTCCCGTTGCAAAGGGATCATGATGGAGCCCAGCTTCCTCGCCGTAGCGGCGATACTCGCTCAGCAGGCTGCCAGCGGCAACGCCGGCCAAGGCCTCGGATCACGCGGCCGCGCTGCCCGAGGGCGTGGCGGACCCCGCCTATCCAGCCACCCAGCTGGCCGCCGCCGGCGGTCCGGGGCGCTCACCTGGAGCGCGCTCAGCCCGCTGCCCGCCGGGCTCAGCCTGAGCCCGGCCGGCGAGATCACCGGCACGCGGCGGCCCCCGGGCCGGGCAGCTTCACCGCGCAGGTGACCCAGCGCGGCGCCGCCGCAGCTGGCCAGCGCGCAGTTCAGCCTGCCGTCCTCGGGATTACGCCAGCGCGCTGCCCGATGGCGCGGTCGGTGCCGCGTACCCGGCTACCCAGCTGGTCAGCACGGGCGGCACCGGCGCGCTCACCTGGGCCAGCAACGGAGCACTGCCCGACGGGCTGACCCTGAGCCGGCGGGCCTGATCACCGGCACGCCGGCCAGCGTTGGGCAGGCCACCTTCACGTGACCGTGACCGACGGCGCCACCCCGGCCAGGACGGCCAGCGCCACACTGGCCATCGACGTGGCCCAGCTAGCGGTCCCGCCATCTCGCTGCCCGAGGGCGCGGTCGGCGTTTCCTACCCGGCTACCCAGCTGACCGCCACCGGCGGTACCGGGGCGCTGAGCTGGACCAGCAGCGGGACGCTGCCCTCAGGGCTGAGCCTCAGCGCTACCGGCGTGCTGGCCGGCACGCCCACCACTGCGGGCCAGGCCACGTTCACCGTGACGGCGACCGACAGTGCCACGCCGCCAAGACGGCCAGCGTGGAGCTCAGCGTCTCCATCCTGGGCATCACCACCGCCGCGCTGCCCCAGGGCTCGGTCGGCGCCCCCTCTCCCAGACGCTGGTCAGCACCGGCGGCACGGGGACGCTAACCTGGGGCAGCGGGGGGGCGCTGCCCGCTGGGCTGAGCCTCAGCGCCAGCGGCGCGATCTCCGGCACCCCCACGGTCGCGGCCGGCGGGCTTCACCGTGCGCGTGACCGACAGGGCGACCCCGCGAAGAACGGCCCGGCAGTTACGCTGCCCGTGCTGGGCGTCACCACTGCCACGCTGCCCGAGGGTGCGGTCGGCACCCCTACCCGGCTAGCCAGCTGGCCGCGGCGGGCGGTACCGGGGCGCTGACCTGGACCGGCAGCGGGGCGCTGCCCCCCGGGCTCAGCCTCAGCGCCACCGGCCTGATCACCGGCATCCCCACCGCGGCGGGCCCGGCCACCTTCACCGTGACTGTGACCGACACTGCCACCCAGCAGCAGGCCAGCACGCCGCTGACCATCGACGTGGCCGCCGAGCCGTTGGAGGTCCCGCAGGTCCATGGCGGGCCCGACTCCGCGCGGACAGCTGCTGAGCCTCGGGCTGGTCGTCGCGGACCAGATGCTGGAGGCGATCAGCGACAAGCCGTCCGGCACGGTCGTGGGCAGCTATCCCCCGGCCGGATCGCTGGTCCCGCCAGGCCACCAGCATCCAGCTCGCGGTCAGCAACACGGTGGAGGTCCCGTCGGTCATCGGATACTCCGCACAGGATGCCGAAGACGTGCTGAGCGCACGGCCGGCTTCGGCGTGTCCACCACCACCGAGGGCGACGGCGGCGGGTACCTGGAGTGCGGCACCAATCACCTGAGGGTGGCTTCTGGGTGCCCAGGCGGAGCACTGTCAGCCTCGTCCTGGGTGCGCCACGGAGTACGCGGAATCCAGGCGGCCCAGCACGACGGCCAGGACGACGACCAGGGCAACAGCGCGGGCGGCCGGGGGGACGCCCCCCCACAGGCGCCGCACCACCCGCGCGGCCGCGCGGCCCGCGGACTGAACCCCCGGCGCCATGAAACCCGCGCTGCACACCCTGATCGAAGCCGGCCGCGGCGGCGAGGAAGTCGCGGTGATCGTCCGGCTGGAGCACGCCGGCCTGACGCCGCCGCCGGGAGTGCGGGTCGTGGCCCGCTTCGGCCCGGTGCTGACCGTGCGCTGCTCCCGCCGCGCGGTCACCGGCCTGGCCAGCGCGCCCGGGGTGCGCAGCGTGTCACCGCCCCGGCTCTACGGTCCCGACGTGATCGCCGCCGATGAGTCCGCCCCCGACCTCGACGTGCGCCCGCAGGACGAGCGGCGGCCCGCGGGGCTGGCCGCCACCGGCCGCGGCGTCGTCGTCGGGGTCGGTGGACTGGGGCCTTGATCTCGCCCATCCGGCGTTCCTGCGCCAGGGCCGGCCGCGGCCCCGCGACGGCCGCGGGGCTGATTGCCGGGCGGCGGCGCCGTGCGTTCTGGAATCGCTGCCGGAGCCGGCCCGGCGCTGCCGGACAAAGACGGCTCCGGCCGCGGTGCTGCCCACGACGACGCCGCGGCCATGGAGGCGCCGAGGCCGCTCGGCGGGCCCGCCGACCCCTACCGGGCCCTGCGTTACGACCCGGCGCAGTCCGACCTGGACTACGGGGCACACGGCACGGTCACCACCGGCATTGCCGCCGGATCAGGTTTCGACGGCGGGGTGCCCGGAGTGGCGCCCGACGCCGGCCTCCGTGTTCGTCCACCTGTCCACCTGGGGCGAGGAGGGGCTGGGCGGGCTGGGCGACTCCGTCGCGCTGCTGGAAGGCCTGGACTTCATCCGCCAGGCCGCCGCCGGGCGGCCGCTGGTGGTGAACCTCAGCATGGGCACCATCGAAGGGCCCGGTGACGGCAGCACCCATGTCGAGCAGGCCATCGACGCGATGATCCTGGAACAGCCCGGGCGCGCCGTCGTGGAGTCCTGCGGCAACTACTTCGGCAACAACACGCACACGGCGGGCCGCCTGTCGGCCGGCCAGCAGGTCCGGCTGCCGGTGCTGGTGGCGGCGCCACACGGGGCGGACCGGCACGAGATCGACGTCTGGTACCCGGCCACGGACCGGATCACGGTCGGCGTCATCGCCCCGGACGGGCGGGCCCGGGTGCTGAGCCAGGCCCGGCGAAGATCGCCGCCTGCGGACTGGCGGCACCGATATCGCCCGCATCATTCACCGGCTCGCCGATCCGGACAACGGGCGCAATGAGGCGATGATCTGGCTCGACCCGAACGCGCCCCACGGCACCTGGACCGTGGTGCTCAGCGCCGTGGACGTGCCGGACGGCTCGTACCATGTGTTCATCGGCCGCGAGGCACTGAACCCGCGGGCGCACACCCGGTTCCCGGGCGACATCGCCGTGCGCACCACACGACCGGCTCGATCTGCAACGGGCTGCACACGGTGACGGTGGGCGCGTATGACCCGCACGACGATGACCGTCCGGTCACCGACTTCAGCAGCAGCGGGCCGACCGCGTGGGTCGGGCTGGCCCGGCCGCATTTGCTGGCCCCGGGGTCGCACATCCTGGCCGCGCGCAGCCGGGCCAAGGACGCGGCGCCCGGCGAAACCCCGCTGGCCACCCGGATGTCTGGCACCAGCATGGCCGCGCCGCATGTCACCGGGACGATCGCGTGCCAATTCCAGGCGGCCCGCCGACCGCTCACGGTCAGTGAGTACCGGCGCGCCCTGCTGGCCTCGTGCGCCCCCTACGAGGGGACTGATACCGAGCGGGCCGGCAGCGGCTACCTGAACACCGCCGCCGCGATCATGGAGGCGGCGCAGCCCGAACGATGACGGCCAGGGCCCGCGCCGCCGCAGCCGACGAGCGGGAGACGCCTGGGCAGCAGGAGACGTCCGGCGAGCCGCCCGCGACCGGCGGCACCGAGCCGGGCGAGCCAGGCGGCCTGGCGGGCCGGCGAGCTGGGCGGGCCGCCCGTGACCGACCCGGGCCGCGTGCTCAGCACGCTGGGGACCACCGCGCTCGACCTGTACGCCGCGTTCGTGCTCGGCAGCAAGCCCGGACTGCGCGACCAGCTGGCCGCCCAGGTCGAGCTGGTCGCCGGCCCGGATGAGCAACTCAGCGACCGCCTCCGGGCCGGGGACCTGCTGCTGCGCGGGCAGACTGGCGAGGGCGAAGCGCTGCTCGCGGTACTCGCCGACGCCACCCTGCTCAATCCGGCCCAGGCCGCCCGGGCCGGCTGGGACGCCGAGTCCTCGCTGCCCGGCTGCTACGCGCGGGTCACTGAGGATGTCACCGCCGGGCAGCCCGCGGACGGTACCTGGGCCCGGCGGATCACCGACCGGCACGGCATCGTGCTGCCCAGCCAGGCCATCCTGCGGCTCAGCCCAGGCGGCGCAGCGCTGGCGGGTGCACCGAGGCCCCAGGCGGCCGCGGCCAGCCCGGATGAATCGGCGCCGGCCGAGGCCAGTTCCCCGGCCACCCCGCCCGCCCTCACGCTGTCCAGCCCGCGCTTCACCGGCGATCCCGACCTGCAAGCCGTCATCGCGGGCGGGGCTCCGGCTGGGCGCGCCCGGCACCCCGGCCTACCCGGCCCCGGTGCGCAGCACCGGCCCGGCCATCGTGCGCGTTCAGCAGGCCCTGCTGGACCTCGGGTACCCGCTGCCCAAGGCCGGTGCGGACGGCCGGTTCGGCGCGGAGACCGGGGCGGCGGTGGCCCAGTTCAAGGCGGATCACCACATTGTGCCCGGCGACCCGGTCGTCGGCCCGCAGACGCTGGCCGCGCTCGATGCCGGCGTGATCGCGCTCGACGGCCCCCCGCCAGCACCCCCGCCCCCGCGCCGGCACCGGGCGCCGCCCTGAGCACGCTGGAGAGCCGTTACTTCCCGCCACCCGGCGGCACCGACGCCGCGCCCATCAGCCGGCTGGGCAGCATCACCCCGCTCATCGACGGCGTGACCTACTTCGCTGCGATCAAGACCGAGATCGATCAGCTCCGCGCCGGTGACATCTTTTACCTCACCGACTGGTGGCTGGATCCGGGCTTCCGGTTCGCCCCGGGCACCCCCACGCTGCGCCAGCTGCTGACGGCCAAGGCCGCCGCGGGCGTGGACGTGCGGGTCATCCTGTCGGCCAACCGGAACCTGCTCGCCTTGCCGCAGTCGGTCCTCAGCGGCCTGAGCAACGTCTGCCGGGGCAATGTCGCCGCGGCCGAGACGCTGCGTGGCGCGCCCGGCCCTGCGGGCGGGACGCACTCGCCGGCCGGGTGCTGCTCGACTGGTCCGGGCACGTCGCCTCATCGCACCACATGAAGCTCACCGTGCTGTCCCGCCAGGGCAGCCTGACCGCGTTCGCGGGCGGCATCGACTTCCGGCAGGACCGGCTGGATGGGCCGCCGCACACCACGATGTCCCACTGGGGCTGGCACGACGCGGGGGTGCGGGTCACCGGCGACCACGCCCAGCGGGTCCTGGACACGTTCGTCACCCGGTGGCAGGAGGCGGCCACGCTGTCGGCGGCCACCTACGACATCAGGGTGCGGGCCGCAAGCCGTTCAACCCGCCACCCGCCGTGGCGCTATCCGCCCCGGCGTTCAGCGCTCCCGGCCCGCCCAGTGCGGATACCAGCGCGCAGGTCATCCGCTCCATCCCGGATGTCAAGGAAGCCAATCCGCTCCCGTTCACCCATGATGTGCCGTGGTCCATCTGGCCAGGCCGGCGGGGTGCACGAGGTACGCCGGACGCTGCTGACCGCGCTGGCCGCCGCGCAGCGCTACATCTACGTCGAGGACCAGGCCTTCGACGCCACCAGCACACTGTTCCCGGCGCTGGTCACGGCGTGCCAGCGCGGAGTCCGGGTGATCGCGGTCGTGCCCGGCAGCGACGACCCCAACGACACTGCGGGCGGGCTTTTTAACCAGGCCCTGAGCAGCGCGGTGACCAGCGGCGTCCTGGCCCACCTGACGCCAGCTGAGCAGCAGAACCTCGCGGTCTGGCGGTCAACGGGATCACCGTGCACAGCAAGCTCATCCTGATCGACGACGAGTTCCTGGCGGCGGGTCGGCCAACTTCATGGACCGCTCGATGCAGTACACCGGGGTGCAGGGAGATCATTCTGAGCTGAGCGTGGCGGCGGTCAGCACCGGCAGCCTGGTCAGCGACCTGCGGGTGCAGCTGTGGGCCGAGCACCTGCGGACCGCGGCTCCGGCCGCGCTGGCCGAGCTCCGCGACCTGGCCAGGAGCCTGGGCTTTGAAGCAGGCCTGGGGCAGCGGCCTGACCTTCGCACATCCGGCCAGCGCGCTGGTCTTCGTCGGCCCCCCGTGAGCGCCGCCAGCCGGCCGCGCCTTGCTACTTCCTCACCGCGGCTGGGAGCCCGAAATTCCGGAGGCGATAAAGTCGTATGCCCCACACGCTTTGAGTAATCTCCGTACCATGCCTTAGTGATCCCTGGGCAAAGTGCTCCGTCCCGGCCGCAGCTCGACCGGCTCGTCGTCAGCAACATCCTTGAGTGGGGACTGCAGCCCGAGCGGCAGCGCCTCCCCGAATTCACCCCGCCCGCCCGCGGCGAACCTTTCCCGGCGGAAGACGGGGCGCTGGCCTGGTCAGGTGACAGGAAGCTGGTGCTCACCCGGTATCCGGTGGACGAACTGCTGGCCGCGGACCTCAGCGCGATCCTTGGTTATCAGAGCCTGGCCTACCGGGCACTGACGTCGGCGCAGCCCGGCAATTCCATCTGCGCTGACCTGGCCGCCGACGAGCGGGCCCTGGCCCAGGTGGTCGAGCTGCTGGATGACAGCTCCGCTGACGGGCCGGTGGCGGTCGAGAGCTTCGGGGCCACGCCGGAGTACGCCCGCCTGGTCGCGGCCATCCGCAAGCGCGCCAAGCGCACCGTCATTGACCTGATGACCCCGGAAGATCACCTCGACTGTGCCCGCAGCCTCGACTCGAAGGTACAGGCCAGAGAGTACTTCCAGGCCGCGCGCCCGCAGTGCCCGGGCCTGCGGCTCACCCGGGCTGCCGTGGTACGCAGCGGGCCCGGCCTGCTACAGCAGGTGCACGACGCGCTGCAGGCGTTCGGCCCGGCCATCATCAAGACTGAGTTCGGCGCGGGCGGCAACTCGATGGGGGTCCTCAAGAGCAGCCGCCGGCTGCAGAAGCTGGTCGGCAAGATTCTCCCGGATGGCTACGACGGCGAACTGCTCGTCGAGGAGTTCCTCGGATCGCCCAGGGATATCCTTTCCGTCTCCTACAACGGGATGGTCCAGGACGACGGCAAGACTTACACGCTCTGCGCCGGGCGGCATTTCCTGCACGCCGGGAAGTTCTACCTGGGCTCGTCCCTGGGCGTCGGGGCGATGCCCGATGACTGCGCCGCGAAGGTCCGGAAAGCGGGCGAAGCCATCGGTGAGACCACCGCGGCGGGCGGGTACCGGGGCCCGCTGAATGTCGATTTCCTCTACCGTGAGTCCGACGGGGCGCTGTTCCCGCTGGAGATAAACCCGAGGCGCGGCCTGGGCGGAATCCTGGCGGACATGTGCATCTGCCTGTTCGGCCAGGGATACGAGAAGGCCGTCTCGGCGGTGGCGGTGCACTCCCTCCCGGTGAGCAGCACGATCACGACATATGCCCAGCTGCGGGATGCCCTGCTGGGTAAGGGCTTCTTTGGCCGGGAGTCCAGGGGCATGGTGATCCTGCCGTACTCCGTGAGCACCCTGGCGGCTAAATCGGAATTCGGCCTGGCCGTGTTCGGCACGGACGGCACCTCCGCCGAAGCCGCACTCGGCGAGATCACCGGATACCTGGCCCCGCGTCCGCACCGGAGCCGCTAGTCCCGGGCTTTCGCCCGGCTCCACTCACCTGATCTGGCGCGGCCCCGCAGCGCGCCTGACCCGGCCGCAGACCGGGCGTGGTGACGCACGTCACCCTGACCTTCCAATCTCTGCGGGCGTCCCGCCCGTACTCGGTTCCGGCAAGCAAGTGATGAAGGCGGCACGTGACGCATGAGCGTCCGCCGCACGGAACAGGAGATGAGCAAGATGAGTATGCCCCTGATGAAACGGCTGCCGATGGCGGTCAAGCTGGGCGTTCCGGTGGCCGCAGGGCTGCTGGCCGCGGCGTGCGGCACCGCGGCCGGGCTCGACACCACCGGCTCAACGCCGCCGGGACACCGGCGAGCGGGTCAGCCACGGCGACGGTGATCGAGTCCCACGCTGGTTCGGCGGGATCGTTCCTGACCAATTCGTCCGGACGTGCCGTGTACCTGTGGGCCGCGGACAGCATGAACAAGTCCACCTGCTCGGGGGCGTGTGCCGGGGCCTGGCCGCCAGTGACGAGCATGGGCCAGGTGACCGCAGCCGGCGGCGCGAAGGCCGCTGACCTCGGCACGATCACCCGGTCCGACGGGACCAAGCAGGTGACCTACCTCGGTCACCCGCTGTACTACTTCGCCGGCGACTCCGGCCCGGGCCAGACCAACGGCCAGGGCAGCGACAGCTTCGGCGCGAAGTGGTGGCTGGTCGCCCCGGCCGGAACGAAGATCACGGTTGCCGATGCGGCAGCGAGCGCGGGCAGCTCCTCCCCGACGGCGCCGGCCTCGTCCAGCGGCTCCAGCGCCGGTGGCAGCTGGGGCTGACCTCCCGTGACCACGTTCCTGACCCGTTTCGCGGGCCCTGACGCTGGCCGGGTCCGCTCCGGCCGGCCACAGATAGGAGACAGACCGATGAATTCCACTCATACGAGCACCATGCTCCGGGATCACCACTCCGCCCGCAGGGACAGCGTCCCGGCCCGGGCGCCCGGCTGCTGGCCCGGGGACCAGCCAGGATGAAATCACCTAGCGCGCGCTGGGCGGTCAACATCCTGGCCGTCGCCGGGGCCGCCCTGATGGTGTGGTCCGGCGTGATCCACCTGCAGCTGTGGTCTGACGGCTACCGGAGCATCTCCGTGATCGGGCCGCTGTTCCTGATCCAGGGCATCGGCGGTCATCGCGCTGGCCGTGGCTGCTGGCCGTCTTCCGCCGCGTGGTCCTCATGGCGGCCGGTGCGGTCACGATGGCCGCCACGGCCGCCGGGCTGCTGCTCAGTGCCGGCATCGGCCTGTTCGGCTTCACGGAAAGCCTGGCCGTCCCCTACGCCATGAGCTCACTGGTGGTGGAGTTCGCCAGCGCGGCCGTGCTGGCCGCCGCATCCGCCCTCGTCCTGGCCGCCCGCCCGGGATCCCGGGCCAGTACGGCGCTAGCGTCCCAGCCGGGCCGTCCAGGCCAGCGAGACCTCTTGTCCCGCTGGCCCGGACGGCTGCCCCAGGATCGCGGCCGGAGAATTTCCCCAGTTCATGCGCGGAAGTCCAATCTCTTTCCGGCCATCACCCGTATGTAGTGTGTGCGGATAGTGGGAACCTCGACCGACCAGCTACCAGACGAGACGCTGCTCGCGGGCCTGGGCGCCGGCGATGCTGAGCTATCGCTCGCGTTCGTGCGCCGCTTCCAGGCACTCGTCTTCGGCGCGGCGATGACGGTGGTCGGGGACACCAAGACCGCGGAGGATGTGGCCCAGCAGGCCTTCGAGCAGGCCTGGCGGCACGCCCAGGTGTTTGACTCGCGCCGCGGCTCCGTCCGGGCCTGGCTGAGGACCATCACCCATAACCTCGCCGTCGACGCCGTCCGCGCGCGGACCTCGACACCCGTGGACCCGGACGATCTTCCCGCTATCCTCACCGCGGTGACCGACACACCCGAACGGGTCGCCGAAGCCCACGACAACGCCGCGGAATTGCGCCGCACGCTGGCCAGACTGCCAGAGCCGCAGGCCCGGGCCGTGGCCATGGCCGGCATCTACGGCATGACGGCGCAGCAGATCGCTGACAGCGAGCACATCCCCCTGGGCACGGCGAAAACCCGGATCAGGGACGGGATGCAGAAACTTCGGGCCGCCTACCTCCCGGAGGAGGCCGGTAATGAGTGAGCTGAACGAGATGGAATGCCGCGAATTCTCGGACGTCGCCGCCGAACTGGCGCTCGGCGTCCTGACCGGGCGTGAGCGTGCCCAAGCGCTCGCGCACCTGGACCACTGTGTGTCGTGCCGCGAGAAGGTCCGCGAGCTGACGGCGACCGGCGAGGGACTGCTGGGCCTGCTGCCCAGCGTGGAGCCTCCGGCGGGATTCGAGGCGCGGGTGATGGACCGGCTTGGCCTTTCCGCGCCGGCCCCGGGCCCGGCCAGCCCGCCCCGGCTGGACCAGCCGGCTGGCCCACCTGGGCCGCGCACCCGCCCGCCAGGCCCCCGCGGGCCCAGGCCAGCGCCGGCCGGGCGAACCCGGCGGGCGCTGGCCCTGGCGGCCGTCACCCTGGCGGTCGTCGCGGCTGGGCTGGGCGGGTGGGGCCTGCGGCCCGGCACCCCGGCCCCGGCCGGGGCCCCGCTGAGCTCCGCCGCTTTGCTCTCCGCCAGCCACCAGGCGACCGGGAAGGTCTTTCTCTACCAGGGCAGTCCACGGTGGCTGTACATGTCCGTGTACCTGCCCACCGGGAACGGCACCGTGATCTGCCAGGTGGAAAGCCGGGGCGGTCACATCACCACCGTCGGCTCGTTCCGGCTGACCGGCGGTCGCGGGTACTGGGGCAATCCGGTTCCCCCGACCCAGGGGCCGCTCACCGGCGCGCGGCTGGTCGGTCCGGGCGGCGCCGTCCTGGCCACCGCCAGCTTCCACAGCGCCTAGGTTCGCCCCGGCCAGGGATGGCCTGCCAGCCCGCCGCACCGCTCTAGGGCAGGGCGGCGATGCCGCCCTGGACGAGGCGGACCACGACCGCCCGGCGCCGCACCAGCACGGTCACGTCGAGCATCGGCCGCCCGGTGAACAGATACCGCGGCCCGAGATACCGCGCGGCCCGGCGGTCCACCACCGGCTGGTATCCGTCGGCGTGCAGTGCCCACGCCACGCCGAGAGTGACGTCCCGGTCGTAAATCCCGTCCTTGTCCACGGTCAGCTCCAGCCGCTGGCGGGGCAGCACCTGCTCGATGTCCCGGGCGGCGAAGCGGGTGGCGCTCACTTCCCGGGCAGATGTCGCGGCTACCGTCGCCCGGGCCTGCTGGGCCACCGCCAGCCACGACCCGAACCCGAGCAGGGCGACAGCCGCGAGGCCGGGACGCGCACGCCCCAGCGCGTTGCGGATCCCGCCTGCGGTGTCCCGCCGCCGCGCAGCCGGCGGCGCAGGGCGGCCAGCACACGGGCCCTGTCGATCAGCCGCCGTGCGGCGAGCACGGTGGCTGCGCCCATGGCCAGCCAGATCAGCAGGCCCGCCGGGAGCAAGACGATCAGGAGGTAATTCTGGTCGCGGTGGCCGATGTTGAGCACCGGGATATTCGAGTAGGTGGCCAGGATGGCGCCGCTGGTCAGCAGGCTGATCGCGGCCAGCGCGGCCAGCCGGCGGGAGCGCAGCGGGCGGACCGCCACGGCCAGCACGGCGGCGGTGAGAACCAGCATCGCCACTCCGAACGCAGGCGTCCGCCCGCCGATCTCACGCGCGATGCCCCGTAGGCGGGGACAGCGATGGCTGCCACCACACTGCGGGCGGCAGGGCTGACGCGGTGAGCGCCTTCAGGCCGAACGCGGTACCCGCGGACTGCCGTGCGCCCAGGCTCGCGATAAGCAAGCTGAGGTTGCCGCGGCGGCTGGTGAACTGCTGGATGAACGGAGCGATCCAGCAGGCCGCACCCGCCACCAGCCCGAGCACCGCCCACCAGTACCCGGCCCTGGCCCGGATGGTGTCGGCCAGCCCGGCCACGAGCGCGAGCAGCACCAGCGCGGCCGAGGCGAGCGCGAACATCAGGTGGGCCTGCGCGGCCACCGACGCGGTGAGGACGAGCACCGGCCACCAGCGGCGCTGCCCGGAAACGACGGCCAGGCCCGCGGCGAGCGTGGCCAGGAAGAAGATCACGCCGAACCAGGGGTTCCAGTACGGCTCCGCCGCGACCAGGGGCTGCCACACCACGGTGCCGATGATGATCCCGCTCGCCGCCAGGCCGCCGAACGCGCCGAACGCCGACCGGGCGGCCTCGATCGCGAGCGAGGCCGCGACCATGCACCACAGCGCCGCGCCCCACACCACCCCGGCCTGCGGGTCGATATGGACCGGGATCGCCAGCAGCCAGTACTGCAGGGGCCCCGGGTCGAACGCGCCGTGACGCAGCTGGGTGGCCTGCCCGACCAGCGGGCCGTAGGGAGTCAGGACATCCCAGGAGCGAAGCGCGATGGCCGCGCCGTCGGCGATGACCGGGGAACCTTGCTGCACCGAACGTATCGCGCCGACCGCGAATGGTATCCAGGCCGCCAGGTGCGCGGCCAGCCGCAAGACGGTGGCCAGGCCACGCGGCAGGACCGGCTGGCCTGGGGCAGGCAGCGCAGCCCGGTCCGCCGCCAAGATGGCTGGCGACCCGGCGTTGGCCGTCATTTTTTCCTATTCTTTGCGGTCATTTTTCCTATTCCCGGGTGGGCGCGTTTCCGTTTTGCGCCCCGGTGGCCGCGAATGCGGTCCAGCCCGCAGACCGGCCCAGTGCACGCCGAGATCCTGAGCTAGCGCGGGCAGCGGTTCCACATCTACGAGACGCCCCCGGGCCCCGGATCGTTCCCCCGCACATTTAACCCCGGGCTTTCGCCAATGACCGGCTGACCCGGGGCGTTTGCATAAAACGATCTGTTCTCGCTAGAACCAGGTCACCCCGGTCTCATCCGTGACAGAGCTACCAGCCGGCAAGCCGCCGCTGGCGGACTCCACGTCTTCCATGAGGTGTATGTCGGCGTATTCGTGATCGACGGGGTTGCCCAGTTCGTCGTAGAGCCGCCACCGGCGGCCGAACTGGATACCCGGGCGATTCACGGCGTGGAACAGGGCCACGATGACCGCATCGGGGAACTCGCCCCGCAGTTCGATCGAGTCGAAGGTGACGCCCTCGATGAACGGCGTCGTGTCCCCCTCCGAGGTCTGCCATCCGCCCAGGAACGCGCCGCGGAGACGGTCCAGCTGGTCGTGCTCGAATTGCCGTGAGTCCAGGCCGCCCGGGAGCTCCGGCCGCGGCATCCAGGGCCGGCAGTCGAGGCCGATCGCAGCTCGCGCACCCCGGAGCGGCCGGGAGCCGCGGCGACCAGGGTGCTGGCGCCGGGATCAGCGAGCCACACCTCGCCGCCCCAGGTCCGGGCCAGCGGATCACGGCCAAGCACCGCCGGCCCCGCCGTCCAGGGCTCCCCACCGTCAGCCGGCCGGAACCGGATGACGGCAGACTCGCGGGCTGCATCCGGCTCCGGGCCGCCCGCATTATCTGGCTCGGCCAGGTTGACGATGAACCGGCCGACGACCGCCACGGGCCGGTGCGGCCGCACGCCGGGAACCTCGAGCACCCGGCCTTCGGAGACCTGGACTTCGCGCACCTCCGGGGCCGGCTGATCGGTAGGCCTCCGCCTCGAACCCGAGCAGCCACACGATCCCGTCATCCGCGCAGACAGCGCCGCCGCTCCCGGGCACCGGGCCCAGGACATCCAGGGTCCCGGTGTCGTCGATGACCACGGCCGTGCCGGGATAACGCCAGGAGACCGAGCCGGCGCCGGGGGTCAGGTGCTTGATGATCGGGTCGCCAGGGAGCCGGCACACCCCGGCGAGCTTGCCGCCGGCCGCCGCGAGCATCGGCTGCTCCAGGTCGAGCCCGATCCGTCGGGCCGCACCCGCGAAGACCCGCCAGATCGGCGTCGGGGGCATCAGGTCCTCGAAGTCACCCTCCGCGTCCCGCCACGTCGGCCAGGGTGCGGCCGCCCTCCTCGTCGTCGGGCAGGCGCACCCCGGGGAAGCGCATCTGCCGCATCATCTCCTGATGGCGGGCCATCTCCCCGGCCGTCGGTTCTTCCCAGACGACCGGCCGCTTCCCGTCCGGGCGCCCAGCGGGCGGCTCGTCCCAGTCGGGCCGGGCCACGACCCAGATCGCGTCCCCGGTGTCCAGCAGGGCGCCGGCGTCGGCGTCGAGCGGGATGATCGTGGCCTGCCCTGACCTGCGGTCGATCTCGACGATTCCGCCGGCGGCAGGCGAGGCGAGCAGGATCGAGTCGTCGCGGGCGAGAATGTCGAGCGCGGTGGGACGGCCCCGGTGGGCCCGGACAGGGGCCAGCTGAACACCCGCACGGTCTCCCCCGTGGCGGCGTCAATTTCGGCCGCGACCGGCAGCGAGTCGTCCGCAGCGAAGACCCTGCCGTCCCGGACGTCGAAACAACCGAGGCGGATGGGCCGGGGCGCCGCGCTGTCCATGGAGGGCATCGTAGGCCCGGGGCGTGCCGGGCCCTGCTCCGGCCGCTCTGGCCAGCTACGGGCGGTCCAGCAAGCGCCAGAGCAGCTGCAGCCCGTTCTCGATCCTGTCCAGGGCCATAGCCCCGTAGCCGAGCACGAGACCGGACTGGGTCGCCTCACCCGCGTAGAACGCGGACAGCGAGTTGACCGCGGCCCCTGAGCCATCGGTTCGCGTCAGCACGGCCTCCGCCGACAGGGGCTTGGCGGGCGGCAGCAGCGCGGTGAGGTGCATTCCGGCGGTGGATTCGATCGGGCGCAGCCAGCCGCCCTGGCCGGCCAGCACCTCGAGGATGCGTTCGTGGCGGCTCTTGTATTCACCGCGCATCTTGCGGATATGCCGCGCGAGCAGGCCTTCATCGATGAAACGCGCGAGGGCCGCCTGAGTCGCCGGCGGGCAGTGCCAGTCCGTCAGGTGCTTCGCCAGCCGCAGGGCCCGCCGGACCGGCGGCGGGGTCACCAGGAAACCCAGCCGGATCGCCGGCAGCATGGTCTTGGAAAACGTGCCGACGTAAAGAACCCGGCCGCGGGTGTCCAGCGCGTGCAGTGTCTCAGCGGGACGCCCGCCGAAGCGGAACTCGCTGTCGTAATCGTCTTCGACGATCG
This sequence comes from uncultured Actinomycetes bacterium, assembly GCA_963742055.1. GTDB lineage: Bacteria > Actinomycetota > Actinomycetes > Streptosporangiales > Streptosporangiaceae > RYN-230. The sequence goes on along the minus strand of CAVUKT010000075.1, from coordinate 14,932 downwards.
CGGCATCGTGCTGGCCGGCCCAGGCCAGCAATTCCATCCGCCTCGGCAGCGACATCGGCATGCCCAGCGGAAACTGATGTGCGGGCGTGACATAGACGAGTCTGGCGTTCTCCGGGAGGTCCGCCACGACGATGCCCTGGCTGTCCACCCGGACCGGGGCCACCCGCACGCCCAGGGATTGCATCAGCAGCCGGGGCGGCGGGTAGCCGGGCTCCTCCACCGCCACGCAGTCCCCCGGCTGCAGCAGCGCGCGGACGATGAGGTCAATGGCCTGCTGGGCGCCGCTGGTGACCATCACCGCATCCGCATCGGCTTTAACGCCCCGGGAGACCCCGATGTGGCGCGCGATCGCGGCGCGCAAGCCCGGTGGCCGGCGGCCTCGCCGTAGGCCGCGGTCCTCAGGGCCGACAGCCGCAGTTCCCGGGACATGAACCTGCGCCAGGTCTCGAAGGGGAACAGCGTCACGTCGGGCACGCCCACCCGGAAGTCATAGACCGTCGCGGCGCCCTCCGGGGGTCTGCCGACCGCGTTCCAGCGCGGGTACGGGATGTCCCATCGCGGATGCGGCCGTAGCTCCTGGCTGGTCAGCCGCGACCTGGGGTGGGCCGAGGCCACGCTGTGCTCGCAGACGTAGGTGCCCGCGCCTCGCCTGGTCTCGATGAAGCCATCGCCGATCAGCCGGTCATAGGCGACGCCGACCGTATTACGTGACACTGTGAGGCGCCGGGCGAGCTCACGACTCGGTGGAACGATCTCGCCGGGCTTCAGGCGGCCGTCCAGGATGGCGTCGCGGACCTGCTGGTATATCTGGCCCACGAGGTCCCGCCGGCCTTCGAGGCTGATGTGGACGTCCACCCCGCAAGCCTAAATTGGTCTGGGCATTTGTACCAATATTGGCCCTTACGCTGGGCCGGTCCTGCGGCGTAGCGTCGCCTGGGAGCCACGACCTCGAGCCCGGATGCTCTGGTCCAGGTGCCAGTCGAGAGCCGGCACGGGCGCCGGCTCTCGACTATTCCGGAGCCGCGCAGCCGCGCCCAGCCGCCTCCCGCACCCAGCCGCCTCCCGCACCCAGCCGCCTCCTGCGCCCGGCAGGCACGTCCGGCCAGAGGCCGGACGACCGCCGATGCTCTGGTCATCGAGAGGCAGCCCGGCCGAGAGCGTGGTGCCCCCGCCGGGCGGGAGTGGCCCGCGCCGCCGACCCGCCGGAGGTGACGTTCCCGGCCCCGGGCCGCGCGATTTGACGCAACCAACCGGTTGCCATAGTATGGCAATCAATCGGTTGCTACTTGCCGGGGGCGCATGCCCAGGCGGTGGGGACCCCGGCTGGAAGGCGGACATCACCATGAACACTCCCCCGATCGTTTCGCTGGCGGACTGGGAGGCTGCGCGCCAGCAGCTGCTCGTGAAGGAGAAGGAGGTGACCCGGGCCCGGGACGCGCTGGCCGCGGAGCGGCGGCGGATGCCGTGGCTGGCCGTGGACAAGGAGTACGAGTTCGACGGGCCCGGGGGAGGGCGAGCCTGCTGGACCTGTTCGCGGGGCCGCCGCCAGCTGATCGTCTACCGCGCGTTCTTCGAGCCCGGCGTCTACGGCTGGCCCGAGCACGCCTGCCCGGGCTGCTCCCTGGTCGCGGACCAGGTCGCCCACGTCGCCCACCTGAACGCCCGCGACACCACGCTCGTCTTCGCCTCCCGCGCGCCGCAGCCCGACATCGCGCGGGTCAAGGCCCGGATGGGCTGGGAGATCCCGTGGTACACCCTGACCGACAGCTTCGACACCGACCACGGCGTCAACGAATGGCACGGCACGAACGCCTTCATCCGCGACGGCGGCCGCGTGTACCGCACCTACTTCGTCAACAACCGCGGCGACGAGGTCATGGGCGGCACCTGGGCCTACCTCGACCTGACCGCGCTCGGCCGCCAGGAGGAATGGGAAGACTCCCCCGATGGCTACCCCCAGACCCCGCCGTACTCGTGGTGGAGATGGCACGACGCCTACGGCGAGGCCGCATGAGCGCCCAGGCCGGCGGCGTGCGCGCCGGGACAGCCGGGACGGCCACCGCGCTGACCCTGACGCTCGGGCTGGCCGCGGCCTCCTGGGTGGTCGCGATCCGGCAGATGAGCGGGATGGACATGGGCGTGGCGACCCGGCTCGGCTCGTTCGCGTTCTTTGCCGCCCTGTGGGTGACGATGATGGCGGCGATGATGCTGCCGGGCGCGGTCCCGGCCGTCTGCGGCACGTCCAGGCCCGCGGCCAGGTCCGCGGCGTGCCGGTCTTCCTCGGGTCCTACCTGGCCGTCTGGGCCCTGGTGGGCGTCGCGGTGTACGCCCTGTACCGGCCGCACGGGTTTGTGGTGGCCGGCGCGATCGTGATCGCGGCGGGCGCCTACGAGTTCACGCCGCTCAAGCGGCACTGCCGGCGTCGCTGCCAGGATAGCCAGCGGCTCCGGGTTCGGCTTCGGACTGTGCTGCCTCGGGTCCAGCGCCGGGCTGATGGTGATGCTGGTCGCGCTGAGCGTCATGAGCGTCATCTGGATGTCGGTGATCACCGTCCTCGCTCTCGGCCAGAAGCTGCTGCCCGCGAAGGCCGCCGTCGATGTGCCGCTGGCGCTGGCGATCGCCGGGCTGGGCATCCTGATCGTCCTCGCCCCCGCGTCGGTGCCCGGCCTCATGCCACCGATGTAGCAGGTCACCGGACCGCGAGGCTCCCTAACACCAAGGAGGAAACCATGAGGAATGTGCCGGACAACGCCGGCCGGGCGGGCGCTGGCGGCGCCAGCACACCGGGAAGGCCTGAGGTCGTCGACCGGGCCAGGCTTCCAGGCCGATCTGGACCGTGCTGCGGGTCCGGGAGAAGGCGCACACCCGCGAGGGTGACGCGATCGCGGCGGCCCGGCGGCGGCTGCCGATGGTAGAACTGGACCCCGCCATTGCGCTGACCGGCCCGGACGGCCCGGTCACCCTGCTGGAGGCGTTCGAGGGCCGCCGGCAGCTGATCGCCTACTACTTCATGTGGCACGCCGGCCGGCCCTCCGCCGAGCAGTGCGAAGGCTGCACTTTCTATAACGCCCAGATCGGCGAGCTGTCGCCCCTGCATTCGCGGGACGTCACCTATGCGACCTTCTGCCAGGGCCCGTACGGGGAGAGCGCCCGCTACCGGGACTTCATGGGCTGGACCATGCCCTGGTATTCGGCGCAGGACTCCCTCGGCGCGCTGCTGCCCGGGCGCCAGATCGGCTTGTTCTGCCTCGCGTGCTACCTGCGCGACGGTGACCGCGTCTTCGAGACCTACTGGACCACCCGCCGCGGCGTCGAGGCGATGGACCACAACTACGCGCTCATGGACCTCACCGTGTACGGCCGCCAGGAATCGTGGGAGGACTCACCCCCCGGCTGGCCGCAACAGTGCTCCAACACGCGGACCGACGCCGGCCCGCCCGACTGGCCCCCGGTGCCCCAGTGGCCGGGCGGACGCCCCATCGCCCAGTGGCCGCGGCTCGAAGCCGGGCACTCTGATGACCTCGGCACCGCCACCCCCCGCTGAGCAGGCCCGCTCTCCCCGCGCGGTGGTCCTGCTCAGGCCTGCTCACCGGGTGCCGCGACCGATTCGATGATGCGGTTCAGGACGGCGCCCACCTGGTCGCGGGCAGCCGCCGGGTCGGGCGCGCGGGCGAGGAACACCGCGGCCTCACGGAGGGCGCCAACCAGGATGCGGGCCAGCGGCAGCACCGGCTGCGGGGCGATGCGGCCCAGTTCGATGCCGCGGCGCAGGAGCTGCACGACAAGTCCCAGATCGGTTTGGCAGGCCGTCGACTCTCGGCCTGCGCACCGAGGACGGCCGGGGCGTCGATGAGCATGATCCGCGCCATCCCGGGCTCGGTGCAGACGTCCAGGAAGGCCGCCGTGGCGAGCCGCATGGCCGCGACCGGGTCGTCCAGGCCGGCGGCGGTCACCGCCCCCATGACGCGCGAGTTGGCCATCTCCTCCACGGACTGCAGGACAGCGGCGAACAGCTCGGCCTTATCGGCGAAGTGGTGATACAGCGCGCCGCGGCTCAGCCCGGCCGCGCGGACGACTTCCTCCGTTCCGACCTCGGCGTAGCCGCGCGCGCCGAACAGCTCACGTCCGGCCGCTACCAGTGCGTCACGGGTGGCCGCCGATCGTTCGGCCTGGGTTCGCCTGTTGCTATTCATACATACTGTTTGTATGTTACTGGGGACATGGTCATACCGTACCGCAGAGGAGTCCCGGCATGCCGACGGTTGACCTTCCCCAGGGCCGCGTCCACTACCGGGTAGCCGGTCCGCCCGACTGCCCGCTTCCGCCCGTGGTTTTCGTCCACGGCATCCTGGTCAACGGCGAACTATGGACCGGCGTCGCCGCCGCGCTCGCGAAGCGCGGTATCCGTTCCTACGCGCCGGACCTGCCGCTGGGCGCCCACACCCTGGCGCTGGAACCAGGCTCCGACATCAGCCCGCGGGGCGTGGCCCGGCTGATGCTGTCTTTCCTGGAGGCCCTCGGCCTCACCGATGTGACGCTGGCCGGCAACGACACCGGCGGCGCACTGTGCCAGTTCCTCATCGACACCGACTCCTCGCGGATCGGGCGGCTGGTGCTGACCAACTGCGACGCCTTCGACCAGTTCCCGCCCCCACCCGGCGGCCTGATGCTCAAGCTGATCAGCAGCCCGGCCCGGCTCTGGCTGCTCTCGCGCCCGCTGCGCTGGGAGGCGGTCCGGCACTCACGCGCGGGCTATGGCCCGTTCGTCACGCGGGCACTGGACGGCGCGCTCACCCGGCGCTGGGTCACCCCGCTGCTCACCGACGCCTGGCGTGCGGACGGACACGGCACGGTTCATGCACGGCATCCACCCGGCCGACTTGCTGGACGTATCGACGCGGCTGGGCCACTTCACCCGGCCGGTGCTGCTGGCCTGGGGTACCGGCGACCGGTTCTTCAAGATGGCGCTGGCACGCCGGCTGGCGGCGGCCTTTCCCGATGCCCGCCTGGTCGAGGTCGAGGGCGGCCGCACCTTCCTCCCGCTCGACGAGCCAGAACGCATCGCCAGCGAGATCAGCACCTTCCTGGTTCCCGCCTGACGCCTCGTCCACGTGGTAGACCTAGGTCCCCCACGGATGTGGGTGCCAGCCCCCTGGCGTGCCCTCGCATCGCCGGGCGGGGTGATGCCCAGGAAGCCATAAGTCCACCCGCGGCCTGACGCCCCGTCCACGGAGCGTCTCGTACAATTGGCATCTGCACGAATAGGTTTCACGGTATTTAACGGGACGAGGGAATGGTACATGGAGAATCAGAGTGAATTCTGGGAGAACGTCAGCGCGGTGGTCGTAACACCAGTTGCGATTGCGGCTGGGCTGGCGAAGGGTACCTATGATGCTTCGACTGACCATGGGGCGTTCATCGAAGGGTTCAGCGGGGCGGCGACCCCCATCATCAGGGCGGGCAAGAATTTCGGTGCGGAGCACGGCCCCACCATCACCAAAGGAGTGGTGACCGGCGCCGCAGGCGCGCTCGGCGCCCGTATCGTGCACGCTGGCCTGCGGGCCCTGAAGTTCTGATCGCCGGGTCTGCCACCCAGGCAAGGAGGCTCACAGGGTCCGGCAGCGACCCGGTCATGCGGCGTCGAAGGGTCCCGTGTTCCCGTTGGCAGTCCGATGCCTGATTCAGGCCCTGACCCGCTCGACGAAAGACTGGACGCGATCGCGCGGCAGCCGTTCCGCGCGAAGTTCCGCCTGCGCGGCCGGGACCGGGCCACCGCCCAGCTGCACGGCCCGGCCACGATCCGGCGCCACGCCGGCGAGCTCATCACCAGGCGGCTGGCCCCGGCCGAGCCGTACAAGGACGGCAAGCAGACCCCTACCGCGGCCACCCGACCGGTCTGCTCTGGACGCCGCTGGACTGTCGTAGGTTCTCGGCATACTTGCCGGGCCGTCCGGCGACGCCGCGGCCTGACTCGAGGAGACCCATGGCTGTCCGATACCAGCTCGTCATCAATTGCGTCAGTCACCCGGAGCCGCTGGCCCGCTTCTGGGCCGAGGCCCTGGGCTACGTGCTGGAGCCGCCGCCGCCGACTTCGCCACCTGGGACGACTGGCGGCGCGACATCGGACTGCCCGAGTCCTGGCTCGGCCGGGGGACGGACTGCATCATCGATCCGGATGGCGCCGGACCCCGCATCTGGATCCAGGTCGTGCCCGACCGCAAGACCACGAGCAATCGTCTCCACATCGACATCCACGCCAGCGGCGGGCGAGACCTCCCGATCGAGACCCGCAAGAAGCGCGTGGACGCCGAGGCCCTGCGGCTATGTGATCTCGGCGCCACGCTCCTCAGCGACCTGAGCGAGGAACTCGAGGAGGGCGTGGACCACTACGCGGTCGCGCTGAGGGACCCCGAGGGCAATGAGTTCGATATCAACTGACGGTCGCCCCGGCGCTATCGCGGGTGACCAGCCCAGTGCCGCCTGCGCGGCGACGCCAGATCATCCCAATTAACGGCCCTGATGCCCCGGGGACAGCCATGCGGCGGCCTGGGCCGCTCTTTTTGGCTGGTTCCCACAACGCAGCCGCCCCGGCGTGGGACATGCGCGACATTGGTGTACCCGCCGGAAAGAGGGCAGGGTGTAGGCGACGCTCCGGAGGTCGGACGTCGCCTGCCGCGCGCAGGCACATGGGAGGCTCAGTCCTTGTTCAGTCGTGTCGCCATCGTGAACCGCGGAGAGGCCGCCATGCGGCTGATCCATGCCGTCCGGGACCTCTCCGCGGAAACCGGGACCCGGATCGAGACCGTCGCCCTCTACACCGACGCGGACCGGTCGGCGACGTTCGTCCGGGAGGCCGACCTGGCCTACCCGCTGGGCCCGGCCTCGGCCCGCCCCTACCTCGACCTCGCCGTGCTGGAGCAGGCCCTGCTGGAGACGCGGGGCCGACGCCGCCTGGGTCGGCTGGGGCTTCGTGGCCGAGGACCCGGCGTTCGCCGAACTGTGCGAGAAGACAGGCGTCACGTTCGTCGGGCCGAGCGCCGAGGCGATGCGCAAGCTCGGCGACAAGATCGGCGCCAAGCTGATCGCCGAGCAGGCCGGGGTCCCGGTCGCGCCGTGGAGCCGGCGGTGCCGTCGCCAGCCTGGACGACGCGCTGCGCGCGGGTGAGCGAGATCGGCTACCCCCTGATGCTCAAGGCCACCGCGGGCGGCGGCGGGCGCGGCATCCGGATGGTCGCCTCGGCCGGCCGACCTCACCGACGCCTACGAGCGCACCAGCCAGGAGGCGCTGCGCGCGTTCGGCAGCGGGGTCGTCTTCCCCGAACGCCTGATCACCGGCGCGCGTCACGTCGAGGTCCAGGTGATCGCCGACGGCCAGGGCACGGCGTGGGCGCTGGGCGTCCGCGACTGCTCGGTGCAGCGGCGCAACCAGAAGATCATCGAGGAGTCCTCCTCGCCGGTGCTCTCCCCCGGGCAGGTCGCCGAGCTGAAGGCGTCGGCCGAGCGGCTCGCGCTGGCCGTGGGCTACCGCGGTGCGTGCACCGTCGAGTTCCTCTACCACCCTGGGGAGAAGCTGTTCGCCTTCCTCGAGGTGAACACGCGGCTCCAGGTCGAGCACCCGATCACCGAGATCACCACCGGCACCGACCTGGTGCGGCTGCAACTGCACGTCGCCGCGGGCGGCAGGCTGGAAGGGCCGCCGCCGGCCGAGTCCGGGCACGCCATCGAGGCCCGGCTCAACGCCGAGGACCCGGACCGCGACTTCGCCCCCTCCCCCGGCCGCATCGCGCGGCTGCTGCTGCCCGCGGGCCCGGGCATCCGCGTCGACACCGGGGTGAGCGAGGGCGACACCATCCCCGCCGACTTCGACTCGATGATCGCCAAGATCATCGCCTACGGCAGCGACCGCGACCAGGCGCTCGCCCGGCTGCGCCGCGCGATGGGCGAGACCACCGTGATCATCGAGGGCGGCGTCACCAACAAGAGCTTCGTGCTCGACCTGCTCGACCAGCCCGAGGTCATCGACGCCAGCGCGGACACCGGCTGGATCGACCGTGTCCGCGCCGAGGGCAGGCTGGTGACCAGCAGGCACTCGGCCATCGCGCTCGCCGCGGCGGCCATCGAGGCCTACGAGGACGAGGAGGAGGTCGCCCGGCAGCGGCTGCTCGCCACCGCGCACGGCGGCCGCCCGCAGGTCCAGCACGAGAGCAGCCGCCCGCTGGACCTCAAGCTCCGCGGCGTCGCCTACCGGGTGAGCGTGGCCCGCATCGGGCACAACGCTTCCGCGTCGGCATCAGCGGCGGCGGTGACGTGCACCCGGCCGACATCGACATCGATCGCTTCGACTCCTACAGCGGCCAGATCACCGTGAACGGCCAGCGCTACCGCCTGGTCACGAGCACCCACGGCCCGATCCACCTGGTGGAGGTGGACGGCGTCACGCACCGCGTCAGCCGCGACGAGGGTGGTGTCGTCCGCTCCCCCGCGCCCGCGCTGGTGGTCGCGACGCCGGTCTCCGTCGGCGACGAGGTCGAGGCGAACGCGCCGATCCTCGTGCTGGAGAGCATGAAGATGGAGACGGTGCTGCGCTCGCCGTTCCGGGCCCGGGTGCGGGAGCTGCCGGTCTCGGTCGGCAGCCAGGTGGAGACGGGCGCGGGGCTGCTGCGCCTGGAGCCGCTGGCCGACGAGGGCGAGGAGGCGGAAGCCGCTGGCCCCGGCGGGACCGCCGAGATCGAGCTGCCGGCCGAGCCCGCCGCCGCGTCGGCCGCCAGCCGCGCCGAACGCGGCATGCAGGACCTGCGCAGCCTGCTGCTCGGCTTCGACGTCGACCCGCACGACCAGCGCCGCACGCTGGCCGGCTACCTCGCCGCGCGCGCCGAGCTGGGCGAGTCCAGCCGCCCGCTGACCGCGGAGGTCGAGCTGCTCCAGATGTTCGCGGACCTGTCCGAGCTGACCCGCAACAAGCCGGCCGGTGAGGACATCAGCGGCGAGGGCCGCTGCACAGCGCCCGTGAGTACTTCCACACCTACCTGCAGAGCCTCGACGTGGAGCGGGCCGGGCTGCCGGAGACGTTCCAGGGCCGGCTGCGGCGCGTGCTGGGCCACTACGGCGTCGCGGGCCTGGAGCGCACGCCGGAGCTGGAGGAGGCGGTCTTCCGCATCTTCCTGGCCCAGCAGCGCGCCTCGGCCGACGTCGCGATCGTCTCGGCGCTGCTGCGGCCAGTGGCTCACCGAGGCGCCGCCCGCGGAGCCGCTGCGCGAGGAAGCCGGCCTGGCGCTGGAGCACCTCGTGGCCGCCACGCAGGTGCGTTACCCGTCAGTGAGTGACCTGGCCCGCGGCGTGGTGTTCCGCTGGTTCGCGCAGCCGCTGCTGCGCCGGGCCCGCGCGGAGGCCTACGCCCGGGTCCGCGAGAACCTGCGTCACCTCGACCGGAACCCGGACTCGCCGGACCGCGCCGCGCGGATCGCCGCGATGGTCGCCGTCTCCGAGCCACTGGTGCGGCTGCTCGGCCAGCGCATCGGCCGCCCGGGCACCGACCCGGCGGCGCTGCTGGAGGTGATGACCCGCCGCTACTACGGCAGCAAGGGCCTGTCGGACATCCGCTCGCGCGACGTCGCGGGCTGCCTGTTCGTCATCGCCGAGCACGTGGAGCCGGCCCGGGTGGTCACCACCGCCGTCGACTTCGCGCAGCTGGCCGACGCCGTGCGCGCCGTCGGCGAGCTGGCCGCGGACGCCCCGGCCGGCGCGCACGTCGTCGCCGACATCTACGTGCGGTGGGCCGGCCAGCCCGACGCGGACGCGATGGCCGCCCGCCTCGGCGAGGTGATCAGCGGCGCAGCCGCTGCCCGAGTGCGTCGACCGGATCACCACCACCGTGGCCGGCGGCGGCGGCGCGCTGATGCACCACCACTTCACCTTCCGCCGCGGCGCGGCCGGGGCTGGGCTGGCCGGGGCTGGGCGGCCGGGGCTGGGCTGGCCGGGGCTGGGCTGGCCGGGTTCGGCGAGGACCGGCTGATCCGCGGCCTGCACCCGCGGATCGCCGAGCGCATGCAGCTGGAGCGGCTGCGGGAGTTCGACCTCACCCGGCTGCCGTCGGCGGACGAGGAGGTGTACCTGTTCCAGTGCGTCGCGCAGGCCAACCCGGCCGACGAGCGGCTGGTCGCGATGGCACAGGTCCGTGACCTCACCCCGCTGCGCGAGGCCGACGGGCGGCTCGCCGCGCTGCCCGCGGTCGAGGACGCGCTCGCCGCGTGCCTGGACGCGATCCGCATCGTCCAGGCGCAGCGGCCGGCCCACAAGCGCTTCGACACCAACCGGATCGTCATCTACGTCTGGCCGCCGAGCGAGCTGACCACGGACGAGCTGACCATGGACGAGCTGGACCTGATCGCCCAGCGCGTGCTGCCGACCACGGCGGGCGCGGGCCTGGAGGAGGTCCTCTTCCTGGCCCGGCGGCCCAACCCGGAGACGGGCGAGCTGTCGGACCTGGCCGTGACGATCCGCGACGACGTCGGCGCCGGCGTCCACCTCTCGGTGGGCCTGCCGTCGGCCGAGCCGGTGCAGCCGCTGGACGACTACCGGCAGAAGGTGCTGCGCGCGGCGCGCCGCGGCACCGTGTACCCCTACGAGCTCACCGCGATGCTGGCCGGCGAGGGCAGCTTCGTCGAGCACGACCTCGACGACGCGGGCGCGCTGGTGCCGGTGGACCGGCCGCGGGGCAGGAACAAGGCCGCGATCGTCGCCGGGGTGGTGAGCACGCCGACCACGCTGGTGCCCGAGGGCGTCGAGCGGGTGGTGCTGCTGGGCGACCCGACGAAGGCGCTGGGTGCGCTGTCGGAGCCGGAGTGCGCCCGGGTGATCGCCGCGCTCGACCTGGCCGAGCGCAAGGGCGTGCCGCTCGAGTGGTTCGCGCTCTCGGCGGGCGCGCGGATCTCGATGGACTCCGGCACCGAGAACATGGACTGGGTGGCGGCCGCGCTCAAGCGGATCGTCGGGTTCACCCAGGCGGGCGGCGAGATCAACATTGTCGTCGCCGGTATCAACGTGGGCGCGCAGCCGTACTGGAACGCCGAGGCCACGATGCTCATGCACACCAAGGGCATCCTGGTGATGACACCGGAGTCGGCGATGGTGCTCACCGGCAAGCAGTCGCTGGACTTCTCCGGCGGCGTGTCGGCCGAGGACAACTTCGGCATCGGCGGCTATGACCGGGTGATGGGCCCGAACGGGCAGGCGCAGTACTGGGCGCCGAACCTGGCCGGGGCGCGCGACATCCTGATGGCGCACTACGACCACACCTACGTGGTGCCGGGCGAGTCCGCGCCGCGGCAGGCCGCCACCACCGACCCGGCCGGCCGCGACGTGTCCGGCTACCCGCACGCCGATCGCCGGCAGCGACTTCACCACGGTGGGCCAGATCTTCTCGGCCGAGCACAACCCGGACCGGAAGAAGCCGTTCGATATCCGCACGGTGATGCGCGCGCTGTCCGACCAGGACCACCCGGTGCTGGAGCGCTGGGCGGGCATGGCGGACGCGGACACGGCGGTGGTGCAGGACGTGCATATCGGCGGCCGCCCGGTGTGCCTGCTCGGCATCGAGTCCCGCTCGGTGCCGCGCCGCGGCTTCCCGCCCACCGACGGCCCGGACACCTACACGGCGGGCACGCTGTTCCCGCGCTCGTCGAAGAAGGCGGCGCGCGCGATCAACGCGGCCAGCGGCAACCGCCCGCTGGTGGTGCTGGCCAACCTGTCGGGCTTCGACGGCTCGCCGGAGTCGATGCGCAGGCTGCAGCTGGAGTACGGCGCGGAGATCGGCCGGGCCATCGTCAACTTCGACGGCCCGATCGTGTTCACCGTGATCTCCCGCTACCACGGCGGCGCGTTCGTGGTGTTCTCCAAGGCGCTGAACCCGGACATGACGGTGCTCGCCCTGGAGGGCTCGTTCGCCTCCGTGCTCGGCGGCGCCCCCGCCGCGGCGGTCGTGTTCGCCGGCGAGGTCAACACCCGCACCGCGAACGACCCGCGGGTGACCGTCGCTGCAGGCCCGCCTGGCCGAGGTGAGCGGCGCCGAGCGGGCGGCGCTGACGGCCGAGCTGGCCGAGGTGCAGTCGTCCGTGCGGGCCGAGAAGCTGGGCGAGACGGCGGCGGAGTTCGACCGCGTGCACAGCATCCAGCGCGCCGTCGAGGTCGGCTCGGTGGACTCGATCATCAGCCCGGCCGAGCTGCGGCCGCGCATCATCGAGGCGATCGAGCACGGCCTGAAGCAATGACGGCCGCCGGGCCCTGCCGCTGACCAGCGTGGTTGCCGGGCGGACTAACTAATCCCGGCCCGCCGCCGTAAGGTTCTGCTGCGCGTGCCGTTCCGCCCGCTAAGGAGGCAGCCTGCGATGCCTGGTGTCACCATCTCGGCCGGCTACGGCGCGGGCGGCAGTGTCGTCGCCCCGCACGTGGCCAAGCTGCTGGGCCTGCCCCTGCTCGACCGGGCGATCAGCTCACGCGTCGCGGCGCAGCTGCAGGTGTCGGCCAAGGAGGCTGAAGGCGGTGCGGCCCGCCGCTCCCTGCCCGATCGCTTCATCAGCGCGCTGGTCCCGCTGGCCGCCGGGGTCATCGCCACGCACACCGACACGCTGCCGCGTGACCTGATCGCCCCTCCCGGTGACGGGGCGCTGTTCCGTGAGCAGGCCGACGCCATCATGCGGGCCGCCCTCGTTTCCGGCGCGGTCATCCTCGGGCGCGCGGGCGCGGCCGCGTTCCGCGGCGAGCCAGGCGTCCTGCGGGTCCGGCTGTTCGGCCCGCCCGAGGCGCGGATCGCCCAGGCCGCCCGGATCGAGAACACCGACGAGGCGACCGCGCGGCAGCGGCTGCCTGAGGTGGACCGGGCCCGCGCGCACTACGTCCGCCGGCTCTACCGGGCCGACATCGACGACCCGGACCTGTTCCACCTGCACATCGACAGCACGGCCCTGCCGCTGGATGCTGTCGCCGAGCCTGATCGTGTCCGCCTACCGCGCTACTCCGCCGACCGGCGGGCCTGGCTCGCCTCGCGCAGGAGGGCCCAGGCGTCCGCCACCGGGCCCACATGCCTGAGCTTGTCCGGGTTGATCACCGAGCGGATCGTCTGGATCCGCCCGCCGAGTATGTCCAGCGCCATGGTGTTGACCACCTTGCCGTCCCGGTCGCGGAAGATCGCACCCGGCTGGCCGTTCACCTCGTGCGGCTCCATCACGCCGCCGACCTGGACGAGGGGCGAGACGATCGCGGCGAGCACCCGGGCCACCTTCGCGGCGCCGCTGATCGGCCTGGCCCATTGCGGGGCCTTGCCGCCGCCGTCACCGACCATCTGCACGTCGGCGGCGAGGAGTTCGCGCAGCCCCTCGACGTCCCCGTCCCGGAAGGCGCCGAAGAACCGCCCGGCCAGTTCCTCGCGCTCCCTGCGGTCGGCCTCGAACCGGGGCCGCCCGGCGTCCATATGACCGCGGGCCCGCACCGCGAGCTGGCGGCACGCCGCCTCCGACCGCCCCACGGCCGAGGCGATCTCCGGGAAGCTGAACCCGAACACGTCCCGCAGCACGAAGACCGCGCGCTCGAGCGGGGTCAGCCGCTCCAGCAGGAGCAGCGCCGCCATCGAGACCGAGTCGGCCAGCTCCGCCGACCGCTGCGGATCCTCGTAGGGGTCGGTCAGCAGCGGCTCGGGGAACCACGGCCCGACGTACGCCTCCCGCCGGACCCGGGCCGAGCGCAGCACGTCGATCGAGACCCGGGTCACCACCGCCGAGAGGAATGCCTTGGCCGACCGGGGCTCGGCCGGGGAGGCCTCGTAGCGCAGCCAGGTCTCCTGGACCGCGTCCTCGGCCTCGCTCACGCTGCCGAGGATCCGGTAGGCGATCGCGAACAGCAGCGGCCGCAGCTCCTCGAACTCCGCGGTCCGGGTCACCCGAGGCCCTCCCGGAAGCCCTGCCGCCACGACGGATAGCGCAGCTCCCAGCCGAGCTCCCGCTTGGCTTTGGCGTTGGAGAAGCCGCGGCCCTCGGTCATCATGGTCACCGCCGCTTCCCCGGCCAGGACCCGGGCCAGCCACCTGGGGATCCGCATCGGCGGCTTCGCTCCCGCGCACGCGGCCAGATAAGGCAGCCATTCGCTGGCCGGGCCGGCTCGTCGTCAACGATGTCGAACACGCCCCTCGCCTTCTGCTCGACAGCCAGGACGGTCGCGCTGGCCGCGTCGTCGAGATGCACCCACGAGCTGTAACCGGTGCCGCGCCCGACGAGCGGGAACTGCCGCTTGCGGACCAGTTCGACCTGGTCGTCGGTGGCGCCCGGCCCGTAGAACCCGCCGTATCGCAGGACTACGCCGCCTGCCCCGAGCGCCGCGTCCTCGACATGGCGGATCGCCACCGCCCCCGCGTGCATGATCGTCCCCTCCCCCGGGTCCAGCGGATCCTCCTCGGTCTTCACCCATCCGCCCGTGCGGATTCCGTTCCAGCTGGCGTAGCTCTGCGCGGCGAAATGGGCCACGCCGGCCGCCTCGGCCGCGGCCAGCAGGTGGTCTGTCCCCTCGGTGCGCAGCCGGTTGGTGCCGGCGAACCACCGGTCGATGTGCTTGATGTCGGGCTGGCCCGCGTGAGCGGGGCTGATGGCGGTCATCTCATGCACGATCGTGTCCGGCTGGGCCGCCGCCACCGCCTCACCGACCGACGCCGCGTCCAGCCCGTCCATGACCACGCCCGCCGCGCCCAGCCGGGCCAGCAGGTCCAGCTTGGCCGCGCTGGTCGTGGTCGCCGTCACCTGGTGGCCCCGGGCCACGAGCTGGGGCACCAGCCGACGCCCCAGGACCCCGGTCCCGCCCGCCACGAACACCCGCATGACCCTCACCGCCCTGACTCCGGATTCTGCCTCTGAGATCTCAGACGAAACAGCCCGGCCGTCTGTGACATGGG
>CAVUKT010000074.1:0-5731 GCA_963742055.1 uncultured Actinomycetes bacterium | reverse complement strand
CAAGAACCGCGCAGACCCTTTGATGCTGGCCGCGCAGCTACGCCGCCCGCATCGAGCTGTTGCCTCTACTCGCTCGGCGTCTTGCTCGACCACCACACTGGCCACCCGGACCAGCGCCGCCGGCCGGGTCGCCAGGCCCTGCACTCTGGCTCGCTCATATGCCGATCCGTGTCATCTACGACATTCTGGACCCGGCTGAGCCGCAGCCACAGCGCCTCGCCGCACCAGGGAGCGCCCAGGCGGCTGGGCTGCGACGCCCTGGAACTGGAGGTGCTGGAGGTGCTGGCAGGGCGAGGTGGCCCCGGGCGAGAGGCGCCGCGACCGGCGTAGCCTGACCGCCCGTCGGGCCTGGAGAGTCTTCGTCGCCCTGGGCGGTCTGCGCGGGCGAGCACCGGTCGCCCCGTAGCGCACGACATCCTCGGGGTGGCCAGGTGGATGGTCGCCGCAGGCCTGCGCGGCCAGCCGCTCTTGATGGCGTCCAGGTGGTCCGGGCGCGGCTTCCCTCGGCCTCGGTGATCGGCCCTGTAGCTCGCCGGCGTGCTCCAGGGTGTCGTAGTTGACCCCCCGCGGCCCGGCCGCCGCGGCCGACTTGCCGCCGCCGGGTCGGCCGGGCGGGCCGCGCGGTCAGCAGCAGCTCGCTCATCGGCCGGTCGGTAGCCAGCTCGTCGAACGCCGCGGCCTCCATGGCCACCCGGCGGGGCTCATCCTCGCCGGGCAGGTAAAGGTCCACCACGGCCACCCGGAGCGCCGCCTTCTCGATCGCGGCGGCCTCGTCGGCCAGCCCCTCGATCTCCACCGGGCTGTCGCCGAGCTCGGGGTGCTCGTGGATCACGATGCGGGCGAGCGCGTCGTCCCTGGTGATCAGCTCGCCGCTGAGGTCGCTGAACCTGACCGTCTTCTGGCCCACTGGGGTTGCCTCCTGCACATCGGTAGCGCTGCTGATGAGTTCTCAGGCTCCAAGCATGCCAGAGAATCAAACTTCAGTTCGAGGGACGCGCCCGGAGTTTCGTTATTTATCGAATTAATCAGCGACCCGGTCCGGGTGGCAGTCAGGCCGTGTCGGTGGCGCGCGCAGTCCCGCTGGAGCCCGCGGGACTGGAGTCCTCCGACGGACCGGAGTCTTCCGGCGGGCTGGAGTCCGCTGGCGGGCTGGAGCCGGCCGGATCGGGCTCCGCCGTCCCGGTGCTGTCCGCCCCGCTACCGGGCCGCTGGGCCTGCAACTCCGCGGCGGGCCGGCCGTGGCGCTGCGAATAGATGAACCAGACGACGCCGACGACGGTCAGCACGCTGGCCACGTACATGTTCAGCCGCAGGCCGAGGAAGTGCTCGGACGGGTCCACCCGGAGCGACTCCTCGAAGATGCGGAACGCCGAGTAGCCCGCGACGTACAGCGCGAACAGGCCCGGTGGCTTGATGTTGCGGTGGTGGCCCAGCCAGACCAGGACGGCGGCCCAGAGCAGGTCGAAGATGAACTCGTACAGGAAGGTCGGGTGGAAGGTCTGGAACTGCGTGTAGCCGGGCGGCCGGAACCCGGGCGCGATGTGCAGGGCCCAGGGCAGCGTGGTCGGGCCGCCGAAGAGTTCCTGGTTGAAGTAGTTGCCCACCCGCCCGACGGCCTGCGCCACCAGCAGCGCCGGGGCGACCGCGTTCATGAACAGCGTCACGCTGGCCCCGGACCGGTGCACCCGCCAGGATCCGACCACCGCGGCCAGGGCGATCCCGCCCCAGATGCCCAGCCCGCCGTCCCAGACCGCGAGCACCCCGTACCAGTGGTGCGGGATGTACTTCGGGGTGGTCAGGTCGAAGTAGATCCGGCCCCCGACGATGCCCGCCGGGACGGCCCACAGGGCCACGTCCCCGACCAGGCCCGGGTCGCCGCCCACCGCCTTCCAGCGGCGCTGCGTGATCAGGATCGCCAGGGTGATCCCGATCACGTACATCAGCCCGTAGAAGTGAATGTAGGCCGGGCCGAGATGAAACCCGTTCACTGGCGGGCTCGGGATGTAAAAACGCAACGCCATGCGCCCGAGCGTACCGTGACGGCACGAGGCCGCCGCCCGGCTGCCGATTACCGGCACCCGCCCCGCCGGCACCGCGGGACGCCGCGGCGCCCGGGGGCGCTGGCGGGCTGCCCCGGCCGCTCAGCCCAGCTGGGCCAGCACCGCCTCCGGGTCCGCGGCATAGGCGACCATCCAGTGCGGCCGGACCCGGTAGGCCACCACGTCTCCCCAGCTCAGCGGGGAGCTGCCGTAGTGCTGCGTGAGGTGGTCCAGGATGGCGGGCCACTGCGGGTCGCGCCGGGGCCGCCCGGGGGTTCAGCTCCTCCACCCGGCCGTGGGTGAACACGCCCAGCTCGTCACCGCGCAGGTGGGCCAGGCTGATCGCGGGCCGCGCCGCGAATGCCCCGCCTTGGCCGAGGACCGCTCCGTGCTGAAGACCCAGCAGCCGTGCAGGAATGACCGTCGCCCCGGCGACCCGCGGCTCGCCGGCCGCCGTGACGCTGCTGACCGCGAGCGTGCACATGCCCGTGACGACCCGGACCAGCTGGGCGGCGGTCAGGGACCGCCCCGGCCGGACGATGGACCGCAGATGCCCCGTGGCCCGGGCCAGCGAGTCATCCAGCAGCGCCTGAAGCTCACGGAGTTCTTCCTCGCTCTCCCGCATCCTGCTAGCTTGCCGCAACCGGCTAGCGTGGGGCGCGTGGCTACCGGAACCGAGCATGTCAGTCCTGAGGTCTACGAGTACGTCATGTCGCACTCCAGCCCCCCGGACCCGGTCCTGAACGAGCTGCGGGCGGAAACGTCCCGCCGCTTCCCCGACTGGGCCCACCTGCAGATCGGCCCCGAGCAGGGCACGTTCATGACGCTGCTGAGCCAGCTCATCGCCCCGCGCCGGGTGATCGAGGTCGGCACGTTCACCGGGTACTCCGCCATCTGCCTGGCCCGCGGGCTGGCCCCGGGCGGCAGCCTGCTGTGCTGCGACGTCAACGCGGACTGGACCGCACTGGCCCGGGAGTACTGGCAGAAGGCGGGCCTGGACGCCCAGATCGAGCTCCGGCTCGGCCCGGCCGCCGACACGCTCCGGTCGCTGCCCGCCGACGCGTCGGTGGATCTCGCGTTCATCGACGCGGACAAGACCGGCTACGCCGGCTACTGGGACGAGATCGTCCCGCGCACCCGCAGCGGCGGCCTCATCCTGGTGGACAACACCCTCATGCACGGCCGGATCTTCGCCAGCGACCCCGATCCGGACGCCCGGGCGGTCCGCGACTTCAACGAGTACGCGCTGGCCGATGACCGGGTGGAGCTCGCCCTGCTCTCGGTGGGAGACGGCCTCATCTTCGCCCGCAAGAAGTGGCCAGCGCCGGCCGGAGGCAAAGCTCCGGCCGAGCGGCAAAGCTATGGTCACAGGATCTGTATAGGGCCACAGCTTCACCCGGCGGTGGGCCACAATGGCGGCTCGGCCGGCCTAGCCGGGCAGTGTCGTCAGGAAGATCACATCTGATGGGCGCCTCGAACGACCCGGTGTACCTGCGGGTGCTGGAAGATCTCCGCGATCAGATCCGGGGCGGGACGCTCGCGCCGGGGGCCCGGGTTCCCTCCCGCAACGGGATCATCGCCCGGTACGGCGTCGGGGAGACCGCGGCCAAGCATGCCCTGCAGGTCCTGGCGGCCGAGGGCCTCATCGAGGCCCGGGCCGGGTCGGGGTCCTACGTCCGCAGGCTGCCCATGGCGGCGCCGCTGGAACATGACCGGCTGCACTTCCCCGGCTCGCCGTTCGGGCTGGATGGCCGGCCCGTGGTGGCGGACGGATGGCGGGGTACGGAGCGGCGGGGGACGGAGCGGCCGGCGGACGACCGGGCCGGGGCGGACCACGCCGGGCACGCACCCCGGGTGTCCTGGGAGTACCAGTCCGAGCGGGTGCCCGCCCCCGCCCACGTGGCCCGGCGGCTGCGGCTTCCCGACGGGGACCAGCTGGTCACCCGGACCAGGTACCTGATGAGCGCGGACGGCTCCCCCGTACAGCTGGCCACCAGCTACGAGCCCGCCGCCACGACCGCGCAGACCCCGGTGCCCTTCCCCGAGCAGGGCACCTTCGCGGGCCGCGGGGTGGTGGAGCGCATGCAGGCGATCGGTATCGGCGTGGATCAGGTCGTGGAGGAGATCTCGGTCCGCCCGGCCCTGTCGGCCGAGGCGGCGGTGCTGGACATCCCGGCCGGCTCCCCGGTGCTGCTGATCGAGAGGTCGCACCGCTCGGGCGAGCGGACCGTGGAAACCGGGGAGATCGTCATCGCGGCCGACCGTTTTCGGCTGCGCTACCGGTTCCCGGTCGCGGTCCAGCCCGACCCGGCACCGCCCGGCCTGCCACCGGCCGCCCCGCCAGCGGCCGCCCGGCAGCCGCCGCGCGCCCGGCCGGCGCCGCCGCGGGGCGCGGGGCGCGGGGATGGGCGCGTGATCCGGCCGGCTGAGGCCGCTGACATCCCGGCCCTGCACCGGCTCATCCGGGACCTGGCCGAGTACGAGAAGGCGCTGGCCGAGGTCACCGCGACCGAGGAGGACCTGCGCCGCGCCCTGCTGGGCGAGCGGCCCGCCGTGTTCGCGCACGTGGCCGAGCACGAGGGCGAGGTGGCCGGCTTCGCGCTGTGGTTCCTGAACTTCTCCACCTGGACCGGCCAGCACGGGATCTACCTGGAGGACCTCTACGTCCGGCCGGACCAGCGGCGGTCCGGGCTGGGCCGGGCGCTGCTCGCCGAGCTGGCCCGCATCTGCGTGGACCGCGGCTACGCCCGGCTGGAGTGGTCGGTCCTGGACTGGAACTCCCCCGCCCGCAGGTTCTACGCCTCGCTGGGCGCGGTGGAGATGGATGAATGGACCGTGCACCGGCTGGCGGGCCCCGCCCTGCGCGGGCTGGCCGGGACAGCCGGGGCAGCCAGCAGCCAGGACAGCTAGCTGCCGGCCGCGGCCTGCTGGTCCGCCTGCTTCAGGTCCGACGCGAGCTGGTCGGCGGCCATGTCGGTGGCCTTGGAGATGAGCTTGTTGGCCGCCTTGATGTTGGCCGCCACCTGCTCAGCCAGGTTGGCCTCGTAGACCACGATGAGCCCGGCCGTGCCCGCGTCGAGCGTCTCACCGAGCTCCTTGAGGTCGGTCCGGCTCATGCCGCCGCTGGCGTGCCCGGTCACGGCCCCGATCGCGGCCCCGCCGCCGGCGCCGAGCGCCAGGGCACCCAGGATGCCCACGGGCGGGAACAGTGCCGCCGCCACGCCGGCGGCCAGGCCCCAGCCGAGGCCTACCGCGGCGCCGTGCCGGGTCGGCTGCTCGTGCTTCTTGATGATGCTGACCTTGCCCGCGTCGTCTTTGGCGATGACCGCAGCGTCGAAGTCGTGCGACGTCTTCACCGCGTATACAGGGCCTTTACGGCCTCGTAGTCCTCGACGGCGGCGGCTGGCTCATCGTAGGCCGCCGCCAGCACGTACAGGGTGTCCGGATGCGCCATGAATAGCCTCCTTGGTCGCTTCCCCGGACGGTATGCCGCGGGCGGCGCCGTTGCGTCACCCCGCGGGAGTGAGATCCCGCCCGGCCTCCGCCTGCTGGCCGGCGGCTTCCCGGCCGGGTAGCCCCTTGCCGCCAGGGCCGCCGGGATGTCAGGATCACAGCGGAATGCAATGGTTTGCAGAGGCATTCGCGGCAGCAGCTCTCGCCGCGGAGGGTTGTGCAGCAGAGGGTTGTGAGCA
>CAVUKT010000073.1:0-68176 GCA_963742055.1 uncultured Actinomycetes bacterium | reverse complement strand
ACGCGCTGGCGTCCTTCATCCTGATCGTCATCCCCGGGCCGAGCGTCTTGTTCGTGGTGGGCCGGGCGCTCGCCTACGGCCGCCGCACCGCCCTGGCCACCGTGTGCGGCAACTCGGCGGGGAACTACGTGGTCGCGATCTGCGTCGCCATCGGGGTAGGCACGCTCGTGCAGCGCTCCGCGCAGGTCTTCACGGTGCTGAAGCTGGCCGGTGCCCTGTACCTGATCTGGCTCGGGATCCAGGCGTTCCGGCGGCGCGGCACGCTGGCCGAGGCGTTCGCCGAGGCCACCCAGGCGCGCAGTGACCGCCGGGCGGTACGCGAAGGGTTCCTGGTCGGGGTGACCAACCCGAAGGCGCTGATCTTGTTCGGGGCGGTGCTGCCGCAGTTCGTGAACCGGGCCGCCGGCCACGTCCCGCTGCAGATGCTGGTGCTGAGCCTGGTGTCGATCGTTATCGGGCTGGCCTCGGACAGCACCTGGGGGGTGGCGGCCAGCCGCCTGCGGTCCTGGTTCGCCCGCTCCCCGCGCCGGTTCGCGCTGGTCGGCGGGGCCGGCGGCCTGGCCATGATCGGCGTGGGGGTCACCGTGGCCCTGACCGGCCGCAAGAGCTGAGCGGCGCTGCCTACTCCCAGCGCTGGGCTACTCGCAATACTGCACGGGGATAGTGGTGTGGCTGCGCTGACCGGGAGTGGTCCAGGTGAGGGTGCCGGGCTGGCCGCAGGTGACGGTCCAGCCGGGGACTTGCTTGGTGTGGTGATCGTGGCGGCAAGCCGGGTGGACGTTGCATTCGCAGGTGCGTCCGCCGCGGTCGTAGGGGATGACGTGGTCCAGATCGCATCGGGTCGCGGGCCGGCGGCAGCCGGGGCCGGTGCAGGTGGGGTTGCGGACCTGGATGAGATGGCGCAGCGAAGGACTGGGCCGGTAGCCGCCAGATTCGCGCGGGTGGGTGCAGTCCCTGGTTTGCAGGGTGGCGAAGCTGAGGCCACGTAACCAGTCCGGGACCGGGGTGGTCAGGCGGCCCGGGGCCGGGTGCTGTGCGCGGGTGGGGCCAGCACGCGGCCGGGGGCCTGGGGGGCCGTGGCGGGCGCAGGCGTGGGCGACGGGGTGCCCGTGCGGGTCGGTCAGGGTGACACACCACTGGTTGGCGGGGCGCTGGGCGAGCAGGCCGGCCAGGGTGCGGGAGTCGTCAGCATCCACCGGCCCGTAGCCCGGCACGTCGCCAGGGGACTGGGTCCAGCCGAGCCAAGCGGACAGCGGCATGGTCAGGTTGACCGTGCCGCCCAGCCCGGCCGGGGTGGGGGCGCCGGGGCCGGGAGCGCCTGCCCCAGACGCCGCGGGGAAGTGCGGACCGGCGTCTGGGGCGTTAGGAACTTGCTGCGGGCCTCTGCTGCGGGGTGGTTCGCTGCTGCCTGCGGTGCCGGGCCTCCGCCGCCGCCCGTCCCTGTGGGGGGCGTGCTGTGCGGGTGGCCTGCAGCCGGGCGCTGGGGGGTCATCGGGTGTGCCGGGTGTCCGTAGCGGGTGTGTCACCTGTAGCGGGGCGTCGCCCGGGCGTCGGTCGCGGGGATGAGGGTGGCGGCGGGCTTTCCGGACAGTAGGTGCAGGAAGGCCCAGGCGCGCAGGATGTCCAGGGTGCCGGGCTGCCCGGCGGCTTTCATGGCCTGGGCCAGCGCGGTCAGGTGCTTGTCCGCGGCCAGCACGCCGGCCGACGGCAGATCGCGGCCGGCCAGGGCGGCGGTGCCGGAGGTCTCCGGGAACATCTCTACCCGACCGTCCTTCAGCGCCTTCTCTTTGCGGCGCCGGGCGGCCTTCGGGTCCGCGGCCAGGACCGCCCGACGGACCAGCGCGCGCAACTGCCCGCTGGTCAATCTTCGGCGCCCGGCCGATGATCAGCTTCTCGACCGCCGCGGCGTGCTCATCGTCCAGCTCCGCCACTTCCTCGGCGATCACTTCGGCCCGCCGCTCGTCAATCAGACCGGCCGCCAGAGCGGCGCGGGTCAGCGGCAGGCGATCCAGGGAGAGGGCGAGGTCCAGCAGCCGGGCGGCGCTCCGCCGGGTCAAGGTGAGTGCGACGGCGACCTCGTCATCCACATGGTCGAACGGCCGCCAGTCTCCCGACTCCTGGCCGGTTGCTCGCGGCGGGCAGCCAATCCGGACACCGCCGCCACCCGAACCGACGCCGACCACGCGGCCAGCCGGTTCGCTGCCTGCAACACCCCGGTCAGCTGGTCATCATCCAGCTTGTCCAGGCCGTCGCGCTGGACGAGATCGACCAGCGTGGCCAGAACCGGGTCAGGCGGGAGGGTGTCAGCCCAGCCACCATCCGCGAACGGGGCCCCCTGAGGCGGACCCTTGTCGGGCGGGTCGTGGAGATCTGGAGTGTCCCAGGCAGGCTCGTCGATGGCGAGGGCGTCGTCGGCGTACCAGTCAGGCTCGTCCCGGGCATCTAGACCGGCCATCTCCGCTGGGGCCGGTAAATCGGCTGTTTGCCAGTCGGGAGCCTGATCCGGGGCAGGCTGGCCCATGGGGCGGTCGGAGTCCGCTGACATCGGGTCACCTCCCGCGCCGGCCGGGCCCTACTTTGTACGACAAGAGTATCGAATCAATCAGTCGACCGCATCTTAATTTCGAATTTATTATCGAGCATGCATAGGCTGGAGCTCAGGCGGAGGCGATCCGGGAGAAGACCACCCGGTCCAGTTCCCGGCCCTGCTCGTTGATGAACCGCAGCGTCATCGTGGTCCGCTGCCCGGCCGGGGCAGGGGTGACGTCGAGCGCGATGAAGCCGTAGTCGGTGTACCGGGCCTGCGACCAGTCGACGGTCTCGTAGG
The DNA here is from genome assembly GCA_963742055.1 of uncultured Actinomycetes bacterium. GTDB lineage: Bacteria > Actinomycetota > Actinomycetes > Streptosporangiales > Streptosporangiaceae > RYN-230. Next base: position 65,349 of record CAVUKT010000073.1, on the reverse strand, counting down.
TCGTGCTGAAGTCGCGCTCGTTGACGTACGGCCCCGACCTGCGTCTTGGCGTCGCCGACGACGGTCGTGCCGCTGCCCTTGCCGGCCGCGAAGTTGCGGTCGGTCTCGTGCGCCCCGGTCCAGCCGTAGCGGGGCGTGCCCGCGGTGCCGACCGCGCGTAGGTGGTGCCGTCCTTGGCCGGCTCGACCTCGGCGGGCTCGCTGAGGCGAGAGGGCGACCGCCTGCTTGCTGGACCGGGCGCTGTTGGTCTTCGGCGTCGTAGATCAGTGGGTTGGTCCGCTCGTAGACGTGGTTGTGGCCCTGCACCGCCAGGTCGACCTGGTACTTGGAGAACAGCGGCGCGAGCGTGGACCGGACGCCGCCGTCGGAGCTGTGGCCGTTGCAGGTCGAGAACGCGCACTCGTGGTAGAACGCGACGATGAAGTCGATCCTCGGGTCGCGCCGCCAGGCCGGCAGCTGCTCCTCCAGCCAGCGGACCTGGGCCCCGTGGCTGTAGTCCAGCAGCCCCTGGATCTCCCAGCTCAGCTCGTTCGCGTCCAGGCTGATGATCCCGACGTTGCCGTACCGTGAAGCTGTACACCGACGGGCAGGCGGACGGCCCGGTCGTGGGCAGGTCCATCCGCTTTTGAGCCCGCCGTAGCCGACGGCTCGTAGTTGGCGACGGTCACGTGTCAGCCGCCACCTCCGAGGAGAACAGCTCGGTGTCATGGTTGCCGGTGGCGAACATCCACGGGATCGAGGCCGCACTCGGCTCGATCATCGGGAACCAGCTCGTCCAGATCCACGGGTCGTAGTAGTCCCAGCCGCCGCTGTTCGGCGCGGGCTTCGGAGTGTTGCGCGAGGACGGCTGGCTCCCGTGCGGCCCGTCTGGGTTGATGATCGGCTGGATGTCGCCCTCGGCCTGGGCGTAGCAGAGATCGCCGGCGAGCAGGTTGAACCGCGCGGGGGTGCCGTTGGTCAGGTTCCGGACCTTGGTGATCTGCGTGATCACCGTGTTGGTCGTGTCCCGGTGGGTGCGGGCCGGACGGTCCGGGTCGCTGCTGTCGTACGAGCCGTTGTTCCACATCCCCCAGTCCGACTCGGGCAGCAGCGAGGGGTCGCGGTCCAGAGACGGCCCGGGGATGCCCTCGTCGGCGAAGGCCGTGAACGTGAACGGCTCGGCCACCCGCCCCGGGGCGGTGAGGAACGTGGCATCCGCAGTCGTGCCGATCTCGTGGCCAGCCGCGTACCGGAAGCGGTAGTGGTACTGGGTGCCTGGATGCAGGTGGGTCAGGTGCGCGTGCACGAAGAACTGGTCGGCGTTCAGCGTCCGGGAGGCCCGCAGCGGCCCGGGCTGCCGTCCCACACCGGGACGTGGGTGAGCAACTCACGGATCTCCGCCTCGACCGTGTGCCCGTAGAACCGGTCCCGGCCGTAGTCCACCCAGACCCTGACCGACCGGGGCGGGACCGCGTTGTACTGGTGGATGTTGAACAACTGCCCGCCGGCCCACATCTCCCGCGTGGGGTCGTCCCCGAACGAGAGGTGCCGCCCGTTCACCAGGAAGCCGCCGGCCACGGTCCCGGTATCGGCCAGGACCGCCGCCACGGCCCGGCCAGACCACCGGGCCGAGCTGCCCAGCAGCAGGCTGCCCGCCGCGGCGCCGACTGCGCCGCGGAACACCGTCCGGCGGCTCACCGAGTGGCGGCGCAGGTGCGCCATCCACTCCTCATGCTGCTCGACGAGCGGCCGATCCGGCCGTGGCTTGCGAGATGACGACATGCCCGAAAGCTACGAGCGCTGGCCCGACGGATGGCAAAGCCATCATGAACAACCGGTGGCACCCCGGCGAAGCCTTCACGCGATCTTCACCGACTACCCGGAGCGCCGCCATCGGCGGGGGGCCCATTCGGGTAGCGCTGCGCCCGGTGGGGCCCGATTCGGGTCGTGTTCGGATACGGGCCCTTCTCGCGCACCCGGCTTAGCGCACCTGGCTAACCCGCCGGCTAGCCCGCCCGGCTTAGGGCACCGGCCTTCTGTCGATGCCTTCCGCCCGTGATCAGCCGATGGGCCTGCCCGTCGGGAGCGAAGCGTGATTTATCACCGGCGAGCAGCACAGCAGGGCGACCGGAATCGCGCTCATCGCGTGCGTCTCGAACTGGGGCGCAAGGTTGGAGGCGGGAGGAGCGTCGGGCATCGCGGCGGCGCGTACTCCAGTCTCCGCCGGTGCTCCCGCTCAGCTCCTGCTCCCACCTCGGCCGGTGCTCCCGCTTGGGCTTCTGCTCCCGCCTCGGCCGGAGCAGGAGCAGGTGCGGCCGGAGCAGGTGCGGCAGGAGCGGGCGCGAGAGGCGCAGCTTCGGCCGCGGTCGTGGCGGCGGCCCTGAGTTCGGCCAGCCGCTGCCGGGACGGCAGCAGGACGATCGCGAGGATCACCCCGAGACCGAAAATTCCCGCGGACACCGAGAAGGCCACGGTGTAACCGTGGGTGGCGGCGATCAGGGGCGCCACCGGTCCCGTGTGGTGCGCGACGAGATAGCTGGCCGTCGCGGTCAGCGCGATGGTGCTCAGCGCGGACGTCCCGATCGATCCGCCGACCTGTTGCATGGTGTTGACCAGCGCGGAGGCTACGCCTGAGTCCTGGCGCTGGACGCCGGCCGTGGCCGTGTTGATGGCCGGGGCGAAGATCATGCCGAAGCCCAGGCCCAAGATGAGCAGCGGCGGGCAGGATGCCACCGAGGTAGCTGGAGGTCACGGTGAGCTGGGTCAGGTAGGTCATCCCGCCCGCGCCGAACAGCATGCCGGTGGCGATCAGGACGCGCGGCCCGAACCGGGGCAAGGTCACGATGCTGGAGACGTTGGAGCTGATCAGGATGCAGCCGATCATGGGCAGGAAGGCCAGCCCGCTGGTCACCGGGCTGTACCCCTTGACCTCCTGCAGGTAGTAGGTGAGGAACAGGAACACGGCGAAGATCGCGATTCCGGAGAGGCCGACCGCGACGTAGGAGCCGCCCCGGGTGCGGTCGAGGATCACCCGCAGCGGCAGCAGCGGGTGACTGGACCGCCGCTCGGCCACCACAAACCCGGCCAGCAGCAGCACGCCCAGAACCAGGGAGCCGATGGTCAGCGTGGCCGTCCAGCCGGCCGTCTCGGCGTGGGAGAAGCCGAACACGAGGAAGAACAGCCCGGCGCAGGCCAGTACGGCCCCGGGCCAGTCCATCCGCGGCGGGTTGGTGGGCCGGCTGCTGCTCATGTACGCCAGGGCGCCGGCCACGGCGATCACGGCGAACACCAGATTGACGTAGAGCGTCCACCGCCAGGACAGGTACTGGGTGAGTACTCCGCCGAGGATCAGGCCCACGCCGCCGCCGCCGGCGGCGACCGAGCCGAAGACCCCGAAGGCGCGCCCCCGCTCGCGTGGGTCCTGAAAGGTGCTGACCAGCGTGCCGAGGGCGGACGGTGCGAGGATGGCGCCGAACGCGCCCTGCAGCGCCCGGGCCGCCACCAGCATCTCGAACGAGACGGCCGCGCCCCCGATGGCCGAGGAGACGGCGAATCCGACCAGGCCGGTGATGAAGACCCACTTGCGGCTGTACATGTCGCCGAGCCGGCCGCCCACCAGCAGCAGGCTGCCGAAGGCCAGGGCGTAGGCCGTCACCACCCACTGCCGGTCGCTGTTCGGGAACCCCAGCGAACGCTGGGCCGACGGCAGCGCGATGTTCACGACGGTGGAATCCAGGACCACCATCAGCTGGGCCACAGCCACCACGACCAGGACCAGCCAACGCCGGTCGGCGGGGGCTGCCGTACCGCCCTGGGTGGCAGATGACATGGGATCAGTGCCCCTTCGCGTGCAGCGCACCGCCCGGATCGCTACCAGGGTCTGGAGCAACGATGGCCCAGTAGTGCGGCTGGGATCGCGGCCCAACGCCGCTACTCAAGTCACGATAGGCATACCGGAAACGCCACGTCTACCTGGCGGTGATCCGGGCCTCCGCCGCCCCGGAGCTTTGCCGGAGCTTTGCGAAGAGGACCTGCTAAGGCACGATCACCAGGGGTACCGCTGAGTGTCGGGCGAGGCTGACGGCGACTGAGCCGACCACGCGGTGCATGGCGTGCGACGAGCTCCCGACCGCGATCGTCACGATGTCGTCGGGGTGAGCCTCGTGGAGGTCCCTGGCGGCGGCGGTCAGCTCCTCCGCGATGAGGCCCTCGCGCCGCTCGAACCGCCAGCGCTCCTCGCGGCCGCGCAGCTGCTCGGTGGCCGTGGCGCGAAGCTCCTGCGCAATCTCGTCGAAGGTAACTTCCATTTCTTCCACGGCGCCTGGCGACAGCGAGTCGATGCTGGGCAGATGAGCGATGTACACCACCTCGATCGAGCCGGTCCGGCCGTACAGCAGCCTGACCGCGGCGTCGAGCGCCCGGGTGGCAGGAGGTGAGCCGTCATATCCGACGACGAGATACAGGTCTCCGGCGGGTGGCGCGGTAGCGTTCATCACTGCTAAGGCTATTCGGTTCCCCGCGGCGGTGTCAGGGCATCCGGCCCGCTGACCGCGTGACAGTGCCCGGCCGAGCGAACCCTGCCGCCAGGCAATGCGCCAGGCATGGCATTTAGCTGTTAAGTCCCTGACATCATGAAGAAGGCATGGCGCAACGACCGATCGGGGGGGCCGTGAGGACCCTGGTTTTAGAGCCTCAGCACGTCACGTCGGGAAGTTGCCCGGGGGTGTGGCGGCGTTATTAGGTTTGGTGGCCCTGGTCGCGGTAGGCCTGCCAGAGATCTGGTTCCTTGTCCAGCACATTGACACCATCGCGCACGAGGGTGCACATGCATTCCTCGGGTCGAGCTTTGGCCGGAGGGTTGACAGTGTGCGCCTGAAGAAGGACGGTACCGGCGGTACTGGTCTGGCGGGTGCCCAGGGTTCCAGTGTTGCGGTGGGGTTCATCGGCTACCTCCGGGCCCAGCGCCTTCGGGCTGATTGCTGCGGCCTTGATCGCGCACGGCCTGATTGCTGCCACCTTATGGATCGGGGTGGTGCTGCTTCTCATACTCCTGCCCGCGCTGCGCGGAAGCTTCACTGTGGCCGTAGTGGCTGGCTTCGGTGCCCTCCTGTTCATGGTGGTGCGCTACGCCCCAGCCTGGTTGGAGACCCTGACGGCTTATGGGCTTAGCTGGGTGTTGCTCTCAAGCGGCGTCCGCACGGTGCTACAGCACGGTACCGGGGCTGAAGACGCGAAGGCTTTGCGCCGACTTACCCACCTGCCCGTGCGTTCTATGGTTCGCCCTATGGATGGCCGGCACTGTGCTGGCTCTCGCGATTGGCTGCATACTGCTGGTTTAGTGTGCGGATCCGCCAGTCCACCGCCACGCACCCGTCCGGGCCGGCCAGCACCGGGTTCAGGTCCAGCTCGGCGATCTCTGGGTGCGCAACCATGAGGTCTCCGACGGCCACGATAGTTTCCGCAACGAAACCCAGGTGCACCGGCGGACTGCCCCGCAGCCCGCCGAGGATCGCGGCGCCCCGCAACGAGCGCAGCATGGCCTCAGCCTGGCCGGCATCGACGGGGGCCACCGCCAGCTGGACGTCCCGCTCGACCTCCACCAGCACGCCACCCAGCCCGGCCACCACCATGGCCCCGAACTCCGGATCCCGCACGCCCGCCCACCAGCAGCTCGACCCCCCGGTGCTGATGCTGCACCAGCACCGATGCCCCCTCCGCCAGCCCGAGCAGCTCGGCGGCGGCCTCAGCCACCTCCGCCCCGGACCCCAGCCCCAGCCGCACCCCGCCGGCGTCGCTCTTGTGGACCAGATCCGGATGATCAACCTTCGCCACCACGGGATAGCCGAGGCGGTCGGCCGCCGCCGCCGCGGATGCGGCGCTGCGGCAACGCACGGTCTCGATCACCGTGATCCCGCTGGCCACCAGCAGGTCCCGCGCGGCCTCGACCGGCAGGAAGCCGTTGGGCGTGGCGGCCGGCAGCGGTGCGGGCCGGGACGTCCGGCGGGCTCGCTGCCAGCTCGCCGGGTGTCGGGCGTCGACTTCCGGTGCCCCGGCCCCATCGCGGGGCGGCCCGGTCTTTCCCCAGCTGACCAGACCGCAGCGCACCGCAACCCCAGCCACCTGCGCCGTCCGCTCCGGCCACGGGAAGCACGGCACGCCGGCCATGTTGAGCAGCCGGGCGTGCTCGTCCGCGGACCGCGGCGCGACCCAGCACACGTAGACCGGCACCGGCACCGCGTCCGCCCGCAGCCGCGCACCGCGTCCCGGACCGCCACCGCGACCTCGGCCGACGCGGACCGCTGCAGCAGCACCGGCACGATCACGTCAACCTCACCGGACCGGGCCAGCATCTCGATCGCGCCCGGATACACCGTGGTGAACAGGTTCCAGGCCGGCGTCATGTCCACCGGGTTCCGGGCGCTGGCGTACGCGGGCATGATGGCCCGCAGCCCGGCCTGCAGGGACTCGCTCAGCTCCGGGACCACCAGGCCCTCGTCGGCCAGCAGGTCGGTCAGTTCCACCCCGGTCCCGCCCGAGTTGGTGATCACCGCCACCCGGGGGCCGCGGGGCACCGGCTGGCTGGACAGGGCCCGGGCGGCGTCCAGCACCTGGAGGCCGGTACGGACCCGGACCACGCCGGCCTGGCGCAGGGCCGCGTCGCGGACCGCGTCGTCGCTGGCCAGGGCGGCGGTGTGGGACACCGCGGCCCGCTGCCCGGCGCTGGTGCGCCCGCCCACGACCGCGATGACCGGCTTGTGTGGCGTGGTCAGGCAGGCCTCGGCGAAGAACCCGCGGGCGTCGGTGATCGACTCCAGCAGCAGGCAGATCACCGAGGTGTCCGGGTCCTGCCGCAGGTAGGCGAGCAGTTCCGCGTCGGTGATGTCCGCCTTGTTGCCCGCCGCGAACACCTTGGCCACGCGCAGGCCCTCGTCCTGGCCGAGCGCGTGCACGGCCATCCCGTAGGACCCGGACTGGGTGACGATGGTGACCCCGCCGCCGCCGCGCGGCGTGCCCGCCGCGATAGAGGCGTTCAGCGGGAGGTCGGCGTTCTGCACGCCGAAACAGTTGGGGCCGACCAGCCGCACCCCGCCGGCCCGGGCGGCGGCCACCGCTTCGTCCTGAAGTTTCGCGCCGTCGTCGCCGGTCTCGGCGAAGCCCGCGCTGAGCACCACGACCGCGGCGACGCCCTTGTCGGCGGCGGAGCGGACGATGCCCGGGACGGTGGCGGCCGGGGTGGCGATCACGGCCAGGTCCACCTGGCCGGGCACGTCCCGCAGGTCGGGGTAGGCCACCTGGCCGCCAGACCCGGGCCGCCGGCCCGACCGGCAGCACCTCGCCGGGGAAGTCGGCCAGGTTGTCCCAGAGCAGCCGGCCCACCGACCCGGGCCGCTCGGACGCCCCGACCAGGGCGACCCGGCGGGGCGCGAACACCGCCGCGAGGCCATCGGGGCCGTTCGGCATCGCGCAGCGGTTGGTCAGCAGGCACAGTCCTGGCCGTTCCCGTGCTCGAAGGTCCGGCCCAGCTCCTGCGGGGAGAACTCGGACGTGCGTACTCCGAGCGGGTCCACCGAGCGGACCGCGGCCAGCTCGGACGCCGACGGGGGCGGGACCGTGCGCAGGTCCCCGGCGACCTGGAGGCCGAAGCCGGTGGCGTCGCGGACCTCGGCCACGCTGACGTCCGGGAACACCTGGGCCAGCCGGGCCTGGCCGTCCGGATAGTCGAACACGCCCAGCTCGGTGACCAGCCACTGCGGGCCGCCGCCGGTGAAACCGAGCTCGGCCCGGGTGCCCAGCCGGGTGCGGTGCCCCATGTCGGTGACGAAGTCACAGTCGGCCACCAGGGTCCGGCCCGGAGCGGTGCCGGGTGGTCCACACCGTCAGGTGGCCGATGGTGGCGGACAGGTTGCAGCCGCCGCCCCCGCCGCCCAGCTTCACCTTCGGCCGCCCGCCCGAGGGCCCCGCTGCCGATCGCGGTCACGTTGGTGTTGCCGTACCCGTCGATCTGACCGCCGGACAGGAACATCCGGTCCACGTCGCCGCGGACCGCGGCGTCGAAGAACTCCTCGAACCGCATGCTGTATGCGGCGCCGCGGCGCAGGCTGGCGTCGTTGCTGGTCGGCGGGATGAACGGCGGGTCGGGGTTGATCGCGTACATGGCCCCTTCGACCAGCGTCATGTCCCGCGCGTGGGTGCGCCGCGCCACGTGCATCGCCACCTGCGCGCACGGGCTGCCGAAGCCGTGGAACACGGTCTCCCGCGGCCGGATGGTACGGGCCAGGGCCACCACGAACCACTCGTCGATCGTCCAGCTCATGAGGTGCCTCCCGCGGCCGAGAAAAGCTCCTGCCACGCCTCGGTGGACTTCGACCAGCCGGCCAGCTGGGTGAGCCGGTCGGCGCCGATCGCGCCGCGGTAGCTCTCCTCGCTGTCCTGGACGTAGGCGGCCAGGTACTTCTCCAGGTCCCCGGGCCCAGCCTGGGCCGCCGTCACGTACTCGCGCAGATGGGCGCGGTCGTAGGCGTAGCGGGGGTAACAGGACGACGGGTGCGCCCCGAACGGCACGTGGGCCACGGCCGCGACCAGGTGCCCGGGGATGGTGACGCCGGCCGCGGTCACCTGCTCGGTGGACACCAGCTCGTCCACGGTCGCGACGACCATCCGCGACGCCGACGCGAACCGCTCGTCCAGCACGTACGGCTGCTCCAGGTGCAGGTTGCCGTAGCGGTCCCCGGACGGCGCGTGCAGCAGGGCCACGTCCGGGCGCAGCGGCGGCACCGCGACCAGCGTCTCCCCGGTGAACGGGCAGGTGATCTCGGCGTACTCGGGGTGCAGCGACACGATGTCCGACCCGCGGACCCCGCGGACCGGCAGGAACGGCACCCCCATCTCGGCCGCCCGGAGCTGGGCCAGGATCGTGGCGCAGCAGCTCTCCGCCACCTCGATCGTGCCCTCCTCGGCGGCGCGGCGGTACGCGGGAGCCAGCCCCAGGTCCTGCTCGAACCCCACGTAGCTTTCCTCGCACCGGCGGACCGCCCCGGCCCCCACCAGCATGTCCACGTCGATGCTGTGCGCCGACCCGACCAGGTGCAGGCCGGTCCGGCGCTGCCGGACCAGCTCCCGGACCAGGGCCATGGGCAGCCGGGCGGACAGGCCGCCGCCGAGCGCCACCAGGGCGCCGTCACCGACCAGCGCGGCCGCGTCGGCCAGGCTGACCCGCTTGTCGGCCGGTGGGTGCAGGCTCATGGGGATCCTCCAGCGAGAACGGCGGGCGCCCGGGCGGCCTTGATCGCGGCGGCCAGCACCGGGTCGTACACCGGCGCGAACGGCGGGGCGTAGCTGAGGTCCAGCGCCGCCAGGTCGGCCACGGTGAGCCCGGCGTACAGCGCGGTGGCCAGCACGTCGACGCGCTTGGCCGCGCCCTCGCGGCCCGCGAGCTGGCCGCCGAGCAGCCGCCCCTCCCGGGTGTGCACCAGCCGGACGTGCAGCGGCGAGCTGCCCGGGTAGTACTTGGCCCGCGACCGGGAGACCTCGTCGGTGGCCACCGCGTCCAGCCCGGCCGCCCGGGCCTCGGCCAGCCCCAGCCCCGTCGAGGCCACCTCCAGGTCGAAAACCTTCACCGCCACGGTGCCGACCACGCCCTTGAACGAGGCGCTGCCGCCGGCCGCCACCGTCCCGGCCACCCGGCCGGTCTTGTTGGCCGCGGGCCCCAGCGGGACCCAGGCCGGGCGGCCCAGCACCAGGTGGGGCAGGGCGACCGCGTCCCCGGCCGCGTACACGTCCGGCAGCGAGGTGCGCATCCCCTCGTCCACCACCACCGAGCGGTCCGGCAGGTGCTCGGCACCCGCCTGGATGAGCAGGTCGGTGGCCGGGCGCACGCCGACCGCGATGACGACCAGATCGGTGGCGATCTCGGTGCCGTCCACGACCGCGATCAGGCCGCCCGCCGCGCCGTCGCTGCCCACCGGCCGTCCCGCCGGCGCGCCGTCCGCTCCACCGCCTCCAGCCGTGCGCCCAGATGCAGTCTGGTGTGCCGTTCCAGCTCGGCCTGGACCAGTGCGGCCACCGGCTCGTCCACGGTGGCCAGCACCCGGGGCAGCGCCTCGACCACGTCCACGTCCAGGCCCGCGCTGACCAGCGCCTCCGCGGTCTCCAGCCCGACGTAGCCGGCGCCCACCACGACCGCGTGCCGGACCGTGCCGCTGTCCAGCAGCTGACGCAGTTCGATCGCCTCGTCCAGGGACCGGATCGTGAACACGCGGCGCTCGTCGAGTCCGGGCACGGGCGGCCGGACCGGATCGGCGCCGCTGGCCACCACCAGCGCGTCATAGTCCAGCGACTCCGCGGACCGGCCGCGCCGCGCTGGCCGGCCGCGAGGTGCACCCGGCGCGCCCCCGGGTCGATCCCGGTGACCCGGGTGTGCAGCCGCAGGTCGATGCGGCGTTTCTCGCGGAACGTGGCCGGCGGGTAGGCGAGCAGGTTCTCCGGCTCCGGCACCATGCCGCCCAGGTAGTACGGGATCCCGCACATGCCGTAGGCGGCGAAGCCGCCCGCTTCGCAGACCACCACGTCGAGGCCCGGGTCGACGCGCCGGGCCGCCGAGGCGGCCGACATCCCGGCGGCACCGCCGCCGATCACCACGAGCCGTCCCACCCGTGCTCCCCTTACCTCGACACCCGGCCTTACCTCGACACCCGGTCACCACCGAGCATGCGGGCCGCCCCGCCACCGCAGTCAGGTCTTGCCGGGACAAAGAAGCGGGGCAGGCTCGACCTGCCAGATCAATGGAATCGGCGGCGCGGCCCGGCACGCTGGGCGGCATGACGGAGCGCAGCAGCAGTAGACGGGGCCAGCACGGTGGCCGCGGAGGTCGCGGCGGTGGTGGACCGGGCCCGGGCGGCCGCCCGCGCCATCGAGTCCTACACCCAGGAGCAGGTGGACGAGCTGGTCACCGCGGTGGCCTGGGCTGTGGTGCGCAAGGACCACGCCGAGGCGCTGGCCCGGCTCGCGGTGGACGAGGGCGGGTTCGGCAACTACGCCGACAAGGTCGCCAAGATCAGCAAACGGGTGACCGGCGTGCTGGCCGATATGACCGGGCTGCGCACCGTCGGGGTGGTGGAGGAGCTGCCCGCCGCCGGGCTGGTGAAGATCGCCAAGCCGGTCGGGGTGGTCGCGGCGCTGATCCCGACCACCGGCCCGGACGCGACCCCGCCGGTCAAGGCGCTGTTCGCGCTCAAGGGCCGCAACGCCATCATCTGCGCGCCGCACCCGCGGACCACCGGCGCCACCGAGGCCGTGGTCGGATTCATGCGGGCCGCGTGCGAGCAGGTCGGCGCGCCCGCGGACCTGGTCCAGTCGCTGCCTGCACCGTCGCTGGCCAAGACCCAGGAGCTGATGCGCCAGGCCGACCTGATCGTCGCGACCGGCGGCGCGGGCATGGTGCACGCCGCGTACAGCTCCGGCACCCCGGCCTACGGGGTCGGGGTGGGCAACGCCGTGCACGTGGTGGACGAGACGGCCGACCTGGCCGACGCGGCCTCCGCCATCGTGACGGCCAAGACGTTCGATTACGCCACCAGCTGCCTGGCGGACAACGCGCTGATCGTGCACGCGGACGTGTACGACGAACTGCTCTGGCGGCTGACCGAAGCCGGCGCGCACCTGTGCGACGCGGGGCAGAAGGACGCGCTGCGCGCGGTGATGTGGCCGGACGGCGGCCCGGTCCCCGCGGTCGCCGTGGTGGCGAAGTCCGCGGCCCGCATCGCGGGGCTGGCCGGCTTCGAAGTCGATCAGGCCTGCCCGATGATCCTGGTGGAGGAGACCGGCACCGGCCCGGATCACCCGTTCTCCGGCGAGAAGCTGTCCGTGGTGCTGGCCCTCTACCGCTACGAGGGTGACATCAGCGCGGCCGCGGACCTGGTCAACGCGATCACCGCCTACCAGGGGCTCGGGCACACCTGCGGCATCCACACCAGTTCGGACGCGAACGTGGAGCAGCTGGCCCTGGCGACCAGGACGGCGCGGGTGCTGGTCAACCAGAACCTCAACGAGGGAGCGGGCAGCCCCCGCAACGGCCTGCCGTTCACGCTCAGCCTCAGCTGCGGGACGTGGGGCGGCAACATCACCACCGAGAACGTGAACGCCCGGCACTTCATCAACCTGACCTGGGTGTCCCGGCCCATCGAGCCGAAGGTGATCAGCGAGGAAGCCCTGTTCGCCGACCACTGGCACGCCTACGGGCGTTAAGCCGCTCTGCCGGGTCAGGCGGGCGCCGGCGGTGGCCACGATCCAGGCCAGCACCAGGGCCTCCTCGTGCCACGCGTCGTACCGGCCGCTGCGCCCGCCGTGCCCGGCGGCCATCTCGGTCTTCAGCAGGAACGGGCCGCCCGCGCGCCCCGGCCTGCAGCCGGGCGATCCATTTCGCGGGCTCGGTGTAGAGCACCCGGGTGTCGTTGAGGCTGGTGACCGCCAGCACCGGGGGATAGGGCCGGTCGGTGGCGATGTTCTCGTACGGCGAGTACGACTTCATGTACCGGTAGACCTCGGGGTCGTGCAGCGGGTCGCCCCACTCCTCCCACTCGGTCACCGTGAGCGGCAGGGACGGATCCAGGATGCTGGTCAGCGCGTCCACGAACGGGACCTGGGCGACCGACGGCGCCGAAGGCGTCCGGGGCGAGGTTCAGCGCCGCGCCCACCAGCAGGCCGCCGGCCGAGCCGCCCCGCGCGACCAGCCGCCGCGGCGACGTCCAGCCCTCGCTGACCAGGTGCCGTGCGCACGCCACGAAGTCGGTGAACGTGTTGATCTTGTGCAGCATCTTGCCGTCGTCGTACCACCGGCGGCCCAGCTCACCCCCGCCGCGGATGTGCGCGATCGCGTAGCCGAACCCCCGGTCCAGCAGGGACAGCCGCGGGATCGAGAAGCCCGGGTCGATCGAGACCTCGTAGCTGCCGTAGCCGTAGAGGACGAACGGGGCGCGGCCGTCGCGCGGCGTGCCCGGCCCGGCAGACCAGCGAGATCGGCACCCGGGTGCCGTCCGGCGCGGTGGCCCACAGCCGGTGCTGCTCGTAGTCGGCCGGGTCGTACTCGGCCCCGCCCGGCAGCGGCAGCACCGGGCGGCGCCGCAGCAGGGTCAGCTCACCGCGTCTGCGGTGTCGCAGTCGTACACCGAGTCGGGCGTCACCAGGGAGCCGTAGCCGAGCCGGTAGGAGCGCGCGGCTGTACTCCGGGTTCGCGCCCGGCGAGACCCGGTAGACCGGCTCGGGGAAGGCGATCTCGTGCTGGCTGCCGTCGGCCCGCAGCACCCGCAGCCCGGTCAGCCCGTCCTGGCGCAGGTAAATAACGAGGTGGTCGGCGAACGCGTCCACGCCGAGCAGCCGGGTGTCGTCGCGGTGGGGGACCAGCGGCGTCCAGGCCGTCGCGGTCTGCGCCAGCAGGTCGCGCTCGACCTGGGCCAGCTCGAAGTTCTCCGCGTGGTCGTTGTGCAGGATCAGCAGCCGGTCGGCGCCGTCCGCGCGTCACCTGGTGCTCGACCTCGTACTCGACGCCCTGGCGGCGCGGGGCCACGACGGCGGGTTCCCCGCCCGGGTGCGCCGGCGTCCAGCAGCCACACCTCGCTGGTCAGCTTGCTGGCGGCCGAGATGACCAGGAAGCGCTCGCTGCGGGTCAGCCGGACGCCGACCCAGAACCGCTCGTCGGCCTCCTCGAACACGACCACGTCCGCGTCGGCCGGGGTGCCGATGACGTGCCGCCACACCCGGTACGGCCGCCACGCCTCGTCCACGGTCACGTAGAACAGCGCCGAGCCGTCCGCCGACCACGCGCTGCCGTAGAACGTGCCGGGGATCTCGTCGGCCGCGGTCTCGCCCGAGACCAGGTCCTTGACCCGCATCGTGAACCGCTCGCTGCCGGCGAAGTCGGTGGAGTAGGCGAGCAGCCGCCCGTCCGGGCTCACGTCGAAGGCGCCCAGGGAGAAGAACTCCTGGCCGGCGGCCAGCTCGTTCCCGTCGAGCAGGATCTCCTCCCCGTCCAGCGGGCCGCCGTCCCCGGTCAGCGGCGGTCCCGACATCGTCAGGCCGGACCGCCCGGCGGCAGTGCAACGCGTACTGCTTCCCCTCGACCGTCCGGGTGTAGTACCACCAGCCGCCCTTGCGGGCGGGCACGGACAGGTCGGTCTCCTGGGTCCGGGCCTTGATCTCGTCGAAGATCGCGCTGCGGAGCGGGGCCTGGTCCGCCGTCATCGCCTGCGTGTAGGCGTTCTCGGCGTCCAGGAACGCGATCGTCTCCGGGTTTTCCTTGTCCGCCAGCCAGGCGTACTCGTCGATCACGGTGTCGCCGTGATGGGTGCGCTCGGCCGGGATCCGCGCGGCGGCCGGGGGAGCCGCCACGCCTGGCTCAGCTGTCACGGTGCTCAGCTGTCACGATCCAGGCGGCTGGCCAGGAACTCGTCCGGGTCCAGGTAGTACGGGTTGTCGATGACCATGCCGCCGAGGAGCGCCTTGGGGTGCGTCTTCAGCACGTCCATGATCAGGTCCCCGGAGCACCGGGTCAGGTCGTAGAGGCACAGGTTGACCTGCGGGAAGTTCGACATGATGCGGTTGAGCTCGGATTCGTAGCCCATCAGGACGCTGACCACCGACTCGTCGCGGTGCGCCCAGCTCATGTCGCCGATGTTCCGGGCGGGCCGGGGGCCGTCCGGGCGCGGGTGCTCGCTACCCGGGTTCTGGCGGGCCTTGGCCTCCCAGAACTTCAGCATCCGCTCCGGCAGGAACCCGCCATCGGCCAGGTAGGTGCCGTAGGAGTCGAGCACCTCGAGCTGGCGGTCCGTCACGTACGGGTCCACCTCGATGTGCTCGGACATGCTGGCCAGCACGTCCTCCGGGGTGCAGCTGTCCACCACGCAGGTGCACTTGTCACCCGCCTTGAGCCCCTCGACCAGGAACGGGATGAGGATGTCGTCGCGCTCGGACGGGCTTGCGGTAGAAGCCGCAGATGTGATCGCCCACGCGTAGCTGCAGGCCCAGCACCTCGCGGGCCACCTCTGCGGTCATCCGCGCCTCCCCTGGGGTCGGCCCCGGACGGCAACTGCCGCCTGGGGCCGACGTTACAGCGTCACAGCGTGCTGCGCACGGTCGTCAGAGCGTGCTGCGCACTGGTCAGAGCGTGCTGCGCACGGTGGCCGCCGCCTGGCCCATGTTGCGGAGCTTGGCGTAGGCGGCGGTCCGGCTGAAGTAGCCCAGCCCGCAGTCCGGCGCGACCAGCAGCCGGTCGGCGGGCACGACCTCCAGCCCGCGCCGGATCCGGGCCTCGATCTGCTCGGGCGTCTCCACCTGCAGGTTCTTCGCGTCCACCACGCCCACGCCGAGCACCTTGTCGGTGGGGAAGTCGCGGAACGCCTCCAGCTCGTCGAAGCCCTTGTTGGTGAACTCCAGGTGGATCACGTCGGCCGGCGACTCCTTGAACAGCGGCATCATCGAGGCGGCGTGGTTGTCGAAGATGTCCCGCTGGCCGTCCACGCTGCCGTAGCAGACGTGCCAGAACTTGATCGCGTCCACGCCGTCGAACAGGATGTTCTGCATCTCGATCTGCCACATGTCCGTGGTGTACGGCGGCAGCACGTCGATCAGCTGCACCGCCTCCAGGCCGATGCTGACCAGGTACTTGAGCTCGGTGTTCATCGCGATGGCCAGGTCCCTGGCCACCGCGACCTGGTCGCCGTAGAACTCGTCCTTGACGATGACGCTCTGCTGCGCCGGGCCGAGGAACGCCACCTTGAACGGCTTGTCGGTGACGTTCTGCATGGTCATGACCACGCTCTCGAAGATGGGCCGCTCCCAGGTGATCTTGTCCTTGACCACGGCCTGGTAGAACGGCCGGTACTTCGCGCCCTCGCCGGGCGGCCCGTACGGCCGGAAGCCGCCCAGGTTCTCCGGGATGAAGTGGAAGATCGGCTCGAGCTGGAAGCCGGGCGCCTCCCACTCGTAGTACTGCGCGCCGTCGCACAGGATGTCCAGCCCGGCCTTCTCCTGCTCGTCCGCGCAGATATGGCAGGCGTCCTCGTAGGCCACCCGCAGGTTGTGGCTGCGGTAGACCGGCTCGCTCAGCGAGCCGAGCACCCGGCCCTGCAGCCAGTGCGGACGGGGGAACGCCGATACCGCCGAAACGGGCAGCAGCACGTCTTCACCGCGAATCTCCATTGATTTCAGCCTTCCTGCTGACGGATTCTCTGTCTGTACCTGCGCTGCTCTGTACCTGCTGCTGGGCTGCTCAGCCTGCGCCCTGGCCCAGTTCGGCCCGGACGATGGCGGCTCCCTCGGCCAGCGCGCGCAGTTTGTTCTGCGCGGTCATCCGCTGGAGCATGACCAGGCCGCAGTCGGTGGTCAGCCCGAGCCGCTCGGCGGGCACGTATTCCAGGCACTGCCGGATCCGGTCCGCGACCTCGCCCGCGGTCTCGGTGATGGTTGACTTCACGTCGATCACCCCGGCCACGAAGTCCTTCTCCCAGTTGTTCTCGGCCAGCGGCTTGAGATCGTCCGGGCCGGTGCGGCCGACCTCCCAGTTCAGCGCGGTCAGGTGCGCCTCCTTGACCTTCGGGAAGATGCCGTAGGCCCGGTCGGGTGCGGGCGTGTGTGCTTCCCGGCTGGCCAGCACGTAGGCGCCGTACTCCTGCTCGGTCTCGTCCGGCAGGTAGCCCGGGGTGCCGCCGTAGTTGCCCCAGCAGGTGTGCACCCAGAACTGCACCCCGGGGACGTTGTCCACGGCCAGGTTGAACACCTCGACCTGCCAGTCGCTCATCTCGTACGGCCAGAGGAACTCGTCCAGCTGGATGATCTCGGCCCCAGCGTCCGCGAGTTCCAGGAAGTCCTCGTGGTAAGCCTTGGCGATGGCGGTCGCCAGTTCCTTCGTGTCCTTGTAGAACTGGTCGTTGGACGCGGCGGCGAGCACGTGGATGCCCTGGTAGGAGATCTTTACTGGCTTCTTGGTCGCCTTGCGCACCGCGCGCAGCGTGGGCATCGCGAAGGACGTGCGCCGGGATACTTCCCCCACCACGGTCGGGGAGAACAGCGTCGAGTAGATGGGCAGGCCCAGTTGCGGCCCGTCGATCTCGTACCCGCGCAGCCGCTCGAAGTAGTGGTAGACGACCTGGGCGTACGGGCTGTCGCCGCCGTGCACCCGGCCGTCGGAGATGATGTCCAGCCCGGCGGACTCCTGGTCGTGCACCACCGCGAGGATGGCGTCCTCGTAGGCCTCGCGGGTCAGCGAGTCATAGACCAGCGCTCCGACTGGGAGCCTCGAATGCGCGTAACCGTCGTACCAGCGCGGGTTGGGGTAGTTCCCGACCATGGTGGTAGGCAGCAGTATGTTGTTCCTGGCCAATGAGCATCTCGGCCTCCTTGCCGGATACGGACTCCCGATTTCCCGGATATGGACTCCCGATTTCACTGTGTGATCGGTACTGGCGAACCGCCCACCACCGACTGGGTGGCCGCGACCACCCGCGGCAGCCGACACATCCACCTCGGCCTCGAGGGAGGCGGCCACCGGCAGCGGCACGTTGCCGCCGCTGACCCGGGTCACCGGGGCGGTCAGCGAGCCGAACGCCTCCTGCGCCGCGATCGCCGCGATCGAGGCCCCCCACCCGAGCTGGCCGGGGTTCTCCTCCACCACCACCAGCCGCCCGGTCCGGGCCACCGACGCCAGCACCGTGGCCGCGTCCAGCGGCACCAGCGTGCGCAGGTCGATGACCTCGGCGTCGATCCCCTCGGCGGCCAGTTCCTCGGCGGCGGCCAGGCAGGTGCCCACCGTGATGGACAGCCCGACGAGGGTGACGTCCCGCCCGGCCCGCACGGTCCGGGCCTGCCCGAGCGGCACGAACTGCTCGCCGTCGCCGATCTCCTCCTTGCGCCCGTACAGCGCCTTGTGCTCGAACACCACGACCGGGTCGTCGTCCCGGATGGCCGCGGCGAGCAGCCCGAACGCCTCGGCGGGCCCGGCCGGTGAGGCGATCTTCAGGCCGGGCACGGTCATGGCCCAGTTCTCCACCGACTGGCCGTGCTGGCTGCCGAACCCGAGCCCGCCGGAGCCGTTCGCGCCGCGCAGCACCAGCGGCAGGCTGACCTGGCCACCGGTCATGTAGCGGACCTTCGCGATCTCGTTGGCCACCTGGTCCCAGCAGGTCGCGTAGAAGTCCGAGAACATGATCTCGGCGACCGGCCGCAGCCCGGCCATGGCGGCGCCCATGGCCGCGCCCGCGATGGCCTGCTCGGAGATCGGCGTGTTCCGGACCCGGTCCGCCCCGAACCGCTCCGCCAGCCCCCCGGTGGTCTTGAACACCCCGCCGGACGCGACGTCCTCACCGAGCAGCACGACCCGGTCGTCGCGGGCCATCTCCTGGGCCAGCGCGGCGGCGACGGCCTGCCGGTAGGTCAGTTCCGCCATTGCCAGCTCCCATCGCTCCACACGTCGGTCCAGGCCCCGGCGGGGTCGGGAGCGGGCCGGGTCAGTATCAGCTGGGCCAGCTCGGCCAGCTCGGCCTTGATCCGCGCGTCGATCTCGTCCAGCTTCTCCGGGGCCGTGCCCGCGGCGGCCAGCACGGCCCGGGTGCGCAGCAGCGGGTCCTGCTCGCGCCACCGCGCGACTTCCTCGGCCGGCCGGTACGCGGCGCCGTCCGCGGCCGAGTGTCCCTTGAGCCGGTAGGTCTGCGCCTCGACCAGGCTCGGGCCCTGCCCGCCGCGGGCCGCGCGGACCGCGTCGCCGACCACCTGCCGGACGGCGGCGACGTCGTTGCCGTCCACCACGATCCGGTCCAGCCCGTAGGCGGCGGCCCGGTCGGCGGCGGGCAGCGCGACCGGGATCACCTCCCCGATCGGGGTGTACTCCATGTACCAGTTGTTCTCGCACACGAACACGACCGGCAGCCGCCACACCGCGGCCAGGTTGACCGCTTCGTGGAACGCGCCGATGTTGGTCGCGCCGTCGCCGAAGAAGCACACCGTGACCTGCTCGCGTGCGGCGGATCTGGGCCGCCCAGGCCAGCCCGCAGGCGATCGGCAGGTGCGCGCCGACGATCGCGTAGGAGCCGTAGTAGCCGTGCTGCACGCTGGTGATGTGCATGGACCCGCCCTTGCCGCCGCAGATCCCGCCCTCGCGGCCGAGCAGCTCGGCCAGGACCGCGTCCGCCGGGGCGCCGCGGGCCAGCGCGTGCGCGTGCCCCCGGTAGGTGCCCAGCGAGTAGTCGTCCGGGCGGAGCACGGACGCGGCGCCGACCGCGATCGCCTCGTGGCCGAGCCCCAGGTGCACCGG
This sequence comes from uncultured Actinomycetes bacterium, assembly GCA_963742055.1. GTDB lineage: Bacteria > Actinomycetota > Actinomycetes > Streptosporangiales > Streptosporangiaceae > RYN-230. Next base: position 46,073 of record CAVUKT010000073.1, on the reverse strand, counting down.
GCCGTGGATCAGGCCCCGCCGGTAGAGCACATCGGTGCGTTCCTCGAAGTGGCGCAGGAAACACATCTGCGCGAAGAGTTCCAGGTCATCGGGGACGTCCATGGTCAGGACGCTACGGTGGTGCCGCGCGCAGAGCCTCGTCCTGGCCGGACCAACTGAGCGCCTGGCCTGCAGCGCGCAGGCTCAGCCGGACGTATCGGCCAGGGCCTGCAGGGTGATGTAGGCCCGGGTCGCGAGCTCCAGGTTGAAGTGGGTCTCGGGGTTACCCAGCTCGAATCCGGTCAGCTCGCGGATCCGCTGCAGCCGGTACTTCAGCGTGCTGCGGTGCACCGACAGCGCGCGCGAGGTGGCCTCGTACCCGCCACCGTGCTGCAGGTACTGGATCAGGGTCTTGACCAGCTCGGTGTGCTTGCGCTCGTCGTAGGCCGCCAGCGTGCCGAGCCACTTATGGACGAACGCCTCCACGTCGGTGAGGTCGTCCACCGCGGCCAGCATCCGGAGCACGTCGAGGTCGGCGAACAGTGACGTCCGCTCGGCGGACGCGGACGCCTTCTGCATCCGCAGCGCGAGCCGGGCCTCCCGCAGCGAGCGGGACAGCTCCGACGGCCGCGGGTAGGCGTCCCCGACGCCCATCCGGCAGCGGGTGCCGCCACCCAGTTCGGCCACGATGCCGGCCCGCAGCGCCTCCCAGTCGCCGCCCCGCCCGAGGTGCCCGGCGACGATCACCACCGTGCCGGCCATGCTGCCCAGCAGGCACGGCCGCTGCTGCTGGCGCAGCACCCGGCGGGTGGCGTGCAGCACGTCCTCCTGGGCCGGCGCGCTGTCGGCCACCTCCACCACCGCCACCTGGTGCGGCTGTCCCAGGTCGTACCCCAGCGCCTCGGCGCGCAGGTAGGCGCTCTCGTCGTCGGTGCCGGTGAGCAGGTCGTGCACCAGCTCGCGGCGGACCCGGAGCTCGGTGTCGGCCATCCCGCGCAGCCGGGCCAGCTCGACGGCCAGCACGGTGGCGCCGTGCTCCAGCGCCATCACGTCGGTGGTGCCCGCGCGGTGGCCGGGATCCATCAGCGCGAGCAGCCCGAGCACGCCCGGGCGCGGCGAGGCCAGCGCGACCACCCGGTCGCCGTCGCGGACCGACCGGCCCGCGGTCATCAGCCGGCGGAGCAGCTGCTCCCGCTCGTAGGCGGGTGGTTTCGGGTACCGGGCCGGCTTACCCGGCCCGGCCCAGGCGGACAGGTTGCCATAACGGTCCTCGACCGCGACCGCCAGCCCGGTCAGGTCGTGCAGGGCGTCGGCGATGCCGGGCGCGCCCTCGCCGGCCGCCGCGACCCGGGTGAGCCGCTCGTGGATGGCCATGCCGTGGCGCAGCGTCGCCACCGTCTCCTCGAGCGCCCCGTTCGTGGCGGCCAGCTGCTCGGCGGTGTCCCGCTCCCGCCCGTGCAGCTGGGCGTTGGACACCGCCACCCCGGTCTGCTGGGCCAGCACCTGGGCCAGGAACTGTTCCTCCACCGCGGGCTCGTGCGCGGCGTGCACGATCAGGGAGCCGATCCGGCCCGCGATGCTGCGCATCGGGTAGGCCCAGGCCCAGGGGGCGTCCAGGCTGGACAGCGGGCCGCCGGTCTCGGGCAGCGCCCGGAGCTCGCCGGCCAGCTCCGGGTCGAGGGCGCCGCCGCGGCGGTCGCCGGCCCACCACGCGTCCCCGATCACGAAGCCCGCGATCTGCCAGCTGCCCAGCGAGGCGGCCGCGGACGTGGCGAGCCGCAGGATCTGCTGGTCGTCCGCGCTCTCCGTCATCAGGATGGACAGCACCAGCAGGGCCCGCAGGTTGGTCAGCTGGCTCCGGAGCAGGCCCAGCTCGTCGCGGTACGGGGCCGCCGCTGGACATGAAGCCTGTGGCACCGGCTGCGCTGGCCGCAGCTGGTCTGAACTGCGCCCACGCTTCCACCGCCCCGTGGATCAGGTCTCCCGGAGCGTAGATCATTCCGTGCGCAGAACTAACCCAGCCCAGGGACAAAAGCCGGCGCCTGATCCTGTCCTCCGGGACAGATTCGTCCCACGCCGGTCAGTCACTGGGAGGTCATGCCGCCGTCCGCGGTGAGCACGGACCCGGTCAGGAACGAGGAGTCGTCGCTGGCCAGGAACAACGCCACCGCGGCGATCTCCTCCGGCGTGCCGAGCCGGCCGATCGGGTACTTGGCCACGGTCAGCGCCAGCCCGGCTGCCATGTCCCCGCCGCCGCGCGCCCGCAGCATCGGCTCCATCAGCGGCGTGTACACGGTGCCCGGGCAGATCACGTTGACCCGGACCCCGCGCGGCGCCAGGTCCACGGACATGGACCTGGTCAGCGCGACCACGGCGCCCTTGGACGCGCAGTACGAGGCGAAGTTCGCGATGCCGACCAGCGCCGCGACCGAGCCCTGGTTGATGATCGACCCGCCGCCGGACGCCACCATCGACGGCGCGGCGGCCTGGGAGCACAGGAACGTGCCCTTCGCGTTGACCGCGAAGCTCCGGTCCCAGTCATCGTCACTGGCGTCGATGACCGACCCGCTGCTGTTCACGCCCGCGTTGTTGTAGAGCACGTTGACGCCCCCGAGGGCGTTGCGGATCTGGTCGAAGGCGCTGGCGACCTGCAGCCGGTCGGCGACGTTCGCCGCGACGGCGATCGCCGTGCCGCCGGCCGCGGTGATCTCCTCCGCCGCCGTCTTGGCCGCGTCGGCGTCGAGGTCCAGCACCGCGACCGCCGCGCCCTCGCGGGCGAACAGCGCGGCGGCGGCCCGGCCGATCCCGGAACCCGCCCCCGTCACCACGGCTGTCTTACCGGCCAGCTTGCCTGTCATCGCATCCCGCCTTTTTTCCGCAAACGAAAACCATCCGGCGCGCCGGCCCGCGCTCACAGCGCGGACATCCCGCCGTCCACGACCAGCGGGTGGCCGGTCATGTAGCCGAGCCGGCCGGAGGCCAGCAGCGCGACCGCGTCCGCGATCTCGGCGGGCTGCGGCCACCCGCCCGATCGGGATCCGGTCCTCCACCGCGGCGCGCAGGTCCGGCTGGTCCAGCCGCCAGCTGGTCATCGGGGTGTACACCATGCCGGGGCACACGGCGTTGGCCCGGATCCCGGCCGCCGCGTAGTCCACCGCGATCGACCGGGTGAGCATCAGCGCCGCGCCCTTGGAGGCGGTGTACGCGCACCGGCCCGGGAAGGCGACCAGCCCGGCGATGGACGCGATCGTGATGATGTGCCCGGAGCCCCGGGCGATCATGGACGGGAGCACCGCGCGGCTGCACAGGAACGGGCCGCGCACGTTGACCGCCTGGACCCGGTCCCACTCCGTCGACCGGGGTCTCGTGGCACCGGGCCGCGGCCTGGGAGCCGGTGATGCCCGCGTTGTTGACCAGGACGTCGACCGGGCCGAGCCGGGCCGCGACCTCGGCCATGGCGCTCTGCACGTCGGCTTCGTCGGTGACGTCGCAGCGCAGCGTCAGCGCCGCGGCGCCGGCCGCGCCGTCCGGCTTCATGTCCAGCGCGGCCACGGCGAACCCCTCGTCGGCGCAGCCGGCCGCAGGTGGCCAGGCCGATCCCGGACGCGCCGCCGGTGACCACGGCGACCCGCGGATCACTGCGCGGCGGTCACGCTCACAGGTTCACCGGATTCTGCTGGCCCGCCCGCAGCCGGCACAGCTGGATGAAGTGCTCCGGGTTGAGGAACAGCTCGTTCAGCTCGGCCATCTCGTCCATGGTGAAGCCCTCGGGCCGGCGGATCAGGTAGTCGATGTACTGGAACGCGTCCTTGGCCCCGTAGCCGACGTGGTGCGCGCCGAGGACCTTGCGGCTGTCCGCGTCGATGACCAGCTTGAGCCAGCCGGACAGGATCGGCCGGGTGAACGCGTACAGCATCGACCCCTCGGCCGCCGGGAGCGCGAACGTCTCCGGGTCGGCGTCGTCCGGCGGCATCTGGATCTTGATGACGTTCCGGTACTTCTGCTTCGCTTCCGCCTCGGACAGGCCGCACCAGGTCACCTCGTAGGTGGTGTGCAGGAAGTCCGGGTACTCGGTGAAGTCGAACTCGTAGTCCTCGCCCATGATGTTGCGGGCCGCGCCCACCCCGCACTTGCGGGCCTTGAACATCTCCATCGGCGGGCCGACCAGGTCACCAGCCGCGTACACCCCGGGCACCGAGGTGCGCATGTGGGTGTCCGCGATCACGAACCCGCGCTCGTCGGTGGCCAGCCCGAGCGGCGCGTACATGCTCGAGGTCGGGGCGCTCCCCGGTGCCGACGAACACGAAGTCGGTGTCGATCTCCCGGACCGCGCCGCCCGGCTCGCGGTAGCGGACCCCGGTGACCTTGCCGTTGCCGAGCACCTCGAGCGGTTCGGCGCCCTCGATGATCTCGATGCCCCGGTCGGCCATCATCGCGACCACGTACTCGCGCAGCCCCGCGTCCACGTGGTGCAGGCTGGCCGTCTCCATCAGCGGGCTGCGGGTCAGGATCGTGGTCTGGCACCCGGTGGCCTGGAAGAACGACCCGTACTCCAGGGCCACCTTGGACCCGCCGATGATCACGCAGCGGTTCGGCTCGTAGTCGAGGTCCTCGATGAGCGTGGCGAAGTCGTACACGCCCTTGATCCCGATGCCGGGGATGTCCGGGTACCGGGTCCGCGCGCCGGTGCTCAGCACCAGGTTCCGGCGCGGAGAATCGCCGGCCTTCCACCTCGACCGTGTGGGAGTCGATGATCCTGGCCGGGGTGTTCAGGATGAACTCCATGTCCAGCTGTTCCTTGGACTGCCAGTTCATGATGGCGTGCGGGTACATCCGGCCGGCCTTGAACAGGTTGACGATCTCCTGGATGCTGGCCCGCTTCTCGTCGAACGGCGGGTACCACAGGCGCCCGGCCATGTGCCGGGCCAGGTCCATCTCCCGGGCCGCCTCGGAGAACAGGTGATGCGGCACGCAGGCCTGGTGCGGGCAGGAGCCGCCCAGGAAGGGCCACGCGTCGATGGTGAGCTGGCGGCCGCCCCGGGCCTTCAGGAAGGCCGAGCCGAACCGGCCGCCGGCGCCGCCGCCCACGAAGATCGCGTCGTACTCGCGGTCGTCCTCGTCCGGGCCGGCCACGTTCCACAGGCCCTCGGTGTTCGTCCGCCGGGTGGTCCACGATGTCGTCGATCAGCAGGGCCCACTCGCCCACGGTCAGCGGCGCGCCGTCCGCGCCGCGGTCACTGTCGCCGAGCGTGCCGAGGGCCGCGATCCGTGCCCGCAGTGACCTGAATCCGTCGCCCGGGTTCCGTACGTCGATCATCCCTGACCCCTTCGGTTAGCCGCTTGTTCAGCATCGCCAGCGGGACGCGGCCGGGGCAGGTCACCGGGGGACGAAGAACGGCCCAGACGCCGGCCTTCGACGGGTTCGGCGAGCGGCGCGCAGCGTGCGAGCGCAGCGCCGGGGAGGTCCGGGCGGGTTCGCGCGCGCGGCGAGCGGGGGTCCAGGGGGGTCGCCCCCGGACTAACTCAGCGCTCGTCGCGCAGGGCCTGCAGGGTTCCCCAGGCGCGGGTGGCGAGCTGCAGGTTGAAGTGGACGTCGGGGTCGTTGAGTTCCAGGCCGGTGAGCTCGCGGATCCGCTGCAGCCGGTACTTCAGGGTGCTCTTGTGCACGGACAGCTCGGCGGCGGTCGCGTCGTAGTTGCCGCCGTGCTCCAGGTACTGGGTGAGCGTGTGCACCAGTTCGGCCTTGCGGCGGGCGTCGTAGTCGAGCAGGCTGCCGAGCCACTCGCGGACGAACGAGTCCACGTCGGTCAGGTCCGGGATGGCCGCGAGCATCCGGAAGATGCCGAGCTTGGGGTACTCGCAGGCGCTGTCGCCGGGCAGCAGGGTCTTCTGCAGCCGCAGCGCCAGGCCCGCCTCGCGCAGCGAGCGGGGCAGCTCGGAGGGGCGGGCCGCGGCGCCGCCCACCCCCAGGCAGACCTGGCCGCCGAGGTCGGACATGATGGCCCGGCGCAGCTGCTCCCAGTCGGTCTGGCCCGCGGTGATCACCGCGACATCGCCGGACCAGGTCTCGAACAGCCCGTCCTGCCGGGCCTGGCGCATGGCCCGGCGGACCGCGCTGAGCAGTGCGTCGTGGGCCCGGGCCCGGCCTTTGCCCTCGACGATCACGACCCGGTGCGGCCGGCGCAGGTCGTAGTCCAGCGCCTCGGCCCGGGTCAGCGCGCTCTCGTCGTCGGTCCCGGCCAGCAGGTCGTGCATCAGGTCGCGGCGCAGCCGCAGTTCGGCGTCGGCGATGCCGCGCAGCCGGGCCAGTTCCATGGCCAGCACGGTCGCACCGTGCTCGAGGGCCACCAGGTCGGCGGAGTCGGCCCGCCGCCCCGGGTCGATGAGCGCGAGGACGCCCATCACGTCCGTCCGCGGCGAGGCGAGCAGGATGAGCCGCTCCCCGTCCCGGGTCGGCGAGGTGGCCCGCATCAGCCGCCGGAGCAGGTGCTCGCGCTTGGCGAAGGACTCCTTCGGGTACGGGTCCGGCTGGCCGGGGCCGGCCCAGGCGGTCAGGTTGCCGTAACGGTCCTCGATCGCGACGGGCATCCCGGTCAGCTCGTGCAGGGCCCTGGCGATGCCCGGCTGGCCTTCGCCGGAGACCGCCACCCGGGTGAGCCGCTGGTGGATGTCCATGCTGCGCTGCAGGGTGGTGACGGTCTCGGCGAGCGCCGCGTTGGTGGCGGCCAGTTCGGCCGCGGTGGCGCGCTCCCGGGCGTGCAGCCGTGCGTTGGACACGGCCACCCCGGTCTGCTGCGCGATGACCTGGACCAGGAACCGCTGCTCGGCGGAGGGTTCCTCGTCACAGGACGCGACCAGGTGGCCGAGCAGGCCGCCGACCCCGCGCAGCGGGTAGGCCTGCGCCCACGGGCGGCCGGGCAGGTCCACCGGTCCGCCCGCGCTGCCCAGCCCGGCCAGCTGCCCGGTCAGGCCGCGGGGCGCCGCTGGGTCGTGCCCCGTGCCGGGACGCCACTGCCCGTCGGTGAACCCGTACCCCTCGATCCGCCAGGAGCCGAGCCCGGGGGCGCTGGACGCGGCCAGCTCCAGGATCTGCTCCTCGTTGACCGACTCGGTCATCAGCAGCGAGATCACCAGCAGGGCCCGGAACTCGCCCAGCCGCTCGCGCAGGTCCGGCTCGGCGGGCTGGCCCGGGCGCCGGGGCAGCCGCACCACGGGAGCGCCGTCCCGGGCCGCGGTGTTCCTCGTCTGCTCGGCGGTCATCGCGCGGCCGGTCAGGCGCTTGCTGATCTGGGGGCTGGCGGAGGCGCTGGCTGAGCCGGGCTGGCTGACCTGAGGAACTCGTCCGGCCCGACGTAGTACGGGTTCTCGACGAGGATGCCCTGGATGAGGACCTGCGGATGGGTCTTGACGATGTTGACCACGACCTCGCCGCTGAAGCGGTCCAGGTCGTACAGGCACAGCACGACGACGGGGTAGCAGGAGGTGACCCGGTTCAGCTCGGACTCGTAGCCGACCAGGTGCTCGACGCCCGGGGCGTCGCGCAGCGCCCAGGTCATCTCGCCCACCAGGCGGCAGAAGGAGTAACCCTCGACCTCCGCCTTGACCATGCCCTCGGTCCAGAACGTGAGCATGTCGCTGGTGGTGAACTCGCCTCCGGCCAGGTAGGTCGATTCGGGCAGGTGGATGTCCAGCTGGCCGGTGCAGCGCCCGGGCTCGCCGCAGGCCCCGGGCAGCGACTCCAGCCGCTCCGCGGTGTTCGCGGAGTCCACGACACAGATGCACTTGTCTCCGGCGGTGAGCCCCGCGCCGAGGTAGCCGTTGAGCAAGCCGGTCCCGGTCGGTGTCACCGCGGTAGAAGGCGCAGACGTGGCTGCCGGGCAGCAGCCCGATCTCGTCGATGCCACTGGGCACGAGTCCGGTCATTCGCCCACCCCCTTGTGACCTTGTGACCGCGTTAGCCGGATAGTACGTCGTTAACCGACGCTTTGGCTCCCCCCGGAGGGACGAAGATTCGCGGATTGCTCCCCCCGGGTGACTAGAAGTCACGTCCCCGGGCGGGCTGACGCCCTGGTCATGCCGCTGCCGCGCACGCCAGGCTGCGGGTCGGCTACCATTCAGCGAGCCCCGCCGGTGTAGCTCAGTTGGCAGAGCAGCCGTCTTGTAAACGGCAGGTCAGCGGTTCGATCCCGCTCACCGGCTCCAGATCAGGCTCGGCCAGGCCAATCCGGACGCTTGATGATCTGGCTGCCCAGGAGTGAACCTCGTCCGCCCAGGACTAGCTCACCCTCCCGGGGGTGATGTCAGGAAGCCTCATCGCGCGGCACGCTGGCAGTGCGCGCGGGCGCTCCAGGGCGGGGAGGCGACATGTCAAGATCAGGACAAGGTGCCGGGAGGCCGCCACTGGCCAGCATGGCGGCGGGCAGCAGCAGGCCGGCGGCACCGCCGGTGGGCTTGGGCTTTGCCGGTAAGGCGGCGCTGGGGCTGGTCGGGCTGGGCGTGGTGGGTCATGTGCTGCGCAGCCCCCGCTTCCATGAGCGGGTGATCGTCGGCGTCATCGTGCTGGGGGCGCTGCGAGGGCTGGGCCAGGAGAACCGGGCCAGTGCCTTCGCGCGCCTGTCGGCCTGGAATAAACGGCAGGTCGAGCTCCTCGAGCTCAAAGCTGAACGGCAGACCGGGCGCCTTGCGCTCGAAGCTGAACGGCAGACCGGGCGCCTTGAGCGCAAAGCTAGACGGCAGGCCCGGCGCCTTCATGCCGGGCCAGGCTAAGGGCCAGCGGCCTAGAGCTCAGGGCGGGGGCGGGTGGCTCCCCACTGATTCCAGTGCACGACTTCTTCCACCGGGCGGCGCTTCGGCTGCGCCCAGCGGCCCCGGGCGGGGTAGCCCAGCGGGAGCAGGGCCATGGTCATCGCATCCTCGGGCAGTCCCAGCAATTCCCGCACCTCGTCCTCGTGGCCGGAGTACAGCGTGGTCAGGGTCGTGCCCACGCCGTGGGCCCGCGCGGCCAGGATGAGCTGCTGGACCGCGCCGTAGATCGAGCTGCCCAGCCGGGGGCTGCGGGCGCCGGCCGCGTTGCGCAGCACCGGGAAGATCCACACCGGGGCGTCGGCGAGGTGGTGGGCCAGGTGCTCGGCGGCCAGGAACGAGGATCGGCTCAGCCCGTCCGCACCCGGGGGCGCGGCCAGGATCTCCTCCCGCCGGCGGCCGTAGGCCCGTTCCCAGCCCTCCAGGTACCAGGCGGCGATCTGCCGCTTGACCTCCGGGTCGGTGACCACGACCCAGCCCCACCCCTGCTGGTTGCCGCCGGTCGGGCCGCGCACCGCCGCGTCGAGGATGGCCCAGATGACCTCGTCGGGGATCGGCTCGGGAGACAGGTAGCGGCGGGCCGGGGTCGAGTGCAGGGCGTCGAGAACCGGCAGCGGCTCAGCCTCTGGTGCGGACACGGGGATCCTCTCGCTGGAATGTGCTGTCGGCCATCCTAAAATTACGCTATATCGATCGGATTTATAGACTAAAGGCGCGGCCTAAGCCGATTAGACCCGGGCAGCGCCGCTCAGAGCACAGAAGCACGACGTGTACTGTGGCCGTTAGGACAGTTACTCGCCGTTACCCATACTTAAGGCGACTATTTACCCGCAGCTGGGTACTTAGTGGACGGGGAAACTATCCGCACGGCTATAACGTTGCGCCGAGTGGGGTGGTTTGTGCACCCGGGTGTGACGCTCCGCGACGGCCGCGCGTCCCGCGTGGACACGGCACGAGCTCCCCACCGGATCTGGGTATGGGGTGAGAACGCATGGGGCCCGCTGACATGGACGAGCCTGGTCCAGACCACGGGCATGCGCAGGAGGCTGAGGACCCGCCGGAGCGCGGGCCGGCCAGCACGCGACGATGCGGCCGGCCCGACCGGGGACGTCGCTGGCTCTGCTCCGGGCGGCCCGGCCGATCCTCCTGTTCCGCCGGGCGCCGGCCCGGCCGCCCCGATGCCGCCCGATCACCATCCCGGCCGCAAGAAGAAGATCCTGGCCTGGACGGCGGGCGGGCGTCGCGGTCGTGGTGCTGCTGGCCCTGGGCGGCGCCTACGCCGTCTACCGCCACCTGAACGGCAACATCCACCAGGTCAACATCTCCGGTGAACTCGGCACCCAGCCGGTCGATACCCACCCGCAGGCCGAGAACATCATGATCATCGGCTCGGACACCCGCAACGGCGTGGGCAAGGGCTACGGGCAGGGCCTGACCACCGACCAGTCCGACACGTTGATGATCATGCACATCGCCGCCGACCGGAAGTGGGTCAACGTGATGTCGATCCCGCGTGACTCGTGGGTGAACATCCCGGCGTGCAAGATGGGCAACGGCCAGACGTCCTCGCCGACCACCTTCAAGATCAACGAGGCCTATGCCCTGGGCAACCTGGACGGCAACCACACCGACCTGGGCGTGGCCTGCACGATCAAGACCCTGGAGCAGGACACCGGCATCCACATCGACCATTTCGTGTCCATCAACTTCGAAGGCTTCCGGGCCATGGTCAACGCGGTCGGCGGGGTCGAGGAGTGCAACACCACCCCGATCGACGACCCCAAGTCCAATTTGCACCTGTCGGCCGGGCATCATCTGCTGCACGGCTACGTCGCGCTGGCCTACGTCCGGGCCCGGTACACCCTCGGCAACGGCAGCGACCTGGAACGGATCGGCCGTCAGCAGGCCTTCATGTCCTCGCTCGTCGAGCGGGTGAAGAGCAAGCTGCTCAACCCGATCGCGATCTACCGCTTCCTCGACGCCGCCACCAAGTCGATCACGATCGACAGCCAGCTCGGCGGCATCCACGGCCTCTACAACCTGGCCATGAGCGTCCGGAACCTGCCCGCCAGCCAGGTCACCTTCTTCACCCTGCCGACCTATCCCCGGCAGCTGGTGGTGCCGACCGACACGGCCAACGTGCTGTGGACCCAGCCCGAGGACAGCACGATCTTCCAGGACTTCCGCGACGACATCGCGGTGAGCAACGCGTCGCTGCAACCGGCCAAGAAGCCGAAGATCTCGCCGCACACGCGTCGCGGTGTCGGTCCGCAACGGCACCGCGCAGTACGGGCTGCAGGACTCGGTCGGCAGCCTGCTCCAGCAAAAGGGCTTCAACGTGACCAGCATGGTCCAGGAGAACACGCAGGACATCACCGAGACGGTGATCAAGTACCACGCGGGCCAGGCGGCCGCGGCCAGGCTGCTGGAACGCAAGGTCCCCGGCTCCGCGGTCCAGGAGGTCCCGGGCACCAGCAGCCGGCTCGTCCTCCTGCTCGGCAGTAACTACGGAACCACGACCCAGACCGAGGGCACCGGCCAGGCGACCACCCCGACCCCGTCGCCCAGCTTCTCCTCGCGGACCGCCAGCCAGAACATCTGCGCTAGCTGAGCGCGGGCCGGCCGGACCCGCGCGGTCGCTACGGTTGATCACGTGCTTCCGATCCTGGCCAGGGTGCCTGCGGCCGCGTCGGCCCTGGTCGCGCTGGCCAGTGCCGGTCGTGATCGGGCCAGTGTGATCGCGGGCCGGGATCCAGTCCGGGCCATCAGTTCCACTGGCCCCGTCCGCCATGTGGTGCTGGTCGGGGTGCCCGGCCTGCGCTGGGCCGATGTGTCCGCGCGCGGCCACCCCGGCGCTCTGGCGGCTGGCCCGGCAGGGCTCGGTGGGTTCCCTTTCGGTCACCGGGCTCGGCGCGCCGAGCTGCCCAGCGACGGCTGGCTGATGCTCAACGCCGGAGCCCGGGCCGCGCGCCGCGCACCGCGGCGGGATCCTGCGCCCCGCTCCCGGCGGTCACCGAGGTGCGCTACCTGGCGGCGGGCTCACGCGGTCGCGCCGCGATCGCCAGATGCCGGCCATCGTCTCCGCCAACCAGGCCTATAACGAAAACCCCGCCTGGGGCATGCTTCGTTCCGCCGCGGGACCCGGGCAGTGCACGACCGCGGTCGGCCCGGGCGCGGCGCTGGCTCTGGCCAGCCGGAGTGGCCAGGTGGGTTCCTTCCGGCCCGGGGCGGCCAGCCTGACCCGGGCTGAGCTGGCGCGCTGCCCGCTGACCGTCGTCGGCCTCGGTGCGCTGCGCGCCGCACCAGGTCTCGTCCGCGCCACGGATGTCCGGGCGGATGACCGGGAGATCGGCCGGATCAGCGCGGCCCTCCCGGCCGGCACCATCCTGGTGGTGGCCGGGATCTCCGACGACGCCGCGCCGCACCTGCGGTTGCTGGTCGTGCGCGGGCCTGGTTTCCGGTCCGGGCTGCTCGTCTCGCCGTCCACCCGCCAGCGCGGCCTGGTCCTGCTCCTCGACCTGCCGGTGAGCGTGCTGCACTGGCTCGGCCTGCCGGTGCCGTCCACCGCGGTCGGGCAGGTGCTGCACCGGGCCGCCGGTCCAGCCTGGTCACCGCCGTCTCGGGACTGGTCGGCCAGGACACCGCGGCCCAGGTCTACCGGTCCACGTTGGCCTGGTTCTTTCTGGTCCTCGGGTTCGGCTATGCCGCCTTGTTCACGGTCATCGCGGTGGTTGCCATGGGGCCGGGGCGAGGCCCGCGGGCGCCGCCGGCGCGCGGTGGCCCGGGTGGCCGGGGTCGCGGCCGCCAGCGTGCCCGCGGGCACCTTCCTGGCCAGCCTGGTGCCGTGGTGGACCCGGCCGCACCCCGCCTTCCTGCTGTACTCGATGACCGTGGCCTGGGCGCTGGTCATCGCGGTGGCCGCCTGCGCGGTCCGTGGCGCCATGATCCGCTCGGCCCGCCGGGCCTGGTGGCCGCGGCGACGCTGGGCGTGATCGCGCTCGACGTGATGACCGGCTCGCACCTGCAGATGGGCACGCCGTTCGGGTTGTCGGCGCTGGTGGCCGGCCGGTTCTACGGCATCGGCAACAACGCGGTGGAGATCTACGCCGCGTCCGGCCTGCTCCTCGCCGCCTGGCTGGGCGGGGCAGCGCTGCGCCGGGGCGGGCGAGGCGGCCCGCCGCCGGGCGCTGCTCGTGATGGCGGCGATCACGGTCTTCAGCGTGGTCGCGGCCGGGTGGCCCGGGTTCGGGGCGAAGGTGGGCGGGACGATCGCGATGGTCCCCGGCTTCCTCCTGCTGATGGCGGCGGCCGCGGGGGTGCGGATCACCGTGCGGCGCGGCCTGCTGGTGGCGGTGAGCGGGCTGGCCGTGGTGGTGGTGTTCGCGGCCCTCAACTACGCGCTGCCGGGCACCGGCCACTCCGACATCGGTGCGTTCGTGGGCCAGGTGCTGCACGGCGGCGCATCCGGAACCCTGCATCGCAAGGTCAGCTCCAACCTTGGCTCGCTGACCGAGAGCGTGTGGAGCCTGGTCATCCCGGTCGTGGTGGCCGTGACAGGCGTGGCCGTCTTCTGGCCTGTCCGGGTCCGGGCCTGGCTGCTGGTCCGCGGCTATCAGGCGGTCCCGCTGCTGCGCCCGGCGCTGAGCGCGATCTGGCTGACCGGCCTGCTCGGCTGGTTCGCCGAGGACTCCGGCGTGACCGTGCCCGCTGCGGCGTTTCCGCTGGTCCTCCCGCTCACGATCGCCATCTTGTCGTCGCTGCCACCGCGTCCCGCGGGACCGCGCCCGGCGCCGGTGAACGAGGATGACCGCCGGCCCTCGTCCGCATCGGCTGACCCCGGATATCTTTGAGCAGCCACGCGGATCGACATTCCAGGAGTTGTTGGGTGCAGTACCAGCTGTCCAGGGTTGTGGCCGGCCCGCTCTTGCATGTTCTCTGGCGGCCGCAGATCACCGGCCTGGAGCACATCCCGCCCGAGGGCGGCGCCATCCTGGCCTCCAACCACCTGTCCATCGTCGACTCGATCTTCCTCCCGCTGATGCTGGACCGCCCGCTCACCTTCGCCGCGAAGTCGGAGTACTTCACCGGCCGGGGGGTGGGCTCAGCGGCTGGCTGGCACCTACCTGCGGGCCACCAAGCAACTCTCCGTGGACCGGGCCCAGGCCCGGGCCGGGCAGGACATGCTGGAGGCGGCGCTGGCGCTGCTGCGCCGCGGCCAGTTGTTCGGGATCTACCCGGAGGGCACCCGGTCGCCGGACGGACGGCTGTACCGCGGCCGTACCGGCGTGGCCTGGCTCGCGCTGAACTCCGGCCTGCCGGTGATCCCGGTCGCGATGATCGGGACGGACCGCATCCTGCCGCCCGGGCACGCGGTGCCCCGCCTGCATCAGGTGTCGATGCGGATCGGCAAGCCGCTCACGTTCGAGGCGTACCAGGGGACCGCTCCGGGCAAAGCCCGCCGCGCCATCACGGACGAGGTCATCCAGGCGATCCAGGACCTGTCCGGCCAGGAGTATGTGCCCATCTACGCGTCGGTCCGCAAGGCGGAACTGAATGGCGGGGCATCCTCCGCCGCGGAGTAACGGCGAGGCATCCCCGCGGGCGCGGACCCGGGTCCCGCTGCGGCGTGCGGCTAGCCCGGTCGCGAGTCTCCCGGCGGCGGGACCGCGGGGAAGGCCTCCGTGGGGTCGGACGGGTTCCACGAGTACATCGGCCTGCGGTCCTCGGCATCTTCGGCGGGACTGCTGGCGGGCGGACCCTCCAGCCCGCGGGCGGGCGGGCCGTCCAGGTCGGGGAACGGACTCTGGCTCTTGGGACGGCGCCGGACCAGCCCGGCGGCGGTCATGGACGGGCCGGGGTCGGCGGGCCGGCGCCGGCGGCCCGGCGGCGGTCATGCGGCCGGTCGGCCGGCCGGCTGCCCGGTCCCGCCAGGCCCGTCCCGCCAGCACCAGGCCGCCGCACCCAGGCCGCCAGCACCCAGGCCGCCGGCAACCGGTCGGCCGGCCCTTCGGCGCCCACCGGGAAGACGCGGCGTGGCGGAACCATCCGGCTCTGACCGGAGCCGGGAGCGTCCATCCATGGCAGTTCGCTGACGGGCTTCTCGGCCGGTTCCCAGGGCGGATGACCGGACGTCTGGGGTCCGCGCACCGCGTTCAGCCGGTGCGCGGAGCCGAGCGTTCGCATCGGCTGCGCCGGGGCGTCGCCCGCCCGGCCCAGGGAAGGACCGTCTGCGTCTGCGCCGCCGCTCACCGGGGAGTTCCCGCCCGAGGAACCGCGTCCCGCGCCGTGGCGGCCTGAACCACGCGAGCCGCCGTTGCCCGCGGTCGGGCCCGGGCGGTCGGCGTCCGCGGGAACACCGGGCGGGGTTGCTCCCCGTGCTGGCCCACCCGTGCTGGCCTGCCCGGTGCTGGCCCACCCGGTGCTGGCCCGCCCAGGTCTGGCCCGCCCGAGTGCTGGCCCAGCCCAGAGTCGGCTCATCCGGTGCCGCGGCGCAGGGGCGGGCGTGCCCGGCCCGGGCGCCCCGAACGCACGGTCGTCGAAGGGGGAGCCGTCGGACGCGGACGGACTGAACGCGGGGATTTCGAACGAGGGGTCGTCAAACGGGGACGGGCCGAAGCGGGCCCGGGCCGCCGCCGCTGCCGCGTTCGGGCCCGCGCCGCCGATCCCGGCCAGCGGTCCGCCGGGACCGGCCGAGGTGGGCATGTTCCGGTTGCCGGTGCCGGTGGCCTCCGGGCCGGTGGTGCCGGGGCCGAGTGCCCGACTGTGCCCGTGGCGCCCGGGCCCGGCAAGTTGCCGGCGGCGGCGGCCCGGGGTCCGCTGGGCCCGGCACTGCCGGAGCCGGCGGTGCCGCTGGCCCGCGACCTGGCTGTCGCCGCGCCGGGGACTTGCGGCCCTGGCCGCCTGAGGCTCCGCGCCCGTGCGTCGTCCGGGCTGTGCCCTGGCTCCGCGCTCCGCGCCAGCGGCGTCAGTGCCTGCACCGGGGAGCCGTGCGTCCTCCCGCTCCGCCCCTGCTGCTGGGCTTGCCCAGGCTCCAGCCGCCCAGCTCCGGCTGTTCGCTGCCGAGTCGGCGAGCTCCGCCGGTGCCGGAACTGCCGCGCGCCGGGACCGCGCTGCCCGCGGAGCCGCGCCAGCCGGCGCGAGCCGCGGCCAGGCCCGGGCCGCCCGCGGCGTCCAGGCTGCCGCCCAGCCCGCGGCCCGGCAGCAGGAACCGGCCTCCTGAGCGGCCCGGTTCTGGCGCGGGCGGCGCCGGCATCGGCGCCGGAGCCGGAGCCGGAGCGTCGTCTTCTTCCCACGGTGGCTTGCCGCTGACCACAGGCCGGCCCACCGAAGCCGGCATCGGCCGTCCGGGGCCGAGCCCCAGGCGACGGCCATGGCGCTGCTGACCATAGGGTCGCCGGCCGCTGGGCCAGTCGGCTACAGCGTCGCTGGCGAATCCGCTGCCCGCCGGGGCCAGCCTGGATGATCCCAGCCGGACCGATCCCGGTTCGGGGCCGCCCAGCCCGAAATTCGCCGGGCCGCTGCCCACGGGCTCGCTGCTCGCCGGGCCGCGGCCCATCATCGCGGCCGGGAGGTCCCCCGTAGCCGGGCCCGGGACTGCCCATGCCGGTCATCCCAGCCGCCGACTGCGCCCGGGAGGCCCGCGCCGCAGCCTGCAACGGGGCCAGCTGGGCGTCGAGCGCGCGGCGCTGCCGGACTCGCACGGTGATCAGGATGATGAGGGCGAGCAGCACCAGGGCCGCCAGGCCGAGCACCGGGATGCGCACCGCCTGCCACAGGCTCTTGGTGTGCACCTTGACCTTCGGGGCGGCCGGCGGGGTCGGGTTCACCGCCGAGCCCGGTGACGCCGAACTGGTCGGCGTGGCGTTGATCTTGGCCGCCGCGAGCAAAGCAGCGGCCGCGTCCGCGGTGCCGACCCCGGAGCCGTCCTTCTGGCCGCCCTTGGGGTGGAACACCGTGCCGCTGGTCAGGGCCTGCTCCACCTGGGCCGGTGTGAGCGTGGGGAACTGCGACCGGATCAGGGCGGCGATGCCGGCCACCACGGCGCTGGCCGCGCTGGTGCTCTTCAGCTTCGCGTAGGCGGTCGGGCCGTTGGCCGCGATGACGCCGTTGCCGGCCGCGGTCAGCGTCGCGTAGGACTGGTGGTTGGTGAACGGCGCCTTGACGAAGCCCTGGCCGAACGCGCCGACCGAGATCACGCCCGGGTAGGCCGCCGGGTAGTTGATCGTGTCGGTCCCGGCGCCGTTGTCGCCGGACGGCGCGACCAGGACGACTCCCTTGCGCAGGGCGGCCTCGACCGCCGTCCGCTCGGCCGGGCTGCCCCCCGGTGGTGGTCCCGCCGGCCTGCGCGGCCGGGTCGAGGGGCAGGTCGATGACTTGCGCGCCGTGCCGGACCGCGTAATTGATGCCGCGGGCGATCGCCGCGGGCAGGGCGGCCACCACGGTCGGGTTGGCCAGCAGCGGGTCCTTGTTCTCGAGCGTGACCCGGACGGAGAGGATCTTCGCCATCGGCGCGACCCCGATGATGCCGTCACGCGTGGTGCGGGCCGTGCCCGTGCCCGGCGATGAGGCTGGCCACCGCCGTGCCGTGGATACCCCAGAACGGCCCGCCCGCGGCCCGGCCCGAGCCGGTGTAATCCCGCCCGGTGGTCACCGAGCCGGCCAGGTCGGGCTGGTTGGCGTCCACGCCGGTGTCCAGCACCGCCACGGTCACGCCCGCGCCGCGGCTGGAAAGCCACGCCTTGGTCACGTGCAGAGAGGTAAGCCACCACTCTTGGTTACGGACGGTGTCCGCAAAGGCAGGCGCTGCCGCCACCCCGATGCAGGTCGCTGCCAGACCTGCGGCGACAGCCGCCGTCGCCCGGCTCCGGAGCCGCTGCGCCATGCGCTGACCCTCCCATCATCCCCCGGGCATTCTGCCACGTTCAGGACGCTTCGGAGGCGGGAGCGGATGGCCTGACGCATGGTCCGTGGAGCGGCCAGGCTGCCGGGACCGGTTCAGGCGGGCATGGCCGCGGACAGCCGGACATGGGCCCCGGGCGGCAGCCCGAGTTGCTCGGCCGCGTCGCCGCCGTTCACGGCGAGTGAGATGAGCCCGGCGCTGTCGGTGTAGGCGACGATCTCCCCGGGAGCCACCGCGGCGAACGTCTCCAGGTACGGCACGGTCAGCTGGCGCCGCCCGCAGCGGACCACCACCGGCGACCCGAAACCCAGTCCCAGGCGGTCGGCGTCCCCGGCCGCGATGGACAGCTGGACGTTGCCGAACCGGTCCACCGACATGACCTCGCCCTCGGCCTCGCCGTCGTGCACCCGGCTGGTCGGCGCGGGCAGCGTGACCAGGTCGGCCAGGTCGATGGGCGTGCCGACCGAGGCCAGCTCCGCCCCGGCCGCCAGGTGCGCGGCGACCGGGGTGAAGATGTCCCGGCCGTGGAACGTCGGTGACACCGGGTGCAGCCACAGCTCGCCGTTGGTCAGCTGGCAGGCGGCGGTGGCCCCGCCCTGCGCGGCCACCGCCCAGGACAGCAGGCCGTTGTCGGGGCCGACCAGGACGCAGTCCCCGGCGGCGACGGCGATCCCGCGGCGCGCGGTCCCGACTCCCGGGTCCACCACCGCGACGTGCACGCCCCGCGGCAGGTACGGGATGGTCTGGGCCAGCACCGCGGCGCCACGGCGCACATCACCGGGCGGCACCAGGTGGGTAATGTCGATGAGCCTGATCCCGGGGGCGATGCGGGCGGCGACCCCGTGGCAGGCCGCGACGAACCCGTCCTCCAGGCCGTAGTCGGTAAGGAACGTTATGCAGTCGAATGAAGCCACGAAGGCTGAGCGTACGGGGTCATGGGCAGGCCGGCTAGAGCCGCCCTAGGATGAAGCTGATTGCGCGGTACTGGAGGGCAGATGGCGGCGCTGTCCGAACGCGAGATGCGGGTCCTCGCCTTCGAGCGTGGCTGGTGGCGGTCGCCCGGGGCCAAGGAGCAAGAGATCCGCGATGCTCTCGGCATGACCGCGACCAGCTACTACCAGCTGCTCAACGACCTCATCGACCGCCCGGAGGCGCTCGTGTTCGACCCGGCCCTGGTCACCCGGCTGCGCCGGCAGCGGGCCAGGCGGCACCGGATGCGCTCGGCCGGCCCTGACCGGCGGCGACGGCACCCCCTGGTGAACGGACCGCGGAGCGCGGCGTCCGGCACCGTGTCGTTGCCGGTGCCGGTGACCCCGGAAGGCCGGGCTGGGCTGGCGGCGCTGCTCGGCGATCCGGGCCAGGCCCTGGTCGCGCTGGACTTCGACGGCACGCTGTCCCCGATCGTGGCCGACCCGGCCGCGGCCCGGGCGCATCCGGGTGCGGTCCCGGCCCTGCGCCGGGTGGCCGCCGCGGTCGGCACGCTGGCGGTGATCACCGGCCGCCCGGCCGCGTCCGCCGTGGACCTGGGCGGGTTCGCGGCGGTCCCGGACCTCATCGTGCTGGGCCACTACGGCCTCGAGCGCTGGGCCGGACGGGACGCTCTCCTCACCGCCGTCCGCCGCCGGGGTCGCAGGCGGCCCGCGCCGAGCTGCCCGGCCTGCTGGCCAGGGCCGCCGCGCCGGACGGGACGCGGATCGAGGACAAGGGCCACGCGGTCGCGGTGCACACCCGGCAGACGGCTGATCCGCAGGCGGCCCTGGACCGGCTCCGCGACCCGCTGGCCGGCCTGGCCGCCCGGCACGGGCTGGCCGTCGAGCCCGGGCGGATGGTGATCGAGCTGAGGCCGCAGGGCATGGATAAGGGCCAGGCCCTGCGCGACCCTGATTGACCAGAGAAACGACCACCGTCCGCGGTCATGTTCTGCGGAGACGACCTGGGGGACGTGGCCGCCTTCGACGCCGTGCGGGCGCTCCGCGGCGAGGGTGTGCCGGGGCTCACCGTGTTCAGCGGCTCGGCCGAGGTGACGGAGCTGGCTCAGCCGGCCGACCTGGTGGTGGACGGCCCGGACGGCGTCGTGGCCCTGCTCAACTCGCTGGCGGACGCCCGCTCAGGCTGAATTCCAGCACGGCCAGCACCCCGAGGTGGTCGGTGCCCGGCACGCGGACGGTCCTGGCCTCGTGCACGAGGACCCCGCCGCGCGAGGCCAGCACGTGATCCAGCCGCATCAGCGGCGGGAAGCGGCGGTCGGCAGGCCAGGTGAGACCGGGCCAGGCCCGCTGGCGGGCGGCGTCGGCGCAGTCCACGAAGCCGGACCGGAGCAGGGCGCGGAACGCGCGGTGATCCCGGCTGGCGTTGAAATCCCCGGCCGCCAGCTGCGGGCCGGTGGTGCCGGCCAGGGCCGCCTGGATCAGCCCGAGTTCCCGCCGCCAGCGATGTTCCTGGTCCGCTACCGGCGCGACCGGGTGCACGGCGGTGACGGTGACGGGCGGGCCGCCGGGCGGGTCGATGCGGGCCCGGGGAGTGGCCGCGCGCATGCCCGCGACCGGAGTCAGCGGGGTCAGCGGCCAGCGGGCCCACAGCCCGGTGCCGCGCGAGCCCTCCCGCGGGTCGAGGTGACTGCTGCGGCAGGATCGTCGTCCAGCCCGCTGAGGGCCAGCCGCCGCACCAGCCCCGCGGTCAGTTCCTGGACCGCGAGGATGTCCACCTCCAGGGCGGCCACGCTGGCGGTGATGGCCTCCGCGTCCGCCGCGCCCCCCTTGACGTTCAGGGTCAGCACCCGCAGCACCGGACCCGGCGCGGCGCTCCCCGCGCCCGGTGCTGGGCCCGGGCCGCAGCGGGGGGCACTGCCAGGCCACCAGGATCAGCGCGGGCACGGCCAGCACGAGCGCCAGCCACCACGAGGACACCGCCGCCACCGCGACCCCGGCCACCGCGGGCACGATCCCCAGCCGGCGCCAGGGCGGCCAGCTTGGGGCCCGGATTCGGTGGCTGCCCGCCCGCGCGCCCGCGCGATAAGGAACGGCAGCGACACCAGGGTGAGCGCTGCGGCCACCACCCAGCTCACTGGGTCACACCACCCCAATCCGGCAATATCGGCGACCGCGATCGGCTCCCGGCGTCTCATTATCCCGGGGAAATCGGCACGGGAAGTGTGCTGGCCGCGGACCGTAGGGCGCTGCCCGGGAGCTGATCGTCGGCGCAGCCGCAGCGGAATGCGCGCGTGTCCGGCCTCAGCCGACGAGCGCGTCGAGCTGGGCCTGGAGCCACGCGCTGGGCGGGAACGCGGCGCCCGCCGAGGCGAGCCCGGCGGCGCGCCGGGCCCGCTCGGCCTGCGGCATGGTGAGCGCCTGGTGCAGCGCCTCCGCCGTCTGCGTGACGTCGAACGGGTTCACCAGGAGCGCGTCGCCGCCCAGTTCGGCGGCCGCACCGGCCTCCGTGGACAGGACCAGGGCGCAGGCGCGCTCGGACAGGATCGGTCCCTCCTTGGCCACCAGGTTCATCCCGTCCCGGATCGGGTTGACCAGCAGCACGTCGGCGAGGCGGTAGGCGGCCAGCGAACGCGGGTAGTCGTCGTTGACCTGGAGGATCAGCGGGTTCCAGGCGTCGGTGCCGAACTCGTCCTCGATCTCCCCGGCCATCCGCTGCACCCGCGCCGTGTATTCGCGGTATTCGGGGAGGTCGTGCCGGGACGGGTAGGCGAAGGCCAGATGGGTCACCTGGCCGCGCCATTCCGGGTGGGTGATCAGGAGTTCCCGGTAGGCGGCCAGGCCGCGGACGATGTTCTTGGACAGCTCGGTGCGGTCCACCCGGACGATGAGGCGCTGGCCCGCGGTGATGGCGGTCAGCGCCGCCACCTGGCCCTGGACGTCCGGGGCCGCGGCCCGCTGCCGCAGTTCGCCGGCGTCCACACCGAGCGGGTGCACGGCGACCGAGGTCAGCTTGCCCTTGTAGCGGACCGTGCCGGCCACGTGGTCCACCGACGCGCCCAGGAACTCGGCGCAGCAGCACAGGAAGGCGTCCGCCCAGCGCTGGCACAGGAATCCGGCGTGATCCGCGCCGAGGATCCCGTCCAGTACCTCGCGGCCGACCTCGTCGGGCAGCAGCCGGTAGTAGTCCGGGGGCGCCCACGGGGTGTGCGAGAAATGCGCGATCTTGACGTCCGGGCGCTGCTCGGCGAGCATCCGCGGGACCAGCGGCAGGTGATAGTCCTGGACCATCGCCCGCACCTGGCCGGCGCCGCCCTGGCCGCCGGCCGGGCCCGGCCCCCTCGGCCAGCGCGTCGGCGAAGGCGGCGTTGTAGGCGCGGAACGACTCCCACTCGCGGCGGAACGCGAGCCCGAAGCCGGGCTGGTTGGGCGTATCGAACAGCATGTGGTGCACGAACCAGAGAGTGGAATTGGCCACCGAGTTGTAGGCCCGCTGGAAGGTGGCCGCCGGGATGTCCAGCATCCGGACGGCTGACTTCCCGGGGGTGAGGTCGGCGTCGATGCGCCCGTCCGGGGAGGACCGGGCCGCGGCCCGGTCCTCGTCGCTCAGCGCCGCGCACACCCACAGCACGTCGGCGTGGTCCTTGACCGAGGACAGGCCCGAGACCAGGCCGCCGGCACCGCGCCGGGCCACCAGCGAGCCGTCGTCGCTCACGGCGAAGGAGACCGGCCCCCGGTTGGAGGCGATGAGCACCCGACCGCCGTTGCTGGCCCGGGGGCGCGACCCCCCGCTCCGCTTTCCCGGGGAACCACCCCCGGAGCCCCCGGCCCGCCTCGCCGCTGCGCGCCGAGGCTGACCGCCGCTCTGGTCCATGAACGCGAGGCTAGCCCGATCAGCCAGGGAGCACCGGTCCGGGATCGGTTAGAGTGGTGAGGTACAACTTCATAACGCTCATCCAGAGGGGTGGAGGGATACGGCCCGGTGAAGCCCCGGCAACCATCACGTGAGGTGTGCCCGCGAGGCCATTCCCGTGACAGGTGCCAAGTCCGGCCCTCGGCCATCCGGCCGCTGGGGCAGATGAGGAGAAAGGCCTCGCCACGTGAGCACATCACTCCCAAGTACCCCCGCTTCGCCCACGCCCTCCCGGTTCGGCTACGCCACCGGGCTGAGCTGCCGGGAATGCGGCCAGACCTACCCGCTGGGCTCCACCCACGCCTGCGCTGAGTGCTTCGGGCCGCTGGAGGTCCGCTACGACTACCCGAAGCTGGACCGGGCCGCCATCGAGGCGGGCCCGGCCAGCATCTGGCGTTACGCCAGCCTGCTCCCCGTCCCCCCGGACGTGGCGTCCATGCCCAACACCGAGCCCGGGCTGGACCCGCCTGGTCCACGCCGAGCAGCTGGGGCGCGAGCTCGGCCTGCGCAGCCTGTGGGTGAAGGACGAGCGGGCCAACCCCACCCACTCCTTCAAGGACCGGGTGGTGGCCGTCGCGCTGGCGGCCGCGATTGAGCTGGGCTTCAAGGTGCTCGCCTGCCCGTCCACGGGCAACCTCGCGAACGCGGTCGCGGCCGCCGCGGCCCGGGCGGGCATCCGGTCGGTGGTGCTGATCCCGGCCGACCTGGAGCCGCAGAAGATCATCGCCACCGGCGTCTACGGCGGCACCATGGTCCCGGTGCAGGGCACCTACGACGACGTGAACCGGCTGGCCTCCGAGCTGGCTGATGACCGCGAGGACTGGGCCTTCGTCAACGTCAACGTGCGGCCGTACTACGCCGAGGGCTCCAAGACCATCGGCTTCGAGATCGCCGAGCAGCTCGGCTGGCGGCTGCCCGCGCAGATCGTCGTGCCGGTCGCCTCCGGCGCCCAGCTCGTGAAGATCGACAAGGCGTTCCGCGAGCTGATCAGCCTCGGCCTGGTCGAGGACACCCCGTACAAGGTGTTCGGCGCCCAGGCCACCGGCTGCTCCCCGGTGGCGGCGGCGTTCCGGCAGGGACACGACGTGGTCCAGCCGGTCCGGCCGTCCACCATCGCCAAGTCGCTCGCCATCGGGAACCCCGCGGACGGCCCGTACGTGCTGGACGTGGTGCGCCGCACCGGCGGCGTGGTGGCCGACGTGGACGACGAGGCGGTGGTGTCGGCCATGCGGCTGCTGGCCGCCACGGAGGGCATCTTCGGCGAGACGGCCGGCGGGGTGACCCTGGGCGTGCTGCGCAGCCTGCTGGCCTCCGGCCAGCTGGACCCGGACGCCGAGACGGTGATCATCAACTCGGGTGACGGCCTCAAGACGCTGGACGCCGTGGCCGATGTGGCCAGCGCCACATCGGCCATCCGCCCGACCCTGGACGCGTTCCTGGCCTTCGAAGCCTCGCTGGGCGGCCCGTCCGGTGGCCACGTTCTTTGAGCCTGGCTCGATCACCAGGCACTATTAGAGCCGTTCACCCGCGATGAGTGCTGGCGCTCATTGGTTACCCAGGCGCTCGTTGGATGCTCTGGCGCTCGTTGGAAAGGCAGGCCCCGGCATGACCGTGTCCGTCCGTATCCCCACCATCCTGCGTACCTTCACCGGCGGCGCGGCGGAGGTCACCGCCGACTCCGGGACGTTGCGTGAGGTCCTCGCGGGCCTGGACGCCAGCTATCCGGGCATCGGCGGCCGGATCGTGGATGACTCCGGACAGCTGCGCCGGTTCGTCAACGTGTACGTGGGCGAGGAAGACGTCCGGTTCGCCCAGGGTCTCGACACGCCGGTCCCGGCCGGTGCGCACGTGTCGGTGATTCCTGCCGTCGCCGGGGGATGATCACTCGCTGCCCGCGGCGTCT
The DNA here is from genome assembly GCA_963742055.1 of uncultured Actinomycetes bacterium. GTDB lineage: Bacteria > Actinomycetota > Actinomycetes > Streptosporangiales > Streptosporangiaceae > RYN-230. The sequence goes on along the minus strand of CAVUKT010000073.1, from coordinate 21,651 downwards.
CGTTCCGCCCAGGATCTGCGTAAGCGTCCGCCGGTGCTGGCCAGAGGCGGGAACTGGCCCGCCCGCATTCGGGGAGTTACAGGTCCCGAAGTCCCACCGCACGGGGTAAGGTCGTGTCCGGTCGCTGTCGGTCGGGGCAACGGTGAGCGAGGCTTGCCCAATGCCTAACCCGCGCCGCGATCGACGGGTTCCGCAAAGGCAAGGGTGGAACCCGAGGCCCGAGCGGAGTTAGGGAGTTGTTGGGTAATGGCTCAGGGCACCGTCAAGTGGTTCAACGCGGACAAGGGCTACGGCTTCATCGCGGTCGACGGTGGCAGGGACGTGTTCGTGCACTTCTCCGCCATCCAGATGGATGGCTACCGCAGCCTCGAAGAGGGGCAGCGGGTCGAATTCGAGATCACGCAGAGTGACCGCGGCCCGCAGGCGGAGGCCGTCCGGGCTGTGGGAGCTCGGCTTCGCAAAATTCGGTTGATGGCCCGGTACCCGGGTGACGGGTGCCGGGCCATCGCGGGCCCGCGGGGTACGCCCCAGGCCCACCCCCAGGTACTGAGGTGCCTGACGCGTCACCAGTAGCGCCTTCGGGCGTGACGCGGGCCGCTAGGTTGGCCCGCGGTCGCCGGCTCTGTCTCGGGCTACGCCGTCTTCCGGCTGCGCCCGGCCCGGCGGGACCCGCTTCTGGGTCATCTGCTGCCCGCCGGCGGGTCATCTGCTGCCCGCCTGGCCTGCCTGTTCGCTGACAGCGTTCCGGGCTTCTCCGCCGATCCGGGCGCCGTCCCATTCCTCGGATATCCCTGTATGACCAGGTCCGCGAGGGTTTCCGGCCTCCTCGCGGGCGGCCACGCGCGGGCGGGCCCGGCTTGCACTCTCATGCGGAGAGTGCTAAACAAGGCGTTGGCACTCTCGGCATGAGAGTGACAACTCCAGGGCGGGAATCGGGGCGATGAGGCCTCGCCGGCGGCAGGATGGGACTGACCGCCGGGGGGCCGGCCGTCGCGGGCGTCGGCCCGATTCACACAAAAGCCACCAAGTCCCGGGAGGACTGGAGCCTATGGCAGCCAAGATGATCGCGTTCGATGAGGACGCGAGGCGCGGCCTCGAGCGCGGTATGAACCAGCTCGCCGACGCCGTGAAGGTAACCCTCGGCCCGAAGGGCCGGAACGTGGTGCTCGAGAAGAAGTGGGGAGCCCCCACGATCACCAACGATGGCGTGTCCATCGCCAAGGAGATCGAGCTCGAGGACCCGTGGGAGAAGATCGGCGCAGAGCTGGTCAAGGAAGTAGCAAAGAAGACCGACGACGTCGCGGGCGACGGCACCACCACGGCCACCGTGCTGGCGCAGGCGCTGGTCCGTGAGGGCCTGCGCAACGTCGCGGCGGGCGCGAACCCGATGTCCCTCAAGCGGGGCATCGAGGCCGCGGTCGAGCGGGTGAGCGAGGAACTGTCCAAGCTCGCCAAGGACGTGGAGACCAAGGAGCAGATCGCTTCGACCGCCTCCATCTCGGCCGGCGACCCCGCGATCGGCGAGATGATCGCCGAGGCGATGGACAAGGTCGGCAAGGAAGGCGTCATCACCGTCGAGGAGAGCAACACCTTCGGCCTCGAGCTTGAGCTCACCGAGGGCATGCGCTTCGACAAGGGGTACATCTCGCCTTACTTCGTCACCGACCCGGAGCGGATGGAAGCAGTCCTCGACGACCCGTACATCTTGGTCACGAACTCCAAGATCGTCGGCGAACAAGGACCTGCTCCCGCTGCTCGACAAGGTCGTCCAGTCGGGCAAGCCGCTCGCCATCATCGCCGAGGACGTCGAGGGCGAAGCCCTCGCGACCCTGGTCGTCAACAAGATCCGCGGCCTGTTCAAGTCCGTCGCGGTGAAGGCGCCCGGCTTCGGCGACCGGCGCAAGGCCATGCTCGGTGACATCGCCATCCTCACCGGCGCGCAGGTCATCAGCGAGGAAGTCGGTCTCAAGCTGGAGAACGCCGACCTCGACCTGCTCGGCCGGGCCCGCAAGGTCGTCGTCACCAAGGACGAGACGACCATCGTGGACGGTGCCGGTGACCCCGAGCAGATCTCCGGCCGGGTGAACCAGATCCGCGCCGAGATCGAGAACACCGACTCCGACTATGACCGCGAGAAGCTGCAGGAGCGGCTGGCCAAGCTGGCTGGCGGCGTGGCCGTCATCAAGGCCGGCGCAGCCACCGAGGTCGAGCTGAAGGAGCGCAAGCACCGCATCGAGGACGCGGTGCGCAACGCGAAGGCCGCCGTCGAAGAGGGCGTTGTCCCTGGCGGTGGCGTGGCCCTGCTGCACGCGGGGGCCAATGCCTTCAAGAAGCTCGAGCTGACCGGCGACGAGGCGACCGGCGCGACCATCGTGCGCCGTGCCGTCGAGGAGCCGCTGAAGCAGATCGCGGTCAACGCCGGCCTTGAGGGCGGCGTCGTGGTCGAGAAGGTCAAGACGCTGCCTGCCGGTCAGGGGCTCAACGCCGCGACCGGCGAGTACGTCGACATGTTCAAGGCCGGGATCATCGACCCGGCCAAGGTGACCCGTTCTGCGCTGCAGAACGCGGCCTCCATCGCCGGGCTGTTCCTCACCACCGAGGCAGTCGTGGCGGAGAAGCCGGAGAAGGCGAAGGCGCCGGCCGCCCCGCGGCGGCGGCGACATGGACTTCTGACGCGGCCGGGGGCTTAGCCCCCGGGCAGCGGCAAGTCCTCGCGGGCGGGCGGATTACCGCCGGCCGCCCGCGCCGGCCAGGAAGGGGCGGTCCCGGGATCACCGGGGCCGCCCTTTCGCATGCCTGCCGTTATGGCGCCGTGGGTCCGCATTGACGAGTCCCGGGGCCTTGATCACGCCTGAGTTCTTGGTAACCCTGCGGGACTGATAGCGTGCCCACTCCACAATGGCCCGGTTCCGGGGGATTATCGAAGCATGAGGCGCCGCTCTGCTCCGCCGCCGTCCGCTCAGCAGATGATCCGGGAGTACCTCGGCCGCGTATCGGTCGCGGCCACGAAGGTGCTGCCCAAAGGCGACCGGCTGCTCTTCGTCGGGCGGACCCGGGCGGCCATCGAGGCCAAGGTCGGGCCCCTCGCCTCGGCCGACGCCGATGCGGTGCGGAACGCGCTGACCAGCCATGGGGGACCCGGAGGAACTCGCCAAGCGGGAGCGCGAGCGCCTGTACAGCGCCCGGCGGCGGGGAGCCGCCGCCGCGCCGCCGGCGCTCTGGAAACCCAGCAAGGAGTCCAGGCGGGGCGCTGCCGGGTCCAGGCGGGGTGCTGCCGAGTCCAGGAAGGGGTGCTGCCGAGTCCGGGCGGGGCGCTGCCGAGTCGCGGGGCGCGCCCCGCCGCGCCAGCAGGGGTCGGCCCAGGGACGGCGCAGGCCCCTGGCCGCACCGTGGGCTGACCGGCCCGGACGAGCCGCAGCCAGCGGAAACGGCGCCATCAGCGGAGCCGGCAGCGTCAGTGCCAGCGGCACCGCCGGTGACGGCACAGCCGCCGGAACCGGTTCCTGCGGTGCCGCGCCAGGCGGACCCGCCCGAGGCGGCGTCCCCGCCGGTTGAGTGTCGCCGCTCGAGGTGTCCCCAGAGCCTGAGGCTGTCCCCGCCGCCCGAGGTGTCCCCGGGAGACGTGCCCCGGCCGCGGGTGCCCCCGGAACAAGCGCTCGAGGAAGGGTGGCCCGACGGAATCGGCACCCGCGCAGACCCGGCAGCCGCGGACCGGCCCGCGCGAATCGGCGTCCGCGGAACCGGCACCCCGCGGACTGGCCTCCGCGGAATCCGGCGCGCACCGGGTCCACCGGATCGGCTGCCTGCCGGACTGGCCTACGGAGCCGGGTGCACCTGAGCCGGGTGCACTGGAGCCGGGTGCACTGGACCGCGGTCGCACTGGACGCCGGTGCACCAGAGCCGGGTGCACTGGAGCCGGGGACACCCGGGCGCAGCCACCGGAGCCGGGCGACCTGAGCCACGGCGGGCCGGAGCAGAACGGCGCGCCGCCGGGCTGGTTGCGCCCGGGGCGGCCGACGCCTGCGCCCGGCGAGACCAGGTCGCTGTCGATCGTGCCCGGCATGAGCGAGTCCGGCGAATCAGAGGATCACCCGGTGTCCGGCGCGCGATCAGTGGCCGGGTGGCGCTCCCCGGTTGTGGCGTTCCTCGCGGAAGCGTGGGCCCTGGCGCGCAAGCATCCGCTGGAGGCCGTCGCCGTGGTCCTCCTGGGCCTCGGTGGGCTGATCCTGCCGTTCCCGTTCCCGGTGGCTCAGCCGCCGAAGTCCACCCGCACCGAGCGAACGACGCCGTCCTCGCGGTGGGCGATCCAGACGGTTCCCTCATGGTCAGCCGGACAATCTGCGCTATCTCACGCAGGTCCCCCGCCGCCAGCTGGGGCAGCACGTCGGAAACGCAGGCCGGGTCGGCCAGGAGCATATGGCCGCTGCTGATTTTCACCGTGCCGTGCCGCCGCCACCGGTCCGGGGGACTCGCGGCCGGTGGGCCGGGCTGCCGTCGCACGGGTCGGCGTGGTCGGTGCCGTAGTTGGCGCGGTGCCAGTCGGCGAACGCGGCCTCACGGTCCTGGCCTTGCGGGCCCGGCGCCAGGCGGCCGGTGCCGTCGGCCGGCGAGGTGTACGGGTGCCGGGAGGGTTCCCGTCCCAGAGGGTCATCTCGCGCATGTAGGCGCCGCGATGGGCGCAGACATAGGTGTATATCTCCATCTTTCACCTTTTGATAACTCGGAGGGTTTATCGCATCACAGATCGTAGCGTCAACGAGCGTGAGAGTTCCGGCGAACCATCGAGGCTGTCTGCGGCGCCTCAGGAACTGGCGCGGCCGGGCCGGGGTGAGACCCTGACATTTGGGTTGCCTCCCTGTCTTGGCGGGGTGGTGGCCAAGGCCCGGGGTTCCGGGTGTGTCACCATGCGGCCTGGGCCGCTCTGCGCCAAAAAGGGAATGCATCGAGATAATCGCTCAACGTCACACCACGATTGACCAGCGCGCGTATATATAGGTGCGTTGCTCACCGACGGTGTAACGGGGGATTATCGAAGTATGAGGCGCCGCTCTGCTCCGCCGCCGTCTGCTCAGCAGATGATCCGGGAGTACCTAGGCCGCGTATCGGTCGCGGCAACGAAGGTGCTGCCCAAGGGAGACCGGCTGCTCTTCGTCGGGCGGACCCGGGCGGCCCTCGAGGCCAAGGTCGGCCCCCTCGCCTCGGCCGACGCCGATGTCGTGCTGAACGCGCTGATCACCATGGGGGACCCCGAGGAACTCGCCAAGCGGGAACGTGAGCGCCTGTACAGCGCCCGGCGGCGAGGAGCCGCCGCTGCGCCGCCGACGCTCTGGAAACCCAGCAAAGAGTCCAGGCGGGGCGCTGCCGGGTCCAGGCGGGGCGCGTGCCGAGGCTCCGAGCAGGCGGGGGCTACCCCGCCGCCCGCGGGTCAGCAGGGGCCACCCCAGGGACGGCGCAGGCCCTGGCCGCACCGCGGGGCTGACCGGCCCGGACGAGCCGCAGCCAGCGGAAACGGCGTGCACCGTCGGCGCCGTCGGACGCCGGCTTCCGCGGTGCCGCGACCAGGCGGACTCGCCCGAGACGGTGTCCCCCCCGGCTGGAGGCGTCCGCCCGGTGGAGGCGTCCGCGCCGCTGAGGTGTCCCCGCCGCCCGCGGTGCCCCCGGGAAAGGTGCCCCGGCCGCGGATGCCCCCGGAACAGGCGCTCGAGGAAGGGTGGCCCGCGGAATCAGCCCCCGCGGAACCGGCCCCCGCGGAACCGCGGCCCCCGCGGAACCGGAAGCCGTCCGGAGCCGGCGCCCACCGGGAATGCCTCCGCGGCCGGCGTGCCCGTCCCGGACCTGGCCGGGCTGGAGGCGGGCGCACCAGAGCCGGAGGCACCGAGAGCCGGGACGGACCGGAGGCCGAGCCGGGACTACCGGGGGCGGGAGACACCGGGCGGACCCTGGGGCCAGGCACCTGGATCGAGGCGGGCCGGCGGCGCAGAACGGCACGCCGCCGGGCTGGTTGCGCCCGGGGCGGCCGACGCCTGCGCCCGGCGAGACCACGCCGCTGTCGATCGTGCCCGGCATGAGCGAGTCCGGCGAACCAGAGGATCACCCGGTGTCCGGACGGCGCTCACTGGCCGGGTGGCGCTCACCGGTTGTGGCGATCCTCGCGGAAGCGTGGGCCCTGGCGCGCAAGCATCCGCTGGAGGCCGTCGCCGTGGTCCTCCTGGGCCTCGGCGGGCTGATCCTGCCGTTCCCGTTCTGGCTGATCGGGGGCCTCGTCGCGCTGCGGTCGCGGCGCTGGGATGCCCGCGACAAGTGGGTCGCCCTGGCCGGGCCGCCCCTGGTCACGTTCGTGGTCCTGCTGATCCGCGCGGTGACGTCCCCGGGCAATTTCTTCTCCGCCTTCTACCACGCCGCCCGGCACGACGTCGGGCTGAGCATCCGGGCAGGCTGCGTGCTGTGCGCGGGTTACCTCATCTGGCGGCTGCGGCGCGGCCCGCGGCTGCGGACGCTTCCTCCCTGGCAGCGCCCCCGCTGACGCTAACCCCTCGGGACCGATAGCCTAGAGTCGCAAACCGCCTGCGCTCGCCCGCCCGCTCTACCGCGTGAGGTCTGGTCCGTGCCCACTGGCAAGGTCAAATGGTATGACGCCGACAAAGGGTTCGGCTTTCTCACCCGCGACGACGGGGGTGAGGTCTTTGTGCATTCCACGGCGCTGCCCGCGGGCACCACGGCGCTGCGGCCCGGCCAGCGGGTCGAGTTCGGCGTCGCCGAGGGGCGCCGGGGGGTCCAGGCCCTCCAGGTCCGGCTGCTCGAGCCGCCGCCGACGGTCGCCAAGGTCAGCCGGAAGAGCCCGGACGAGATGGTCGTGATCGTCGAGGACCTGATCAAGCTGCTGGATGGGGTATCCGCCAGCTTACCGGCGGGGCAGGCACCCGGACGCCCGCGACGGGAAGAAGATCGCGGCCGTGCTGCGGGCCGTCGCCGACGACCTCGAAGCCTGAGCCGCCGGCCTGCCCGGCCTGGTGCTGGTCAGCCGGCTGCCGGCCACCGTGCGCCCCAGGACCCGGGGGCGCCACGGGTCAGCTACTGACCGTGATCGCGGAGGGCGCCGGCGGGGGCGGTGCGGGCGGCGAGGATCCGGCGGCGCCTGCTGGCCACCAGCAGGGCCGCGGTGGCGGCCAGCCCGGCGGCGGCCACGGCCAGCCCGGCCACCCCGCTGTCCGTGATGGACATGGCCAGCCCGGCCAGGCCGCCGGCCACCCAGGCCAGCTGGTGGATGGTCTCCGACGCGGCCAGGGTCGAGGAGCGGACCTCTTCGGGGACCTCCCGCTGCACGATCGAGTCGAGGGCGAGCTTGGCCAGCACCTGGCCGAACGCCGCGACCAGGGCCACGACGAGCGCCGCCCACAGGCCGAAGAACACCGCGCAGACCGCGGTGATCACCGTGGACATGCAGAGCAGCACGAACAGGATCAGGTGCGGGGCGCGGGCCTTCAGCAGCGCCCCGATCCCGGTCCCGATGAACCCGCCCGCGCCGGCGGCGGCGATCATCGCGCCCAGCGCGAGCTTGTCGCTGGTCCCGGGAAAGTGCACGGTCCGGAGCAGGAACGCGAGAAAGAAGATCATGTAGCCGGAGAAGGCCCGCAGCGCCGCGTTGCCGCGCATCGCCTCACCCACGACCGGGCCCACGCTGCGCAGGGTGGTGGCCCACCGGGCCCGCCGCGGAGGTGCTGCGGCCGGTGGCGGCCCGGCGGTCGGGGGCCCCGCCCGGCGCGGGCCCGCGCCGGGGCCAGCCTCGGCCGCCGCCCGGGGCGCTGGCTCGCGGGCACGGTGGCCTGCCCGGGACTGGTCGGCCCGGCGGGCCGGCGCCGGCTCCGGCGGGCGGCCCCGGCGGGCGCGGACCCGGCCCCGGGCGTAGCGGGCTGCGGGTCCTGCTGGTCCACCCGGGTGGGCAGCCTGATGCCCAGCGCGATGGCGGCCAGATAGACCAGGGTGCCGATGCGCAGCGCCCAGGTCGCCCCGGCGGTGCCGCCGCCGGCCAGGAAGGAGATCCCGCCCGCGACACCAACCCCGAGGGTGGACGCGATGAGCGCCGCGAGCGAGATCCGGGCGTTGGCCGACACCAGCGTGATGCTGGCCGGGAGCACCCGGGGGGTGACCGCGCTGCGGGTCACCCCGTAGGCCTTCTGCAGCACCAGCACGCCGAACGCGGCCGGCAGCAGGGTCACGGTGTCGCTGTGCTGGACCGCGCCCGCCATCCCCCAGCAGAGCAGGCCCCGGGCCAGCAGGGTGCCGACCATGATGTAGCGGCGCCCGTCCCGGACCCGGTCCAGCATCGGCCCGATGAACGGGGCCAGCACGGCGAACGGCGCCATCGTGATGAGCAGGGTCAGCGCGATCCGGCCCCGGGCCTGGTCCACCGACGTGCTGAAGAACAGCGTCCCGGCCAGCGCGACCGCCACGAACGCGTCGGCCGCCGCGCCCGCCGCGGTCAGTTCGATGACCCGGTCCAGGCCGGTCCGCCCGGCCCCGGAGGCCTGGGTCAGCCGGCGGATGACCCGGCCGGTGCCCCGGGCCGTGGAGGCGCCGGCCCGCCCGGTCGAGCGCAGCCCGGACGCGAAACCGCCAGCCGCCCGCCTCGCTTGCGGCCGCGCACCGGACAGTCCCATGGTCCCAGTATTCTGCGTTCTCAGGGGTCAGCGCCCCTGACGGGGCGGACTTAGGCCGGCCGAACAGTTTTATGTCGCACAGCGGGTGCCTGGATGGGGGACAATTGCTCAGCGTGAGCCCAGGGCGTGCACGGAGCAAAGAACCGGACGAAGCCTGCGCGCAGGCGGTTGACCTGGCGCGCGGCGCCGCCGAGGAGATGGCTGGCCCCGGCGGGGTGGGAGAGCACCTCGGCGTGACGGCTGACGGTGACCGGGTGGTGACGCATCGGTTCAGCTGCCTCGATCCCGCCTACCGTGGCTGGTGCTGGGCCGTCACCGTGGCCCGGGCCTCCCGGGCCAAGAACGTGACCGTCGACGAGACCCTCCTGGTCCCGGGACCGGAGGCGATCCTCGCCCCGGACTGGGTGCCCTGGAAGGAACGCGTGCTGCCCGGCGACCTGGGGGTGGGAGACCTCCTCCCGGCGCCGCCGGATGACGCCCGGCTGGTGCCGGCCGCGTCGCTGGAGGGGGACGACGGGGTCTCCGACTGGGGCGAGACGGCCTGGGCCATGCCCGGGACTGAACCGGAAGACCTGGTCCCGGTCCCGTCCGCCGAGCCGCTGGCTGAAGGCCTGGACGACGATCACGACGCCGCAACGGAAGACCTGGACGACGCCGAGACCGTCGCGAGACCGTGGCGGTCGCCGCGGGCAGCCGACGCCCCGTGACGCGGTGCGGAGGAGCGGGTAGCACCACGGCGCCGAGTCCGCCGGAGCTGACGTCGCGCGCCAGGACGTCCTGGAGGACCGGCCGCCCCGCGCCCGGGTGCTCTCGGCGATCGGCCGCGACGACACCGCGCTGCGCTGGTACACCAGTGAGCACGGCCCGAAGTCCCCGCTGGCGCAACGCGGCCCCCGGACTGTGCTCAGGCTGCGGGTTCTTCGTGCGGCTGGGCGGCCCGCTAGGCCGCGTGTTCGGGGTCTGCGCGAACGAGTACGCGCCCGACGACGGCCGGGTCGTCTCCGTGGATCATGGCTGCGGCGCGCATTCCGAAGGGGTGACCGCGGCGACCGCGGACCAGCCGCTGCGGCCGGTCATCGACGAACTCGGTTATGACCTGGTGGACATGCCCGGCGTCTCGGTCGAGGAGACGGTCTTCGAGCCCCTCGACCACAACTAGATCCGAGCCTGCCGGGCCTGCGGCCTCGGCCCGAGCCTGGGCCTGGGCCCGGCGCTGCGCCTGCCGGGCCCGGGCGCGCTTCAGCCGCGGCACGTACCACAGGCCGAACAGGCCCAGGCACAGCCCCACCGCGCAGGTCCAGACCCACCAGCGATCGGCCGGGGCCAGGTTGTCGCGCAGCACCAGGACGCTGACCAGCCCGATCGCCCAGGCGGCGGTGATGACCGCGGTCACGAGCTGGTCATTGGCCTCGAGCGGCGGCGGCGCGGGCCGAAGTTTCCTGCTCACCTGACCCAGGCTAACGGGCTTGCGCGTGGTGTACTTGGTCCACGCCCCGTCAGGGGTGCCACCCGTTCGCCTTGCTAACGGTTTGACGGAATGCCGCCGGCCCGGCATATCGTTAGCAAAAGTAATGACTCAGGCTAAAGATAATGACATCCTCGGGGACTACGGCCGACGCGGGCCTGGCCACAACGCTACGGATCTCCGTGAGCCGGCTGGCCCGGCGGCTGCGGGTCGAGCGGACCGCGCCGGGCCAGGCGGAGCCGGTGCTCTCGGACACCCAGTTCGCCGCGCTGGCGACGCTGGAGAAGCACGGCGCGATGAGCCCGGGCGAGCTGGCCGGGCACGAGCGGGTGCAGCCACCGTCGATGACCCGCGTCATCGCCGCGCTGGAGGAGTGGCAGCTCGTCACGCGGGCAGCACATGCCTCCGACCGGCGGCAGGTGGTACTGACGGTGACCCCGGCGGGCCGGGACCTGGTGGCGAAGGCCCGCCGCCGCCGGGACGCCTGGCTGGCCAGGCGGCTGAACGAGCTGACTCCGCAGGAGCGGGCGACGCTGCGGGCGGCCGCGCCGATTCTGGAGAAGCTCAGCCAGTCCTGACCGCCGGCACGCCGGGCCCGGGCGGTCCAGCCTGCGGACTTTCCGTTCCCTGGGCACCCGGAACTACCGGCTCTTCGCGATCGGCCAGGTCGTCTCCAACAGCGGCACCTGGATGCAGCGGGTGGCCCAGGACTGGCTGGTCCTCGAGCTGACCCACGGCAGCGGCACCGCGCTGGGCATCGCCACCGGGCTGCAGTTCCTGCCCATGCTGGCCAGCCCGTGGGGCGGGGCGGTCGCGGACCGCTACCCCAAGCGCCGCATCCTGATGCTGACCCAGACCGCCATGGGGCTGCTCGCGCTCGTCCTGGGCGTCCTCGCGGTGACCGGGGCGGTGCGCATCTGGGAGGTCTTCGCGCTGGCCTTCGGGCTCGGCCTGGCCACCGTGGTGGACAACCCCACCCGCCAGTCGTTCGTCACCGAGATGGTCGGCCAGACCGACATGCCCAACGCCATCGCCCTGAACAGTGCGATCTTCAACCTGGCCCGCATCGCCGGGCCGGCCGCCGCCGGGCTGGTGATCGGTGCGGTGGGCACGCCGGCCGCCTTCTTCATCAACGCGGCCTCCTACGGCGCGGTGCTGACCGGGCTCAAGCTGATGCGGCCCGGCGAGCTGCACCCGGTGGATCCGGTCCCCCGGCACCCGGGCCAGCTCCGCGAGGGTTTCGCCTACGTGCTGGTCCCGGCCGCAGCTGCTGATGCCCATGGTGCTGATCTTCTTCGTGGCCACCTTCGGGATGAACTTCCAGGTCACTAACGCGCTGATGTCCCGGCAGGTGTTCCACACCGGGAGCCACGGCCTTCGGCGTGGCCTCCGCCGTGTTCGCGGCGGGCGCGCTGGCCGGGGCCCTGCTCGCGGCCCGGCGCAGCAAGCCGGGCCTGCGGCTGCTGGTGACCGCCGCGTTCCTGTTCGGCGTGCTCGAGGTCGCTGACCGCGCTGATGCCCTCGTTCTGGCTGTTCCTGGCCATGCTGGTGCCGACCGGGCTCGTCCTGCTGACGCTGAACACGGCGGCTAACTCCACGGTCCAGATCGGCTCGGCGCCGGACATGCGCGGCCGGGTCATGGGCCTGTACATGCTGGTGTTCCTGGGCGGGGCGCCGCTTGGGTCGCCCCTGGTCGGCTGGGTCGGGGAGCAGTTCGGCCCGCGGATGAGCCTGCTGGCCGGCGGGGTCATCTCGGCGGCCGCGGCCGCGGTCATCGGCCTGCTGATGGCCCGGCGGCGCGGCATCGCGGCGCGGGAGGTTCTGCGCCCGGCCGCGCTGGCCCGCATGGTCGCCTGAGCCGGTTCCCGGCTCAGCCGTCTCTTAGCCCGGTGCGCGGCCCGGCCCCCGGGCTGGTGCTACGAATGGGTTATGAGGCTGTTCGTCGCGGTCGCCGTGCCGGTGCACGCGGCCGACGAGCTGGACGAGCGCGGTGGCGCCGCTGCGCCAGTCGTGGCCTGGCCTGCGCTGGACCGGGCGCGATGCGTGGCATCTCACGCTGGCCTTTCTCGGCGAGGTGACCGAGCCGGTCTGTGCCAGGCTGGTGCCGCGGCTGGAGCGCGCCGCGGCGCCGCCACCCCCGGCTGTCGCTGTCCCTGGGCGGGGCGGGCGCCTTCCCCGGCGCCGCCCGGGCCCGCGTGCTGTGGACCGGGGTGCAGGGCGAGCCGCGCGCTCTCGCCGCCCTGGCCGCGTCGGTGGCCGCGGGAGCGCGGCGGGCGGGCGCCCCGCCGGCCGAGGAGGGCCGGCGCTTCCAGCCGCACCTGACCCTGGCCCGGTGCCGCGAACCGGTGGACGTGCAGCCGCTGGTGGACCGCCTCTCCGGGTACACCGGCACCCCGTGGACCGCGGGGGAGATCTACCTCATCCGCAGCCACCTGCCCGGCGGCCGCCCGCACGACCGGCCGCGCTACGAGACCCTGGGCTGCTGGCCGCTGGCCGGGTCTGCCCGTGCCCGGGGCATGACCAGCACCCGGGCATAGGCTGCCTGATGTGAACCGCACGACCCGGTGGCTGCTCCCGCTGGTGCTCGCGATCCTGGTCGCAGGCGCGCTCATCGGCGCGGCCGTGCGCTGACGCGGCGCCGCTGCCTGCGCTGAACGCCGGCGTCTAGAGCCGCTCGATGACGTAGTCGATGCAGGCGGTCAGCGCCTCCACGTCGGCCGGGTCCACCGCGGGGAACATGCCGATCCGCAGCTGGTTGCGGCCGAGCTTGCGGTACGGCTCGGTGTCCACGATCCCGTTCGCCCGCAGCGCCGCCGCCACGGCCGCGGCGTCCACGCTCTCGGCGAAGTCGATGGTGCCCACGACCTGGGACCGCTGCGCCGGATCGGTGACGAACGGGGTGGCGTAGGGCGACTTCTCGGCCCAGTTGTACAGCCGCGAGGAGGAGTCGGCGGTCCGCTCCACCGCCCAGTCCAGGCCGCCCTGGCCGAGCATCCACTCCACCTGGTCGGCCAGCAGCAGCAGGGTCGCCACCGACGGGGTGTTGTACGTCTGCTGCTTGGCGGAGTTGTCGATGGCGACCGGCAGCGAGAAGAACTCGGGGATGTAGCGGCCGCTCGCCGCGATCTGCGGCGGCCCGGTCCAGGGCGGCCGGCGACATCAGCGCGAGCCACAGCCCGCCATCGGAACCGAAGCACTTCTGCGGCGCGAAGTAGTACACGTCACACTCGCGCGACCTGCACGGGAAGGCCGCCCGCGCCGCTGGTCGCGTCCACGATCACCAGCGCGCCGGGGTCGGTCTCCCGGACCCGCCGGACCGGCATGGCCACCCCGGTCGAGGTCTCGTTGTGGGTCAGCGCGTACGTGTCCACGCCGGTCTCGCCGCGCGGGACCGGGTGGCTGCCGGGCGGCGAGGCGATCACGGTCGGGTCATCCAGCCACGGGGCGGCCTGGGCGACCTTGCTGAATTTGGCGGAGAACTCGCCGAACGCCAGGTGCTGCGACTTCTGCTGGATCAGCCCGAACGCGGCGATCTCCCAGAACGCCGTGGTGCCGCCGTTACCCAGGACGACCTGGTAGCCGTCCGGCACCGCGAACAGCTCGGCCAGGCCCGTCGCGGGCCCGCTGGACCAGCGAGCGGACCGGGGCCTGGCGGTGCGAGGTGCCCAGGTACTGGGCACGCCGACGCGGCCAGCGCGGCTGAGCTGCTCGGGACGGATCTTGGAGGGCCCGCAGCCGAAACGTCCGTCGGCCGGCCGCAGGCCCGCGGGAATGGCGATGTCGGTCACGCTGCCAGCCTATCCAGGCCCGGGGGCGGGCTGGCTGGCTGCCAGCCCGCCCCCCAGGACCCTCAGACCTCGCCCAGCACCTGGTCCGCGCCGGGGACGTCAGTGACCGGGCGGGACGGCGGGCCCACGTAGCGGGCGCTCGGCCGGACCAGCCGCCCGGTCTGCTTCTGCTCCAGGATGTGCGCGGCCCAGCCCGCGGTCCGGGCGCAGGTGAACATGGACGTGAACATGTGCGGCGGGACCTCCGCGAAGTCCAGCACGATGGCCGCCCAGAACTCCACGTTCGTGGCCAGCACCCGGTCCGGCCGGCGGGCGTGCAGTTCGGCCAGGGCCGCCTCCTCCAGGGCCTCGGCCACCTCGGCCCGGGGCGCGCCGAGTTCCTTGGCGGTCCGGCGCAGCACCCGCGCGCGGGGATCCTCGGCGCGGTACACCCGGTGCCCGAAGCCCATCAGCCGGTCCCCGCGGTCCAGGGAGGCCTTGACGAACTTGACCGCGTCCCCGGTCCGCTCGACTTCCTCGATCATGGACAGCACCCGCGCGGGCGCGCCGCCGTGCAGCGGCCCGGACATCGCACCGACCGCGCCGGACAGGGCGGCGGCGACGTCCGCGCCGGTCGAGGCGATCACCCGGGCGGTGAACGTTGACGCGTTCATGCCGTGCTCCGCCGCGGAGGCCCAGTACGCGTCCACCGCCTTGACGTGCCGCGGGTCGGGCTCGCCCCGCCACCGGATCATGAACCGCTCGACGATGTTGCGCGCCTCGTCCACCCGCTCCTGCGGGACGGGGGGCAGCCCGGGGCCGCGGGCGGACTGGGCCACGAAGGACAGCGCCATGACCGAGGCGCGGGCCAGATCGTCGCGGGCCTGCTCGTCGTCGATGTCCAGCAGCTGGCGCATGCCCCAGGCCGGGGCCAGCATGGCGAGCGCGCTCTGCACGTCCACCCGGATGTCGCCGGAGTGCACCGGGATCGGGTAAGGCTCGGCCGGGGGCAGGCCCGGGGCGAACTTGTTGTCCACCAGGAGCCCCCAGACGTGCCCGAACGACACGTGGCCCACGAGTTCCTCGATGTCCACGCCCCGGTAGCGGAGCGCTCCGCCCTCCCGGTCCGGCTCGGCGATCGTTGTCTCGAAGGCGACGACGCCTTCGAGCCCAGGCACGAAATCGGACATGTGCTGGTCCTCCGTGGTCCTTGTGAGCTGCTTGTCCTCGTGAGCTGCGTGGAGCGCGTCCCGGGAGGTGGTGCCTCCCGGCGGCTGGCCGTTCGTGTCAGCAGGGTTAATTCAACCCTGCAGGCACAATAATCCGGTAGATCCCCTGACCGTGACGCTGGGCACGCTAGACGGGTGCCGCACCAGGCCAGGGGATGTGTGAGGATCTTTCCCGTGGAACCTTCCCGTCATCCCCCGGCCAGTCATCCTCCGGTCGATTACCCCCTGGATGAGGCCGAGGCCCCGGCCGACCCCGTCGACGCTGTTTGCCCGGTGGATGGACGATGTCGTCGCCGCGGGCCTGCCCGAGCCCACCGCCATGGTGCTGGCCACCGTCTCCCCGGCCGGCCGCCCCCGGGCCCGTACGGTACTGCTGAAGGAGCTACGGGGCGGCGGGTTTCGTTTTCTATACCAATCGCACGTCAGCCAAGGGGCGCGCGCTGGCGGAGCGGCCGCAGGCCTGCCTGGTGTTCCCCTGGCACCCGATCCAGCGGCAAGTGATCATCGAGGGTCCGGTGCAGGCCCTGTCCACCAGCGAGAGCGAGCCCTACTTCCACTCCCGCCCGCGCGGGTCGCAACTCGGCGCGTGGGCCAGCCGGCAGTCGTCCGTGCTGGCCTCCCGGGCGGAACTGGAGGGGCGGTACTCAGGAGCTGGAAGCGCGCTGGCCCGAGGGGACGACCGTGCCGATGCCGGAGTTCTGGGGCGGCTACCGCGTGCTGCCGGAGGTCATGGAGTTCTGGGCGGGGCGGCCAAGCCGCCTGCACGACCGGCTCCGCTACCGCCGCGCCGGCCAGGATTGGGTGCTCGAGCGCCTGGCGCCGTAAATCCCCCTCGCCGGCCCGATTACGGCGCGGCGCCAGGCCTTCACCCGCTTGCCGGGCCGCGATTGCGCCCAGCCGGCATAGCATCAGGTGAGGAGGGAGGCCTGGAGACGGTGCATGGGCTCATCGACACCACCGAGATGTACCTCCGCACGATCTTCGAATTGGAAGAGGAGGGCATCGTCCCGCTGCGGGCACGTATCGCCGAGCGGCTGTCGCAGAGCGGGCCGACGGTCAGCCAGACCGTGGCCCGGATGGAGCGGGACGGGCTGGTCAAGGTGGAGGGCGACCGGGTGCTCGCGCTGACCCCGGCGGGCGCGACCCTGGCCATGCGCGTCATGCGCAAGCACCGCCTGGCCGAGTGCCTGCTGGTCGGGGTGATCGGGCTGCCCTGGGAAGAAGTGCACGTCGAGGCGTGCCGGTGGGAGCACGTGATCTCGGAAAACGTCGAGCGCAGGCTGGTGGAGCTGCTCGACTATCCGGTGTCCTGCCCGCACGGGAACATCATCCCCGGGCTGGAGGAACTCGGCGTCCCGCCGGACGCGCGGCAGCGGGCGGTCGCCGCCGGCGAGGAGCGGGCCGAGTCGATGACCGCCGTCGCGGCGAAGATCGCGGGCCCGGTAACAGTGCTCAGGATCAGCGAACAAGTCCAAAGTGACCCTTCCCTGATGCTTAAACTCAAGCGGATCGGGATACAACCCGGACGCGAGGTTACGCTCGCAGCGAGTGACGAGGGTGTGCGGGTGACCAGTGAGGACAGGGTCGGCAGTGTCACGGCGGAGTTGTCCCGCCTGGTGGCCGCCCATGTCTTTGTCGCCAGGCGCTGAGGATGCCCCCGGTGACTGACTGGGCAACCGCCGCTGGGTACGACGCCTACCTCCCGGCTCAGACCATCCTGGCCCAGATCTCCGCGGCCGTGGTCGTCACCGACCGGCAGGGCAACCTGCTCTACGCCAACCCCTTCGCGGCCGCGCTGTTCGGGTTCCCGAAGAAGGGCAAGCTGCTGGGCCGGCCGGTGCTGTCCCTCGCGTTCTCCGGCGCCGACGCCGGGAAGGCCGCCGAACTGGCCAAGCAGGTGCTCCGCGGCCGCGGCGGGGACGGCACGTTCGCGGTCCTGCGCGCCGACGGCTCGCGCGTGTTCGTCCGCGCCCAGGCCATGCCCCTGCGCCACCCCTCCGGGTCGATCGACGGCATCGTGATCCTCGCCCGCGAGGCCAGCCGGCGCAGCAGCCGGCGGGAACGCGACCGGGTCTCGCTGCTCGAGCGCATCGGCGAGCAGCTGGCCGGGTCGCTCGAGTTCGGCACGACCCTGCGGCACGTGGCCGAGATCCTGGTCCCGCAGTTCGCGGACCACTGCATCATCGACCTGTTCCAGGGCGACAAGCTGATCCGCCAGTCGCAGATGAACGCGGGCGGCTGGATCCCGCCGTCCGGCAGCTGGGCCCGGGTCGGCGAGCCGATCAGGTACCCCGAGGGTCATTTCTGCCAGCAGGCCATGGCCCGCCTGGAGGCGGTCCTGGTCGAGAACCTCGACGAGATAGCGCCGCGGGCGCCCAGCTCGCCCAGCCTGGCCGCCGCCCAGGACATTGGCCTGCGCTCGGTCGTGGCCGCCCCGCTGATCGCCCGGGGCGAACTCCTCGGCGTGATGTGCCTGGCCCTGTCCGGGCTGACCAAGCGCCACGAGCAGTACTACGACGCGGACGACCGCGAATTCCTCAGCGCGGTGGCCAGCCGGGTCGCGGTGGCCATCGACAACGCGCTGCTGTTCGAGGAGGAGCGGCGGACCGCGCTCGCCTTCCAGACCAGCCTGCTGCCCCAGCAGCTGCCCCAGCTCGACGGGCTGGAGGTGGCCTGCCGGTACGTGCCGGCCAAGCCGCTGGTGACCCACGGCCAGGGCATCCAGACCCAGGTCGGCGGGGACTGGTACGACATCATCCCGCTGTCCGCGGGCCGGGTCGGCATCGTCATCGGTGACGTCGAGGGCCGCGGGGCCCGGGCGGCCGCGGTCATGGGCCAGCTCCGCGCCGCGCTGCGCGCGTTCGCCCAGGATGACAAGCCGCCCGCGGAGATCCTGCGCAAGCTCGATGAGTGGTGCCGCACGCTCAGCACGGGCAAAGGCCAGGCCGGTGACCTCGACGCACCCGACGCGCCCATGGTCAGCTGCACCTACCTGGTCTATGACGCGTGGTCCCGCACGCTGTCGTTCGCCAACGCGGGCCACGACGCGCCGCTGCTCATCGTCGGCGGCGAGGTCGGCGAGCTGGAGATGGAGCACAAGGGCGTGCTGCTCGGGATGCGCGGCAAGGGGCTGCCCGCGCTGCCGCCCTACCGCGAGGAGACGCGTTATCTGCCGGCCGGCTCCGGGCTGGTGCTCTACACCGACGGTCTCACCGACCGGCGGCATCGCCCCGACGGCACGGGCACCTATTCCGAGGATGACGCCCGGCTGATGCTGCACCAGTCGGTGCGCCGGGTGGCGCACGGCGACGTCGAGCTCATCGCGCAGGCCGCGCAGGAGGCGGTCCCGGGGGACATCGACGACGACATGGCCATCGTCGCGATCCGCACCTCGCCGGTGGACCTGGCCTCCTGGGACTGCACGTTCCCCGCCGAGCCGATCAAGGTCTCCGAGGCGCGCCGGCTGGCCGAGGCCACGTTCCGGTCCTGGGGGATGGAAGGCGAGCAGGTCGAGCTGACCTGCCTGCTGGTGTCGGAGGTGGTCACCAACGTCGTGCTGCACACGGCCGCCTCGCGTCCCCCCCGCCAGGCGCTGACCCTGGAAGTGGCCGGATCGGCCGCCCAGCATCCGTCCGGCCTGGCCGACGGGTGGGCCCCTCCCGTCCCGTTCAGCGACGAAGGCCCGGCCGCGGAGGGCAAGACGTTCACCCTGCGGCTGCGCCGTGGCGGCGAGTCGGTGTGGGTCGAGGTCTTCGACCACGACCTGCGGCTGCCGCGGATCCGCAGCGCGGGCGAGACCGACGAGGGCGGCCGCGGCCTCTACCTCGTCGATCAGCTGGCTACCCGGTGGGGCTCCCGGCCGACCCGGGACGGCAAGGCGGTCTGGTTCGAGATGCCGCTGCGCCAGCGAGCCGGTGGGCTGACCGTGGGGCGGCCGGCTTACTTGCCCTGGGCCTGGTAGGCGTACAGGGCGAGGACGGCCAGGATCACCACGGCCATGATGATGAGCCAGGTCCGGCCGGTCGCGTTGCCCATCCCCAGGCGGCGCCGCGCCCGGGTCAGGAAGAACGTCACCAGGGCGGCGATGAACACCAGCAGGATAATTCCGGTCGTCATCCCGGCCTCCGAGAATCGGGTTCCGGTGACCGGCCGGGGGGCTGCCGGGTCGGCCACTGGTAACGAGCATAAGGCCGGCCAGGCCACCGATCCGTTGCGCAGGGCGAGCGGATCCAGGCTGACCGTCCCGTCCGGCTGATCCACGCACTCGCGGAGCTTGCGCAACACCGCTACCTGCCGGTCCAGCGCCTGGATCCGGTCCTCCACCAGCTGGGCCGCCCTGGCCCGCTGGCCGGGGGCGATCGCCCGGCCCAGGGCCAGCCGGGCGAGCGGCTTGACCTCCTCCAGCCGGAAGCCCAGGTCCTTGAGGGCCAGCGCGGTCTCGATGTAGCCGCAGTACTCACGCGGGTACTTGCGGGTGCCGCCGCTGGTCCGCCGCGGTTCGGGCAGGATCCCGAGTTCCTCGTAGTAGCGGATGGTCCGGCTGCTCACGCCCGCCGCCTTGGCCAGCTGGCCGATGCTGACCAGTCCCGCGACGTCATCGATGGTGTCCATGGTGGTGCGTTCCCCCGGGTCTGCCCCTGCGTGTGCCGTCCGCTGGCCACGCGTTCGGATGCGTACAGTAATCGCTAATCACGGATAGTAGCGATTACGGTACGGCGCGAGGGTGATTCCCAGGTCAAGCGGGCCGGGTGGAGTACGGCCGCTCCCTGTACTCGCGCAGCTCTCGGTACCTTCGGTCGCTCGAAGAAATATTCAACTCAAGTTAGAGGTTTCCTCTAACTAAGAGATGGATTAACCTGGGACTCAGAGATGAGCCCATGGTGTCACCGGAGGCGAATTTCATGTTGCTGACCAGTTTTGACCCCTTCACCAGGGACTTCGACCGGATCGTCGAGCGGGCGTTCGGCCCGGCGTGGTCCACGTTCCGCCCGGGCACGGCCGCGGGCATGCCCATGGACGCCGTCCGCACCGAGGACGGTCTCACGCTGCGCTTCGACCTGCCGGGCATCGACCCCGCCAGCATCGAGGTCACCGTGGACCGCGGCGCGCTCACCGTCAGCGCCAAGCGGGACGAGGAGCTGGCCGAGGGCGAGAAGGCGTACGTCCGTGAGCGGGTGACCGGCACGTTCTCGCGCCGGATCCGGCTCGGGGACGCGATCGACTCCGCCAAGGTCGAGGCCGGGTACGACCACGGCGTGCTGACCGTGCGGGTCCCGCTGGCCGAGGCGGCCAAGCCCCGCAAGGTCGAGATCCAGGCCGAGGCGCCGAAGGGCATCACCGCCTGATCGAGCACCTAGGATTCAATCCGCCGGGCCCGGACAGCCAGCTGTCCGGGCCCGCGGTCACTATGGAGAGTCATGCCGTCGCTGCCGTTCGAAGACGACAACCTGCCGCTGTTCACCGTCGGGCAGGTCTCCAGCATGCTCGAAATCCAGCAGGCCTTCCTGCGGCGGCTCGACGAGCACGACGTGGTGCGGCCGTCGCGGTCCAGCGGCAGGCAGCGCCGGTACACCCGCAACGAGATCACCGTCATCCAGTACGTGGTGCGGCTCGCGGATGAGGGGATGACGCTGCCGTCGATCCGCCGGGTCCTGGAGCTGGAGCACCGGATCAGGGAGCTGGAGTCGGAGTGCGACGCGCTCCGCGAGGCGCTGCGGGAAGTCCGCCGGCAGCTCGGGACGGAGCCGGGGGCAGCCTCGGGGGCAGCACCGGGGGCGGACCCGGCCTAGACGTCGGTGCGGTAGAAGTTCAGGTAGGAGCGGGACGGCGTGGGGCCGCGCTGGTCCTGGTAGCGCGACCCGTAGACGCTGGAGCCGTACGGGTGCTCCGCCGGTGAGCTCGTCCGGAACAGGCACAGCTGGCCGATCTTCATCCCCGGCCAGAGCTTGATCGGGAGCGTGGCCACGTTCGAGAGTTCCAGGGTCACGTGGCCGGAGAAGCCCGGGTCGATCCAGCCCGCCGTGGAGTGGGTCAGCAGCCCCAGCCGGCCCAGCGAGCTCTTGCCCTCCAGCCGCCCGGCCACGTCATCGGGCAGCGTCACCACCTCGTAGGTGGACGCGAGCACGAACTCCCCGGGGTGCAGCACGAAGGGATCCTTGCCCTCGGTCTCCACCAGCCGGGTCAGGTCGGGTTGCTCCACCGCGGGATCGATGTGCGGGTAGCGGTGGTTCTCGAAGACCCGGAAGTAGCGGTCCAGGCGCACGTCGATGCTGGACGGCTGGATCAGCTCGGGCGAGTACGGATCGAGCCGGACCCTGCCGGATTCGACCTCCGCACGGATATCACGGTCGGAGAGCAGCACCCTGGCAACCTACCGGCTGCGCGCACCCTTGCGGCCGGAGCTTCCGGTACTATGTCCGGGCGGCGTCAGCGAGCCCGGGACGGGCCCTGGCGAGACGTTGCGGGTGTAGTTCAATGGTAGAACGTCAGCTTCCCAAGCTGATAGTGCGAGTTCGATTCTCGTCACCCGCTCC
>CAVUKT010000072.1:0-17348 GCA_963742055.1 uncultured Actinomycetes bacterium | reverse complement strand
GTGGTTGCTCCGCCGTGCACACCGGGCCCGCTCACAGCGGGCCAGTTCAAGATCCGGGATCGCCCCGTGCCAGACGTCCCTGACCGCCAGCCGCCCGGCGACGGCGTGGCGGAGCTGCGGGCCCGCCATGAGGCCCTGCAGCAGACCGCCACGATGCCCGGCGCTGACCTGCGGCCGCTGCTCGACGCGGCGCTGGCCGAGCTGGACGGCGCGATCGACGCGCTGGGCACGGCGCAGGCCCAGCCCGCCGGGGGCGGCAAGAGAGGCGGCGGGCCGCAGGCTCCGCGCACGCTGAGCGGCGCCTGCTGCACGCGGTGTTCCAGCAGGTGCCGGTGCCGCTGTTCGTGCTCGGCCAGGACGGCACCGTGCGGCGCGCCAACCCGGCGGCCAGCGCGCTGCTCGGGGCGGCCCGCGGCTACCCGACGGGAAGCCGTTCAGCGCCCTGGTCGAGCCATCCGGCCGCCCGGCGGTCCGCTCGCTGCTCGCCGCGGCGGCCCGCAGCGAGCAGGGCCGGCAGCTGGACTGCCAGCTGCTGACGGCCAAGGGCCGGGTCAGCTGCACGCTGGACGTGCGGCCGGTCAGCGTGCGGGGCGGCGACGACTGGCTGCTCGTCGCGGCCCGCGACCCCTGCCCCGGCCGCCCGGCCGGCGGCCGCCCGCGCCAGCGGAGGCGGCGCCCGATCCCATGGTGACGGTGATGACCCGGCGGCTCGACCTGGCCACGACGGCCAGCCGGCTGCTGCTGGAGAACGTCACCTTCAGCGAGTCCGTCACCCTGCAGCGGTGCGCCCGGCTGCTGTCGGAGGCGCTGGGCGCCTGGGTCATCGTGGACATGGACCGGGGCGGGCTGCTCCGGCGCCACTTCGTCACCGGGCCGGACAAGCACGAGTCCGGCCAGCTGGCGCAGACGGTGGCCGCGGTCAACCCGGAGCCGGGCTCGCTGCCCGCGGCGGTCCGCGACTCGGCCAGCACGCTGCTGGTGACGCACGCCGAGGACAACGACATCCTGGGCGCGGGCCCGGGCGGCGTGCCGCTGCTGGCCCTGCTGGGCGCCGGCTCGGTGCTCTGCGTGCCGCTGTCGGACGGCGAGCAGACGCACGGCGTGCTCACCCTGGCCCGTGACCCGTCCCGCGGGTACTTCAGCCTGGCCGACGTGGGGCTGGTGGAGGAGATCGCCGAGCAGCTCGCGCTGGCCATGTCGGTTCGGCACATGCTCCGCACCCGTACCGAGACCGCTGAGGCGCTCCAGGCCAGCCTGCTCCCGCCGGTCCTGCGGGCCGTGCCCGGGGTCGAGATCGCCTCCGCGCACATGGCCCCCACCCAGGGCCGGGCGGTCGGCGGCGACTTCTACGACGTGCACCCGACCCCGGCCGGCTGGGGCCTGGCCATCGGCGACGTGTGCGGGAAGGGCGAGGACGCCGCCTCGGTCACCGCCGTGGCCCGGCACGCGATCCGGGTCCTCGCGCACTGGAGCGCCGACCCGGCCGAGGTGCTGCGCGGCGCCAACGAGATCATGCTGGCCGAGGAGTTCGGCAGCCGCTTCGTGACGGCCAGCACCACCCACCTCAGCTGGAGCGGCCGCAGCCTGCACGCCGTGCTCGGCAGCGCGGGGCATCCCGGCCCGGTCCTGGTCCGGCCGGACGGGCGCGCGCAGGTCCTCGCGGGCGGCGGGCTGCCGCTCGGGATCTTCCCCGACGCCGAGCCGGTGACCCACGAGCTCGAGCTGGCCACCGGCGACGTCCTGTTCTTCTGCACCGACGGGCTGACCGACGCCCGCAGCCCGGACCAGGCTTATTTCGAGGGAAGCCTCGCGGACGGGCTGTCCACGCTGGCGGGCAAGCCGCCCGCCGACATCGTCTCCGGCCTGCGCCGCCTGGTGCTGGACTTCTGCGCCGGGGTCCTGCTCGACGACGTGACCATGCTGGTCCTGCGGGTGGGCGAGCCGCCGGGCTCGTAAGCCCGGCGGCTGCGCCCGGGGCCGCGTCAGTAGCGGGCGCCGGCGACCTGCGCGCCCAGCGGGTCCAGCACGGCCAGCTCGCTGTCGCTGAGCGTGACGTCGAGCGCGGCCACGTTCTGCTCCAGCCACTTGACCCGCTTGGTGCCGGGGATCGGCGCCACCGGGACCCCGAGCCGCTCCTGCTGCGCGTACACCCAGGCCAGCGCCACCTGCGCCGGGGCCACGCCCTTGGCCTCGGCCACGCCGCGGACCGCGTCCGCGATGGCCTGGTTGGCCTGCCCGGCCGCGCCGGTGAAGCGCGGGTTGCGGGCGCGGAAGTCCTTCGCGTCCAGGGTCGCCACGTCCACGGTGCCGGTCAGGAAGCCCCGGCCCAGCGGCGAGTACGGCACCAGGCCGACGCCCAGCTCCCGCAGCGCGTCCAGGACGGTGGTCTCCGGGTCCCGGGCCCACAGCGAGTACTCGCTCTGCACCGCCGCGATCGGGTGCACCGCGTAGGCCCGGCGCAGCAGGGCGTTGTCCACCTCGGACAGGCCCAGGTAGCGCACCTTGCCCTCGGCGACCAGTTCGGCCATGGCGCCGACGGTCTCCTCGATCTCCGCGGTCTGCGGCGGGCGGTGCAGGTAGTACAGGTCGATCACGTCCACGCCCAGCCGGGTCAGCGAGGACTCGCAGGCCCGCTTGACGTAGCCGCGCTCGCCGCGGATGACCCGCTTGTCGTCGCCGCCCGAGCGGTCGATGCCGAACTTGGTGGCGAGCTGGACCTCGTCGCGCCGGCCGCGCGAGCGCCCGGCCGACCAGGACCTCGTTGTGCCCCGGCGCCGTAGACGTCGGCGGTGTCGATGAAGGTCACGCCCAGGTCGAGCGCCCGGTGGATGGTCGCGATCGACTCGTCCCAGTCGGCCGCGCCGTACCACTCGCTCATGCCCATGCAGCCGAGGCCCTGCGCCGAGACGGTGAGGCCGCCCAGTGAAACGTTGCGCACGTTACTCCTGTCCCGTTACTGATCTGGCCGCCGCGGAGGCGGCGCTCGTAGGTGGAGATCTTGTGGTCGAGCAGTTCCAGGCACTCCTGCTGCTGGCGCAGGGCCTGGCGGACGTGCTCGCGGTGCCCTTCCAGCAGGGCGAGCCGCTCCTGCTCCCCCGCTCCCGACCGGACCAGTTCGGCGTAACGGAGCATGTCGCGCACCGGCATCCCGGTGGCCCGGAGCCTGCTGAGCAGCAGGATCCAGTCCAGGTCGGCATCGCTGTAGCGGCGGCGCCCGTCGGCGGTCCGGGCGACCCGGTCCAGCAGGCCGATGCGCTCATACCAGCGCAGGGTGTGCTGGGAAAGCCCGCACTTCTCCGCCGTCTCCCGCGTGGTCCAGCCCGTCACACTTACGACCCTAAGCGTTAGAGTCCGCTCTAACGCAAACCGCCCGCCCGCCCGGCCGCCCTCTCATGATCACGGTCATTATGAGGCGTCATCTGGCACTTATTGACCACGATCATGATGCGGGTGGGAGACCTGTGGGCCGGGTCACAGGGACAACCGCAAGCAAGCGCTCCAGCCCGGCGAAGTCGCCCGGATTGGTGGTAAAGAGGCGGAGGTCCTCGGCGATGGCCACCGACGCGATCATCAGGTCCACGGCGCGGCGCCGTGGCTTGCGCCCTGCGGCGATGACTGCGGCCGTGACCTGACCGTAGGCACGAGCCGCCTCGACGCCGAACGGAATCGGATCGAACTCGTTCTCGGCCCGCTGCAGGATATCGAGCCGACGGGCCCGCTCCGCATGCTCCTCGTAGTCTTTCTGCTCACTACCGGGCCGGACTTCATGAGGGCCGGCGGACAATTCGGCAAGGGTGATGGCGCTGATGGCGACGACCGCCGGCAATTCGCCGGGATCGATCCACTTACGCAGGATAAGGATATTGGTATCGAGCAAGCCCGACTCGTCGCTCTCAGCGGCCATCGGGGATGCCCGCCTGGTGGTCGGCAGCAGCCTCCTGATCAGCGCGGAACGCCGCGAGGTCAACAGCCGGGGCGTGGCGTGACGCGGCGGCGAAATCCGCCCTCGGAACGAACCGGCGGCGGCGCCGGATCGGGATCAGTTCGCCGATCTCACGGCCATCCCGCGTGACCGTGAACGCCTGGCCGCCTTCGACCGCGTCCATGATCTCCCGCGACTTGTTCCGCAAATCCCGCTGCGTTATCTCCTGCTGTGCGCTCATGGACCCATTCTATCCGTGGTTAGCACTTGGTGCTACATGGTGCTACCAACGGTTTCTTGATCGTGGCAATATTGACCGTGATCGCCGGAGCCGGGGGCAGCCAGGACTAGAGGGGCCAGGACTCGCGGCGGTAGGCCGCGTCCCAGAACATCCACTCGTAGCGGGCGCCGGTCTCGAAATGGGCCCGGGCCCGGTCCTGCTGCCCGGCGGGCAGGTCGCGGCCCGCCTGGTCGGCGAGCTCGAGGACCTCGGCCACCTCGCCGGCGTACTCGGGACCGGCGTAGGTGTCGATCCAGCGCTGGTAGACCGGGTTGGGCGAGCCCTGCTCGTGCAGGTGCTGGCCGACCTCGCCGTAGATCCACAGGCACGGCAGCACGGCGGCCAGGCCTTCCGCGAACCCGCCCCGGAACACCGAGGCGAGCACGTAGTTCGCGTAGGCCTGGGTGGTCGGGCCCGGCTGGATCTGGGCCAGCGCGGCCGGGTCACCGCCCAGGTCGGCGACCAGTTCCTGGTGCAGCGTGGACTCGGCGGCCAGGCCGTTGGCCGCGTGCCTGGTGAGCACCCGGGCCACGTCGGTCGTCGGCGCCTTCACCCCGATCAGCCCGACGGCCCGGACGAACTCGTACACGTAGTGCTCGTCCTGCGCGAGGTAGTAGTAGAAGGCCTCGGGCGGCAGGTCCCCCGACGTCAGCCCCTGGATGAACGGATGCTCCAGGATCGCCGCGTAGGTGCCGGCGATCCCGGCCCACAGCTGCCCGGTCCAGCCCGGCCGGTCCGCTGCCTCCAGGGCCTGCGCCGCGCTCGTCGCCGCTGCCGAAGTCATGCTGCTCCCCTCACCACGCAGTGGTTTCGCTCACGACAGGTCGATCCACACGGTCTTGGTCTGCAGGTAGGAATCCAGCGCCTCGCGGCCGAGTTCCTTGCCGAATCCGCTCATCCGGAAACCGCCGTACGGGACCGCGACGTCGAACCATCCGTAGGTGTTGACCCAGACCACGCCCGCCCGGATGGCGGCGGCCACCCGGTGACCGCGTTTGATGTCCCGGGTCCACACGCCCGAGGCGAGGCCGAACGCGGTGTCGTTCGCGGCCGCGACCGCCTCCTCCTCGGTGCGCGAACGAGGACACCATGGCCACCGGCCCGAAGATCTCCTCGCGCATCACCCGCATCCCCGGGGTGACCCCGGTCAGGATGGTCGGGGTCACGAAGAAGCCGCCGTCCAGGGCCGGGTCGGTCACCGGGGTGCCGCCGACCAGCGCGGTGGCGCCGTCGTCCAGGCCGGACCGGACCAGGGACAGCACCCGGTCCCGCTGCTCGGCGCTGACCAGCGGCCCCATCGTGGTCTGCGGGTCGAGGCCGTCGCCGAGCCGGACCGCGCGGACCTTGTCGGCCAGCCGGGCCAGGAACTCGTCGTGCACCGTGTCCTGGACGTAGACCCGGGCGCCGGCGATGCAGCACTGGCCCTGGTTGAAGTAGACCGCGCCGAACGTGCCCTCCACGGCTGCGTCGAGGTCCGCGTCCGCGAAGACCAGGCTGGGCGACTTGCCGCCCAGTTCGAGCGAGAGGCGCTTCATGTTGCCCTTGGCCGCGTCGAGGATCTTCTGGCCGGTCCCGGTCTCGCCGGTGAACGTGACCTTGTCCACGCCCGGGTGGGCGGCCAGCGGCGCCCCGGCCGTCGGCCCGAACCCGGGTATCACGTTGACCACGCCGGGCGGGAACCCGACCTCCTCGATGAGCTGGGCCAGCCGCAGCGCGGACAGCGGGGTCTGCTCGGCCGGCTTGAGGACCACCGTGTTCCCCGCGGCCAGCGCCGGGCCCAGCTTGTAGCCGCACATCAGCAGCGGGAAGTTCCACGGGATGATCGCCGCGACCACGCCGACCGGCTCGCGCCGGGTGTAGACGTGGAAGGCGGCCCCGCTGGCCGGGGTGATGGTCTCACCCTCGATCTTGGTGGCCCAGCCGGCGTAGTAGCGGAACAGCCCGGCGCACAGCGGCACGTCCACGGCGAGTGACTCGCTGGTGGGCTTGCCGTTGTCGAGCGCCTCCAGCCGGGCGAACTCCGCGGCCAGGTCCTCGATCCGGCGGCCGAGTTCCCAGAGCAGTTCGGCGCGGCGGGCCGGGGCCTCGGCCGACCACGGGCCGAGCGCCGCGCGGGCCGCCTCCACCGCGGCGTCCACGTCCGCCGCGCCGGAATCGGCGACCGTGGCGAGGAGCTCGCCGGTGGCCGGGTTCTGCACCTCGAACCACTGACCCGAGGCAGCCGGCCGCTCGGTCCCGCCGATCACCAGCCCGCGGGGGCGTTGCAGGAACTGCTCAAATGGTTCCAGGGCGGCCACGTGCGAGCTCCCGGTGCGAAGAGACAGCAGGGTCAGACCCGATGAGATCTGAGATCTGCACTGAAGCACACCGGCTCGGAGCGCGTCAAGGGGCCCTCCGGCAGCCGCTCATGGCCCCGCGGAGGCGACCGCATTACCCGGGTGTTGCCGCCGGTAAAATTCACATTTCGCCGCAGGCGAACCCGGGTGCGCCAGCCGGAGATCTTATATCTTTACCCTCCTGGCCTTTCTCCGCCGTCACCGGCCCGGACGCCCGGCGCGGGGGCCCGGCGGCGCCGGCCTTCCGGGCCTGCCGGGCCAGGTGACCGCGGGAGTCCGCGAGGCGGCCGGAGCCCGCCGGGGCCGCCCGTCCCGGGGGATGGTTCCCGCCCGGGCGGGCCCGGGCGGAGGCCCTTGCCAGCGGTGCCGGGCCGAGCCTAGACTTGGCCGAGCATAAGATCTGAGATCTTATTTTTACGCAACGAGTGGGGATGTGCGTGCCGACTCCGGAACAGCTCAGCGCCCGCGCCGCCGACGCGGTGGACACTCACCGGCTCATCGAACTGGTCCAGGAGGTGTGCCGCATTCCGAGCGTCCTCGGCGAGGAGGGCGAGCTGGCCGGGTTCCTGCACACGGTGATGGAGGAGTCCGGCTTCGAGGCGGCCAGCCTGCAGCCGGTCCTGCCCGGCCGGCCGAACGCGCTGGGCGAGCTGTCCTTCGGCGCCGGCCCCCGGGTCGTGCTCACCGGGCACCTGGACACCAAGCCCGTGTCCCACGGCTGGACCGCGACCACGCCCTTCTCCGGTGAGCTCATCGACGGCAGCATCTACGGTCACGGGATCATGGACATGAAGGCCGCACTGGCCTGCCAGATCGTCGCCATGGAAGCGCTGCAGGACAGCGGCGCGGAGCTGGCCGGCACGGTGGCCATGGCCGCGGTCGCCGACCACATGGGTGACCAGCTCGGCTCCATCGCCTACTTCGACAGCTACCCGGCCGACATGGCGGTGCTCGGCGAACTGTCCGACAACGAGATCTTCCTCGGCCACCGCGGCCGGTACTACTTCGACGTCACGGTCCTGGGCAAGTCGGCGCACACCTGCCACAAGCCGCTGGCCGTCAACGCCAACGCGCTGGCCGCGCACGCCATCCTCGAGCTGGAGGCCTCGCACTTCACCCCGGAGCTCGAAGACTGGGTCCGTGACCTGTTCGGCCCGGAGACGTTCGTGGTGCCCGGCCGCGTCTACGGCGGCCTGCCGCCCGGCGGGCCGTCGATGATCCCCGACGAGTGCGTGATCCGGGTGGACTGCCGCCCGCAGCCGGGCGTCAGCGTGATCGACGTACGGGCCGAGGTTGACCGCTGCCTGGACCGGGCCGGGCAGCGCGACCCGCGATTCCGGGCTGAGGTCGTGCTGGCCGACGTCAAGGACGGGTACCTGGCCGGGCCGGACGACGAGGTCGTCCGGCACATGCGCGACGCGGTCCGCGCGGTCCGCGCCCGCCCGGCCGGGGACGGCGGGCCCCGGCGGCCGGCCGAGCCGGAGCTCCAGGTGGCGGGCTGGCTGGGCGACACGGCCAGCTTCGGCGTGAAGGTGCCGACGGTCATCTTCGGGCCCGGCGGTGAGCCGGTGTACTGCCCGGACGAGCACCTGAGCGTGGCCGACATCATCGAGGCCACCCAGGTCTACGCCAGCTTCGCCGCGCTCGCGCTGGCCCGGCCCGGGGAGTGAGCCGTTGAGGGTGGTGCTGGCGAAAGCCGGGCTCTGGACGGCCATGACCGGGGGGTGAAGGTGGTCGCGATGGCGCTGCGTGACGCCGGCGCCGAGGTCATCTACCTCGGGCTGCGCCAGACCCCGGCGCAGATCGTGGCCGCGGCCCAGGCCGAGGACGCCGACGTGATCGGCATCTCGGTCCTGTCCGGCGTGCACCTCCCGCTGGCCCGGCAGATCCGCGAGGCGCAGCAGGCGGCCGGGGTGGACGACATCCCGCTGGTGGTCGGGGGCACGATCCCGGCCCAGGACATCCCGGCCCTCACCGGCCTGGGCGTGCGCGCCGTCTACGGCGTGGGCACGCCGATCGACGACGTCGTCGCGGGCGTGCATGGCCCTGGACCGCGCGACCCTGGACGGCGGACCCTGGACACGGGGCCCTGGACGGCGGCCCGCAGTGATCACCACCGACTCCGGCATCCCGGTCGACCCCTGGTACGGGCCGCCGGAGGAACCCGGCCCCCCGCTGGGCGCGCCCGGCGAGCCCCCGTACATCCGCGGCCCGTACGCGTCCATGTACCGGGAGCGGCTGTGGACCATGCGCCAGTACGCGGGGTTCGGCTCCGCCGAGGACACCAACGCCCGCTTCCGGTACCTGCTCAGCCAGGGCCAGACCGCGCTGTCGGTCGCGTTCGACCTGCCGACCCAGCTCGGCTACGACTCCTCGCACGAGCTGGCCAGCAACGAGGTCGGCCGGGTGGGCGTGGCCATCGACACCGCGGACGACATGGCCGCCGTGTTCGACGGCCTGCCGCTGGAGGACCTGTCGGTCAACTTCACCATCAACGCGACCGCCCCGATCATCCTGGCCTTCTACATCGTGGCCGCGGAGCGGCGCGGGGTGGACCCGGCCCGGCTGGCCGGCACGCTGCAGAACGACATCCTCAAGGAATTCCTGGCCCGCAAGCTCTACGTGTTCCCGCCGCAGCCCTCGCTCCAGCTCACCGGGGACGTGGTCGAGTACTGCGCCCGGGAACTGCCGCGCTTCAACCCGATCTCCATCACCGGCTACCACGCCCGCGAGGCCGGCTGCGACGCCATCCAGGAGATCGGGCTCACCATGGCCTCGGCCATCGCCTACGCGGAGCATTTCACCGCCCGCGGCCTGGCCGTTCGACTCGTTCGCGCCGCGGCTGTCCTTCCACTTCTCCAGCCAGCTGGACCTGTTCGAGGAGGCGGCCAAGGTCCGCGCGGCCCGCGGCCTCTGGTACGAGATCGCCACCGAGCGGTTCGGCGCGGCCAACCCGCACTCGGGCCGGCTGCGTTTCTTCTCCGGCTGCTCGGGCGCCACGCTGACCGCCCAGCAGCCGCTCAACAACGTGGTCCGGTCGACCCTGCAGTGCCTGGCCGCGGTGCTGGGCGGCGCCCAGTCGATCCACGTGATGGGCTACGACGAGGCGCTGGAGATCCCCACCGAGGAGTCGGTCCGGCTGGCCCTGCGCACCCAGCAGATCATCGCCCACGAATCCGGGGTGACCAGGACCGTCGACCCGCTGGCGGGCTCCTACTTCGTGGAGTCGCTGACCAGCGAGCTGCGCACCCGGGCGCTGGAACTGGTGGCGGAGGTGGACGCCGGCGGCGGCTACGTGCACCTGCTCGAGCAGGGTGTCCCGCAGCGCTGGATCGCCGAGGCCGCCTACCGCAGCGAACTGGCCGTGCAGTCCGGCGCGCGGGTCAAGGTCGGGGTGAACCAGTTCACCGGCGGCGGCGAGGACCGCCCGCCGCGGCTGTTCGAGGTGGACCCCACCGCGGCCGGCCGGCCAGCGGGCCCGGCTGGCCACCCGGCTGGCCGAGCGCGACGCTGCCGCGGCGGCCCGCGCGCTCACCCAGCTCAAGGAGGCGGTGACGGCGGGCGCGAACACCATGCCGGCCTTCCTCGGCGCGGCCCGGGCGGGCTGCACCGTGGGCGAGATCACCGACGTGCTCCGCGCCGAGTTCGGCGAGCACCGGGAACCGCCCCCATGGTGAAGCCGCCCGCGGGTAAGCCACTGGCCGGGATCCGGGTGCTGGACCTGACCCGCTTCGTGTCCGGCGCCTACTGCACGATGGTGCTGGACGCGCTCGGGGCCGACGTGATCAAGGTGGAGGGGCTGCCCGGCGGCGACCCTTACCGGGCCCAGGGCGCGGTCCGGGTGGGCAGCCTCAGCGGCCTGTTCGCCTCGCTGAACACCGGCAAGCGGAGCATCGCCGTCGACCTGACCGCGCCGGACGGGACCGAGCTGGTCCGCACCCTGGCGCGGGCGCAGCGACGTGTTCGTCGAGAACGCCCGGCCCGGGTCGCTGGAGCGGGCCGGGCTCGGCCCGGACCGGCTGCACGCGCTGAACCCGCGGCTGGTGTACGCCTCGATCTCCGGGTTCGGCCAGACCGGCCCGGACGCGGCCCGCGGCGGCTTCGACCTGATCCTCCAGGCGGCCAGCGGCATCATGGCGGTCACCGGCACCGAGGCCGGGCGGCCCGGTCAAGGTCGGGGCGCCGGTGCTGGACATCGGGGCCGGGATGAGCGCGGCGACCGCCATCATCGCGGCGCTGTTCGCCCGGACCGCCGACGGGCTCGGCCGCACGGTGAGCTCGTCGCTGCTGGAGTTCGCGCTGGGCTGCTTCACCAGCTACGCCGCGGACATGCTGGAGACCGGCACCTCGCCGGGCCTGCTCGGCAACGACTCCCCCCAGTTCGCCCCGTACGGCGTGTTCCGCTGCCGGGACGGGTCCCTCGCGCTGGCCGGCGCGGGCAGCGAGCCGCTCTGGCTCAAGCTGTGCGACGTGCTGGGGCGGCCGGACTGGGCCGCCGACCCGCGCTTCGCCACCAACGCGGACCGGCTGGGCACCGCGCCGAGCTGACCGCGCAGATCGAGCAGATCCTCACCCGGGACAGCGCCGGGTACTGGCAGCAGGCCCTGGACGGGGCCGGGATCCCGGCCTCCCCGGTCCTCCCGCCCGCCGCGGCGCTGACCTCGGCGCAGGCCCAGTCCCTGAGGTCTGCCAGGCGGCCAGCACCCCGGACGGCCACGGCTACCAGACGGTCCGCCCGCCCCTGGCCGTCGTCCGGCCCCGGCCCGGCCCGGACTCCGCGGAGACGCTCGGGTACTCACGCGGCGCGCCCGGTCTCGGCCAGCACACCGCCGAGATCCTCGCCGGGGCCGGGCTGGCCGCGGCCGAGATCGAGGACCTGACGGCCCGCGGGGTCGTGGCCGGATGAGCATCACCCGCCCCCCTCAGCCGGGCACCCGTGAGCTGGCCCAGCTGGTCCTCGACCGGACCATCGCGCTGAGCGCGATCCCGGCCCCGACCGGGCACGAGGAGCAGCGGGCCCAGGTCGTCCGGGACTGGTGGACGGCCGACGGGCTGGCCGGCGTCGCCGTCGGCGCGGCGGGGAACGTCCGCGCCCAGCTGCGCGCCGGGGACCCGCAGCAGCCTGCGGTGCTGCTGTGCGCGCACCTGGACACCGTGTTCGGCCCCGAGGTCAGCCCACGCGGTGGTGCGCCACGGCGGGCGGCTCACCGGGCCCGGAGTGGGCGACAACACGGTCGCGGTCTGCGCGCTCAGCGCCCTGGACGCGCTGCTGCCCGGCCGGCTCCGGCACCCGGTGTGGATCGTGGCGACCACCGGCGAGGAGGGCCTGGGCAACCTGGCCGGCGTCCGGGCCCTGCTCGACGACCCGCCGGGCCCGGTTCGCGCGGTCATCGCCCTGGAAGGCAACTACCTCGGCCGGGTGAACGTGACCGGCGTGGGGTCCACCCGGTGGCGGGTCAGGGTCACCGGCCCGGGCGGGCACGCCTGGGAAGAGGCCAGCCAGCCCAGCGCGGTGCACGAGGCCGCCCGGCTGATCACCGCGCTCGCCGCGCTGGCCCAGCCCGCGGCTGGCCCAGCCCGGACTGGCCCAGCCCGGCCCGCCCGAAGGCCACCGTGAACGTGGGGCTGATCGAGGGCGGCGAGTCGGTCAACTCCCGGGCCCAGCGCGCCGAGTTCCTGGTCAACCTGCGCAGCGGCGACCCGGCGGCGCTGGACACGCTGCGCGCGGCGGCCCGGGCGGTGCTGGAGGACCCGGCGGTGCCGCTCGGGGTCTCGGTGCACGCCATCGGCGAACGGCCCGCCGGCCAGCTGGACCCGGACCACCCGCTGGCTACCCTGGCCGCACAGGTGCTCCGCGAGGCGGGGATCGCGCCCCGGCTGACCGCGGCCAGCACCGACGCCAACGCCGCCTACCCGCGCGGGATCCCGGCCCTGACCCTCGGCATCACCACGGGCGAGGGCACCCACACCGAGCAGGAGTGGATCGACGTCGATCCGGTGGCGGCCGGCCTGGCGGCCCTGGCGGCCACGGTCGCCCGACTGGACGAACAGGAGTGGTGAGAACGGTGCGCACCGGAGTAACCCTGCAGGGCGTCGACCCGCCGGACGACTTCGAGGAGATGGTCACGGAGATCGAGAGCCTCGGCTACGACAGCTTCTGGCTGACCGACTCCTCGCTGCACTCCCGCAACTGCTGGGCCTATCTCACGCTGGCGGCCCGGCAGACGTCCCGGATGACGATCGGCACCGCGGTCACCAACCCGGTGACCCGCCACCCCGCGATCACCGCGGTGGCCGCGGCCACCCTGGCCGACATCTCCGGCGGCCGGGCCATCCTGGGCATCGGCGCGGGCGACCGGCCGCTGCTGTCCCTGGGCTACACCCCGGCCCGGCTGGCCACCCTGGAGGCCTCCATCGCGGCCATCCGGGCGCTGTGGAGCGGCGCGACCGTCGACGCCGACGAGCCAGGGTTCGCGCTGCACGACGCGCACTACCGCTTTCCCCCGGGGACGGACATCCCGGTGTGGGTGTCCGCGACCGGCCCGCGCACGCTGGAACTGGCCGGGCGGGTCGCGGACGGCGTGATCCTGCTGGCCGGGCTGCATCCCGAGGGGATCTCGTTCGCGCTGGAGCACATCGACCGCGGCGCCGAGGCGGCCGGGCGCAGCCAGCGGCCGCCGGTGACCGTGTTCGCCTACGGGGCCATCGACGAGGACGAGGAGGCGGCCATCGCCGCGGCCCGCACCATCGCCGCCTGGTTCCCGCAGACCGCGCCGGTGCACTGCCGGCTGGCCGGCCTGCCGCAGGAGACCATCGACCAGGTCCGCAGCAGCTACGCGGGGGGCGAGTTCCAGGAGGCGGCCCGGGCCGCCGCAGGCGCTGCCGGTCGAGTTCGTGAAGCGGATGGCGCTGGCCGGCGGCAAGGACGAGGCCCGGCAGCATCTTCGCGACCTGGCCGGGCTGGGGGTGGATTCGGTGACCGTGTTCCCGCTCGGACCGGACCGGATGGCCACGGTCCGGGCGTTCGCGGACTGCGTGGCGGCCGAGACGGCGATGGCATGAACCGGCGACGGGGCGGCGACGGCACGGCCGGGGCGGCCAGGAAGGCATCCGCATGATCATCATCCAGGGCGGCACCGTGCTCACCGTGGACGCCGCCGACACCGTGCACTTCGGCGGCCACGTGGTCATCGACGGGGACCAGATCACCGCGGTCGGCCCGGGCGGCTACCCGGGCGAGGTGCCCGCGGGGGCCGAGGTCATCGACGCGTCCGGGATGGTCGTCATGCCGGGGATGGTCGACCTGCACTACCACACCGCGATCGGCAAGGGCTTCTGTGACCACCTGCCGCTGCTGGAGTCGCTGGAGGAGTTCTGGTACCCGTCGATCCGGGCGCTCGACCCGGAGACCGCGTACTGGGCGGCGCTGTCCAGCTACCTGGAGTCCATCAAGTGCGGCGTGACCACGGTCAACGACATGTACCGCCAGCTCGGCGGGCTGGGCCGGGCCGCCGAGGAGATCGGCATCCGGGCGGTGCTGTCCAACGACGTGGCGCTGCCCGAGCACAACCTGGACACCCTGGCATGACAACAAAGACGCCTACGACGCGGTGCACGGCCTGGGCGACGGCCGGATCGAGGTCTACGTCGGCATCGAGTGGCTGCCGCTGGCCTCCCCCGAACTGCTCCGCGACGCCCGCGCCCTGGCCGACGAACTGGGCACCGGCATCCACGTGCACCTGAACGAGTCGCTGGGCGAGGTGGAGAACAGCAAGCAGCGGTTCGGCCGCCGGCCCACCGAGGTGGCCTACGACGCCGGGCTGCTCGGCCCGGACTGCGTGGCCGCGCACTGCGTCTGGCTCACCGATCATGAGATCGGGCTGATGCGCGAGACCGGCACCAGCATCTCGCACAACCCCAGCTCCAACGCCAAGCTCGGCAACGGGGTGGCCCGGGTGCCCGAGATGCTCGCCGCCGGGCTGAACGTCGGGCTGGGCCACGACGCGGCCGAGTCCAGCAACACCTGCGACCTGTTCGACGTGATGAAGTTCGCCTCGCTCATCCACCGCGCGTACCGGGTGGACGCGAGCCTGCTCCAGGCCCCGGCGGTGGTGCGGATGGCGACCCGCAACGGGGCGGCCGCCCTGCGGCACAACACGGGCGAGCTGGCCCCGGGCCGGAAGGCCGACGTCATCCTGGTCGACACGCGCAGCGCGATGTTCACCCCGCTGCTCCCCGGCGACCCGGCCCACGTGTACTCCCACCTGGTCTTCGCGGCCGACGGCAGCGCGGTGGACACCACGATCGTGGACGGGAAGATCCTGATGCGCGGCCGCGAGCTCACCACCGTGGACGAGGCCACCGTGCTGGACCAGGCCAACCAGGCCCTGCAGCGCGTGATCACGGCCATCGACTACCAGAACTGACCAGGAGCACTGACCCAGCAGCACTGACCGAGCAGCACTGACCACAGGAGCACGGGCATGAGCAAGATCATCATCACCGGCGGCACGGTGCTGACCATCAACGACGCCGACGACGTCCACTTCGGCGGGCACGTGGTGCTGGACGGCGACCGCATCGCCGCGGTCGGCGAGGGCCCCTACCCGGGCCCGGCCGGCGACGGTGACCAGGTCATCGACGCCTCCGGCAAGATCGTCATGCCCGGCCTGGTCGACCTGCACTACCACACCGCGATCGCCAAGGGCTTCAGCGACCACCTGCCGCTCTGGGAGTACCTGGACGCCTGCTGGTACCCGTTCATCCGCACCCTGGACGCCGAGGCGGCCTACTGGTCCGCGGCCGCGAGCTACCTCGAGTCGATCAAGTGCGGGGTCACCACCGTCAACGACATGTACCGCCGGCTGCCCGACCTGGGCCGGGCCGCGCACGACATCGGCATCCGGGCGGTGCTGTCCAACGACGTGGCGCTGCCCGAGCACAACCTGGACACCCTGCAGACAACAAGGACGCCTACGACGCGGTGCACGGCCTGGGCGACGGCCGGATCGAGGTCTACGTCGGCATCGAGTGGCTGCCGCTGGCCTCCCCCGAACTGCTCCGCGACGCCCGCGCCCTCGCCGACGAACTGGGCACCGGCATCCACATCCACCTCAACGAGTCGCTCACCGAGGTGGAGAACAGCCAAGGAACGGTTCGGCCGCCGCCCGACCGAGGTGGCCTACGACGCCGGGCTGCTCGGCCCGGACTGCGTGGCCGCGCACTGCGTCTGGCTGTCCGACACCGAGATCGCGCTGATGCGCGAGACGCACACCCAGATCTCACACAATCCCAGCTCTAACGCCAAGCTCGGCAACGGGATCGCCCGGCTGCCGGAAATGCTGGGCGCCGG
The DNA here is from genome assembly GCA_963742055.1 of uncultured Actinomycetes bacterium. Classification (GTDB taxonomy): domain Bacteria; phylum Actinomycetota; class Actinomycetes; order Streptosporangiales; family Streptosporangiaceae; genus RYN-230. Next base: position 1,458 of record CAVUKT010000072.1, on the reverse strand, counting down.
ACTCAATGTGGGCCTCGGTCACGACGCCGCCGAGTGCAACAACAGCCGGGATGCGTTCGAGGTGATGAAGTTCGCGTCGCTGGTGCACCGGGCCAACCGGGTGGATGCCAGCCTGATGCAGGCGCCGTCCGTGCTCCGGATGGCCACCCGCAACGGCTCGGCCGCGCTGAAGCATGACACCGGCGAGCTGACCCCGGGCAAGAAGGCCGACGTCATCCTGGTGGACACCCAGAACCCGATGTTCACCCCGCTGATGCCCGGCGACAAGGCGCACATCTACTCCCACCTGGTCTTCGCCGCGAACGGCAGCGCGGTGGACACCACGATCGTGGACGGGAAGATCCTGATGGCCGGCCGCCAGCTGCTCACCATGGACGAGCGGCAGATCCTGGCCGAGGCCAACGAGGGCTTCCTGCGCACCCTCAAGCAGATCCGCTCGTAAGCCGGGACCGGCCCATGCAGATCGACGCGCACACGCACATCCTCAGCCTGGCCGCAGGACGCGGAGTTCACCACCGAGTACGGCCGCGAGGGCTCGCTGTGCATCTACCGCAGCCTGGGCCTGCTGCCCTCGCACCGGCCGCCGACCGAGGAAGAATGGGAGGCCAGCGGGTACAGCCGGAAGGGCTTCCCGGTGATCGGGCCGGACGAGTCGGTCCGCGACCATCCCGGCTTCGACAAGATCGTGATCCTGGCCGTGTCCCCGCAGTTCCTGGACGGCGAGCTGATCGGGACGGTGGACACCTACGGGATCACCGGCGTGCCCGGGCCGCCGACCCCGGAGAAGTGCAACGACTACATCGCCGCGATCGCCGCGGCCGCAGCCGGACACGTTCATCGGGTACGCGTCGGTCAACCCCGGCTACCGCGGCCCGGCCGCCGCGGTCCGCGAGCTGGAGCGGGCCGTGCGCGACCTGGGCCTGCAGGGCCTCAAGCTCTACCCGATGTACCAGGACTGGTCCCCCGCCGACCCGGTGATCGCCTTCCCGGTGCTTCGAGAAGGCCCAGGAACTCGGCATCCCGGTGATGGTGCACCAGGCGGGCTCGACCCGGATCGACGCCCGGATGGAGTACGCCCGCCCGGCGCTGCTGGACGCGGCCGGGCGGCACTTCCGCGAGCTGCGGCTCACGATCGCGCACTGCGGGCTGCCCTGGGTGGACGAGGCCATGTTCATGCTGACCAAGCACCCGAACTTCTACGCCGAGCTGAGCTACCACATCGCCAGCGTGACCACCGAGGAGCTGCTGCGCTTCCTGGTGCACGCGCGAGGCGTCCTTCGTGCCGCTGGAGAAGCTGTTCTTCGGCACCGACTACCCGGGCTTCCTGTACGACCCGGTGAAGCTGCGGGCCAAGCTCCTGGCCGTGAACGAGCACGCGGACCGGGTCGGCTGCGCACCCATCCCCCAGGCCAAGCTGGACGGCATCCTGGGCGACAACTACGCCCGCATGCTCGGCCT
>CAVUKT010000071.1:0-44118 GCA_963742055.1 uncultured Actinomycetes bacterium | reverse complement strand
CCGTGACGACATCATGCGGTACGTCAAGATGCGCCAGATGTGAGTTCCCGAGGATGATGCCATGACCACTGCCGCCGCCGTGGCCAGCCCGGTCGACTTCGAAACCTACGGCGACTACCGCGTGAAGGCCCCGCCCCGCGCGGACGGTGCCTTCGTCCGGCCGGTGTACCGCTTTCAGGGCCGGGTGAGCGCGGACGGGTCCACCGGGTACCCCGCTGAGGCAGGCCGCTACCACCTGTACATCTCGCTCGCCTGTCCCTGGGCGCACCGCTCGGCCATCGTCCGGGCGCTGCTGGGCCTGGAGGACGTGGTGTCGATGTCGGTGGTCGACCCGGTCCGGGACGGGCGCGGCTGGGCCTTCCGGGACGGCCCGGGCTACACGCCAGATCCGGTCAACGGCTTCACCCTGCTCCGGGAGGCCTACGAGGCGACCGAGCCCGGCTACGACGGGCACGTCTCGGTGCCGGTCCTGTGGGACAAGGAGACCGGCCGGATCGTCAGCAACAACTTCCCTGACCTCACCATCGACCTGGGCACCCAGTTCGGTCAGTGGGCCAGCCCGGCGTTCGACCTCTACCCCGCGGCGCTGCGGCCCGAGATCGATGCGCTCAACGAGCGGGTCTACGCCACCGTCAACAACGGCGTGTACCGGTGCGGGTTCGCCACCTCCCAGGAGGCGTATAACAGCGCCGTGGCCAGCCTGTTCGCCACCCTGGACGACCTCGACCAGCGGCTGGCCACCCGGCGTTACCTGTTCGGTGACTCACTCACCGAGGCAGACGTGCGGCTGTGGGTGACCCTGGCCCGGTTCGACGCGGTGTACGTGACCCACTTCAAGGCCAACCTGCGCCGCCTGGCCGACTATCCGAACCTGTGGCCGTACGCGCGTGACCTGTACTCGCTCCCGGCGTTCCGCGGCACCACCGACTTCGACCAGATCAAGCGGCACTACTACGGGACGCATCCGCAGCTCAACCCGCTGCGGATCGTGCCGGCCGGGCCGATCCTGGACTGGGACGCCCCGCAGCAGCGGGCGGCCCTGTCCTGCGGCTGCGGATCCGGGCGGCAGGGCGGTCCTGGAACGCGCTGACCGGCGGAAGCTGGCCCGCCCCGCGCCGGTCAGCGCGGGTGTGCGTCGCGCTCAGCGCGCGTGCGCGTCACCGCGGGTGGCGGCGCGCATGATGTCCAGCACCGCTTCCTGCTCGGGAGTGGTCGGCCGGTTCATGGCCGGGGCGATGCCGTCCGCGTGCGCGATGAGCCGGATGTCTGGCTCGCCGTCCGCCGAGACCCGGGCCATGGCCCACCGGGCGAACAGCCGCTCGGCCGGCCCGGACTGGATCACGGAGATGTTCTCGTGCCGCGGATCGGCCTCGATCGTGGCGTACAGCGCCCGGACCGGGGCCTCCGGGACCTTCCAGGACCTGCGCGAACCAGTCACCGTAGATCAGCAGGGCCCCGGTGATCTGCTGCTTCTTGTTGTTCGACCGCGCGATGCTGAACAAGGTGCCGAGTTCGGCCTTGCGCTGGTCTGCCGGGATCTTGTTCCGGCTGCGGTACATCAGCCGGAAGGTGCTCCCGGTGCCGGACGCGAGGGGCGCTCGCCGGAGAGGTCCGGCCGGGCCGGGCCAGGAGTAGATGTGCCGGACGTCGGTGCTGCGTCGCCCACGGCTGCCCCCGCTTCATGTGTCATCACCAGGACTTGTCCGATACTTGTTCATTGGCTGCGCCTGGTGGTCTCAGTTTGGGACAGACGGTCCCGCCGGGCCTGGCCGCGGCTCCGGGGTCCTGCCTCAGCTGGTGAGCTCGGCGTACAGGCCCACGGTCTGCGCGGCGATGGCGTCCCAGCCGAACTCGGCCGCGGCCCGCTTGCGGCCCGCCGCGCCCATGGCCTCCGCCCGCCCCGGATCGCCCACCAGGGCGTTCAGCGCGCCGGCCAGGGCGGCCGGGTCGTCCGGCGGGACCAGCAGCCCGGTCTCGCCGTCGCTGACCACCTCGGGGATGCCGCCCACCCGGGACGCCACCACCGCCGTGCCGCACGCCATCGCCTCCAGGTTGACGATGCCGAGCGGCTCGTACAGCGACGGGCAGGCGAACACGGTGGCGTGACTGAGCAGCTGGATCACCTCGGGCTTGGACAGCATCTCGGGGATCCAGATGACCCCGGAGCGGTCCGTCTGCAGGCTCGCCACCAGCCCGGTCACCTCGGCGGCCAGCTCCGGGGTGTCCGGCTGGCCCGCGCACAGCACGAGCTGCACCTCCGGCGGCAGGCTGGCCGCCGCCCGCAGCAGCACCGGGACGCCCTTCTGCCGGGTGATCCGCCCGACGAAGATCACCATGGGCCGCGCCGGATCCACCCCGTAGCGGTGCAGCACCCCGGTCGCGGCGTCCGGGGCGTACTCCCGGGTGTCGATCCCGTTCCGGATGACCCGGATCCGGTCCGGCGGCACCGCGGGGTAGGCGGCCAGCACGTCGGACCGCATCCCCTCGGACACCGCGATCACCGCGGCCGCGGACTCGACCGCCACCCGCTCGCACCAGCTGGACAGGGCGTACCCGCCGCCCAGCTGCTCCGCCTTCCACGGGCGCAGCGGCTCCAGCGAGTGCACCGTCATCACGTGCGGGATCCCGTACAGCATCGAGGCCAGGTGCCCGGCGAGGTTGGCGTACCAGGTGTGCGAGTGGACCAGGTCCGCGCCGCCCACCGCGGCGGTCATGGACAGGTCGGTGGAGATCGTGGCCAGCGCCTGGTTCGCCCCGGCCAGCAGTTCCCACGGCCGGTGGGCCACGGCCCCGGGCCGGTCCCCGCCCTCGCAGTGCACGGTCAGGTCGACCAGCCCGGCCAGCTCCCGGGCCAGATAGGTGACGTGCACCCCCGCGCCGCCGTACACCTCGGGCGGGTACTCGCGGGTGAGCAGGGCCACCCTGAGCCGGTCCCGCTGGGCCGGCCCGGGGGGACCGCCGGGCACGGTCATACCGTCACTTTCTGGCTCTTGCCGACCACGGTGATGCCGCTGTCGGAGACCGCGAAGCCGCGTTCCCGGTCATGGTCCTTGTCCACGCCGATCGTGACGCCCTCGGGCACGACGACGTTCTTGTCCAGGATGGCGTCCCTGACCACCGCGTGCCGGCCGATGATCGTGTTGTGCAGGATCACCGACCGTTCCACCGTCGACCAGCTGTTGACCCGCACGCCGGGGGAGAGCACGGACTCGCGGACCAGCCCGCCGGACACGATGACGCCGTTGCTGACCAGGCTGTCGATCGCGCGGCCGACCCGGTCGCCGGAGTCGTGCACGAACTTCGCCGGGGGAAGGCTCGGCACGTTGGTCAGGATCGGCCACCGGTCGTTGTAGAGATTGAAGACGGGGTGGATGGCGCACAGGTCCATGTGCGCCTCGAAGTAGGAGTCCAGCGTGCCGACGTCGCGCCAGTACCCGGCGTCACGGTCGCTCGCCCCGGGCACCTTGTTGGTCATGAAGTCGTAGACGTGCGCGCAGCCCTCGTCCACCAGCATCGGGATGATGTCGCCGCCCATGTCGTGGCGGCTGTTCGGGTTGGCCGCGTCCTTGCGCAGCGCCTCGACCAGCACGTCGGTGGAGAACAGGTAGTTGCCCATCGACGCGTAGGCCTCGTCGGGCCGTCCGGGCAGCGCGGGCGGGTCGGCCGGCTTCTCCAGGAACGCCTCGAGCGTGTGCCCGTCCGCGCCGGCCTGGATCACGCCGAACGCGGTGGCCTCCATCCGCGGCACCGGGATGGCGGCGACGGTGACCCCGGCGCCGTGCTGGCAGTGCTCGTCGATCATCTGCCGCGGGTCCATCCGGTAGACGTGATCCGCGCCGAACACGATGACGAGGTCGGGCTTCTCGTCGTAGATCAGGTTCAGGGACTGGTAGATCGCGTCGGCCGACCCGGTGTACCAGTGCGGGCCGAGCCGCTGCTGGGCGGGCACCGGCGTGACGTAGTTGCCGAGCAGCGTGCTCATCCGCCAGGTGGTCGAGATGTGCCGGTCCAGGCTGTGGCTCTTGTACTGGGTCAGCACGGCGATCCGCAGGATCCCGGCGTTGACCAGGTTGGACAGCGCGAAGTCGACCAGCCGGTACATGCCGCCGAACGGCACGGCCGGTTTAGCCCGGTCCGCGGTCAGCGGCGCCAGCCGCTTGCCGGCCCCGCCCGGCCAGCACGATGCCCAGAACTCGCTGATCTGCCATCTCCCACCCCTTACGTGCCTATCTGCTTCTTTCAGCACGCCGTCCAGGATCTGCTGTGCTTCTTCCTGGATGCGGGCCAGCTGCCCGGGACCGGCGAACGACTCCGCGTACAGCTTGTAGACGTCTTCGGTGCCTGAGGGCCGCGCGGCGAACCAGCCGCTCTCGGTGATCACCTTGATGCCGCCCAGCGGCTCGCCGTTGCCCGGGGCCCGGGTCAGCCGGTCCAGCACCGGCTCGCCCGCGAGTTCGCCGGCGCTGACCTGATCCGGGGACAGCTTCGCCAGCAGCGCCTTCTGCGCCCGGGTCGCCGGCGCGTCGATCCGGGCGTAGGCCGGGTCGCCCAGCTGGCCGGCCAGGTCGCGGTACCGCTCGCCCGGCGACTGCCCGGTCACCGCCGTGATCTCCGAGGCCAGCAGGGCCAGGATGATGCCGTCCTTGTCGGTGGTCCAGACCCGGCCGTCGGTGCACAGGAAGGAGGCGCCGGCGCTCTCCTCGCCGCCGAAGGCGATGGAGCCGTCCAGCAGCCCCGGCACGAACCACTTGAACCCCACCGGCACCTCGGTCAGCGTGCGGCCGGCGGCCCCGGCGACCCGGTCGATGATCGAGGAACTGACCATGGTCTTGCCGACCGCGGCGTCGGCCGGCCATTCCGCCCGGTGCCGGTACAGGTAGTCGATGGCCACGGCCAGGTAGTGGTTGGGGTCGAGCAGGCCCGCGTCCGGGGTGACGATGCCGTGCCGGTCGGAGTCGGTGTCGTTGCCGGTCGCGATGGTGAACTGGTCCGCGCGGTCGATCAGCGACGCCATCGCGTACGGGGACGAGCAATCCATCCGGATCCGGCCGTCCCAGTCCAGGGTCATGAACCGGAACGTGGCGTCCACGTCCGGGTTGACCACGGTCAGGTCGAGCCCGTACCGCTCGGCGATCTCGGCCCAGTAGGCGACGCTGGCGCCGCCCAGCGGGTCGGCGCCGATCCGGATGCCGGCCCCGCGGATGATGTCCAGGTTGACCACGGCCGGGAGTTGCCCGACGTACTCGCCCAGGAAGTCGAAGGTGGCCGTCGTGGACGCGTCCCTGGCCGCCTCGTAGCGGATCCGGCGCACCTCGCGCAGCCCGCCGGCCAGCAGCTCGTTGGCCCGGTCCTGGATGACCGAGGTGATCTGCGAGCCGGCCGGGCCGCCGTCGGGCGGGTTGTACTTGAACCCGCCGTCCTCCGGCGGATTGTGCGACGGGGTGATCACGATCCCGTCGGCCAGGCCGTCGTCGCGCCCGTCGTTGTAGACCAGGATGGCCCGGGACAGCGCGGGCGTCGGCGTGTACCCGTCCCGGCTGTCCACCAGCACGGTGACCTCGTTGGCCGCGAGGACCTCCAGCGCGGTCACGAACGCGGGCTCGGACAGCCCGTGGGTGTCCCGGCCGAGGAACAGCGGCCCGGTGGTGCCCGCCCGCGCCCGGTAGTCGCAGATGGCCTGGGAGGTGGCGGCGATGTGATCCTCGTTGAACGAGGAACGCAGCGCCGAGCCGCGGTGTCCCGACGTGCCGAAGCTGACCTTCTGCTCGGGGACCGCCGGATCCGGATGCAACGCGTAGTAGGACGTGACCAGTTTGGCCACGTCCACCAGGTCCGCCTGGCTGGCCGGCTGGCCGGCCCGCTCGTTCACCCGCAACGTCAGCTCCTCACCCACAATGTGCCCAACACCGTGCATCTCACCACGAGACGCCGCGATCCGGGCACCCCATCACTGGGCCAACGCAGCCCTCGGTGCCGTCAGTGCCCAGGTTCGCGGCGTCGAGTCTTCTGTTAATCAAGTGTTCCGGTAATCGGCGCCGGCCGCCATGGCCGGCGCGCCCCGGAAATGGCCGGTCTCGCTGAGGCGATCACGATCGGGCACAGCGGGCTGCGATGATGGCCAGGTGAGCAACGACGCGCCACCACCCGGACCCGGCGGGCCGCCTGTGGGCCGCCGCGCGGGCCCGGGGTATCCCGCTGCCGGCCATCCTGACCACGGTCGGCGTGGTGGTCGCGGTCTACCTGCTCGGGAAGATCGTCTACCGGCTCAAGGACGTCATCCTCCTGATCATCGTGGCGGCCTTCATCGCGGTGATCCTGAACCCGGCCGTGGTGGCGCTGCAGCGCTGGAAGATCAAGCGGCGGGGCTGGGCGGTGGCCGTCGTCACGCTGTGGGCGCTCATCGTCTTCGTCGGCCTGGCCATCGCGTTCGGTTCTCCGCTGGCCAACGGGATCAGCCACCTGGCCCAGAAGCTGCCGACCTACGTGACCGACGCGGAGCATGGCCGCGGCTGGATCGGCCACCTGGTGCGCAGGTACCACGTCCAGGCCTGGGTGAACAAGAACGCGCCCAAGCTGGTCAGCTTCGGCGAGGGCCTGGCCAAGCCCGCGCTGAGCCTGGGCAAGGGCGCGCTCTCGCTGCTGCTGGAGCTGTTCACCATCTTCGTCCTGGTCCTGCTCCTGCTCCTGGAGGGGCCGAAGATGCGCAGCGGGCTGCTGGGCGCCATGGCCCCGGAGCGCGCGACCCGGTACTCCCGGGTCGCGCACGAGGTCAACCGGTCAGTCACCGGCTACATGCTCGGCAACGTCCTCACCTCGGTGATCGCCGGGCTGGTCGTGTTCGTCACGCTGGTGGTGGTCGGCGTGCCGTTCCCGTTCCTGTGGGCGCTGTGGGTGGCCCTGGTGGACTTCCTGCCGATGATCGGCGGCGCGCTGGCCGGGATCCCCACCGTGCTGTTCGCGGCGGCCCACTCGCTCAGCGCCGGGATCGTCACCCTGGTCGTGTTCCTCGTCTACACCCAGCTCGAGAACCACGTGCTGAACCCGGTCGTGATGAGCCGCACCGTGCGCGTCAACCCGCTGCTGGTCCTGCTGTCCATCCTGATCGGCGGGGAGATCGGCAGCTGGATCGGCGGGATCTTCGGCGCGTTCGTCGGGGCGTTGCTGGCCATCCCGGCGGCCGGGGCCATCCAGGTCGTGGTCCGGGAGGTCTGGCAGGACACCGATCCCATGGCCGCGGCGGCGGGGGTGGCGGGCGAGGCGGTGAACGCCGCGGCCGACGCCGCCGACGAGGCGGCCGGTGACGGCCCAGGCGCTGATGGCCCAGGACGCCTGACGGTGCGGGGGCTGACGGTGCGGGGGCTGACGGCGCAGGTGCCGACGGGCCGCCGTCGGGCCGGGCCGGGCGTGGCCGCGGCGCCAGCGACCCGGCCTAGCGGCTGGGCCCGGTCCGGGCGGGCGGACAGCTGGAGGGGATGGACGTGACGGAGGCGCCGCGGCGGGCCACGGCGGCGGACCTGCCGCGGGTCCACGAGGTGATCGCCGCGGCCTACGCGAAGTACCGGACCCGGATGGAACGGCTTCCCGCCCCCATGCTGCGGGACTACACCGGCCCGGCGGAGCAGGGGCTGCTCTGGGTCATCGGCGACCCGGTCGACCGGCCTGGTCTCGCTGATCCCGGAGCCGGGCAGCCTGCTGATCGAGAACGTCGCCGTGCACCCGGACGCGCAGGGCACCGGGCTCGGGCGGCGGCTGATGGAGTTCGCCGAGCAGGAGGCCGCCCGCCGCCGGCTCATCCAGGTCCGGCTGTACACCCACGAGGTGATGACCGAGAGCCAGGCCGTGTACGCCCGCCTGGGCTACCGGGAGGACCGGCGGGCCACCGAGGACGGCTACCGCCGTATCTTCATGAGCAAGGACCTGCCCGGCTGAGCGCACCCGGCTGAGCGCGCCCGGCTGAGCGTGTTCGGCTGAGCGTGCCGGGCGCTGGCCGGCCCGGCTAGCGGTCGCCCTGCCAGCGCCGGACGGCCAGGAAACCGGGGCCGGTGGACAGCACCACGATCCAGATCGCAAGGTACAGCGGCTCGCGGCCGAGCGGGCCGCCGTCGGCCAGGGTCCGGATCAGGTTGACGGCCGCCGTGACCGGGTTGGCCCGGGCCAGCGGCTGGAGCCACCCGGCCAGCCGGTCGATCGGGGTGAACGTCGAGCTGATGAACGTGAGCGGCACCATCGGCAGGAACAGGGCCCGGCCCGCGGTGTCCGGGTCATGGATCCGCAACGCCAGCCACGACAGCGTGATGCCCAGCGCGACACCGAAGCTCACCGCGATCACGACGATGCCGGCCATCCCGGGCAGGCCGGTCGCGACCCGGAACCCCAGCAGCGACGCGACGCCCAGCACCAGGAGCGCCTGGACCGCGAAGATCAGGCTCTCGGCGAGCATCCGGCCGAGCAGCACCGCGCTGCGGGCTATCGGCAGCGACCGGAACCGGTCGGTGATCCCGCTGGCCGCGTCCAGCACGATGCCCAGCCCCACCGTCGGCGCGGTCAGCGCCACGTTCTGCACGATGATGCCGGGGACCAGGTACTGCCGGTAGGTCGCACCCGGGACCCGGGCCAGCCCGGCGAAGATGGCCAGGAACAGCACCAGCAGCACGACGGGCTGGATCAGCGGGTAGAGCAGCCGGCTCGGGTTGGCCCGCAGGATGGCCAGCTGGCGGCCGCAGATCAGCGCGGCTTCCCGCGCGGTGCGGCGGGGTCCGGGGCGCGACGCCGTCCCGGGCTGCGCCGCCGGGGCTGCCGGGTGCCGGCGTGCCCGCCAGGCTGGTCACGGCGCCACCGCGCCGGTCACCGGCCCGTCGACCCGGCCGGTTTGCTGGCTGGTCACGATGCCTCCCGGTGGGCGTGCTGCCCGGTCAGGGCCAGGAACGCCTCGTCCAGGCTGGGCCCGCGCAGGCTCAGATCCGCCACCGTGATCCCGTCCGCGGCCAGCGCCCGCGCCACCTCCAGCAGCGTGCCCACGCCGTCCCGGGCGACCAGGGTGAGCCGCCCGGACGCCGGGTCCGCGTGCAGGCCCTCCGGCGGCAGGCCCAGCCGGGCGGCCAGCGCCCGGGCGGCCGCCGCGGCCACGCTGGCCGGCTCGAACCGCGCCTCGACCAGCTGGGTTCCGGTCCGGGCGCGCAGCTGGGCCGGCGTGCCGCTGGCCACCAGCCGGCCCTGATCCAGGATGTACACCAGGTCGGCGAGCCGTTCGGCTTCCTCCAGGTACTGGGTGGTGAGCAGCATGGTCGTTCCCTCGTCGCGCAGCGCGGCCAGCGACTCCCAGAGCTGGCGCCGCCCGGCCGGGTCCAGCCCGGTGGTCGGCTCGTCCAGGACCAGCAGCGAGGGCCGCGCCATCAGGCTGGCGGCCAGGTCGGCGCGGCGGCGCATGCCGCCGGAGTAGGTGCCGACCGCCCGCCCGGCCGCCGCGGCCAGGTCGAAGCGGCCGATCAGCTCGGCCGAGCGCTCCCGGGCGGTGCCGCGGCTCAGGCCGGCCAGCCGGCCGATCAGCATCAGGTTCGCCCGGCCGGACAGCGCCTCGTCCAGCCCCGCGTACTGGCCGGTCAGGCCGATCCGGGCGCGGACCGCGTAGGGATCGGCCACCACTCGAAGCCGTCCACCCGGATCACGCCGGCGTCCGGGCGGACCAGCGTGGCCACGATGCGGACCAGCGTGGTCTTGCCGGCCCCGTTAGGACCCAGCAACGCGGCGATCCGCCCCGGCGCCACCGTGAGTCCACCCCGCTCAGCGCCATCACTTTCCCGAACGCCTTCGCCGCGCCGGTCACCTCCAGCATGGGCTGGGTCATGGTGTGAGCCTACGCAGGGGCCGCGGGCGCAGCAGGGGGCGAGCCGGGTGGGCGTGACCGGCGCGGTGCGGGTTTTCGTTGCGGCGAATTTAAGTCACCAGAGCGTGTAGCCCCCGTCGATGACGAGAACCGAGCCGGTCATGAAGGAGGAGGCGGGGCTGGCCAGGAAGACCACGCTCGGGGCGATCTCCTCGGGCAGTGCGTAGCGCTGCTGCGGCGTGTCCTCGATCCAGTGCCGCCGGAATTCCGGGCGGTCCACCGGGGCCATCTCGGTCTTGACGTAGCCGGGCGCGATCGCGTTGACCCGGATGCCCAGCCCGGCCCACTCCGCGGCCAGCGACTTGGTCAGCTGGTGCACCGCGGCCTTGGACGCGTTGTAGGCGGGCTGCCACTGCGGGCGGTTCACGATCATCGCGGAGATCGAGCCGACGTTGATGATCGAGCCACCGCCGCCCTCGGCCATGTGCCGGCCGCCGGCCCGGCTGCACCGCCACAGCGCCCGGACGTTCAGGTCGAACACGTCGTCCCACTCCTGGTCGGTGACCTGCCACGACTCGCCGTGGTAGCAGACACCGGCGTTGTTGACCAGGATGTCCAGCCCGCCGAGCTGGCGGGCCGCGGCGTCCATGGCGCGCGCCCGCGTCGCGGGTGAGATCCGCGTCGAGCGCGGACACCGCCAGGCCCTGGCTTTTCAGGTCCCGCGGCGGCCGCCGCGTTCCGGCCGGTGTCCCGGGCCACGATCATGACGTCGGCGCCGGCCTCCGCCAGGGCGGCGGCAAACGCCTTGCCCAGTCCCTGATTTCCCCCGGTGACCACGGCCTTGCGGCCATCCAGCGCGAAACGCTCCAGTACCCGCACACTTCCTCCTGAGGGACGGCTTCTGCTCAGTGCGGGACGATGGAGTACCCCGGGACCGAGGGCCAGCGGACCGCCAGCACCACCGACGCCTCCTCGGCGTGCCAGGAATGGTCCACGCCGTGGAACACCACGTAGTCACCCTGCTGGGCGAGCAGCACGCTGCGGCCCGGGAGCTCGACCCGGAACCGGCCGCTGACCAGGAAGATCGCCGCCGAGCGCCGCTCGCCGCTGACCCACTCCGGGCGCCGGTCGTCGCGGGGATGGATGGCCCACTTGATCTCGACGTCGTCGCTGTGGCGGGGGTCGCCGGGCGGCTGGAAGTGCCCGAGCAGCCAGCCGCGGCCCGCCGGGGCGTCCGCGGCCGCGTTCCCCACGTAGATCCGCTCCGTCATGCTCCGTGAGACTAATGCCGCAGGTCTGGGCCGGGCGGCGTCCGGCCCGCGGTGCCGCCCGGTGCGGGCCCGCCCATCCGGGCCACGTCCGCGGCCGCGTCGCACGCCGTGCGGACCGGCTCACCCGCGCTGGCGTGCAGGGCCAGCCGGCGCAGCAGGGTGCGGAACACCTGGCGGTCCTGCCCGGCGTCCAGGCCGCTGAGCAGCTGCTCCTCGGCGGCGCGCAGCCGCTCGTCCAGGCTGAGTCAGGCAGGTGCGGCCGTCCGGGGTGGCCACGATGCGCCGGGCCCGGCGGTCGGCGGGATCCGGGCGGCGCTCGATGAGCCCGGCGGCCTCGAGGTCGTCGAGCAGGTAGGTCATGACCGTGCGGTCCACGCCCAGGTGCTGGGCCAGGGCCAGCTGGCTGCCGTGCTCATCCCCGGCGGCCGCGGCGAGCACCTGGTAGCCGCGGGGGCCGCCGGGCAGGTCGGCCAGGGCCTCGTGGGTGGCCTTGACGTAGCCGCGGAAGACCACGCCGAGCGCCCAGCCCAGGTCGTTGCTGAGGGTGCAGGCCGCCGCGTCCGGCGCCGGGGCGCGGGCCGCCCCGGTTCCGGCCAGGAATCCAGAGGGCGCTGCCATGCTCACGAGCCTACCCCAGACGAGCTGGATTGCCGATGAGTTGCACGGCAGATGTTCTGTGATACAGAATAGATGCGTCACCGCGCCTGGGCATGAGCAGGCCAGGAACAGGAGTTCAGATGAGCGAGCCTTCCCCGGCCCGGCCGGCCGTCGTCGTCATCGGCGGCGGGTACGGCGGGATCAACGTGGCCAAGTCGCTCGACGACGTGGCGTCGGTCGTGCTGGTCGAGCCGAAAGACGCGTTCGTGCATAACGTCGCCGCGCTGCGCGCCCTGGTGGACCCGTCCTGGCTGCCGCGGATCTACCTGCCCTACGGCGGGCTGCTCAGCCACGGCCGGGTGGTGCAGGACCGGGCCGCGAAGGTGGACGCGGGCCGGGTGGTGCTGGCCTCCGGCGAGGAACTCCCCGCGGACTACATCGTGCTGGCCACCGGGTCCACCTACCCGTTCCCGGCCAAGAGCGACCTGGACCGGACCGTGGACGCGCACGAGAAGACGCTCGGCACCCATGCGGCGCTGGCCGCGGCGGCCCGGGTGCTGCTGGTCGGCGCCGGGGCGGTCGGCATCGAGCTGGCCGGCGAGATCAAGGCGGCCTGGCCGTCCAAGCAGGTGACGCTGGTCGATGCGGCCGACGACGTGCTCGGCGGGCCGTTCCGGCCGGACCTGCGGGCGGAACTGCGCCGCCAGCTCGGGGAGCTGGGCGTGCAGCTGCTGCTGGGCAGCCCGCTGCGGGCCGAGCCGCCCGCCGAGCCGGGCGAGCTGGCGGACCTTTACCGTGGCGACGCAGGCCGGGACCGAGGTCACCGCCGACATCTGGTTCCGCTGCTACGGCGTCATCCCGGTCAGCGACTACCTGGCCGGCGGTCTCGCCGGGGCCCGCGGGCCGGACGGGCTGATCGAGGTCTCGCCGACCCTGCAGGTCGCGGGCCAGGACCGGGTGTTCGCGCTGGGTGACGTGTCCACCGCCGACCGGAAGGTGGCGGGCGCGGCGGCCCGGCAGGCCGCGATCGTGGCCGAGAACATCCAGAAGCTGATCGCCGCGGGATCCGGCGCGGACGGCGGCGTGGAGCTCAGCCGGTACGAGGCCGCGCCGGCCGGCATCGTCGTGCCGATCGGGCCGGAGGGCGGCTCGGGCCAGCGGCCCGGCGGCGAGGACCTCCTCCCGCCGGCCATGGTGGCCGAGCTCAAGGGCCGGGACATGATGGTGGCCCGGTTCGCGGAGATGCTCGGGGTGCCGCCGGCCAGCGCCGGGGCGCCCGGCCGGGGACGGCCAGACCGAGGGATAACCCGCGAGTGTCGGTGGCCCGTGGCACGCTGGGCCCGATGAACGAAGCCACGCGCCGCGCCGCTGCGACTGGGCCGAGGGCTCGGACGCGATGCGCGCCTACCACGACGACGAGTGGGGCCGCCCGTCCCGGGACGACCGCTACCTGTTCGAGATGCTGCTCCTCGAGGGCGCCCAGGCCGGGCTGTCCTGGTCCACCATCCTCGGCAAGCGGGGCAACTACCGCCGCGCGCTGGACGGCTTCGACCCGGAGCTGATCGCCCGCTACGACGACGCGAAGCTGGCGGAGTTGCTGGCCGACCCGGGCATCGTGCGCAACCGGCTCAAGGTGGCGGGCACGGTGCGCAACGCCCGGGCGTTCCTGGCCACCCAGCAGGAGCACGGGTCGTTCGCCAGCTACCTGTGGGCCTGGGTGGACGGCACGCCGCTGGTCAACCGCCCCCGCAGCATGGCCGAACTGCCCGCCCGGACCGAGCTGTCCGACCGGCTCAGCAAGGACCTGAAGCGGCGCGGCTTCACCTTCGTCGGATCGACGATCACGTACAGCTTCCTGCAAGCTACCGGCGTGGTAAATGATCACCTCGCCAGTTGTCCGGCTCTCGCCGCCTGTCCGACTTAGGGGCCGGGAGCTGGTATTTAACGGCGTTGCGGGGTGATGGCAGCGGCCAGATCTGGCATCATGGACCGTGAGATGAGTAATCCCCGCTTCCCCGTTACCGTGACTCAGCTCCCGGTACTGCGCTGCGAAATATGCCAGCGCACCATCGCCCACAAGCCCGGACAGGCCAGTGAGGTCCTGACCGAGCATTACCGTCGCGCGCACCCCGAATCGCTCGAGGCTGCGGCGGGCCGCCCCGTCTGACCGGTTATTCGCGCGTCCCGCTTCCAGGTGTGATCGGCGGGGGCTGCGAGAATGCCGTCATGCGGAGCATCCGTAACCCACTGTCCGCTGGCTCGTCACCGGCCAGCCCGTCGTCTGCAGGCGCAGGTTCAGCTGGCTCGATCCTGAGTATCGGGTCGAGCGGCTCGATTCTGTCCATTGGCTCGGCCGGCTCGATTCTCTCGATCGGGTCGGCCGGTTCCATTCTGTCTATCGGGTCGGTCGGCTCGGTAGCGTCCGCGTTTTCGGTCGGTTCCGCCGGAAGTGCGCTGTCGATTCTGTCCGGGTTGTCACGCCGGTCCATCCTGGCCTGGCGGGCGGACGGGGTCATCGGTTCGCGGGCGCGCCGGAGGGAATGATCCCGGGGGAATAAAGCGGTAGCGAAGGGGGGATCGGGCTGACATGTCAGCTGTCGTAATCGCGACCGCGTTTGGCGGACCCGACGTACTGGAGATCGCCAATCAGGCGCCGGGCGAGCCCGGCCCGGGCGAGGCGCTCATTGAGGTCCGGGCGGCCGGTGTCAACCCGGTTGACTACAAGGTCTACAGCGGGGCGATGGGCGCCGACCCGGCGCGGCTGCCGCTGCGGCTGGGCTCGGAAGCCGCGGGCGTGGTCACCCTGGCCGGCCCGGCGCGGTCGGCCCGGCCGGCCCGATCCGGGCCGGCGATGAGGTCATCGCGTACCGTGCGCCCGGCGCCTACGCCGCCGAGCTGGTGGTGCCGGCCTCCGCGCTGGTGCCCAAGCCGGACACGCTCGACTGGGCCCAGGCCTCCGGGCTGATGGTCACCGGGGTGACCGCCTGGCATCTGCTGGCCGCCACCGGCGTGGGCGCGGGCGACACCGTGCTGATCCACGGGGCCGCCGGGGGAGTGGGCGTCATGGCGGTGCAGCTCGCGGTGGACCGCGGCGCCACCGTGGTGGCCACGGCCCTCCCCGCGCGGCACGACTTCCTCCGCCAGCTGGGCGCCATCCCCGTCGAGTACGGCACAGGCCTGATGGACCGGGTCCGGGCGGCCGCGCCGGACGGCGTGGACGCCGCGCTGGACCTGGCGGGCACGGACGAGGCGCTGGACGTGTCGTTCGTGCTGGTCCCCGACCGGACCCGGATCGCCACCATCGTCTCGTTCGAGCGCGGGCTGAACACCGGCATCAAGGTGCTCGGCGGGGCGCCGGGCGCCGACCCGGGCACCGAGATCCGCGAGGCCGCCCGGCTGGAACTGGCCCGGCTGGCCCAGGACGGGAAGCTCAGGGTCTTCGTGTCGCAGAGCTTCCCGCTCGCCGAGGTGTCGCAGGCGCACCGGAGCATCATGGAAGGTCACACCCAGGGCAAGATCGCCCTCATCCCGTAGCCGGATCAGCGGACCGGGTAGGCGCCAGCCAGCTCGGCGTTGGCGCGCTCGGTCACGGTGGCCAGCACGCGGTGCGCGATGGCCAGATCGCTCTCGGGCAGGCCGCCGTACAGGCGCTGGGTGACCTGGCCGATACCGCCCTGGATCTGCTCGAAGCGGGCCGTGCCGGCGGGCGTGAGGGCGACCTGCGTTCCTCCTCCCGCCGCGGGCTCACGGCTGATCAGCCCCTGCCAGGCCAGCTCGGCGGCGGCCGCGTGCACCGCGTCTTCGCCGATCTTGAGGCCGTGGGTGATCCGGCCGGTCAGCTCGTCCTCGCCCAGCGCGCCGCCGCCGGCGGCGAGCTGGTTGAGGATCACCCAGCCGCGGAACGGGGTGCCGGTCCGGGCCAGCAGCCGGTCCAGCACGGCCCGGGTGGCGTGCTCGGCCTGCCCGATGTCCTGTCCGTTGAGGGTGTGAGGCTGCCTTGGAGAGCGGCGGAGTGCGTCATTGGTCTGCTCCTGTCTGTGGTTGCGGAGGGGTGGATCCGAGCAGGGTGTGCAGCGAGTCGATCAGGCTCCGGGTGGCCGGGCTGTCCAGGCCGCCGAGCGGGGCGGTCAGCTCGTCCTGCAGCCCCCGCACCCGCTCGGTGGCCTGGGCCGTAACCTCCCGGCCCTGGTCGGTGAGGCTGAGCTGGACCGCCCGGCTGTCGTCCGGGTGGCCGCTGCGCTCGATCAGGCCGGCCTGCTCCAGGGCCCGGGCCAGTTTGGAGACGTAGAGCGGTTCGAGCCCGGTGAAGTCGGCCAGCTGGCGCTGGCTCGGCCGCTGGCCGGACCGTTCCATCCCCAGCAGCGGGGCGAGTACGGAGTATTGCGCGTTGGTGAGCCCCAGCGGGGTGATGGCCCGGTCGATGGCCGACCGCCACCGCATCGACAACCTCCACACCAGCCCCGTCACCGGAGGATCCTGCCGCTGCCCTGTCATGCGATTTAGTGTACATAGCTTCTATATACATGTACAGCATTAACTGGCCGGGTGCCTGCCCTGCCACGTTCATGATCATGGGATTAGTCTGGTCCTCTAACCCCAGTAATCCCATGATCACCGACATGGGCTCGGGCATGTGCGGGAAAGGGGATCGACGTGCCTGGCCTCGGCGGTGATTGGGCGGGCAGTCGGGCTCGCGGGGGCGGCGAGTTGGCCGCGCCACCGGCAGGGATTGGCCGTGAGCCCGGCGAGGGATCGGCCGGCTGGCGGGGGGATTGACCGCGCGGGCGGGGAGGCATAACCTCAGGCCACTATTAGGAAAGTTTATTAATAGTTTGTTTCCCGGGCCGGTCATGGCCCCCGAGGAAAGGATCCCGGATGCGACGATGCACGCTGGACGCTGCCGCTTGGCCGCGCCCCTGCTGGCCCTGCCCCTCGCCATCGGAGGGGCCTGCGCTGGGTTAGGGCCGGCCCTGGGCGCTACCACGCAGGCCACCGCGGCAGCGCGCGGCGACCCCGCCCGCTCACTACGCCGCCCCGTACCTGCAGATCACCAGCGGTGACGCCGGCGACATGGCCGCCGACCTCAGTGCCAGCGGCGACAAGTACTACACACTGGCCTTCCTGATCCCGCAGTCCGGCTGCACCCCCGAATGGGAAGACAACGGCGACGCGGTCGGGGCCTTCACCTCGCAGGTGAACTCGCTCAAAGCCGCGGGCGGCACCGCCATCATCTCCTTCGGCGGCGAGAGCGGCGGCGAACTGGCCCAGACCTGCACCTCGGTGTCCTCGCTGACCGCCGCCTACGCCAACGTGGTGAACACCTACGGCGTGGACCGGCTGGACTTCGACATCGAGGGCGCCACGCTCAGCGACACGGCCGCGAACAACCGGCGCAACCAGGCCCTGGCCGCGCTGCAGGCGGAGAACCCCGCGGTCCAGGTCGACTACACCCTCGCCGTGGCCCCGAACGGCCTCCCGTCCGCGGAACTGGGCGTGCTGCAGAGTGCCCAGACCTACGGCGTCAAGGTCAGCGTGGTCAACATCATGACCATGGACTTCGGCAACGGCCAGAACCCGCTGTCCGACGCCGAGTCCGCGGCCCAGGCGACCGCGTCCCAGCTGGCCAGCCTGTACGGCATCAGCACCAGCCAGGCCTACGCCCGGATGGGACTGACCCCGATCGCGGGCCAGAACGACGACAACGAGTTCTTCTCCCAGTCCGACGCCTCCACGCTGGAGAGCTTCGCGGCGTCCAACGGCGTCGCCGAACTGTCGTTCTGGGAGGTCGACGGCTACGACAAGCCGCTCGGCTACGCCTACTCGAAGATCTTCAACGCGATCACCAGCGGCGGCACGGGCGGCGGCACCGGCACCAGCGCGACCGGGCCGATCACCGGTTACGGCAGCCTGTGCGTCGACGTGCGCGGGGCCAGCACCGCCAACTTCACCCCCGTGCAGGTCTACACGTGCAACGGCACGAACGCCCAGCAGTGGACCGTCGCCTCCGGGAACACGCTGCAGGCGCTCGGCAAGTGCCTGGACGTGGACGCGGCCGGCACCGCCAACGGCACGACCGTGGACCTCTACGACTGCAACGGCACCGGGGCCCAGGTCTGGGTGCCGCAGAGCGACGGCGCGCTGCTCAACCCGGAGTCCGGGAAGTGCCTCGACGACACCGGCTGGTCCACCACGCCCGGCACCCAGCTCCAGATCTGGTCCTGCACCGGCGCCGCGAACCAGTCCTGGACCCTCCCGGCCTAGTCCAGCCGATCATGATGCCAGCATGGTGGCATGGTTACCGGAGCCGCTGGAGACCTCCCTCGCATCCGATCCTGGATCACCCCGAAGGCCGCGAAGGGCGGCACGAGCGGCATCGCAGGCCGGGGCGTGCATGCCATCGAGCCGATCGCGCGCGGAGAGGTTATCGCCGTCAAAGGCGGCCATATCGTGGACCGATCCGTCGCTGCGAACTTGCCGGAAGCCCTCAGGGACTCGGCGTTCCCGATCGCGGCGGACCTGTCCCTGGCGGCTCTCACCCAGGACGAATACGACGGCGTGATGATGCTGGTCAACCACTCCTGCGAGCCGAATACCGGCATCGGCGGCAACGTCCTGCTGGTCAGCATGCGGGCCATCGCGGCCGGCGAGGAACTCACCATCGACTACGCCCTGTTCCTCGGTGACCCTGACTTCATCATGGACTGCCATTGCGGCGTGGCGGGCTGCCGGGAACGCTCCGGGGAACGGACTGGATGCTTGCCGACCTGCAGGAACGCTACCGGGGATGGTTCTCCTGGTGGCTCCAGCAGAAGATCGCGCAGGAACGAGGCTGACCGCTTACAGACCAGAACCATGGAAGTGGTCGGCGAGGGCCACCTGGGCCGCGTTCTGGCCGCACATGCCGTGCACGCCGCCGCCGGGCGGGGTGGAACTGGAGCACAGGTACACGCCGGGGATCGCGGTCCGGTACGGGTTCCACCGCGGGGTGGGCCGCAGCACGGTCTGCAGCAGGGTCCCGGCCCCGCCGTTGATGTCGCCGCCGACGTAGTTCGGGTTGTAGCGCTCCATGTCGGCGGCGGTCCGGACCGACTTGGCCAGGACCAGGTCGCGGAAGCCGGGCGCGAAGCGCTCGATCTGCGCCTCGATGAGGCCGGACACGTCGTCCGGGCTGCCCGAGGGCACGTGGCAGTAGGCCCACAGGGTGTGCTGCCCGGCGGGCGCGCGGGTCGGGTCGACCACGCCCGGCTGGGCGACCAGGCAGTACGGGCGCTCCGGCATCCGCCCCGCGTTCACGTCGGCCTCGCTGCGGGCCACCTCGGCCAGCGTGCCGCCGAGATGCACGGTGCCCGCCTCCCGGCACGCCGGGGCCTGCCACGGCACGGGACCGCTCAGCGCGAAGTCCACCTTGCAGACGCCCGGCCCGTACCTGAACCGGCGCAGCGCGGCCTGGTGCGGCCCGGTCAGCCGGTCGCCGGCCAGCGCGAGCAGCTGGCGCGGGGTCACGTCGAGCAGGACCGCCCGGGCGGGCGGCAGCTCATCCAGGGAGCGCACCCAGTGGCCGGTCTCCACCTCGCCGCCCAGGGACGCGAGCTCGGCCAGCAGCGCCTCGGTGAGGCGGGCGCTGCCGCCCTCCACTACCGGCCAGCCCACCGCGTGCGCCGCCATCGTCGAGCAGTAGCCCGAACGCGCTGGTCACCGGGGCGCTCAGCGGCAGCATCGAGTGCGCGGCCACCCCGGCGAACAGGCCCTGGGCTTCCTCGGTGCGAAACCGCCGGGCCAGCGATCGTGGCGGGCGGCAGGCCGTCCAGGCCGAACCGGGCCATGGCCAGCGGATGCCGGGGCACGGACCGGATCGGGGCGAGGATCTCCGGCAGGGTCAGCCCCACCTCCCGGACCAGCGGGCCGAGCAGCCGCCGGTAGGCGCCGGCGTCACGGCCGAGGCTGCCCGCGGTCTCCTCGACCGAGCCCGCGACCGCCGCGGCCCGCCCGCCGTCCTGCGGGTGGGCGAACGCGACCTTGGGGGTGCACAGCGTGACCCCCCGGGCCGCCAGGTCGATGCTGGTGAAGAACGGGGAGGACGCGGCGAGCGGGTGGACCGCGGAGCACACGTCGTGCCGGAACCCCGGCAGGGTCAGCTCGGCGGTCCGGCAGCCGCCGCCGGGCGTGTCCGCGCCCTCGATGAGCTGGACCCTGAGCCCGGCCCGGGCCAGGGTGATCGCGGCGGCCAGCCCGTTGGGGCCGGAGCCGACCACGATCGCGTCGGCGGCCGGAGCAGGGCTCATAGGTCGAGTATCCCGCCCTCGGCGGCCACGAAGATCTCCGGGCCGCCGGACGTGCCGGAGGCCGCTTGACCGCTGTCGCTGAACTGGCGGGCGAGCTCGTCCAGCTCGGCGTCGGTCCGGTCTGGCTTGTGGTGGGCCAGCGCGACCCGCCGCGCCCCGGCGCGGCGCTCCGAGCCCGGCCGCGTACTCCGCCGCCGCGTGCCCGAACGCGGCTTCGGCGGGCACCTCCGCGGCCAGCAGGAACGCGTCGTGGATCAGCAGGTCCGTGCCGGCCGCCAGGTCCAGGGCGGCCGGATGGTACTCGCCCAGCCCCTCGGGCCCGGGGCCGAGCACGGTGGGGCAGTGGTCGGGGATATAGGTCAGCACCGAGTGCCCGTCGCTGACCCGGTAGCCGTAGGTCCGGCCGCCCTTGTGCGGTACCTCGCGGGCCTCCACCGTGAACCCCTCGGCCTTGAACGGACCGGGGACCAGGGAGCCGAAGGTCCAGTCACCGCGCAGCCCCTCGGGGCCGATCGGGAAGTGGGGCGGGGACATGCCGCGGGCCAGCGCCGCGGCCGCGCTCTCCCCGGATTCCTGGGCCGGCAGCAGCAGCGTGACGCGGGCGTCGTCGCGGTCGCCGGCCCGGAAGAACGGCAGGCCGTGAACATGGTCCCAGTGCAGGTGGGTGAGGAGGATGGTGCCGGCGAAAGGCCGGCCGCCGAGCAGCGAGGTGACCTGGCGGAGGCCGGTGCCCGCGTCTAGCACGAGCGCCGGCCTGGCCGCGTCGTCGTGGCTGATCGCCACGCTTGAGGTGTGCCCCCCGTAGCGGAGGAACTCCGCTCCTGGTGCGGGCGTCGAGCCGCGCACGCCGCAGAGGTGTACGCGCACGTCAGCCCCGGCCGGCGTCTTCGCGCCGGTGCCCCCCGGACAGTTCCACGAGCGCGTCGTGGTCGAACTGGCTGGCCTCCACCGACGCCACCCGGCAGTCGGTCACCGCGGTCAGCGTGGACGTGCGGACGCCGCCTTCCAGGTGGGCCCGCTCGCCGAGCATCGCCCCGGGACCGTACTCGGCGAGCTGCTCGCCGTCCCGTTCCACCCGGACGACGCCGTCCAGCACCAGGTAGATCGAGGTTCCCGGTTCACCCTGGCGGACCAGCGTGTCGCCCGCCTTGAACCGGCTGATCACCGGCTTGGCCGCGCCGTGCATGAGCTGCACGGACAGCGCCCGCTCCAGGGCGGTCTCGACCGCGGTGACCAGCGCCGGGGAATCCTCGTCGCCCCACGGGCTGTGCTTGCCGAACGACGTGCCGGACCAGCCGGCGTAGTCGGTCAGGCCGGACTTGTGGGTCAGCTGGCCGTCGGCGCCGTAGACCCAGTGCCGGGGGAACGCGCTCGCCCCGGTCATCGCGGGTTCGGCGGTGCCGTCGGCGTGCAGGGTCAGCGTCAGCGTGGTCCACACCAGCGGGGCCAGCCACTGCACGTAGGGGGGGTGCTTGACCGTCCGGGGCATGGGCACCCCGGTGCGGCCGCCGACGGTCTGGGTGAACCGCACCCAGCCCGGCCCGTGCTCGGGTGGCCGCTGGATGTCGGGCAGCTTGACCGCCTGGAAGCGGGCGTGCAGGCCGCCCAGCTGGAGTGTGGTGGAGCCGATCAGGCCGGTGCCGGCGTAGCCGGCGTCACTGATCTGCCCGTCGTCGCCGACCTCGATCCAGGCCCGCAGCATGTTGGCGAACCGGAACTTGTCCGCCGCGCGGAGTTCCTCGAGGTCCCCGAGTTCCGCGGACGGCGGGTCGTCGTAGTGGCCGAATCCCGAGTCGAAGGCCAGCCGGCCGGGGCCGGTGACTGCCTCGGACGGGATCCAGGACAGTGAGGTAACGCTGCTTTCGTATCGCATGCTTCGAGGTTCCTCCCTCGCGCGGCCGCGGACCAGGGTGCTGGCTGGAATCTGCCGGCCAGCCCGTCGGCGTGCTGCCCGTGTCCCGGCTGGCGTGCTGGCTGGCCCGCGCGGGTGTGCCTAGCACCCTTGCCGACCAGGGGCCGGCTGTAGCTGAATCGTCCCCATGGGAGCGGCCTGGCTCACGTTGCGCGCTGACCTGCGGCGACGCTGGCGGCCCATGCTGGGCATGGTGCTGCTGATCGGCCTGGTCAGCGGGGTGGTGCTGGTGGCCGCCGCGGGGGCGCGGCGCACCAGCACCGCCTACCCGCGCTTCCTGAGCCGCAGCCATGCCGCCGACCTGCTGGTCACCCCCGCACAGTCCGGGTTCCGCGGCTACTTCCGGGCCGTCGCCGGCCTTCCGCAGGTGGCTGCGGCCGACACGGTGGCGTTCCTGCAGATGTCCTTGCCCGGACCCGGTGCGTCCCCCTACTCGGGGCTGGTGGCCGAGGCGAGCCTTTCTGGTGGCGAGGGCGTGGCCATAAACCGGGTCAAGGTCCTGGCCGGCCGCATCTTCGACCCGGCCGACCCGCATGCGGTCATGATCAGCCCGGCGCTGGCCGACCGGGCGCACCTCCGGCCGGGCGGGACGCTGCATCTGATCGGGTACCCGCAGCAGAACGGCAACGCCGACATCGCGGCACGCGGTGCGGCTGGCCTTCCGGGTGTCGGCCATCGTGGTGACCGATGACGAGATCGTGCCAGGCACCCACGAGCTGGCCGAGCCGCGGGTGCTGCTGAGCCCGGCGTTCTCCCGTACCCGCCTGGCCCAGTCCTTCAATCCGGCCGGTGGCGCCAGCTACGTGGTCCTCAAGCCCGGTGCCGCCGCGGCCGCATTCACCAGCCAGGCCGTCGCCCTGGCCGCGCGGTACCAGGTGGGGGCCGTCCAGGTCGTCCACCTGGCCACCGAGTATGCGGCCGCCCAGCGGGCCATTCAGCCGGAAGCGGTGGCCCTCGCGATCTTCGCCGCGATGGCCGGCCTGATCGCGCTGGCTGTCGTCGGGCAGCTGCTGAACCGCCAGCTCGTCCTCGACTCGGCGGAATTCCCGATCCTGCGTGCCCTCGGCATGACCCGGCCCCGTCTCGCGGTGCTATCCCTGGCCAGGGTGGCCCTGGTGACCGTGGCCGGCGGTGTGGTCGCCGTCGCGGTGGCCATAGCCGCGTCCCCGCTGATGCCCATCGGGCCGGCCCGTTTCGCCGAGCCCAGCCCGGGAATCGACGTCAGCCTGACGATTCTGGGCACCGGATTCCTGGTCATCGCCGTCTGCGCCGCTCCTGGTGCTGATACCCGGGGCGGTGCGGGTCGCTGCCCGGGCCCCGGGCGCGCTCGGGCTGGGCCGAGCCGGCGGCACCCATGCGGCCTTCCCGGCTGGCCCCGGCGCTGGGGCTGGCCGGCTCGGTGCCGGGCAGCCTGGGAGTGCGGATGGCCTTCGAGCCCGGTCACGGGCGTACCGCGGTGCCGGTGCGCAGCGCCCTGGCCGGGACAGCGCTCGCGGTGGCGGCGGTCGTGGCGGCGGCCGTCTTCGGCGCGAGCTTCCTCGGGCTGGTCGGCACGCCGCACTCATACGGGCAGAACTGGACCCAGCAGCTTGATCTGCAGGTCGGGTCCGTGCCCGCCAGCACGGGCAGGCGGGTCCTGGCGGGCATCAGCGGCCTGGACCAGTACGCGGGGGGCAACTATGGGCAGGTCAGCGTGGCCGCCCCCGGCGGCGGCAGTGGCACGGCGGTGCCTGCGATCGGGATCGACCAGCTGCACGGCCGCGGGTTCCTCACCCTGCTCACCGGCCACGCCCCAGCCGGGCCCCGGCAGATCACCCTCGGCCCGCGCACCCTGCGCCTGCTCGGCCTGCATGTTGGGCAGCGGGTCCGGGTCAGCGCGAACGGCAGCACATCCATGCATGCGGATCGTTGGCTCGGCGGTTTTCGCGGCGTTCAGCCGTCGGCGGCGGCAGCGCCACGGATCTGGGGACAGGGGCCGCGGTCGCCGCCTCGGTGCTGTCCCAGCCCAACCCGCCCGGCTGCTGCCGGGCCCGTGACCTGTTACAACTTCTTCCTGCTCCGGTACAAGCCGGGCACCGACCTGCCGCGCCGCCGCGGCCCGCCTGGAAGCCGCGGTCACCCGGGCCGGTGCTGCCCGAGGGGCCTCTGCCTGGTCACCACCGACCAGCGGCCCAGCGACATCGAGCATTACACCGGCGTCCGCGACACGCCGCTCGTCCTCGGGGTGCTCCTCGGCGTGCTGGCGGTGGGCACGCTCAGCCACGCGCTGCTGGCCGGGGTCCGCCGCCGTTACCGGGACCTGGCCCTGCTCAAGACCCTCGGCCTGCTCCGCGGCCAGTTGCTGCGGGTGGTGTTCTGGGAGGCCAGCACCCTGGCCGGGGCGGCGCTGCTGGTGGGGCTGCCGCTCGGGGTGATCGCCGGGCGCTGGGCCTGGGTCATCTTCGCGCAGTCGGCCGGCGTCGCGCCGCCAGGCCGACGTGCCGGTGCCGCTGGTGCTGCTGGCCATCCCGGCCACCCTGCTGCTGGCCAACCTCATCGCGGCCGGGCCCGGCTGGACCGCGGCCCGGGTGCCGGCCGCCACCGTGCTGCGGAGCGAGTGATGGGGGCGCTCGAGCTGACGCTGCGGGCGGGATGACGGGCCAGGATGAGTACTGCGCCATGAGCACGGGGGGAGGGGCCCGGTGACCACGACCACGACCTGGCTATGCGTCCGTCCGAGTCCCGGCGGCGCCGGCGGGCCTGGCTCTCGCTGCGGCCGGGTGCGGCAGGTACCACCAAGGCCTGTGGTGCTCACCCCCTTTGCGGCGGGCCCGGAACGTGGCCCAATGGACGGCAATGCTCATCGTCGCTGGGGTGATGGCGTTGGCCGCTGGATGGATCGTGCTTCCGCGCCGAGCTGCGCCGCCGATGGCGCGCGTGGCTGGCGCTGGCCCTGATCGTGGGGGCGTTCGCCGGGGTGGTCGAGGCGGCGGCCGCGGGGGCCCGCCGCACCGACGCCGCCTATCCGGCCCTGCTGGCCTGGAGTGACGCACCGGACGTGCTGCTGTTCTCCTTCGCCGGCCAGTCCGGGACGTTCGGCCGGTTCTCGGCTGCGCGCGGCGGCGAACCGTTGCCGCAGGCCGCCGAGGTCCGCCATCCTGGTCAGTTACACCGTGGCGACGCCCGCCGGCCGCGGAGATCATCGCCCCGGAGACCGACGCCGTGCCCAGCCAGGTTCTGGCACCGCAGGATCCTGGCCGGCCGCCTGCCCGACCCGGCCCGGCCCGGCGAGGTGAACATCTCGTTCACCCTGGCCCAGGCGGCGCACCTGGGCGTCGGGCGACACCCTGCACGTCAGGCTGGTCACGTCCGCCAGCCGGACCGTGCCGATGCAGTTCCGGATCGTCGGGATCGACGCGGCCCCGCCGAGTTCCCGCCGCAGACCGGCACCGGGACCGACATCGTGTGGGCGACGCCGGCCTTCTACCGGGCCCACCGCGTCCGGCCTGGACATGCCTCCCTCGGGGGTGGCGCTCCGGCTCCGGCACGGGGCGGCCGACCTGCCCGCGGTCCAGCGGCGAGCTGAGCCGGCTGGCGCGGGGGAAGTTCGTGCAGGACTATCCGCTGGCCGCGCAGGCGGTGAACACCGAGCACTCGATCCACCTGCAGGCGGTCGCGCTGTGGCTGGTGGCCGCGCTGCTGGCGGTGATCGGCCTGCTGGTCCTCGGCCAGTTGCTGGCCCGGATGAGCTTCCTCGACTCGGTGGAGTACGGCACGCTGCGGGCGCTCGGCATCAGCCGCCGCACCCTGCTGGCGATCGGCCTGCTGCGCGGCCGGCGTGATCGGCGCCGCCGGGGCGGCGGTGGGGTCCCTGGCCGCGCTGGCCGTTTCCCCGCTGCTGCCGGTCGGCCTGGCCCGGATCGCCGAGCCCTATCCCGGGGTGCATGCCGATGGCCCGGTCTTCGGCCTCGGCGGCTGGCCGCCGCGGTGCTGGTCACCGTGGCCGCGACCGCCTGGCCGACCTGGCGGGCGGCCGGTGCGACGTGGCCGCCGGTGCGCCCGGCCCCGGCCGGCGCCGCTGGCCGCCGGAAACCGCAGTTCTCGGCCCGGCTGACCGCCGGGACTCAGGTCGGTCACCGCGCATGCTGGGCATCCGGCTGGCCCTGCAGCCCGGCGCGGGCCGGACCGCGGTGCCGGTGCGCAGCACCGTGGCCAGTGCGGTGGTGGGCGTGGCCGCGCTCACCGGGGCCCTGGTCTTCTCGGCCAGCCTGGGGCACCTGCTGGCCACGCCCGCGGCTGTACGGGGTGACCTGGGACGCCTACGTCAGCAACACCCAGCAGCGCGGCGATCGGCGAGGCGGTCCGCAGCCTGGCCGACCGGTCCCGGCGTGGCCGCATGGTCGGCCGGGTACTCGGGGTGCCCGCTGACCGTCGGCGGCGTCCGGGCGGACGGCATCGCGATGCTGCCCGGTCACCACGGCGCGCTGCTGCCCGGTGCTCCTGCAGGGCCATCTGCCGCACGGGCCCGGGCGAGATCGCGGTCGGGGAGCGCACCCTGGCCGCGATCCACGCCCGCGTCGGCGCAGACGGTCGAGGTCTCGCTGGCCGGGTCTCCGGCCTGGCCGGCTCAGGATCGTCGGCACCGCCGTCTTCCCCACCATGAGCGACGTGCTCGGCCTGGGCCAGGGAGCCACGCTGACCGTGGCCGGGCCTGCGCCGGCTGCTGCCGCCGGGCGTTGCCCGCCCCGCCGCTGGACACCCTGCTCGTCCGGTTCCGTCCGGTGCCAGCGGCCCGTCCGCGCTGAGCGCCCTCGCGGCCCGTGCGGCCCGGCTGGGCCCGTTCGCGGTCCAGGGCCCGGCCACGCCCACCGACCTGGTCAATTTCGGGCGGGTCCAGGACCTGCCGTTCCTGCTCGGGGTGGCGCTGAGCCTGCTGGCCCTGCTGACCATCGTCCACTTGCTGCTCACCTCGGTCCGCCGCCGGCGGCGGGACTTCGCGGTGCTGCGCTCGCTCGGCTTGACCAGGCGGCAGGTGCGCAGCGCGGTCGGCTGGCAGGCCGGCACGCTCACCGCGGCCGCGCTGCGCCTCGGCGTGCCCGCCGGGATCGTGTGCGGCCGGGTGGCCTGGCAGGTGTTCGCCCATCAGCTCGGCATCCTGCCGGTCGTCGTGCTGCCGGTGCTGGCCCTGGGCGTGCTGGTGGCGGTCGCGCTGGCGCTCGCCGTGGCCGTCGCGGCCGTGCCCGGGGAGTCGGCGGCCCGGGCCCGGCCCGCCGAGATCCTGCGCAGCGAGTAGCCGCGTGCGCTGTCCCGGGGCGCCGCAGGCTGCCCGGAGGCCGGGGGTGTGCCTACTACCACCGCCGACCTGCATGGCTGCCCACTGGCGGTGAGCGGCCCAGTGTGTGAACGTTTGTTACGTGGATCACAGTGACGCGGCTCCGGCCGGCCCGATCGCGGTCTTTCTCGCGGACGACAACCTGATCGTCCGCGAGGGCGTGCGCGCCCTCATCGAGCGGAACGCCGACCTGACCGTGGTGGGCGTGGCCGCCGACTATGACGGAGTGGTGGACGGCGCGACCGCCGCCAACCCGCAGGTGCTGGTGACCGACATCCGGATGCCGCCGGCCTTCCAGCGGGAGGGCATCGACGCGGCCAAGGAGGTGCGCAAGCGGCACCCCGGGACCGGGGTCGTGATCCTGTCCCAGTACGAGGACCCTGAGTACGCCGTCTCGCTGCTGGCCGAGGGCTCAGCCGGATACGGCTACCTGCTCAAGGACCACGTCGCCGAGGGGAACCAGCTGGTGGACGCGATCCGGGCGGTGGCCACCGGCGGCACCGCGCTGGACCCCACGATCGTCGAGGCGCTGGTGGCGCCGGTGGTCCCGCCGGGCGGCCTGACCCGCGCCGAGGAAGAGCTGCTCGGCATGGTCGCCGAGGGCAAGCCGATCAAGGCCATCGCCGTGGCCCGCCGGACCGCCCCCGAAGCCATCGACGCGGAAGTCGAGGCGGTCTTCGTCAAGCTGGCCGAGGGAGTGTCGGCGGGCAACTCCGGCGCGCTGCAGCGCCTCCGCCTGCTGCACCAGGCCATCGTGGACCGGGAGGAGCAGGGCGAGACGCTGTCCCGGCTGCTGCCCGGCGGGCTGGCCGACAAGCTGCGCCAGGAGCACCGGGAGATCGGCGAGACCGAGCGCGTCATCGTGACCGTGCTGATGAGCGACATCCGGTCCTACTCGACCATCGCCGAGCACGCCGACCCGAGCCAGCTGGCCGCCCAGCTGAATACCCACCGGGCCGCGATGAATCAGGCCATCCTGGGTGAGGGGGGAACGGTGATGCAGTTCGTGGGCGACGCGGTCATGGCGGTGTTCGGCGCGCCGTTCCCGCAGCCGGATCACGCCGACCGGGCGGTGGCCGCCGCGTCGGTCATGCACTCCCTGCAGGCCGGGATCAACGACCGCTGGAGCTCCGACGGCCTGCCTGCGTTCGGCCTCGGCCTGGGGCTGTCCAGCGGCGAGGCCGCCGCCGCGCTGCTCGGCTCGGCCGAGCGGCTGGAATACACCCTGGTCGGTGACACGGTGAACCTGTCGCAGCGGCTGCAGCAGTTCGCCGCGGCCGGGGAGACCGTGCTGTCCGAGGCCACCCTTGCAGGCGCTGAGCGGGCCGGTGCAGACCATCCCGCTCGGGGCCCAGATGGTCAAGGGACGCGACACCCCGGTCACCGCCTACAAGATCATTAACCTGGCTGCCCCAGCCGGGGCCGTCGCGGACGCGGCGGCGCGGGCCGGGGCCACCAGCACTACCGAGATGACGACCCGGACGGGGGCCTGATGAACGACAGCCCGGCCGCGCTGGCCATGCGCGGCGTGCGCAAGACATTCGAAGCCGAGAACGCGCCGGTCCGCGCGCTGCGGGGGGTGGACCTGACCGTGGCCAGCGGCGAGTTCGTGGCCCTGATGGGCCCCTCCGGATGCGGCAAGTCCACCCTGCTGAACCTGGTGGCCGGGCTGGACACCCCGGACGAGGGGGACATCAGCGTGGCCGGGGAGCAGGTGTCCGGGCGCAGCGAGGACGACCTGGCCCGGCTCCGCCGCCGGCACATCGGCCTGGTCTTCCAGTTCTTCAACCTGCTGGAAGGGATGACGGTGCTGGAGAACGTGGCGCTGCCCGCCGTCATCGCCGGCCGCCGCCGGAAGATGGCCGAGACCCGCGCCCGGGACCTGCTCGACCTGCTCGGCATCGGCGACAAGGCCAGCGCGGTGCCCGGCGTGCTGTCCGGCGGCCAGCGGCAGCGGCTGGCCATCGCCCGGGCCCTGGCCAACGAGCCCACCCTGCTGCTGGCCGACGAGCCCACCGGGGCCCTGGACTCCGAGGGCGGCGACGAGGTCATCGAGTTGCTGCGCCGCCTGCACGACGGCGGCCAGACCATCGTCCTGGTCACCCACGACTCCAGCGTGGCCGCGGCGGCCGGCCGGGTGGTGCGGATGCGCGACGGCCGGATCGAAGACCCCGAGCCCGAGCCCGACGGCAGCGCCGCCGCCGTGGTCATTGAGGCACGCTGACCATAGTGAACGAGACCATGCCCTCCGCCACCAGGCCGTCCACCACGGGGCCGGCCACCACGGGGCCGTCCACCACGGGGCCGTCCACCACCGGGCCGTCCACCAGGGCTGGACGCCGCTGACGTCCTGACGGCCGCCGCGGCCGAGGGCGGCCGCCCGCGCGGCCGGCCAGCCGCGCGGCTGGTCACCGGGGTACTGGCCCCGGTGGCCACGGCGGTCGTGGTGGTGGCCGGGCTGCGGACGCAGGTCCCCGGCGGCCTGCCCGCGGTGGTCACGGTGGCCTTCGTGCTCACCCTGGCCTGGGCCGTGGTGGCCGCCGTCTGCACCAGGCGGCAGGCGGCCGGCCAGGCCGCGCCGTGGCCGGTGGCCGGCGGCGCGCTGGCCGGGGCGATCGCC
Source organism: uncultured Actinomycetes bacterium (assembly GCA_963742055.1). Lineage (GTDB taxonomy): Bacteria > Actinomycetota > Actinomycetes > Streptosporangiales > Streptosporangiaceae > RYN-230. Next base: position 14,302 of record CAVUKT010000071.1, on the reverse strand, counting down.
CTGACCGCGGCCCGGCTGGCCAGCCAGCCACCGGCGGCCGACGCACCAGCTGGCCCGGGCGGTGGCGACCGTGGCGGGCCCGCTGGTCATCGCGGCCTCGGTGCACTTCGCGCTGGCCGCGCCCGACGGCCGGCTGGGCAGCCGGGCCCGGCAGGGTGCCGCCGGGCTCGGGTACCTGGCCGCGCTGGGCGCCGGGGTCACGCTGGCGCTGGCCGGCCACCCCTTCCCGGCCGTGGCCGCCGCGGTGATCTGGCCGGTGGCGCTGCTCGCCACGGTCCCGGCGGCCCGGCTCCGGTACGCCCGGCTGGGCGGCCATGACCGCGAGCGGATGCAGTGGCTCGCGATCGGCACGGTGCTGGCCGCGGACGCGGCCCTGGTCTGCGGCGTGCTGCACCTCCTCGTCGACTGGCCCGGCCCGGTCGCCGCGGTGAGCCTGGCCTTCACCCTGGCGGTGCCGGCCGGCCTGATCGCCGGCACCAGCACCCGGCTGGGCCCGCTGGCCGGCCGCCTGCTGGTGCACGTGCTGTCGCTGGCCGGGTTCAGCCTCGTGGTCGCGGCCATCTACGTGGTCATCGTGCTCGGCCTCGGGCAGCGGCCCGGCGACCATGGGGACCGGGAAATCCTGGGCCTGTCCATGCTCGCCGCCGCGGTCACCGCGGTGGGCTACCTGCCCGCCCGGGACCGCCTGATGGCCTCGGCCACCCGGTTCGTGTACGGCGCCCGGGAGGCGCCCGACGAGGCGCTGCGCACCTTCGGCAGCCGGATGACCCGGGCCGTGGCCATGGACGAGCTGCTCCTCCAGCTGGCCGAATCGCTGCGCAAGACCATGCTCCTGACCAGCGCCGAGGCGTATTCAGGAAGCGGTGAGGTGCTGGAGCGCACGGTGTCGGTCCCGGACGCGGGGCGCCGGTCCATCATCATCGGCGACCGCGAGCGCCCGGTCGTGACCCGGGCCGGGGTGTCCGGCAGCGCCTGGGCGTCCATCTGGCTCCCGGCGCTGCTGGACGGGCGGCCGCGGGCCCAGCTGCGGGTCGCCCCGATCAGCCACGCCGGGGAACTGCTCGGCCTGCTGGTCGTCGAGCGGCCCGAGGACGCGGACGCGTTCACCGAGGAAGACGACCGGGTGCTGACCGAGCTGGCCCGCCAGGCCGGCCTGGCCTTCTACAACGTCCGGCTGGACGCCGCGCTGCAGACCACCCTGGACGAGCTCCGGCGCCAGGCCGACGAGCTGCGCGAATCACGCGCCCGCGTGGTGGCCAGCGGCGACGCGGAGCGGCGCCGGGTCGAGCGGGACCTGCACGACGGCGCCCAGCAGCACCTGGTGGCGCTGGCCGTCAACCTGCGGCTGGCCCGGGACATCATCACCGACGACCCGGAGGCCGGGGCGGAGATGCTGGCCCAGATGGCCGAGGACGTCCAGACCACCATCCGGGAACTGCGCGAGCTGGCCCACGGCATCTACCCGCCGCTGCTGGCCGACAACGGGCTGGGTGAGGCGCTCCGCGCCGCGGCCAACCGCTCCCCGCTCCCGGTCACCGTGACCACCGACGGCATCGGCCGGTACTCCCAGGGCGTGGAGACGGCCATCTACTTCTGCTGCCTGGAAGCGCTGCAGAACGCGGGCAAGCACGCCGCCGGGGCCACCGTCGAGGTGCGGCTGTGGGAGGAGGCCGGGGGGCTGCTCTTCTCGGTCAGCGACGACGGCCCGGGGTTCGACGCGGCCCGGGCCCGCGGCGGTCACGGGTTCGTGAACATGTCCGACCGGCTGGGCGCGATCGGCGGGACGGTCCGGTGGGAATCGCGGCCCGGCCACGGCTCGACGATCAGCGGCTCGGTGCCGATCATCTGACGATCAAGATCTACTGCCCGCAACGAAAACCGTCCCGGCCGGCTGCCTCCCCGCGGATACCGGGTCAGCGGGCCGCGAACGATCCCGAGCTGCGCTCCGCCCACAGCCGGCGGAGCAGGTCGGCGCCGAACTGCTCCTTGTTCACGTAGGCGGCCGCCCCGCTGTCCGCGGCCGCGGGCGGCAGGTCGGCCACGTCGTAGGTGGAGCAGAGGAACACCACCACGTCGGGATGGGCGGCCAGGATGCGCCGGGTCGCCTCGATCCCGTTCATTCCGGGCATGTTGATGTCCATCAGCACCAGCGCGGGGTGCAGCGCGTCGACCAGCTCGATCGCCTCCGGGCCGCTGGACGCCTCCCCGGCTAGCTCAAAGCAGTCGATTCGGCGCAGCACGGCCCGGGCGGCCAGCCGGAACGGTGCCTGGTCGTCTACCACGACCACTGCGTGCGGGGTGGTCATGGTTCAAGCTTGTCACGGGGCGCCCGGCCGGCCGAGGGTGCTGCCACCCCCGCGGCTGGTGGGTCAGCTTCCCTGGGTGTCGGCCAGGTAGAGCAGCACCGCCTTGACCCGCCGGTTCAGGTCCTTCTCCTCGCTCAGCCCGAGCTTGGCGAAGATCGAGTTGGTGTGCTTTTCCACCGCCCGCTCGGACACCGTCAGGGCTGAGCGCGATCGCGGCGTTGCTCTTGCCCTGGGCCATCTCGGCCAGGATCTCGGTCTCCCGGGGGGTGAGCTGGGCCAGGCTGGACTGCTGGTGCGCCGACCGGGACCGGACCAGCTCGTCCACCACCATCGGGTCGATCACCGACCCGCCGCCGGCCACCGCGCGGATGGCCCGGGCCAGCTCGTCCACGCTGGCCACCCGCTCCTTGAGCAGGTAGGCCCGGCCGGCCGAGCCGTGCTCCAGCAGCGCCATGGCGTAGCCGGGCGCGGTGTACTGGCTCAGCACGACCACGCCCACGTCCGGGTGGTTCTCCCGGAGCCAGCCGGCGGCCTGGATGCCCTCATTGGTCCCGGTGGGCGGCATCCGGATGTCGGTGATGACCACGTCCGGGTGCTCGGCGCCGACCAGGGCCAGCAGCTGCGGCAGGTCGGAGGCCGTGCCGACCAGCTCGAAGTCGTCGTTCGACGCGACCAGCCGGGAGACGCCCTCCCGGAGCAGCACGTTGTCTTCCGCCAGCGCGACGCGAATCCTGTCCATCAGGCGCGTGATCGTAGCGTGTCCAGGCCTTTCCGCACAGGTATCCGGGGCCGCAGCGCTTTCATCATGAGCACACATCCGCTGAGGTGATGGCATCGAACGTGGCCACGTGCTGTGGCAGGATGCCGCCTGCTTCCAGGACCGTCTGATCCGTCACCGACACCGGAACGCCATCGGTGTTCCAATCCTGGCACAGCGTGTTGCCGGTCGCGGTGATCCACCCAGCGGAGCCACGATGCCAGCGGCCAGGATGTCATTGACGTACTGGGAGTTGCCAGCCGCAACGGGTGCTGCTGGTGCGGGCTCGACACCACGCGCGGTGCCGATGCGCGCCTGGCGGCCCTGACCGCGTTGTCAGCCTTGCGTTAGCGCAGCGATGGCCTTGTTCTGCGCCTGGGCCCTGGCGCTGGCCACGGCCTGGTTATGGCTGGCTGTGGCCGCCGCTCGCTGAGCGGCCTGGTTGCGCGCGTTGATGTGGCTGGTCACCAGGAGCGTGACCCCGGCGCTCAGGGCAAGCAGCACGACGACGCCAATGATCACCGCTGCCACCTTGTTAATCCTGATATCCATCATCGACCCTTATCGCCCGGAACCGTTCGGAACCCAGGTGTTGCCGCCTGGTGACGGGCGGGACAGGTGCCAGTGGCGGGCGATGCCGTGGCTGCCGAGGATGTCGAGGCGGGTGAAGCGTCGAAGCCCATCTGCCCGCCGATCCGATGGAACACCAGGGTGACGTGGTGACCGAGACTGAACGTTCCCGAGTCCACGCCCCACAGCGCCCCCGTCACCTTCGCTTGCCCGGCGCTCCACCTGGTGAAGTGCGGGTGGCTGAGGTAGGCGTCCGGGCCGCCCCCGCGTGACATAAAGCCTGCCCTGCCGGTACGGCGACGAGCTGGTGCCGTTGCGATCGGCCGTGAACACGGTGGGATGGGTCCTGGTCCCGGACGTGGCTGACGGGTGAGCCGTTGCGGCCGGTGCGCTCGCTGCTGCGGTTGCGCCGAACCCGGTCATGAGCACGACCGCCACTCCTGCTGCGGCGAGTATCTTCCTCATTGCGTGTTCCCCCGAACGATTCCTGTGGTCACGCTACGGAATATCCAGGGGCCCGCTCCAGAGGCGATCTCCTCTATTTATGCAGGCTAGATGGCCCATGCCGGAAGACTCCCGCGCTAGCGTCTTCTGGCTCTGGCTCTGGCTCTGGGCCAGGGCCTTCCGGAGGGGTTATCGCCATGGCGCCCGGAGCATTAGCGCCGAAGACCGCCGGACCCCGTGCCGGCGCTGAGGAACGGAGCGGAGCCTGGCTAGTGCCGTAACCGGCCACGCCCGCGAGCCGCGATGAGTCCTGCGGCGCCGCGGTCGTACTGTCGAACCCGTTACCGAGGAGGACTTCTGATGCGCAGCGTGACCTATTCGATGGGCGTCTCACTTGACGGCTACATCGTCGGGCCGGACGGCGACTTCGGCTGGACGGCGCCCGACGAGGAGGTCTTTCGCTTCGTCACCGACGAGATACGGGAGGTCGGCGTCCACCTGATGGGACGACGGCTGTACGAGACGATGCTGTACTGGGAGACCGCCGACCAGGACCCTTCGCTCGACGACTCAATGCTCGAGTGGGCCGCGATCTGGAAGCCGCTCCCCAAGGTGGTGTTCTCCACCACGCTGCCGGCGGTGCAGGGCAATGCCCGCCTGGCCTCCGGCGGCCTGGCGGAGGAGATCGAGCGGTTGCGAGCCGAGCCGGGGGAGGGCGACATCGCGATCGGCGGCGCGACTCTCGCCGCCGAGGCGGCCGCGTTGGGTCTGATCGACGAGTACCGGGCCAGGGTCTACCCGGTGCTGGTTGGCGGTGGCATTCCGTTCTTTCCCCAGCGCGAGCGCCGGGTGGATCTCGAACTCGTCGAGACCCGCACCTTCAGCTCGGGAGTCGTCTACCTCCGCTACCGCGTGGCGCGCTAGCCGGCTCGGCCGCCGAGCCCCCAGGAAGAACGGCCAGCCAGTGGCTGGCCTCAATCCTCCAGCCGGGTGCGGCCTAGGACTGGAAGACGTGCTCCTGGTACCACTCCCAGGTCTGGGCGATGCCGTCCTCCCGGCTGATGCCGGGCGTGTAGCCGAGCACCTGCTTGGCCAGGTCGTAGGTGGCGAAGTTACGGTCCACCTCGCCGACCCGCCGGGGCTGGTACTCCACCGGGTGATCAGGCTGGCCCGCCGCGTTCCGGCAGAGATCGGCGAGTTCGGTGATGGTGGTCTCCACGCCCGAGGCGATGTGCAGGACCGTGCCGCCTGGTACGTCGCCTTCCAGGGCCAGCTGCAGCGCGTGGGCGATGTCGTCCACATGCGTGTAGTCCCGCGACGACGTCCCGTCGCCGTAGATCACGATGGGCTGGCCGGTATGCAGGGCCCGGAAGAACACGGTCATCGCGCCCTTCTTGTGGCCACTCCACGGACCGTAGATGTTGGCGAACCGCAGCGCCACCGTGCGCATCCCGAAGGACTTGGCGAAGGCGTGCGCGTACCCCTCCCCGGCGAGCTTGCTGGCACCGTACGGCGAGATCGGCTTGGGCAGGGAGAACTCGTTGACCGGGGGCAGGGCGTCACCGATGAGCGCGCCCCCGGTGGAGGCCAGGACCACCCGCTCCACGCCGGCCCGCCGGGCCGCGTCCAGCACCCGGAACGTGCCCAGCACGTTGGCCTCGAAGTTCATCACCGGGTCGGCCACGGACATCACGACCGAGCCGGCCGCGGCCAGGTGGATGATCGAGTCGATCCCGGCGAGCGCGGGGTCGAGGGCGCCGGCGTCGCGGATGTCGCCTTCCACCAGTTCGGCGTCCACGCCGTCCAGGTAGGCCGGGTTGCCGGTGGAGTAGTTGTCGAACACGCGGACCGAATGCCCGCTGCCAGCCAGCCGCCGGACCAGCGTCGCGCCCACGAAGCCGGCTCCGCCGGTGACCAGAACACGCTGAGGAGCAGTCACGACAGGTTCAGTCATGACAGGTAAAGCTAGCAGCGCTTCAGCGTGGCCGGGACGTCGGCCGTCGCGGGCGTGTGCTGCGGCGAGGGGCTTGACCTCCAGCAGCCTGCGGCGAGACCACAGGCTGTGCCCTGTTTATCCCCGGGAACCGGAGTACAGTCGTCGCTTACCGTGGCGGTTGTCGACCCAGCTGTCCCGGGCCGTCGCTTCATGCTGCGGAGGTGAAGTGAACAGCTGGGTTTTCGGTGCGGTCTACGGTGATCACCCGGCGGTCCGCGTGCCGGAGCAAATGGGCCCCAGCGCGCTCCATGCCGTCTTCACCAGCCCTCCGCCGACCCTTCACCTGGCCGGGGACATCGACGACTCGACCTTCCCCGACCTGACCAGAATTCTCGCCCACACGGCGGCCGCCGGAGCGTCCCGGATTCACGTTGACCTGGCCGACGTCGAATACTGTGATGTGGCCGGCCTGCGGGCCATCATTTCCCTGGCCAGTGGCCGGGGAGAAGACCGGGCCCCGTCGACGAAATCGTGTTCACCCATCTGCCGGGACCGTTGCAGCGGGTGCTGCGCATTCTCGGCTGGGACGCCGCCCCCGGGGTGATCCTGGACGGCTCCACCTGCTGACCGGCGCGGTCTGCAGGCCCAGCCCGATCAGCTGACCGGGCGCGCGGACGGGCGGCAGGGGAGGCGATGCTACGACCGCTCACCCGACAGCCCGGCCCCCGGCCATGGTCGCCGTGGCGGCGTCGGCCGGCGGGGTTACAAGCGCTGAGAACGTTCGTGTTCAGGCTGCGTGCAGATGCTCCCGCTGACTCCACCCGTTCGCGAGCGAGTGCCGGGCGACTCTCAGCCGCTCGGCCGCGGCGGCCAGCCGCTCTGAGTTCTCCGCCAGCGCGGCCCGCGGCTCGTGCGGCGATCAGGTGACGGCTTCCCGGGGCAGGCGCAGCACCGCGCCGACGCCATCCGACGGGGCTCCGGAGCTGGTGGCCAGGTCCCCGGGCAGGATGTACAGCTGGGCATCGCTGGTCGTCAGACCGCGGGCCAGCGCGGCGTCGGCGCGGTCCTGCACCGGATCCTGGACGCCCCGCCCGGTCAGCTCGCCCGCGGTGGCGGCCAGCTCGATTCCCCCGGGCCCGATCCACGCGGTCGCGGCGGACTCAGGGTGATCGGTAAGCAGCAGTTCGGCGACGCCGCCGTCGCGCAGCGCGGTCATGGTGGCGGCCAGCCCCTGGACGCCGCGATCATGAGCCAGCTGGGTGCGCCAGTGCTCGAATCGTTCCCGGCTGCGCTGGGCCACGTGCTGGGCTACCGCCTCATCGGCGGCGCGGGCCGCCTCGTCGCTGTCCGCACTGACCTCCCGCTCGATGGTCACCGTGATGGCGGCGAGGTCGGTGCCGAGCTCGCGCACCAGCAGCGTCCGGGCCACCGGGTCGCCGGCCACCACGATGAGCTCGGCGCCCACCTCGCGGGCCTCGGCGGTCACCCGCCCGGCGAGTTCCTTGGCGTTGGTCTCCCAGGCGTCCTCGGTGTGATGCTGGTATCTCAGCTGGGCCGAGCCGCCGCCCTTGATCTTGTGGACCGGGCGGCCCGTTCCGGTGACCGCCTCATCGTCCTGCGTGCCAGCGGCGGTGACCGATGCGATCTCCCCGCCGTCGTGCCGGGCCATAACCCGCAGGTACGGCACGTGCGGCCTGCGCTGGGCGAGCAGCGGCATGACATGGGGCAGCGGTGCCAGCCGGGCGATCTCGCGGCGCGGCGGGTGCGGCAGGGCCTCGGTCAGCACGACCTGCCCGCCGCGGCCGAACGCCGCCCGCCCGGGCGCGCCCCGGCGGGCGCCGGTCATCACCCCGGCCAGCGCGTCCAGCGTGGCGTGGTCGGCCCCGGCGCTGGCCAGCCGGTCACGGGCGGAGCGCCAGCGCAGGTTAACGGCGCCGGTGGCGTCCTCCGAGTCCGGCGAGGTATCCAGGTAACCGACACGTAGCCGCCGAAGTGCCCATACAGCGGCCGCAGGAACTGCAGGTCCATCACGATCACCCCGGTATCTAGACGTCTTCTGCCTAGAAGTACTTCCCCGGAACCGCTGGTTTCCCCCTGAACCACTTGTCCCCTGGCCACTTTCCCCTGACCGCTCTTCTCCCACAACCAGGTGGGCTTCCCGTCGTAACGTGGACACAGGAAGCGGTTGGATGTTCTCTGCCCGGTCCGGACGTTTGCATCTGGTGCCGCCGGACCAGGTTTGATATACCAAGGCGTCTATAGCTCGTTGCCTGCCGGGGCGGAAAGGCGGTGCGGGCTGTTGCCTGAGGAGCAGAGCCGTGTCACGGACATTGACGTGAGGCGTCCCTATCGCGAGAACGCCAGGGGTCCCGCGCAGCGTCCAGAGGTCTTGCCTGGATGGGCGGAGAAGCTGCGTGACATCCAGTCGATCACTGATGCGGCGCTGTCTGCGTTGGATCCCCAGGCTCTGCTGGAGGCGCTCGTCGCCCGGGTAAAAGAGGCTCTGCAGGCCGATACGGCTGCCGTGCTGCTGCTGGATCCCCCCTCCGGGCAACTGGTCGCGACGGCCGCGAGCGGGCTGGAAGAAGAAGTCCGGCAAGGGGTGCGGATCCCGGTCGGCCGGGGTTTCGCCGGGCGGATCGCGGCAGAAGACCGTCCGGTGATCCTTTCTGAGGTGGATCACACCACAGTGATCAACCCCATCCTGCTGGACAAGGGCATCCAGTCCCTCATGGGTGCCCCGCTGCGGGCCGGGGGAGTGGTCATCGGTGTCCTGCACGTGGGGACGCTCGCCCCCCGCGCCTTCACCAGCGATGACTCTGATCTGCTGCAGGTGGCGGCCGACCGGGCCGCGCTGGCGGTGCAGGCCGTGAACGCCCAGATGGACCGGGCCGCGGCCGCGGCGCTGCAGCACAGCCTGCTGCCCGCTGCCCTCCCCGCGGTCGCGGGGTTGGAGATGGCGGCGCGTTATGTTCCCGGCAGCGGCCATGTCGGCGGCGACTGGTACGACGTGTTCATTCTCCCTTCGGGTGAGGTGTGCGCCGTGATCGGGGATGTGGCCGGCACCGGGCTGAATGCAGCGGTGATTATGGGACGGATGCGCAGCGCGCTGCGGGCCTATGCACTGCAGACCACCGACCCGGCCGAGGTCCTCGACCGCCTTGACCACAAGATCCGGCATTTCGAGCCGCAGGCCATGGCCACCGTGCTGTACGCGGTATTTACTCCCTCCCTGGACCAGGTGAACATCTCCTGTTCCGGGCATCTGCCCCCGTTGATCGCCGTCCCGGGCCAGCCGACCGTCCCGGTCGAGGTCTTCCACGATCTGCTCATCGGCGTGCCGGGCACGGCCCCCCGCCGGACGAAGACGATGACGGTGCCCGCAGGCGGGCTCCTGTGCCTGTACACCGATGGGCTGGTCGAACGCCGGGACCGGCCCATCGACGATGGGATCGCCCGGTTGTCCGCCGTCCTCACCGCCACGGATCCCGAAACGGGCTGCGCCCTGGTCATGGGAGGTATGGCTGATTACACCTCGCACGACGACGACGTGGCGCTGCTTCTGCTCCGCCACGTATCCGTCACGGCCAGTGACTACGAGGCCAGTGACCACAGGTCCGGTGACCACGGGGCCAGTGGCCAGGTTCTGATCGGCGGGGACCCGCGCATCCGGTGGTCCGGGCGGCACGCCATCGTGACCATGCCAGGGGAGACCGACGTGCTCAACGCCGCTGACGTGGCTGAGCTCCTCTCAGCCGCGGCGGCCGGATCCCCGGAGGTGATCACCGTTGACCTGACCGCCACAGTGTTCTGCGACTCGGCGGGAGTCGAGGTGCTCTCCCGCGCCCGCGATGTGGCCGCCGCGGGCGGCGTGGAGTTCCGCCTGGCCCTCGGCGGGTCCCCGGTGGCCCGCATTCTCCAGCTCACCGGACTCGATGAGGTCATGCCGCTCTATCGTGATGTACCGCACTCGCTGGCCACGCCGCCGGCCCGGCCGGGCCGCACGCCCAGTCGCTAACGGGCAGGCGCGGGTGCCGCAGGCCAGCTCAGCCGGCCGCGGAACCGATGGTGACCGGCCGCCGCAGCCTCCGGCGCATGGTGACTGTGGTGCCCCCAGGCCCAGGGAAGATGCTCAGCTCGTCACTCACCTGGCTGATCACCGACAGGCCGCGGCCGCCGGGCCAGCCCTGGCCGGACGCCGCGGAATCACCGACCTGCCACCGGCCCCGGTCAGACACCTGGATGACGGCGCTTCCAGCACCATCAAGGCCAGCCCAGACCCGGACGGTCCCGGTGCCCAGCCCCGGCCGCCCATGGACCGTCGCGTTGACCGCGGCCTCCCAGACGGCCAGCTCGACGTCCGCGCGGTCTGATTCGCGCACCCCGAGCTCCTCGAGCCAGCCGTGCAGCCCTTCACGCAACCCGGGGAGTGCCCGCGGATCCGCCGGGAACTCCATCGACCAGTCAGCGGCGGGCTCCCGGAGGCGATGCGCGGCCAGCACCATGACCTCGTCACCGTCGCTCCACTCCGCCAGTTGCTCCGCCACCACCGCGCATATCCGGTCAGCCGTATCGGCCGCCCGGGCCGAACCGCTGCTGGCCATCACCGATGCCGCCAGGTCAGCCAGCCGCCGCAGGCGGCCTCCAGTGCTGTCTCCGTCCTGTGCGCGGCCAGGCCGTCCCCGGATAAAGCACCAGCACGCCACCGGGCGGCACGTCAGTCTTGGCGCTGCCGTCAGGATGTCCGTCCGCGCTGCCGCGAGGAGACAGGAAGGTGGCCTCGCCGCTGGGCCCGCACACCAGCGGCATCGGATGGCCAGCACTCGCGTACCGCAGTTCACCAGTGACCGGGTCAAGCTGGGCCACCCATGCTGTCGGGCCCGTGCCATCAGCAGATCGCGCGGCAAAGTCGCTGAGATAGGACAGGGCCTGAGCTGGTCCAGCGTCAGCGCCCAGGGTCCCCCTGAGCAGCATCCTTAGCTGCGCCGCGGCTCCGGGGACGGCGCGCAAGCGATCGCCGGCTGTTCCCGTCATCAGGGCAACCACCCGCTGCTGCAGCACCACGGCGTCGATCCAGACCGCGCCGGGCCCCCGATCGTTCCGGGCGCGCAGATACCGCGCGGCCAGCCGCACCCGGGGCAAGACCGGCAAGGCTAGGCACTGCGGACCCCGCCGCCGCATCCGTCTCCACCGGCTCCGGCAGGTGGCCAGTACGCGGGTCACCGGCTTCTCCTGCGCGGCCATCCGTCCTCCGCGGCTGGCTCTTGCGGGCCAGACCGGCCACGGCGACACCGCCGACCGATCCGTCGGGCTGGCATACCGGCATCACCGACAGAGAGAAAACGGTGCTGTCAGGTTCACTGGCCTGGCCTTCGGCGGGGGTACGCCACACCACGTCATGAGCGTGCTTCCCGGTGCTGTAGACCCTGCGGAGCGCGTCCACCAGGTACCGGCCTTCAGGCTCACCGACCACATCGGCCAGCCGTCGCCCGATCAGCGTGGCGTCCCCCGTCCCGAGCGCGGCGCCGGTTCCCTGGGTCGCCGACACGATCACCAGGTCAGGCCCGGCCAGCTCAGACAGGAAAACCGGCGCGCTGGCGAAAGACGGGCCGGCTTGATGCGCCGCGGGGGTGGGCTCAGCTCCGGGTGAGCCAGCCGGGGTGCGGTCCGGGCCAGTATCGCCCGGCACCGCGCCGTGACCGCTACCCTCGCGCATCGCGCCCGCCTCAACGTCAGATGCGGCGCTCAGCCGCGTCATTGCCCGTAGCAGCCAGGTTGTCACGATCGCAACGGGAACATGGTTCATTGTGCAGCGCCTGCGGTCCCGGTGGTGCGGCCGGTGGCGGTTGCGGCCTCCCGGCCCCCGGGTTACCCCTTCTCCCGTGATCTCGACGCGGACATCCCGGAGGAGATCGCCCGCCGTCCCGGCCGCCCGGGCAGGACGCCGGCAAACACGCTGGGAAACACCGACATAGGGCTGTCGCGATGGTCCCGCAGGCTGGCGCTCAGACAGATCGCCAACCTGACGGAGGAAACCATGTCCGCACCCGCAGCTAACAGCGTCTCCTGGTTCGAGATCGGTGCCCCGGACGTCAACGCGGCCAAGGCCTTCTATGGCCCGCTGTTCGGCTGGTCGTTCGCGCCCGACGGCTCCTACACCCTCATCACCGCCCCGGGGGCGGAGCGCCCGTCCGGCGGCATTTTCAACACCGGCGGCAACATCCCGCCGTACGCGGTCTTCGTCGTCCAGGTGGACGACGTAGCTGCGACGGCGGCCAGGAGTGAGGAACTCGGCGGCAAGATCGTCGTAGCGCCGATGACGCTGGAAGACGGCATGGCCGTGGCCTACCTGACCGACCCTCACGGTGCCATGTTCGCGCTGTTCAGCCCCCGATCCGGAAGCTGAGCCCGGGCTGGTCAGCCGCGCAGGCGCCCGGCCGGTGGGGCATCATGAAGAAGTGGACCGGACCGCCAGCACCCACTGCCGGCACTGCTGGGGCAACTGCGCGGGCGACTGCCTGCTCCCGGGGGACACCGGGCTCTGCATCCATCAGCCGGTCCGCAGGCGGCCCGTCCGCGAACGCCTGCGGTTGCTGGGGAACCGGAGGTCCTGGCGGCGCGTGTTGCATGGGCATTCGCGCGCCTCACTCGTGAGCGAGGCGCGGCGAGCTCATCGGCATCGCCTGCCGAGTCGACCGGTAACCCTCAGGCGGCCAGCGCCTCGCGGGCTTTGACCAGGTCGGCTACGAACCCGGCGAAGGCTTCCTCGCGGGCCTCGCTCGTCGCGGGCCCGGAGGATCGAGGAGGGGTGGACGGTGCTCAGCACCGGGCCCCGCCATTCGCCCACGCGTGATCTGCTCCAGGCGGCCGCGATGATCGCGGACCCTGAACCCGCGGCCGAAGAGCGCCTCTCCGGCCACCGCGCCCAGGGCCACGGTGACCTGGGGCCCGACTACCGCGAGCTCCGCTTCCAGCCAGCCTTGGCAGGCCATGATCTCGGTTCCGTTGGGGCGCTGGTGGATGCGGCGCTTGCCGCGCGCCTCCCATTTGAAGTGCTTCACCGCGTTCGTGACGTAGGCGTCGTCGCGCTCGATGCCGCTCTCGCGCAGCGCGCGGTCCAGGACATGACCGGCCGGGCCGACGAACGGGTGGCCCTGCTTGTCCTCCTGGTCTCCGGGCTGCTCGCCGACCAGGGCCAGCGGCGAGTGCGGGCGGCCCTCGCCGAACACCGTCGCGGTCGCCCGCTGGTAGAGGTCGCAGCGGGTGCAGGACGCGGCTTCCCGTGCGAGTTCCTCAAGCGTGGTCACGTCAGTCGGTGGTACCCGGCCGGGTGGGGCTTATCCATGGATCGAGAAGGCCAGGGCGCCGCCCAGGCAGGCCACCCCGATCACGATCCAGGTGACGTAGTCGTTGACCACGCCGCTCTGGAACCGCCGCAGCGGCCGCCCCAGCCCGGTGCCCGGCTCGAACCCCCGGCGCAGCAGCGGCAGCCGCCGCCAGTACAGGGCCAGGAAGGCGAGGAAGACCGCCCCTGCGGCCGTGCCCAGCCCGATGACCAGGTCGGTCACGGTCACCCCGGCGGGCCCGGCGGGGTAGGGCGCGGTCACGTGGGCGACGCGCGCCCCGTGCAGCACGGTCGCGTTGTAGGCGCGCTGATCCTGGAACCGCACCGCGGCCGCCTCCACCACGGAACCCAGCCTCGGCAGCAGCCCGGTCAGCGCGGCGGCGGCGACCAGCACCGCCGGCGGGATGATCATGGTGAGCGGGGTCCGCTGCTTGCCCTCGTCGGTCTCGCTGGTCTCCTCCGACGACTCCCGGGCCATCTGGGGGTCCTCGCTCGGCGGGTCACCCAGCCCGTAGAAGACGCCTCCGGCGACCCGCAGCACCGCCGCTCCGACCAGGACCGAAGCGGCCACGAGCGGCACGGTGACCCAGGCCATCCCGGCGCGCCTCGCCGCTTCCGGTGATCCATCCCAGGCCCAGGTAGGTGGCGAACGGGGGCAGGCCAGCCAGGCCGAGAGCCGCGAGCGTGAAGATCACGCCGGTCACCCGCAATCGGCGCCCCCGGCCGTGCAGCCAGGTCTCGTTCACTGACCGCAGACGGTGCAGCACGATCCCGGTGCACAGGAACAGTGCGGCCGTCACCATCGCGTGCCCGGCCACGAAAATGGCCGTGCCCGCCAGCCCGGCCGGGGTGAGCAGGGCGATGCCCACCAGGAACATGCCTGCGTGGCTAATCGTGGAGAACGCGAGCAGCCGCTTGATGTGCCGCTCCTGCAGGCAGAACAG